>NZ_JBHUMM010000008.1:0-29299 GCF_042685085.1 Marinicrinis sediminis
AAAATGTCTCCGATGACGTACCGCCAAATGCTCGCAAATGCAGCATAAAATGGACTCCGTGATTGACGGAGCCCAATGAATACAGTTTTATTATTTTATCTGTCTACTTGACGGGGAGCAGTTCAATCGGGAACAACAGCCCTCCTATGACCTGACTATTTCGTTGTCATCCTGCCTGAAGCCTGACTTAGGCTTGCATCAGGCGATTCAATTTATCGGAAAGTTCTGCTTTGTTCTTCAAGCCGACCATCGTTTCTGCCAGCTCACCATCCTTGAATAGAAGCAAAGTTGGAATGCTGGAGATGCCGTATTGTGCAGCCAAATCTCCGTTGTCATCTACATTGACTTTCGCAATGGTTGCCTTGCCTTCCAATTCTCCTGCCAATTCTTCCACGATCGGTAGCTGTACTTTACAAGGTCCGCACCAAGGGGCCCAGAAATCAACCAATGCGACACCTTCACTGACTTCCTGATTAAATGTTTCTGTCGTTAATGCTTTTGCTGCCATGGATAACCACTCCTTCTTTGTATGATGATAAGGGTGTGCAAAGCCACCCGTGATCATAAATACCTAATAGATTAGTTATTTATATTCCTATCATACTGATCATTTACTGCTTTGTCAACAGATCCTCCAAAATCTTTTACGAATAAGCCTTACTGGATGCAAGTGCTTTGTAAAACCTAGTGGATTAGGTATATAATGAAGTCAGGCAAACCAATCAGGTAGCCAATCTATATTCAGATGACATCTGACATCCTGTTGCGTACAAAGGTACGATATGTGAGGTGAAGCAAGATGAAGAACAATCTGCTGCTTCAGGCTGACCCCCAATTTGCGGTTTGTCTGAACACACAGATCAAGGAACAGTTGAAATGGCTCATCGGCCTGAATGAAATCAGGTCCGGAGAATTGCTCCCCCCCGCTGCACAGCTGGCGGATGTACTCAAGGTAAACCGGAATACCGTTCATTTGGTATATACCCAATTGCGGGACGAGAGAATCGTATCCATTCAAAAAGGACGCGGCACGGAAGTGCTGGATAATGAGCACGTTGCCAAGCTGCGGCGTGATCGCAAGCACATGCATGCCCTGATGGCGCACATGACCAATGAAGCCAAGGAACAGGGATTGTCATTGGAAGAGTTCGTCACCGCTGGCACCGCCTATATTCAATTATTCGAACCCGCGGCCGCACCGGGCATGCGCATTCTGTTTGTCGAATGCAAGGAACATGATTATGGTTTCTATCAGAGAGAAGTAGCCCGGCATACGGGCGCTCAGGTGGATTTCTTCTGTTTGCAGGAAGCGGAGAGCCAACCCCGGGAATGGCAAAAAGCCGTCCAGCAAGCCGATTGGATTGTGGCGACGCTTAATCATTCCGATGAGGTTCGGAAGCTGCTCCCCGGCAAGCAGCACATGCTGGTGACGATCGGAGCGACCGTAGATACGGCTGCCCTGCTGCAAATGGCCCAGTTAAGCCAAGGAGCCAAGGTCGTTTTTGCCTGTCTGGGCAAGAAAGGCGGTCAGTGGATGTCCGAGCGTGTCAAGGATGCAGGTCTTCACAATCTCGACTGTGTGCCGCAAGGCTGGAATCATCGCGAGGAGCTGCTGGCGCAGATGGAAAAGGCGGATACCGTTTACGCGTCCGGCGCAATCTATGAACAGCTGCATGAAGTCGCCCCCGGCAAGGTCAAGCTGTATCCGCTCGTCCTGGAGAAAAGCAGCGAGCGTTTGCTGAAGGAGCTGTCACACAAAGAGGAATTGAAATAACCAGCGTTCTATGAAGTAGCTGATGTCATCGGCAGGGTTATCGTGAATCGGGTGCCCTGCGGATGCTTCGTACATACCGTAATTCTCCCCTGATGCCGTTCCACAATCTCTTTCACAATCGCCAGTCCAAGGCCCCGGCCGTCATTAGCGCTGTTGCGTACCTTGTCTTGTTTGTAAAAGCGGTCGAAGATGTAAGGCATGTCTGCTGCATCAATGCCTTGTCCATTATCCTCCACTTCGATTTGCAGTTCTCCGTATATGTTCTGCTTGTCATTCAACAGAGGGATCTCATACAGCTTCGCATGCATATGAAGTTGGACCTCTCCCGGCTTGGCCGACACAAATTTGAGGGCATTGTGAATCAGGTTGGTGAAGACTTGATCCATCCGAAAGGCATCCACCCTGACCATAAAACTGTCTTCTATGGAAGGCTCAGTATCCTGCTCATTCGTCTTATACACAAAGCCCGCATCGACCACATCCAGCTCATAGCGATGGGCGAACTGCTTTCTAAAGGCTGAGATGGTCATCCTTTTAAAGTGAAAGGAAGTCTGTCCGGCTTCCAGCTTGCTCAGCTCAAACAAATCCTCAATGAGATGATGAAGACTCTTCACCCGCGTCTCGATTACCTTCAGATATTTTTGCTTGCGGTCCTCTTCCTCCACCACGCCGTTTTGCAATGCCTCCACATAGCCGGCAATCAAGGTGATCGGCGTCTTCAAATCATGGGAGATGTTGCTGATCAACTGCCGCCTTGAATATTCAACCATCGCCAGTTCTTCTGTGCGCTTCTCTACCTTGCGCTCCAGCCCGTCATTCATCTGCTTCAGCTCTGCTGACATGCTCTCCACCTTTTCGAATGCGCGGGAAAAACGACGGGCAATGATCAGAGACTGTGTCCCCATCCCTACGAATAACCCGAGCGAGGCAAACTCGCCCGTCGCAAAAAATTCATGATAGTACAAGATATCCAAATAAACAGTGGCGATGTAAAACAGCGCCCATACAAACTGAAGTCTTGCCCCTTCCCGCCTGCGCCGAATGGCAATGATCAGCACCATCAGCACATACAGGCAGGTCAAGACGGTGAGCCATTGATAGAGCCAGTTCCAAGCGGTAAAAACGCGCGGCGGCGCAGTCAGCACGAACAGGCCAAAGCCAACGCCAACGCTTTGGGACAATCTCAATACCTTTCGCGACATTTCCTCCGGGAACAACGAATAGGCAAAGGTCACCCCCAAGGGCAAGGCCACATAAAAGGTCAAATAATCGAGGCGCAGATACACATCCCACTGCACACCCGGAAACATTTGCATAAAGAAATTTTCACCCACTAAAATCGTCCGCAGCGCCTGCAGCAGGCAAAAGGCACCAAACCACATCGTTGACGGGTCCTTGCGGCGAAACCCGTACAGGATCAAATGATAGACGCCAATGATCATGAGCGCTCCGTAGAAGAAAAGATCCAGACCGAGGGCGCGCTTGTCTGCTCGCAGCAGCTCCTCATACAGACCCAGCTGCACGGGCAGCCAGAGACCGCCCCGCACATGCTCATAGTTAGCCGTCTGAATGATCACTTCAACCTGGCTGGATGGAGGGATGAAGAAACCGATGCGAGGGATGTAATGAGGCGTGGTATCCGCTCTGCTTGTGCCGATTGCCCCCGCTCCCGCTACAAGCTGATCCTCCACGTAGAGACGATAAGAAGTGGACATGGAGGGAATTTTCAACCCGTATTTCACACCCGCTTCAGGCAGCAGCAACTGCAGACGATACGTTCCGTACCCGTATCCCTGATCGATTCCATTCAATTCCTGCTGATTCCAGGACTTGGGCACTTCTATCCGCTCAGGCTGGGCTGCTCGCTCTGATAAGGTGTCCGCACGCAACAGCTCTTCACCATAAAAGCTCCACTCCCCGGCCATATTCACATGGCCATCCGCATGAAAATCCCATTCCCGAATATCCAGCACCCCATCATCGGCTGCAGGCATATCATCATGAGTCATCAGCATCGCTGAGCCGATCACCGCCATCACCAGCACGACCATGCCCACCGACGTAATAAATTGAAAGGTCCGTTTCATACTCATAAGCTATTGATTCCAGCCTTCCTTCCTTATTCCGCACCCTTCGCGTCCATGGAGTCATTGGAGTGCACGTGGCTCTGCTGTTTAATTCTAGTATACAGACGCAACTGGAATCGCTCGCTAAAATATTCATTAATTTTCATTTCAGTCAAGCCAAAATGCGAATATCCAGACAAACAAAGATGCTCGCATTTCAGACAGATGAAAATGTTCGCATTCAGGCAGGTGAGGTTACTCGCATTTCAGACAGCAAAAAAAAGACTGAAAATCGGTCTGTCTGCAACCGATTTCCAGCCTTTTCGATACGATTTTCCTGCCTCCATGCACCCTATTCGTTCGAAACCATAACCGTTCGTTTTTCCGCATCACTCTGCATCGCCAACTCAATCAAACGAATGGTGTTTCTGGCCTGCACCGCAGTGACCGCCAATTCCGCCTTGCCTAGCACGGCCTCATATACGTTCTGGTAGAAGAGCCGATAGTCTCCTGGCATGCTCTCGACCTGACCCCGTACAACCAGTCCGTGCTGCTCCATGTATACCTGTCCCCAAAGGGATTCTGGCTCTTGCCCCCATTGGGCATCCCCGACAGGAGAACGGCCTCCCTTGAGCGCTTCTTCCTGCTCATCCATGCCGTATTTGACAAACGATCCACGCTCGCCCAGCACCGTAAAATGCGGACCCGGCTGACTGACCAGCATGCCGGACTTGCAGGTGACCTTCAAATCGTCATAATGAAGGACGACCTCGAACTGATCGACCGTTTTCGCTCCGGTGCGCTGCATTCTTAAATCGGCCGTTACCGCAGTGGGCAAGCCAAACAGGCATTGGGCCTGATCGATGAGATGGGAGCCGAGATCATACAAGATCCCGGTGCCTGCTCCCTCTTTCTCCCGCCATGCCCCCTCTTTCAGCCAATTTCGAAAACGGTCATAGTGCATCTCGACTTCGACCAGCCGACCAAGCATGCCTGCCTCTACGATCGAGGACACCGTTCTGAAATCACTGTCCCAGCGACGGTTATGATGAACGGTCAACAGCCGCTCCTGCTGCTGTGCCAGTTCAATCAAAGCATCTGCTTCTGCTGATGTAATAGTAAACGGCTTCTCCACGACGACATGCTTGCCAGCGCGCAGCGCACGTTCCGTCAGTTCAAAATGCGACCCGTTTGGTGTACTAACCACCACGACCTCAATCTGCGGATCTGTAAAGATCTCCTCACTGTCCGCTACAATTTGCGCCTGCGGATAGCGTTGCTGACACTGTTCGATGTGCGCCTGATTGGTCGTGCGGATCTTGACCAGATCCAGCCCTTCCACGGCTTCAATAATCGGAGCATGAAATACCTGGCCTGCTCCTCCAAAGCCAATCAATCCAACGCCCACGCGCTGTTTCCCCATTATCCATTCCTCCCCTTCGCTCCTTATGAGCGATTCATATGTAGGATGAAGCCGTCTTCACATTTCGTTCAAAGCCCTTGTACCTCGTCCCCTGAAAGGTCAGCTTCCCCACATCCCCATCAATCAGCAAGCCGTAATCCTCTCCATCGACCATAAATTCCATCCGGTCTCCGCTCTCTACCTCGAACGTAACGAAGTATTGGGTATGAACGGAGCTGGTGCTATGTACATGCCCGTCGTGATGATGACTGTGACCGCCCCTTCTGCTCACATCGGTTCGTCTGCCTACCACCTTGGCCGGTATCGACAGCACGGGTTGATTATTGTTGTAGCGCCACTGCCCGACACCCTTTACAATGGAAAACAAGATCATAACGAAGAAGAGCACAAAGCCGAACATGATAATCATGAACATCGTCCGAAACAAACCATCATCCGGAAAAAAAGAATTCTCAAACCCCATGGACACCTCTCCCCCTCGTGAAAAATGAAGCAATTTTTCCCTCTCCCTAAAGTATTACGCATCACCGTTGTCCCATGTTTCGTTTTTGGTCAGGCAAATGCTTGATTTTGTCAGGAAGACTTCATATTCTTAATGACACATCCGTGGTTTTTTATCCATTTTTCCTTAGGGCTGTAACATTTCGGAGACAAATGCAGTCTATGATTATACCTGCGCAGATGCTTTATTCCATACCTGCAGGCGGTTCTGCATCCGATCGTTACAGTTCATTTATAATAGGGAGAGAAAATGTGATGAAACCCACTCGTTTATTCGTTTGCATGCTGTTTTTGCTTTCCGTACATACTGGATTTGCTTCTGAAAAAAATGCTGGATTTGCCTCTGAAACGTCTGTCATCATGCCCGTTGAAGTACAATCTGCGGCAGAGACAGGGTTCACGACCTATAAAGAAATGGCCGCTGCAAATCCTCAGGAATTTGGGTTTCGCACTGCAGATGATATTGAACAACTCTCTTTAGGAGAAGCGTATCCGATTATGGGTATAAACGTCAACAAAGTAAAAGACAAAAAGAATAGACATTTGAGCCATATCACTGAATCTTTAAATAGGTGGGATTTTATTGTGTACTTACATGAACTTCCTACCATTTTCTTGACTGTGTCGAAGCAACCCTCTGGTCATTATGTAATGACCGAGTTTGGAGGAAATGCAGAACATTTCAAAAAGGCCGTGACGGATTTCAAAAAAGAATTAGCGAGTAAAGTTCAGAAAGAGCAGGTTGAAAAGTTACATGTCGTTCTTTTCAATACTGAAAAATGGATATTCACAGAACTAGAAAACGGAGAAGAATTAGCAACATTCGTACCCGCCTCCACAGGGAACGATCAGGGTATTGAACTGCATCCATCCATGGAATACGTAAAACAAATCAAGCAAAATGTTGAAGCGAATCAAACGCTAATCGAAAATCAAAAATTCGTCTATGGAAGTACGGAAGGTCTATCTTCATCCAATGCTGCCTCAATGGTTGAACCTCAGTCATTTTCGCCAAGCTATCTATTGATTATCGCTGGTATAGGGGGGATCGGTGCGGTCCTGTACGTGATTAAGCGAAAAAGCCTCCCTCACTAATACATGCATCCCTTCTCCATACACGCTATGATGGCGAATGCAATCACCCGCCCGGCCTATGAAAATAGCAACCATTGACTTCGAAGTCCATACATCCTCGTGCAGGAGGGAAACCGCATGACCGTGAAAGCGGCGGAAATCAAGCAACTTTTCCCTCTCCCATAAAGTATTACGCACCACCGTTGTCCCATGTTTCGTTTTTGGTCAGGCAGATGCTTGATTTTGTCAGGAAGACTTCATATCCTCGATGACACTAATCTTGCCTGCGGGTTCCAGATAAGCCTCTTTTACCGTTGCCGGTGAGGCAATGCCTTTGGTTCGCAATTCCTGCATGAGGCTGTCCTCGGTCAAGCGAGCCTTGCGCAAGCCGCTCCTGATCACTTTGCCATGATGAATCACCCGGATTGGCCTGCCCATGACGACCTTTTCAATCCAGCTACTCTTCATCGCAAGGAAGCTCATGACGACCTGAGCCAGCACCAGCGCACCGATCGCCACGAGGGAAACAAACGGGTTCAATTCCTGGTCTGCCAGAACATCTCCGATCAGGGCGCCAATGGCGATCACCACGACCAGATCGAAATCGGTCAGCCTTCCTACTGATTGACTGCCCATGATCCGAAAGGCGATCATCCCCACGGCAAACATACCCAATGCCTTCACAAACGTCAACATGTAATCTTCCATGCCCATTGCTCCTTTCACAATCTTTTCCGAGTACCAGTATGCCCATATGTATACAAAAAAAAGACCACAGATCTCTGGACCCGTGATCCTGTTCCCTTCACAAAAAGGCCTCACCCGCGCTCCTGTTGCAGGTGAATGCTTACTTTGACAGACAGCGTTTGTTTTCCCCCTTCATACACCCCCTTGAGCGGCACAATGTCCAGGTAGTCTCTGCCGATGGCCATCCGAATATGCTGATTAACCGCATATTTGTGATTGGTCGGATCAAAGCCGACCCATCCAATTCCGGGGATGTAGACTTCCACCCAGGCATGCGTCGCCGAATCGCCTCTCATAGCGGCATCCTCGCCGCAGTATACGTAGCCGCTCACATATCTCGCAGGAATACCCCGATATCGGCAAATCGCCAGCATAAAATGAGTGAAGTCCTGGCAAACCCCTTTCCTCTTGTCCCATAAATCCTGTGCGGTTGAATGTACGGTCGATGTGCCTGCCTCATAAGAAAAATGCTGATAAATATAGCGGTTGAGCTCCTTCACAAACGCCAAGGGATGGCGGGATTGCTGCCAGATTGGCTCACTGACCTGACGCGCAGCCTCTTGATCCAGCTTCGTATAGGCGGTCGTTTGCAGAAATTCCGCATACTTCCCCTGAAAGCTGCGATTTCCGAAAAGCGCAAGGCTCTCCCGAAAACTCCAGGCCATTGACTCCGTCGGAACCTGCCTCGACAGTCGAACCACTGATCTCGTGACAATACGCAGTTCCTCATGCGGAACATGAATGTAAAATGTCTGAACCGGATTGTGCCAGTAGTCTTGATGATGGTATACCGTGGTCTGCGGATCAACCTCCAGCTCGTAGGAGAGGCATCGCTGCTCAAAGTCCTGAATGGGCATCATTCTGCATTTATTGATACTGCTTGTTACCGTGCTCTCATATTGATAGTGCGTGACTTGCTCGACCACGTATAGCATCAGCCATCAATCTCTCCCAAGTAGTAGGTTTTGCGAATCAGCTGCCCGATTTGATTACAGCTCTTTTGAATCATGCGGAAATATTCATGCGCGCCGATCTGGATCACCTCTTCCACCGACCCGTATTTCACATAGGCATGCAGCTTGCCAAGCTCTATGTACAGGCTGCGGTTATAAGGCTGAATCTTGCCCTGCTCCAAATCATCGAAAGAAAGCATCAACTGCTCGATGCAATAGCGAATCGAGCGGGGAAAGGTTTCATTGAACAGGAGAAATTCCACAACTTTCTCTGGTTTCAAATAGGAACGGTACTGCTCGAGATAGGCCTCGTAGCCGCTGGACATATGGAGAACAGACCACCAGTTATGATGTTCCACTATATCTGGATTCAGCGTGCTGATCGGTTTCTTATGGTAGTATATATCCAGAATACGCGCGGTTTTCTCTGCGCGTTCCAGCCACTTACCAAGCTTGATAAAGGTGTACGCATCTCCGCGAAACATGATGGCATCCACGATCCCCTGAAAGTGCAGCGATTGATCCTTGACCATTTGAAAAAATTGATGAATGCTGTCCATTTCCCACTGTTTAACCGGATACTCCTTCATGCGTAAAAAGAAAGAATTCAGCAGCTCCCACAACTCCTGCGGAATGATCCCGCGAATGGTGCGCGCATTCTCGCGGGCAATCTCCACACTCTGCAAGATGGAGTTCGGATTATCGGTAGAAAAAGTAACGAAGTTCATGACATCACGTGTGTTGCAACATTCATAAAGCTGATAATAGGGTTGCACATAGCCGTTAATACGCAAAATGGCTTCCCAGTTGTCGCCTTCTGAATCCCCGGAGGGATCGACATTTTCCAGCATACTCTCCAGATTCACATCAATCAGACGCGCATTGTTCTCCGCTCGTTCAATATTGCGCGCCATCCAAAACAACGAATCCGCTGCACGACTTAGCATATTACCTCCTCCTCCGCATAGGCTATTTTTCCAGTACCCAGGTGTCCTTGCCTCCGCCTCCTTGGGACGAATTGACGACAAGTGAGCCTTTTTTCAGCGCGACTCTCGTCAAGCCGCCCGGGATGACTCGGGGCTTCTCTCCCATAATGACAAATGGACGAAGATCAACATGACAGCCTGAAAATTCATCCTCTACAAAGGTGGGAATCCGTGAGAGCGAAATGGTCGGCTGGGCAATATACGCTTCCGGACGCCGTTTAATGGCCTGACGAAACGATTCCATCTCCTCTTCACCAGCCTCGGGTCCAATCAGCATATTGTAGCCGCCAGACCCATCGACAGGCTTCACGACAAGCTCGCTTAAATGCTCCAGCACATACTGCCTCTCATCCGGATCAGACAGCAAATACGTCTGCACATTATCGATCATCGGCGCTTCATTCAAATAATAACGAATCATGGCAGGCACATACGCATAGATCGCTTTATCATCCGCTACGCCATTTCCCATTCCATTGAGGATCGAAACATTCCCGGCCCGATTGGCATCCACAAGTCCGGCCACACCCAGCATGGAATCCGCACGAAATTCCAGAGGATCCAGGTAATCATCATCCAGTCGGCGGTAAACGACATCCACCTGCTTTAATCCCTTGGTCGTCTTCATATAGACTTTGCGATCCTGTACGAGCAGGTCTCGTCCTTCAACAAGGTCAATCCCCATCTGCTGGGCGAGAAAGCTGTGATCAAAATAGGCCGAATTATAGATACCGGGCGTCAACAGGACGATTTTGGGGTTTTTCTTGTGGTAAGGAGCAAATTCTTCTAATGCGGAGAGCAGGTAGGTAAACTGTTTTTCCAGCGCCCGTACCGCATAATGCTGGAACATTTCAGGAAAGACCTTTCTCATGCAGTATCGATTCTGGAATACATAGGAGAGCCCGGAGGGGTTGCGCAGGTTGTCTTCGAGGATGAAATATTTCCCTTGATGGTCACGAATGAGATCAATCCCGGCTAGAAAGATATGATTGCGATTGACAAAATGTTTCTGCGCCACGGGATGGCAAAAATAAGGACTGCCTACGACGAGCTGTCTTGGCACGACTTCATCGTGGAGAATTTGTTGATCGGTATAAATATCTTGCAAAAAAGCATTCAGGGCTCGAACTCGCTGAATCAAGCCTGCCTCCAGTTGGCACCATTCTTCCTGCGGAATGATATTGGGAACAAAGTCAAACGGCATGGTCCGCTCCATTCCCTGCTTCTCATCATTATAAACCGTAAAGGAGATGCCTCTCCTTAAAAAGCTCTGCTGGGCCAGCTCATTGCGATGCCGGCACTCGAAGTTGGAAAACTGGGCCAGCTGTTTGTAAAGCTGTTCATAGTGCGAGCGGGGACGGTCATTCTCCAGCATCATCTCATCAAAAAAATGCCCTACCTCATAATTCCTTAACATAGACGACCTCCTCTACCCGTGATGATCCCTCCATACATGATATGGATCAAAAAGGAAGAATATCAGCCTTCCCTGCAACTTTCTCTTGATCCGTATCTATTTTGACCTCCTATTGACTGGGAAGTCAATCTGCCTTATACTGGGGTTGACTCACAAGTCAATACATCCTCGTGAAGGAGGGAATGACCACATGACAGTGAAAGCCGTGGAAATCAAACAATTGACGAAGTTTTACAAAAAGAGTAGAGGAATCGAAGATGTCAGCTTTTCCATTGATCAGGGGGAAATTTTCGGGTTTATCGGACCGAATGGCGCAGGCAAGAGTACGACGATCCGAACCTTGCTGAATTTTATTTTCCCCACGAGCGGCAGTGCCGCCATTTTCGGCAAGGACATTGTATCGGAGACGAAGGAGATCAAGAAGATGGTCGGCTATCTGCCGTCTGAGGTTCACTATTATGACGATATGCGCGCACTCGATCTCTTGACTTATTCAGCCAAGTTCCAGCAATACGCACATACGCAACGCATTCAGGAGCTGGCTGAAAGGCTGCAACTTGACCTGCACAAGAAGATAGAGGATCTGTCCTTCGGGAACCGCAAGAAAGTCGGGATCATCCAGGCACTGCTGCATGAGCCCAAGCTGCTCATTCTCGATGAACCGACAAGCGGACTGGACCCGCTCATGCAGCATACGTTCTTCGAATTACTGCGCGAGGCCAACCAGAATGGCGCGACCATCTTCTTCTCCTCGCATATTTTGAGTGAGGTACAAAAGATGTGTGATCGCGTGGCCATTATCAAGGAAGGCAAGATTGTTCAGATCGACCACGTCGAGGCGCTGACCAAAAACAATTTCAAAAAAGTAAAGCTTGTGCTTCCAGACCATGAAGCAGACAATCTGTCGCTGGAAGGCATCATTCAGCAGCAAAAACAGGGTGATCAGTTGACCTTGCTGTACAACGGTCATATGAAGGATTTGATGATTCGACTGGCGGAGATGGATGTGAAGGACATTCTGATCGAGGAGCCTTCGCTGGAGGAAGTGTTCATGCATTATTACGAATAGCCCGTTCCATCACTAGCAGGTTCCACGAATAAAGGAGGTATTCCGAAACATGATCTATAAACGCGAACTGCGCAAAAATGTGAAATCCTTGCTCATTTGGAGTGTGATATTATGCGGACTGATCCTGATGTCCCTCAGCATTTATCCGCAATTTACGGAAAACAAGGATATGATTGATGAGCTGCTGCAAGCTTATCCTGAACCGTTCAAGGAAGCTTTCGGCATGAATGATCTGGACTTCGGATCTCTGCTCGGCTTCTACGGGGTAGAGATCCATTTCATGGTGGCGCTCCTCGGGAGCATTTATGCCGTCATGCTGGCATCGAACATCCTCTCCAAGGAAGAGAATGAAAAAACGATCGAATTCCTGCTGTCCAAACCGATTACACGCAGTCAGATTCTGACGGAAAAGCTGGGTGCGGTTCTCACCCACATTCTCATATTCAATCTGCTGATCATGATCGTCAGTCTGATCGGCTTTCAATTCTCCAGTGAGGATTATGCACTCTCTACGTTCCTTTTCCTCATTCTTGGTACGGTACTGATGCACTTGACCTTTGCGGCTTTGGCTTTTCTGCTGTCCAGCTTTATGCGCAAATCCAGAACCATTACCGCCGTATCGTTGGGACTCGTGCTCATCTCCTATTTTCTGAGCATTGTATCCGGTATGACGGAACAGCTTGAAGGGTTGAAGTATCTGAGTCTGTTTAAATACGTGGATGCCGCAGATATTATCAAGGAATCTGCCCTGAGTCCGTTATATGCCTTTCTCATGCTTGTTGTGATTGCAGCCAGCATCGGGCTCACGTATTCCACCTACCGCAAAAAGGATATCGCGGTGTAACGAAGGACAACGCATTCACCGAGCCTGTCTGGGCCCACCATCACCTGAAAGGAGGAATAGTCGGTGTACGAAGCGTTTGAAAAGCTGCCCGAAGAGAAACGAAACCGAATTCTGGCTGTCTGCATTGAAGCATTTGCTGAAACCGGTTATGAAAAAACGTCGACAGATATGATTACGAAACGCGCAGGCATCTCCAAGGGCATTCTGTTTCATTACTTCAAAAACAAAAAAAATCTGTATGTATACGTCATCAAGCATGTACACCAGTTCCTCGCTCACCGAATACTCAGTGCCATTGAACAGGTGCAATCGGCGGATTTCTTCGATCGGATCAAGGAGGTTATTCTGATCAAGCAGCGCATTCAGTTCGAGCATTTGCAGGAAACGAAGCTCGTTACGCATGCGCTGCTGCATCCTCCGCACGCCGTCAGGGAAGAGATGCTGCAGTTGCTCCAGCAGAACAAGGATCTGTACGGGCCGCCTTTTCTCGCCAAAATGCTGGATGCGAGCTTGCTGAAAGAGCATGTATCACCAGACCGCGTCCTGAACCTGACCATGATCGTGCTTGAGCAGGTAACCCAGCAGTATCTGAAGCTGCTGGAAAACAATGAGCTCAGCATGGAAGCCGTGCAGGAGCAGCTTATCCCTGAGCTGGATGCCTATATGGATATGATCAGGTACGGGGTGTATCAGGAACCGCGTTCCCCCGGCCCCGCAGCACCTCGTCTCTGATGCTTCATCCCTGAACATCCATCCGCTCCGCTGCAGCGGCGCTCCTCCCCTGTCCTGAACCATAGCCTAGAAACAGGAGGGGGATGCACAGCAGCGCACAGATCATATACATGAACGTATACGAGAAATAGTCGGCAATGGGGCCCATCACGACGCCGCTCATCGAGATCCCTAAGTCCGCTGAGGCAATGAACAGGCCCAGCAGGACATTTCGTTTTTCAGGAGGGAGCGCAAAGCTTAGATAAGTCGTCAAGGTCGGATAGAGCAGGGCCTGAACCAGTCCGGTCAGCAAGGCACCTGCATAGAAAAACAGGACACCGCCTGCTGCAGAAAGACTGACGCACATGGCCGCTGACGCCAGCATGACCATGACGAGCAGGATGAAGCCCCGGTGCCACTTCCCGTCTGAAGGGATTCGCTTGCGCAGCGTGAAACGGGACAGCACCACGACGCCGGCCTGAAGCATCAGAAACACCCCGGCATTTCCGGCAGCCAGCTCCAACGCATATAACGGAATAAAGGTACTGATCGAACCGAATACAAGCGAGGCAACCAGCATCAACAAGCTGCATCTGAGCAGCATGGGATGGTTCATCAGCTGCCGGAAGGACAGCCTTGCAGGAGCGGACGGCTTCGATTGCGATTGCGCTTCGGATGGCTCCGGGGAAACGTTACCCTCTTCCGGGCCTAATCGGGTCTGGAATCCGGTCAGCGTCGTCAGCAGCGCCAGCGAAATCATAACGATGGTGAAATACGTCATGCCGCTTTGCCAGATCGCCAGGGCCAATAGCGGCCCGATCATGCCCGGCACATAGGAAAACAGGGAATAGAGCGAAATCCCCTGTGACCGCTCTTTCTCCGGCAAGGCATCCATAATCCCGATCTGCAGCGCCATGGAGAAAAAGGCCGTGCATACTCCCTGCAGCATCCTGGCCCCTGCAAACCCTACCGGGCTGGTAAAGGTATACAGCAGCAGCGCCAGCGCATTGAGCAGCAGAATCAGCTTCAATACCCGGATCGCGCCATACTTCTCAATCATATAACCGGCAAAGGGACGAAAGAACATCGTCGTAAATAAGTAGGCGCCCATAATGAGTCCGATGCCTGTGTTGCTCACACCTTCTGAATGGCCATACAAGGGGATGAATACATTCAAAATGGCATTTGCGCTAAAGTAAAGAAAAACCAGCATATACAGACGCAAGAAAGGCAAGGATAAGGCTCCTCGCACACAATTCCCTCCTTTGGTTGACTCCATACAGTGAACACGAGTCCATGTTCTATCCCGTGCCCATCGCGTGGATGAGCTTTTGGGCATAAACCGATTGCACGTCTTTCAGTTGATGGGTTCGTATCTTCTCCACGACCTGACCTTGATGGAGAAAAAGCATGCTGTCGCACAAATAGGCGGCAGCCTGTATGTCGTGGGTGATAAACAGATAACTGATCCGCAGCGTCTGCTTCAAGTGCTGCAGCAAATGCAAAATCTGAATTTGAACGGTGGCATCCAGCGAACTGATCGCTTCATCTAGCAGGAGACATCTGGGCTCTGTCGAAATGGCTCTGGCTATACATACTCTCTGGGCCTGCCCACCGGACAGCTCATGCGGGTATCTCTTGCGGAAGGTGCGATCCAGTCCGACGACGGATAACAGATCATCGATCTTGCGGTCTTGCTCTCTCGCGGTCAATTTCTGCCTTCTCAAAGGCTCTCTGATTACTTGCTCAATCGAATAGAAAGGATTCATGGAGGACTTGTAATCCTGGAAAACCACGCTCATGCTGCCCGTGCGCGTTTTTCGATCACTTACAGACTTCCCGTCAAATAAGATACTCCCCTGATCCGGACGTTCCATGCCCAGAAGCAGGCGTCCCAGCGTCGATTTGCCGCTGCCGCTTTCTCCGACAATGCCGAGACATTCCCCTTCCGCACATTGAAACCGGATATCCTTCAGCACTTGCTGTCTGATCTTGGACCATTTGCCGCCGATCAGATAGGACTTGTTAACCGAATGTACGCTCAGCATGGTACGCCCTCCCCATCACCTGATGAAAATGATCAGCCAGCTCCAGCTTGGCAAAGACCAGCTGTTTGGTGTAGGCCTGTCTGGGACGATCGAAAATGTCGGCAACGGACCCTCTCTCTACCAGTACGCCATGCCGCATGACCAGCACATCGTCCGCTACTTGCCGCACCACACCCAAATCATGGGAGACAAACAGCAACGCGCATTTCAGCTCCTTCACAAGCCGGATGAATTGCTCTGCCACTTCCGCTTGCGTGACGGTATCCAGCGCTGATGTTGGTTCGTCTGCAATCACGAGATCCGGCTCCAGCAAGATCATCAGCGCAATCATGATCCGCTGCAGCATGCCGCCAGATAATTGATGCGGGTATTTCTTCAGGATATCAGACGGATGTTCTAGCTTGACACGTGCCAGGGCATCGCCAATTCTCTGAGTCGTCTCTGCCATCGACCAGCTGACATGTCCCTTCAATATTTCTTTTAATTGCGCGCCAATCGTGGCCGATGGCGTAAAGGCGCTCATGCCGTTTTGCGGAATCAGGCCCATTTTGCTGCCTCTCTTCTCCCTCATCTTGTGCTCGGGTAGATCATGCAGCGGTTCGCCAGCGACAAAGATCTGTCCCGACTGGCAAAGCCAGGGCTTGTTCAATTTCATCAAGGCTCTGCAAGTCACCGACTTCCCGCTGCCGCTTTCCCCGACGATAGCCAGACACTTTCCCCGCTCGATCTGAAAGGAGCTGCTATGCACAATCGCACGTCCTGTTCTGTCATCCTTAACATGGAGATTCTCCACCTTTAATACCGGCTCTGCACTCATTTGGCTATTTCCCTCCTGCCTGCTCGGTTGCTAGAAACTTGTCTCGGGTCAAGGGCAATCTGCAGCGCATCCGACAGAAAATGAAAGGCGGACACCACGACGGTGATGGCAAGGCCGGGTGCCAGCATGAGCTCCGGTCTCGTAAACATGACGGCTCGCGCTTCATTCAGCATCATACCCCACTCCGCCTGGGGTGCCTGAATCCCCAATCCCAGAAAAGAAAGTCCGGAAATCTGCAGGATCATCGAACCCATTGCACTGCTGGCCAGAACAGCAATGTCCGGCGTCGCAACGGGCACGAGGTGCCTGATCATAATCACCGCATCATGCGTACCGATCGCTTTGCTAAATTTCACATATTCCATGTCCGCATATTGCATCACGGCCGTTCGGATTACCCGGGCAAACCAGGCCCATTTGACCAAAATAAATGCGATCAGGATATGCGTAAGACC
The DNA here is from genome assembly GCF_042685085.1 of Marinicrinis sediminis. Lineage (NCBI taxonomy): Bacteria > Bacillati > Bacillota > Bacilli > Caryophanales > Paenibacillaceae > Marinicrinis > Marinicrinis sediminis. The sequence goes on from NZ_JBHUMM010000008.1 coordinate 16,886, forward strand.
GACACCCAAAAGCCCCACAACCGCAAGGGTCGTCACATAGGCCGGGAATGACAGTACGATATCACACAGTCTCATCAGGACTGCATCCACCTTCCCTCTGTAATAGCCGGCCACAAATCCCGCCAACGCCCCGATGCCAACAGAAAGGAACAGCGCTGCCAGTACCCAGATGACGCTCGGACGGATTCCATAGATTAGTCTGGACATGATGCATCTGCCGAGATGATCATTCCCGAGTGGATAGCTCCAGGAAGCAGACGCATAACGCAGGTCGATATGGACGGCATATGGGTCATGCGGTGCGATCCATGGCGCCATCAGCCCGAACATCAGAGTAAGGACGAGAACCGAGCATGAAATTGCCGCCAGTTTATCTGTGGTGAACCTCCTTAACACTGCCATCACGCTTCTCGCATCTCCCATCTCTTCTCTCTAGTCTTTTGTCTCTTGTTACTTGTATCCCGTATATCTTCCTCATTTCGGGTTTACGACGGCATGAATCAGATCCGCGATCAGATTAAAGCAGATAAAAAACACTGCCATCAACAGTACATACGCCTGTATTAACGGAAAATCACGGGTCAATATCGCTTTGACACTCAAGCTGCCCAGGCCCGGCCAGGCAAACACATTTTCAATCACCACCGTACTTCCCATAATCGTCGGGATGGCCATGGCAAAGATCGAAATCGCCACCTGCATCGCATTCCTCAGCACATGCATCCTGATTCTCCATTCGGGCAATCCGCAGGCCCGCTGATACAGGACGTAATCCTCATTGATCTGGGCTAGAACGGATGTCCGTATATTTCGGAAATAGAGCCCTGCATAGGCGATGACGATAGAGGCTACCGGAAGGATATAGCTGGAGACGGATGTCATGCCGCTAGTCGGTAACAGATTCAACTGAACGGAGAGACCCCAGATCATCCATGCAGCCAGCCAAAACGTGGGCATGGAGGTGAGAAAAAAGGCCATGCCCCGAATCGACCTGTCGATCAGCTTTCCTTCGTGAAGCGCACAGATCAGACCCAGCAATACCGAGACGATCACCACGATCACAGAGGAAATGAGGGTCAACTTCCATGTATTCAGCAGTGCAGGCCACAGAAGGGACCAAATGGGTTTTCCAGTTACATAAGAATCTCCAAATTCAAGTCTTGCACTTGCCGCCAGCCAGTCTGCATACCGGTACAACAAAGGACGCTCCATCCCTAATTCCTGTCTGGTCTCGGCCAGCAGTTCTTCCGTAATCTCCGGCACCCCCTGGGCTTGCAGCACGACCTCTGCCGGGTCCATGGGAGAAAATTGAACTAACAAGAACGTGATAAATGAAACAATGAGCAGCATTGGAATGACAAGCAGCATCCTGCTCCAAATCTGGCTTCTCATATCCCGTCCCGTCTATTCAAAAGACATGCGCTCAAACGGCACTTCATATTGGGTCTGCTTAAAATCAATGCCTTTTAAATCAGAAGGCGCTACAATGACGACATGACCGTTGGAGATTGGAATAAATACCGCTTCCTCATGGACCATCGTCAGAATATCAGACAGTAATTGCTGCCGTTGCGGTTCCTCTACAGACTTCATCAAATCCTCAATTTTCTGGTAAAGCTCCTCCGCTTGCTTCATCCCGCTTGTCGTATGAAGATAAGAGGAAGCGGTCGTGAATGCCGCGATGGTGCTTTGCGGATCATAGGCCAGACCCCAGGTTTGGTTAAACAGCATGTCATAGTCACCCGTTGCTCTCCGGTTTGCAATGGACGTCGATTCTTCGCCTAATATCTCCAAGGAGAACCCGATTTGCTTGAGTGCATCTTGAATGAACTCGGCTTGCATCTTCTGGGACAAGGAATGGCTGTCATAGTACAAGGTCATGGACAACGGCACACCTTCCTTCGCTCTCACTTCCTCGCCTTCATTCTGCTTCCATCCAGCCGATTCCAGCAAGCTCTTCGCTTTGTCCAGATCAAACTCCCGTTTCTCCAGTTTGACCTCCTGACTCAGCACATTGGAAGCAAAGAGCGTGTGTGCGGTCGTTTCCGTCCCATTCAGTATGTTTGCCGTAATGGTATCCCTGTCAATGGCATGCCAGATCGCTTCCCGAACCGCTTGTTCATGAATCGGGTGACCCTTTTTACTGCTGTTTGCTACGATCATCTTCGTATTCATCGGCTCACTTCTCACGACCTGAAATTCGCCGGTGTCCGCCAATTGGTTCATCGCATCCACATCAATGCTGTCTGTACCGCGATCATCGGTGAACAAAAAGTTAATTTCTCCTTTTTGCAGCGCCAGCAAAGTCGTTTCTCCGGCTGGGAGCACTTTCGCGGTAATGCGATCCACCGACGGAGCGCCGCCCCAATACGCCGTATTTGCCTCAAACGTGGCGTACTGATCCACCACATGCTCTACAAATTGATACGGGCCCGTACCATGAAACTGCTCTACGCCGTCTTTGGTCTCACCGTCTACAAAATCCTTGGGCGAAAGGAACACATACGGTCTCGTCATCGACAGTTCCACCAGTGTCGGATAATACGGTTCTGTCAGGTTGAGTTGAACCGTATGTGTATCGATCACCTCACAGCTTGCAATGCGTGAGGACAATTTGATCCAGGCATGCCGTTCTGCATTCCGCTGCACAGCCTCGATATTTTTCTTAACTGCTTCTGCATCAAAAGGCTCACCATCATGGAAGGTGACCCCTTCTCTTAAATGAAACGTATATTGCTTGCCATCCTCAGAGATTTCCCAAGATTCGGCCAGCAAAGGCTTAATGCCTTCTTCCGTGTTCTCAACCAGGGATTCGTATACCATTCCTTGCGCCGGCATGGAGCCAGCGTACAAGTGCGGGTTCATATCTTGAATATCTTTTGCTGTCGCATACACCAGTTGGGTTTTTCCTTCGGCGTCCTGTGCAGGCTTGCTGTCTGATGAACAAGCCGACAAGGCGATCAGACTCGCACCGATTAAGGCCGTACATACCCATTTTCTATATCTGGCTCTATCTCTCCATGTCGTTCTCAATCTATTTCTCTCCCTTGATTGTGATAGATTTTATCATGCTGATTTCCTGTTCAAAGCTCTGGACGGTAAAAGCGCTCGACAACGTCTTGTTAGCATGCTGTCTGGCATAGGCCGTGATTTTTTGTTCATAGGTTTCAATAAATCGATCGATCGTCGGGCAGGGCACCTCCATGAAACGGGCAATGCCCTGTATGATTTTAATTCGATAGTAATCTTCCTTGGGCATTCTGGGCATATCCAGGCATCCCTCTGCATTCGTATAGATCGGACGGATCGGCACCGCTGAAAAGTCAAAATACCTCCCTTCCCCATCGGCCTTTGAAAACGGATCAATCAATAGAGAGGCGTACCGCACAAATAACAGATACTGCTGGTGAATAGGCGGCACATGCTCGAACTGCTCGATATCCGCTCTGGAGAGGCTTTCCTCTGGCACGGGATAATGATCATCAATCATAAACTGAAGCAGGTTCATACCGCGGATGTTCAAGCGGGACAACAGGTGCATGATTTCCTTCCACTGTGCACGCATATCTGCGATCAAACGCGGTGTAATCGGGCCTTCCGGATATAATTTGTACACGTACTTCCGGCTGTCTGCTTCCCCGAATATGGCGCGCAGCGAAAACTCATTCATGAACAGGGGCGGATGCACATACAGCGAAATATTTCGGGTTTCCGCCTCCAGCGGTGTGGCCAGCCTCTCTACCAACAGTCCTTTCTCTATGAACATCGCATAGAGCCCTTGCATCGATGCCGAGTCGGGTACGGTTGAGCCGAGATAGATTTTCTTCTTCACTCCGGTCGTGATCACTTGACTGGAGGGCTCCCCATCCAGCCATCTCGTATCACCCAAATAGCTGGAGAAGCTGATGATCTCTACCGAGCGGTTCACATTGGCGAAAAAGCTCTGGATGAGATAGTTCGAACCGAACGTAGGGGACAACAGCACCACGCACTGGACTTGTTCCAGCACCTCGTTGCTGATTTGCTCCAGCACCTCGATGTAAGCATCAGCCGTCACGGCCAGCACCAGCATATCCCATTGCCCCTGAATATCGGCATGACTCGTAAACGTTTCGTGTATGCCGGCGCTCCCCTCCATCGGTTGATGCTTCGGATTCTGAATATGAACCCGAACCATGTAATTCCCGGCTTCCAGGGAATGGAAGAAAGATGCCGCACGAAGAGAACGTCTGCCGGAAATGCCAATCACGCAGTCCCTGTCAGATTGAAAACAGACTGCCAGTTGAACGGATACGGGGCCGGTGCCAGCAATCAGGATTCGTTGGGATGAACGCAAGATGACCCCTCTTTCTGCAGCGTTTGATGCTGCTGCGCCTTTTCATAGATCGCGACATCAAAGATTTGATCCGGGTATGCCTTCCTGTTATCCATCCGCTTCCATTTCTGAGAATCGACCTCTTGGGACGGATAATTGAACAATGATTTCAACTGATCGCCATACCGCATGAACACAATCACATCGGGATGCGTCCACCTATGTAATTGATCGAGAATGTCATATTTTTCTTCAACCGTGGAACTGAAGATGATATGTGTCATTTCGCCAATCGTTTCAAGCTGATGGGCGGGTACCCTTTCCAGTCTGATTCCGAGATCAGGTCCCAGCCTGCGAATGACCTCCTGGCCAAGCATGATCGCCTCTTCATCAATATCAATCCCTGTCACGTGTGCGCCGGTTCGTCTCGCTATCAGAAGAGGGGTCATCGGAAACGCCCCTGAACCAATTAACAGCACTTTGGATGCTTCGTTAATGTTGAACAAGCCAAACTCATCCTCGATGCATGATTCAATCTCATGAAAGTAGTTTGCTTTCTCTGCCGCACCGCTAATGAGCTTCCATGCGCGAAGCTTTTCCATCATCGCCACACATTGACCCGACTTCCTTCGAAGTTCCAGAGCCAGTGAATTTGAATGAGGCGGCATGTCTGAGGCTTCTCGTTCCCATATTTCCTTGTTCTCTTCCTTCGTAATAAATGCGGCATACTGATCGATTAACGCCTCCAGCTCCGATCGACGTGTGGCTGATTGGGCGAAATAGCTTGCCAGTTCACTAAATTTGGTGAAATAATCTTGCAACGATGTTTGAAAATGAATAACTTGTGTCATTTCTTCACTCCCTTTCACGTTTTCATTTTTCTTTATCTCACCCTTATCTCACCTTCATTTCACTCTCCATCTCACTCGTCATTTCCCACGCTATCTCGCTCTCCCTTTCCTTCGCTATTTCACTAGCCATTTCACTAGCCATTTCACTAGCCATTTCGACAAAGGCCATACCCTGGGCCACAATCTCCACCTCTCCCCGAATAGTCAGAGAGGTCACATGCCCCTGCCCCCCATTCGCAGAAACCAGAATACGGCCTCCCGGCTGCTTGATGGAAGCGGTCATCTTCGATTGTGCTTTCCAGGCGAGGTAGGCGCCGACGGAAGCGGTACCCGAGCCGCATCCCCTTTCCCACACCAGACTGTCTAGCTTGGGCAAATAAATCAGCGGGAGCATTTCACGGGTCTGAGGCTGGTAGAGCATCACACCGATCATACTTGCTCCTGTGGTGATACCCGCCAGCCGGGCGATAGACTGCGCTCTCTTTTTCAGCCGTGCATCAAGTTGCTCGGCTTCAATCACCAGGTGCAGAAAATCCGGATACCGCACCATGCCCAACTCCAAATCCCCATCATCGTCATCTCTCATGATGCCCTGCTCAATCATCGTGGGTACCGGCATGCGAACTTCACAACAATATCGTTCTTCCATACGCTTGACCTGACACCGAATCAATTCCGGCGTACCGGACGACTCCAGATACACGTCCGCGATATCTCCCGGTCTCAATGCCATTTCACCCGCCAAATATGCGGCCAGCGACATGCACGCATTACCGCAAAACTCGTCTCCGGCCATGCGCAGACGGGCTACCGCCTGCTGTTGGAACAGCGGTTCAAAAAATCCGACCTGTTCCGCATGGACATGATTGTAGGACATGACCTGAGCAGCAATTCGAGGATGTTGATCAATCGGGTAGCGATTTTTGATCAAAATGGTCATGTTCTGTGACGGACTGCATTTAATAAACTCAACGGCCTGTTTCATTGCAGTGCCCCCTCACTCATTCTGCCATCAGAATTCATTATTCGTCATTAATCGTAAAGTTTACGATTAATAGCGGTGAGTAAATTATACCAAATACTGAGACTTCGTCAATACTGATTTTCATTCTCTTTTACTGAATGCCGCTTAGGAGCATTTACCGACTCTGCATTGTGTGTTCGTCTCATTTGCTGCATGATAGGTATAACGACAAGAAGCAGACTTTCCAACTGAAGGAGTGGATGGAAGATGGCGCGCATTCTGATTGCAGACGATGATCCTCACATTACGAGGCTGATCGCCCTATATATGAAAAGGGAGGGGCATGAGACACTGGAAGCCTCGAACGGACAGGAAGCGTTGCAACTGCTGGAAAAAAAACAGGTACAACTGGCCATCATTGATCTGATGATGCCTTTGCTCGATGGCTATCAGCTGTGCGAGACACTTCGAGACTACGATGATGCCCTGCCCATTCTGATGGTCACAGCCAAGGGAGCCTCTCAGGATAAAATCAAGGGCTTCCAGGCTGGGACGGACGATTACGTCACCAAGCCATTCGATCCGGACGAACTGGTCATGCGAGTTCGCGCTTTGCTGCGCAGAGCCAGACAACAGACCGAGCAGGTGATTCATATCGGAGACATCACGCTGGATGCGTCGACGAAGCAGCTTTGTCATGGGGACGCTGTTCTGATTCTTCCCCTGAAAGAGTTCGAGATTTTATTCCAGCTTGCCAGTCACCCGCAACAGATCTTTACACGCATTCAGCTGATTGAGGCCTTCTGGGGCCTTGATTATGAAGGGGATGAGCGTACCGTGGACGTCCATATCAAGCGCATTCGGGACAAGCTGGAGGACACTTCCGTTCGGGTTGCGACCTACCGCGGGCTTGGATATCGCTGTGAGGTGATTTCATCATGAGAGCGAAAAGCCTGTACGTCCAAATTGTACTGACCTTTTTAATTGCCATCTTTCTCAGCCTTCTGCTGGCCTTCTTTACCGCTGATCATCTGTATGAAGATGTGATCCGCAGCCGTCTGGTGCAGCAGCTGGAGGAAGTGTCTGTGGAAATAATCGACCTGTATCAGCATACCTCCTCCGAGCAAATGAAATCGTATATTGATCGTCTTCATGTTTTCAATATGCATGCCATGGTCTTTCGCGAAGACAGCCAGGTGCCCATCGCCCGTTCCGTTCAGGCTGAGAATTGGGAAATACCGAAACCGGTCAGGGAAAAGGTGTTAAACGGCGGGGTGCATCGTGAGGATTTGATGCGCATTCAGGCTCATATCGGGGTTCCTTTCGAAGTAGACGGTGTGAAGCATGCCCTGTTCCTCAAGCCTGCGATCGCCAATTTACTGGACGATTTCAAGCAGATTGTCCTGACCATCCTCGCGGCCATATTGGTGCTGGGAAGCACGCTTTTTCTGCTGACGACCCGCATGCTGATCCAGCCGATTCGTGAAATGACGATCGCGACACGGAAAATGGCAAAAGGGGATTTCAGCTACTTCATCCCGAATAAGCGCAAGGATGAGCTGGGGCAGCTGACGAACAGCTTTAACGAGATGACACGGGATCTTGGGCATTTGGAAGAAATGAGACATGAATTTGTAACCAATGTGTCTCATGAGATTCAGTCTCCGCTAACCTCGATTCGCGGATTTGCGAAAGCGTTGAGAGAAGGGATCATAACCGATCCGGAGGAGCAAAAGCAGACGCTGGACATCATCGAGCAGGAAAGCACTCGTCTGTCCCAGCTCGGCAAGCATCTGCTGCAGCTCGCGGAACTAGAGTCCGAGCAACCCGCCCATCAACCCCGCCCGTATGCCCTGGATGAGCAAATACGCAGAGTCGTCAATGCACTGGAGCCGCACTGGCGAGAAAAGGGGCACAAGCTGGAGATCCGTCTGCCTGCTCGCCTCGCACTGAAGGGAGATGAGCAGCAACTGGAGCAGGTGTGGATCAATTTCCTCATGAATGCCATCCGCTATACACCTCCGGGCGGACAGATCACCGTCACCGGGAAGGCCGAGGAGCAGGAGATCCTGATTCGAATAACGGATAACGGAATCGGACTGTCTGAAGAGGATCTCCCGCACATTTTTGAGCGATTCTACAAGGCGGACAAGTCCCGGGCGAGACAGGACGGCGGCAATGGACTGGGGCTCGCCATTACCCGGCGCATTGTCCTCCTGCATGGCGGAACCATTGCAGCCGACAGCACCTTGGGCAGCGGGACGACCTTCACCATTCGATTGCCGCGCTAATCTGTGAGTTCATATTCAGTTCATACAGCCCCTTTATGATAGGTCTAATCACCTCGCACAGGGAAGGAGCCTGCTTGTATGAATCTGAATCAACTGACTCGCTTTAGTTTGAAAAATCGAGTAGCCATCCTGCTGCTGACGGCGCTTATCGTCGCCGCAGGATGGCTCGGTTCCCAAAAAATCAATATGGAGACGTATCCGGATGTCTCCCTGCCGGTTGTCGTCGTCAACACGATGTATCCGATGGCCTCTGCGGAGGAAGTCGAAGAACAGGTGACCACTCCCCTGGAGCATGTCCTGCTGGGACTGCCTGATTATGAATCCGTTACGAGCACATCCAAAGAAAATCTCTCCATGATTATCGTCAAGTATCCGTTTGAGAAAGACATTGAGACCGCGCGAACTGAAGTAGATCGCGCGGTAGCGAAGGTCAAGCTGCCGGATGAAGCAGCGGACAGCGAGGCCACCACGCTGTCGCTAAACTCGGCCCCGATCTACCGAACTGCCGTCTCTTCGGACGAATTTGCCGACATGCAGCGGTTTCTGGAGCAGACCGTTCAGCCTGAATTGGAAAATATCGAGGGCGTCGCTTCCATTTCGCTAACGGGCGGTGAGTCGTCCAGCCTGTCCATCATCGTGGATGAGCAGCAGGCATCCCGCTACGGATTGACACTTGCGCACATTCAATCGGCCATTGAAGCGGCCAACTTCAAGCTTCCGCTCGGGTTGCTGGAAGCTGAGAATCAATCGATTCCCCTGGAAGTACAGGGTGATCTGAAGACGATGGAAGCGCTGAAGGCTTTAACGTTAACACCAGCCCTGCCATCTCCATCATCTCCGTCATCTCCGTCCGGCACGGCGATGCCTTCCACGGCTGCTTCTCCGTCTCCATCCCAAATGCCAAAAGCGGATCAGAAGAGCCCGTCAGAGACAGCAGGACAAAATCAATCGCAGTCCCCTGCGTCTGTGGGTACGAGCCAGATCACACTTGGCGACGTGGCGAACATTTCCATGACCACTGAGCGCCAAGATATATCCCGCTATAACGGGGTCGACAGCATACTGCTGTCTGTTCAGAAGACCGATGAGGCCAATACGGCAGCTGTTGCAGCAGCGGTCGATGAGCGGTTAATTGAATTATTATCCGGGACTGACTACCGGATGGACGTGGTTCTGAATTCCGGTGCAGAAGTGGAAGAATCGGTTCATGCTCTGATGAGTGAAGGCGGATACGGCGCCTTGTTTACCGTGATTGTCATTTTGCTGTTCCTGCGTAATTTTCGTGCGACGCTTATTGCGATTGTTTCCCTGCCGATTTCCATTCTCGGCACAATTGCCCTGCTGGAGTATTTCGGTTATACCCTGAACATTATGACGCTCGGCGGTATGGCGGTCGCCGTCGGACGAATTGTAGATGACAGTATCGTCGTTATCGAGAATATCTATCGCTGGAAACAGGAGCACCCGGCTATGAAGCAGCGAGAGGTCGTCTTCCGAGCTACCCGTGAAGTCATGGGGGCCATTTCTTCTTCGACCATCGCGACCTTGATCGTGTTCCTGCCGCTCGTCTTCGTTGGAGACGTCATCGGGGAATTCTTCCGTCCCTTCTCCCTTGCGGTCGTCTTCTCCATCTCCATCTCGCTCCTGGTTGCCATCTTGCTCATTCCTGTGCTAGGCGATCAGCTGATTCGGAAAGTCAAGCCGCATCGGGAGCAGATCGGTAGCTGGACTCGTGGTTATCGTTCCTTGCTGGTGCGCAGTATGAAACGCAAATGGCTGGTTTTCTCTCTGGCCTTTGTGCTGCTGGTCGGTTCACTGATGCTTATTCCTGCTCTCGGGGTTGCGTTTCTTCCATCCGGAAGCCAGAATCAGCTGGAAGCGACCGTCGAATTATCTCCGTCCGCGACACTCGCAGATACCGATGCGCTGGCCAGTGACATTGAACAATACCTGGACAGTCAGTCAGTCGTCATGCAGCATCAGGTCTCCATCGGCTTCACAGAAGGAAACGCCATTCCAGCGGGCATGCCGCAGCATAACGATCATACGGCCACCTTCTTCATCACCTTGCAGGATGACGCCTCTATCCATGACCATGTACTCCAGTACGAGCAGGCATTGCTGGAACTGGCACAAGCTGTGGATGAAAAAGCAGTTGTCTCCATACAGGAAGTGGTTCAGAACGGACCGCCTAGCAGCGATGCCGTCGATGTCTATCTGTACAGTGATGACCTGGCAGCACTCCGAGCCGCTGCCAAACAGGTGGAGAATCAGTTCCTGCAGGATGATCGTCTGAAGAATGTTCGCAATGATATGTCTGATACCCAGACGAAATGGATCTTTACCCAGACCGACAAAGGCAAGGCGCTCAACGTCTCGCCGATGCAGCTGTATCCACTTCTGCATGAACGATTACAGCCCATCAACGGGGGCACCCTCTCTCTGGATGATACCAAGTGGGTGTGGAACCTCTCTTATGAAGAGCGGCTGTCTACCCGTGAAGCCATCGCTGACTTGTCCATGCCAACGACGGCTGGACAGTTAAAAGTGGGCGAGTTGTTTCAAATCGAAGAAGCCGCGGTTCCGGCAGAAATTAACCATTCCAATGGGCGAACATCTGCGATCGTTTCCGGTCAAGTCGTCAACGTAGACGAAACGGCTGCCGTCTCACGCGCGGTCATGGATGATGTAGAGATGCTGGCGCTTCCGAACAATGTGACGCTTGAATTTACAGGCGGCCTGCACGATATCACTGAAGGATTTGTCGACCTGGGTTATGCGATGGGAGCCGCAATTGTGCTCGTCTTCCTCGTTCTAACCATGACCTTCAGCGGCATTCGAACACCGATGGTCATCCTGTCGTCGCTCATCTTCGTACCGATCGGCTCTCTGCTCGGCTTGCTGCTGACCGGAGAACCGTTGTCCATGTCTACCATGATCGGCTTGCTGATGCTGATCGGCATTGTCGTCACCAATGCAGTGGTACTTCTGGATCGTGCGGAGAAGAACCGTATAGCAGGTCAGGATGCGATGGAAGCCATTCTCGAGGCGGCTGTCACTCGTCTGCGTCCGATTCTCATGACGGCTCTGGCGACGATATTTGCCCTGATTCCATTAGCGATGTCGCAATCGGCCAGCGGATTTATCTCCAAGGGACTGGCCGTTACGGTTATTGGCGGACTGACGACCTCTACCTTGCTCACCCTCGTGTTCGTGCCGGTGCTGTATCATGCGCTTACCAAACGCAAATTGTATCGGAAAGATATGTTCTAATTTGCCTATATTTGAACGTTATTCGATTCAGAGCGATCCTCTATGCAAACAAATATGGTGTGGAGGATCGTTATTTGTCTTAGATTTGTCCGATTCAACTTATGCAAGATATCTTTAGCAAATTCAGGAGTGAATGTACCCAAAGGTATTCTTGAAGCTCTGCGTTATTGATAGGCTTGTGGCGCTGTCTTCGCTTCATACTCTTAATGAGTGTAACCTCACTTGATTGCACGTGAAATAGTGTCTACCGAGATGCTTCCCGATCGCCCGAGTTGATCAACCGAGTATATATTAAGTCTCTAGTTTACTGCGTTCAACGACGCTAGGATGGGAGTGGCTCATGTTGGGTTCTCCTGTCATTAATGGAGGTGTGGTAACTTCCGTCTTACACGAAACCAGACATGGGCTCTTTTGTTTTCTGCTAGCTGTTGCATTTCATTTTAGAATCTGTCTTTTTTAATAAGTGTATAGGTAATAATGTAATGAAAAATGGCAATAGACAGTCCCACAAATGATATAATCATTTGAATAATCATCGAATAAAATTCAAGTAGAAAAAGAGAATAAAGCAAAAAAGGGATCACGGATAAAAGAATGATATGCTCCCCTTTGAGTAGACACCTGAAATAACAAAATTCAGGACTACTCAAAGGGGAGCTTTTTTATGGGAAGAAGACGAATCAGTTATGACAAGAAAATGGAAGCTGTAGAGAAATACAA
>NZ_JBHUMM010000009.1:0-113323 GCF_042685085.1 Marinicrinis sediminis
AAATCCTTCTCCAGCTATCCGTTTTCTATCCAGAGCGTATTGGTCAGCATTTACCCTGAATCATCAGGTCAATCTCCCTTATGGGAGATTCCTTATAAATGAGTTTACACAAAATTATTGACAGACTCAAAAGGAACTTGAGATTTGGTTATCCAATAATCAAGATATATTCAACCAACAGATTATCCATGAAAACATCTCAATCATATACAAATAAAATGAGAAGGAGATTCGTATATTCACCAAGCATACTAAATACATTCATTGAGGTATACATATAATCATACCTGAGGTCAAAACCATACATGTCTAATATGTAACATTTCCTTATTCTTGAAAGAAATAAAAAAGTCTAGTCTCTTTATATTTCGAGACTAGACTTTTCATTAAAAATTATTGATAAATTTCATCTTATTATTTTTTACATATTATAAACATTAATTAGTAGTTCTAATCGATGTAAGTCCTAATGTGCTTTTAACATTTTGAATATAAGAGTATATTTGTCCATATCCACCAGATCCAACTATACCTTTATGAACACCTCTTAAATATGGATAATCTGTTCCACCTGCATAAGTAATACTGTATACTGCAGCTCCGCTGTCACCACTGGATGTAGAAGCATCAGTTACAGTTAACCCACTAATACTATTAAATCCATTGCTATTTTGATTAAGCACAGCATTTGTGTGAGTGATTTTACCGCTTATCGTAGTATTACTGCCAGCACCAATCGTATATACAATTTGTCCAGCAGATTCTGATCCATTATGAACACTAGATATCAATTTCCCAGTACCATCACAACACGCTCTGGCAGTTGCAATGTTTGAATTAGTTAATGATATATACCCAGCGTCAGCAGTTGTATTCCCGCTTGTACGATACTTCCAATATCCAATCAGATTGGAACTACTCATTGTAGGATGATACCAAGCATTAGTTGAACCAACTGAATCACAGTGGCCTGCCGTTACCAACACAGTTAAATAGGTGCCAGGACTTGATACATTGGGAATTTGACCATACAGACCTGTAGAACATTTATTCCCGGTGTTATCTCTAACAATCTTTGAACCTAACCATATTTTTGATTGACTACTATTTTGCTTATCGTTAGGAGTTGATTGATCATGAAAAGAGAATTCTTCTACAAAATCAATAATGCCAGGTTGCAACATCGATTTTATTTTTATTTTTTGTTTATCGTCAATTTCACCCTGAATGACGACTTTATTTGTCTTTACATCCATGTAAACTAAAGTCCCTTTTAAGGTGAAATGATCTAGAAGGACATTGAAAGCTTCTGTTAATTCACTTTCAGAAAAATTAGTATTTACCACTGTGATTTCATCTTTTAGTGATTCTACTAAATTATTAATGATTAATTCATCGTGTTTCTTTTTGTTTTTTACGCTAACAATAATTTTACCTTCCTCAGATGAGTAATACATTCCAGAGAGCTTTAGCGAAGTATTATGATTTATTTTTTTAGTTAACAGTGGAATGGCATCTTCAACTTTTTGTCTTTTTTCTAAAATCATTCTTTCTTCATCCGTAATAGGGAAACCAAAGAGTTCTTCTGCAGGTGTATTAATATCTTCTTGTAATGATTTCATAATGTACTCATCTGAGATCTCGAAGCCATGAAGTTTTCTAAATTGAACAGCATTCCTAAAAGCATCGGAGTTTTTAGTAACTTCTTCACTATTGGAATCTAGTTGGTTTGATTTTGCTGATACAGAAGTTACAAACACAAGGAGAAGAATTATTAAATATACGAATGTACGTTTCATGTGATTCCTCCTGAACATGATTTGTGATTTGATATGATTGTAAGGAATTTGGCCAATGCTTCATTTACAATATATTAGGAATAATACCATGATATTAAAAAACACACAAGAACATCTTGCACCTATTAGAAAAAAAAACTAATTTGAACTTTTTTTTCTTTTTGGTTTGGTACCATCCTCGGAAATAAATTCACGAGCATCTCTCTATTATCCCTATTACCATTAGTCACCCATTAACGCTCCTGTCCAGTAAAGCGTGTAACATCATGATCTGAAACCAGTATGAGGGTAAAGCTAAACCCATTGCCAGTTTGATATTGACATTTCGTACACGAATAATCATTCTCCTTTCTGTCAATGAATGTGACCTCTGAATCACTTCAATTCATCTCCCACGAAATAACCCCACATTTCAATCCACATATATCGTCAAATCCATCACCATGTACATCGATGTCAATTAATTATTTATATTGGCAACGAGCCCCGGTATTCATATAACGTTGGCAAAGATCATTTTGATGCACCAAATCGCTATGATTGCGAAATAAATTTCTCCAAGCGGCCAGTAAAATTAAACGGTTAACTCAAATAACCAAAAATATAACGCTTACATTCAAAAAAACGTTGATAATTTGATTATTATCGGTTATTATTTAGTTAAGCGATTAACTTAATAGAAGGTGAAGGAATGAAACGAATTACGATGAAAGATGTGGCACTGAAGGCCGGCGTCTCGACCGCAGCCGTTTCCTATGTGCTCAACGGAAAGGAAGGCAAGGTCTCTGAGACGACATTGCTGAAGATCCAGCAGGCGATGGCAGAGCTGAATTACATCCCGGATTATTCAGCCCGCAGTCTGGCCAGCAACAGATCCAATCTGATTGGTGTCGTGATCCCACAGACCGAAGATCAGGCACAGCTGCTGCTGGAGAATCCGTTTTACAGTGATCTCGTATGCGGCATTGAATCTCAGCTGAGGTTGAAGAATTACCACCTGATCCTCTCCGGTGTGGACAAGGACAAGGGGTATCTGGATGTGTCGATGCAACGCAACCTGGACGGGGCCATCATCATGGGTATTTATCAGGAAGGCTTTTACGAGGAACTGAAGAAAGTGGACATCCCGATTGTACTCGTAGACAGCTATATCGAGGATGCCTATTTTACCACTTTGGGCATCGATGATGAACATGGCGGGAAAATGGCCACAGAGCATCTTCTTGAAAGCGGTCACACCAATATTGCGCTCGTGACCGGTGCGATCCGTAAGGGAGGCGTTATCGAGAAGCGTTACGCCGGCTACAGACAGGCCCTGAGGGAGGCCAACATTTTCTACAATCCCGACAACGTTTTCGAAGGCTCGGTTTCGTATGAATACGGTGTCGAAGCGGGAAGACTGATTGCCCAGGATCATCCTCATATTACGGCGGTCTGTGCAACGAGCGACATGGTCGCCATTGGGGTCATTAACGGCTTGAATGAATTCGGCAAGCGTGTTCCGGATGACATCTCCATCATTGGCTTTGATGACATTTCCTACGCCAAGACCTTTATCCCCCATCTCACGACCATCGGTCAGCATATATCCAGCCGCGGCGTCATGGCGGCACAGCTGTTGATTGAAGCGATCGAAGGTAAGAGGGAATCGAAGCAGTCCAATATCGTGCTGCCGATTGAGCTGATCAAGCGGGACTCCGTGAAGGTCATCCCATAGCGGCAGGGTATCAGGCAATAACCATGCAAACTTGCAGCAACAATGACAGCAACAGATCATGCAGAAAGGATGGTTGCACATGGTGCAGAACAACAGATGGGCCCGGCGAATCGCCATATTCGTCTTTTTGCTTCCCAGTCTGATTGGACTGTTTTTGTTCCAGCTCGGACCGATGCTGGCTTCACTGTACATCAGCTTTACCGACTGGGACTTATTGACGGAGGCCTCCTTCGTCGGGCTCGACAACTACAAGGAATTGTTCGCCAACGACAAGTCCTTGACCTCACTCATCAACGTTTTCAAATTTATTGCCGGATACATCCCGGCGGTGCTCATTCTCGGACTATGCTTTGCGGTTCTGCTTAACCGGAAGGTGGCGGGCATGAAATTTTATCGGGCCTCTATCTTTATCCCGGTCATCACGTCCTGGGTGGCGGTATCCATCGTATGGAAATGGATCTTGAACGGAGAGAGCGGCATGCTCAACTACCTGCTCTCGCAAATCGGGATTGAGGGTCCGGTCTGGCTTCAGAGCTTTACGTGGGCGATGCCATCCATTATTGGAGTCAGTGTCTGGAAGGACCTTGGGTTTGTCACCATCATCTTGTTAGCGGGACTTCAGGAAATCTCGGAAGACTATTATGAAGCTGCTGAGATGGATGGGGCGAGCGGATGGACTCAGTTTTTCAAGATTACCTTGCCCTTGCTTACACCCGTGCTGTTCTTCGTCGTCACGATTTCGATGATCAATTCCTTCCAGCTGTTTGATCAGGTGATGATCATGACCGATGGCGGTCCGGCGGGCAGTACGAGCACCCTCGTGGAGCAAGTATATAAAAATGCCTTTGTGAATTACAAAATGGGCTTTGCCTCTGCGCAGTCTTGGGCGTTGTTCATCATCATCTTTGCTGTGACATTCCTGCAATACCAAATGCAGAAAAGGTGGGTCGTCTATGACAGGTAAAAAGAAACGCATCGCAGACGTCATGACGCACGTGATCCTGCTTGCGGCAGCCGTCACCTTTATCTTCCCGTTTGTCTGGATGCTCTCCGGTTCACTCAAGGACAATCTGGAAGTTGTGAAGATGCCGCCTAATCTCATCCCGGAAACGCTCCGATTTGAGAACTTTACAGAAATTCAGACGTACTTTCCGATTTACCGCTTTTTACTGAACAGTGTCGTCGTTGCGGTGATCACGACGGTCTTGCAGCTTCTCGTCTGTGCCATGGCAGCCTTCGTGTTTGCCAAGCTTCGCTTCAAAGGCAGAGAAGTGCTGTTCTTTGTATATCTCATTACACTCATGATTCCGATGCAGGTAACCCTGACTCCGCTGTTCATCATTTTCAGAGAACTGAATCTGTACGATACGTATGCGGGCTTGATCCTGCCAGGCATCTTCAGTGCCTATGGCGTGTTTCTGCTCAGACAGCAGATGATTACGGTACCGGATGCCTTGCTGGAAGCAGCATATATTGATGGCGCCTCCTATTACCGCGTATTCGCTACCATTATGTTGCCATTATGCAAGCCGGCGCTGGCGACCCTCATGATCTTTTCCTTCATGAGTTCCTGGAACAACTTCCTCTGGCCGCTCATTATTACGCAATCTTCTGAGCTGATGACCCTGCCGGTCGGGCTGAGCAAACTCCAGGGAAGATGGGCGACAGAGTGGAATATTCTGATGGCTGGTAATGTGATCAGCTTTGTTCCGATCTTCATCGTGTTTTTGTTTGCACAGCGATTCTTCATTCGAGGCATGACCATGAGTGGAATCAAGTAACCCTAAGCGCACAGACTTTGAGGAAAGGGGGCGCGCAGCCAGGCGAAGCATTCAGATGGGCAAGCTAGTAACAGGTTGAACATGGGCACTAGGAAACAACGGTAACACTTAACGATGGTAACACGGTAACAACGGAAACCATGAGGGTGGTCCACATCATATTGACTAAGGGGAGTGTTCAGATATGACGAAAAAATTGGCCTTGTTTTTGATGGTAATCAGCTTGATCTTTGTCGCAGCTTGCGGCTCTAATAACGGTAACGATGCATCGAACCAGTCGGGAAATGATGCCTCCAATACGAACACGAATGTCGAAGGTGAGAAGAAAGATCCGGTTACGATCAATTTTATGCAGTACACCGCTAGCGGATCTCAGGAAGATACCCTTGAGGCGATGATCGCCAAGTTCGAGGAAACGCATCCGGACATCAAGGTAAACCATGAGGTCGTTGACTATGGAAACTATTACACCAAGCTCAATGTCGGCATTGCTGGCGGGGATGCACCGGACGTATTCGAGGTAGGCTATGAGAACTTTGTTTCTTATGCAGCCAAGGATGTACTTGCAGATCTGTCACCGGTTATTGCCGCAGACAGCGAATTTGATCCATCCATTTACAAGCAGCTGGCGTATGACGCATTCAACTACAATGGCAAGCAGTACGGCGTCGTGCAAAATTTCTCCAATGTCGTACTTTTCTACAACAAAGATCTGTTCGATCAATATGGAGTCGAGTATCCGACAGCCGACTGGACATGGGAAGATGAGCTGGAAGCCGCTCAGAAATTGACCCATCCTGAAGACGGAATCTGGGGCACCTATGCGCCGATTCAGTTCTGGGAGTTCTACAAGACCATTGCCCAAAATGGCGGCGGGATCTGGAATGACAACAACGAGCCTGTCGTGAACAGCAAGGAAAATGTTGAAGCCCTGCAATGGATGATCGACAAGGCATCCAAATATGAAGTCTCTCCACCGCTGAACAGTGACACCTTCAATCAGGCGGATGCCGATTTGAATGCCTTCAGAGATGGCAAGCTGGCCATGCTGCGCGGAGGGATCTGGAACTTTGGACGTTTTGCAGATGCGGATCTGAACTGGGATATTGCACTGGAGCCTGGCAGCAGCCAAAAGGCGCATCACTTCTTCGCGGACGGCCTGGTCGTATCCAAACAAACGGATCATGCAGAAGCGGCATGGGCATTCATCAAATTCATGTCCTCTGACCCGTATGTGGTAGACCAGCGTATTGAGAAAGGCTGGAGTGTGCCAGCAGTCGCAGATGAAAAGGTACTGGAAGCCTTCTATGCCCAGACCCCGCCAGCTTCCAAAAAGGTCGTCACAGATGCACTGGACAGTCTGGTCCTGCCACCAGTTGGACCACTCGCTGAGCAATGGGGAGAGCTGACCGGTGCGGTCGGAGAAGAGCTGGACAAAGCGAGATTGGGTGCAGCAGACGTTCAGGAAGCGTTGGACAATGCACAGAAGCGAGTAGAAGAATTGTTGAGTGAATAAGCCGAAACATAGGAATGTATCTATAAAGAAATCTAAGAAGAAATCTAAGAAGGAATCTATGATGATCATCTGAACAGGCAGTGCCATCGAGTGGGATGTCGGGGGAGTGAAACCCGCATCCCACCTTTATTACAGGCCATGGTGGTCAGAAGTAGGTAAGCAAGAGACCATCAGGCAATAAGAGCCTGGAATGTATAGCGGGAGGGATTCGGAATGTGGGGAGAAATCAATCAGCTCACGACGCGGGATGCTGCGTTTTGGGCCGTTTATCAGATACGAAGAGGGGCTGCGGGAGAAGTAAAAGCTTTCCTGACAACCGAACAGGCTGAATATGTACAAACGCAGCCCTCTGCACTCGACACCAGCTATTGGCTGTGGGTGCTGGGAGAATATATGAAAGCATCAGGAGACAAGGAATTGCTGGAAGAAATGTCAACATGGACGCAGTCCGCCATTCAGCGGGTGTTGTCAGCGTGGCAGCAACCGGAAGCTCATTGGCTTGGAGTCAGGGAACCCGCGATCTATTTGAGTCATTTTGCCATCCACTATGGGGCGCTGCTGTCCATGCAGCCTTACGTGATGACAGAGGAGATCCAACAAGGGCTGAAAGCCATCCGGGAATGTGTATTTGCCCGATTCATCAAGGAAGGTCGGGTCGTCAGCAAGCTGGGCTCCACCGATATTTATGGCGATATCGTGCTGGCCGCCGTTCCGTTTGGCATGCTGGGCATCGAAGATCGCATTCTCATTGAAGCCTTGATGGTGGTACAAGAAGAACTCGTTCACAAGGGCGTCCGCTTTGCACATGACGATACGTATTTTGGCGGTTGTGAGCATACGGCTTTGTCCGGCTTGCTGGCCTGGTACTACATTGAAAAAGGAGAGCTGAGCAAAGGCAAGCGTCTGCTGGCTCAATTGGACCAGCTTGCCGATGAGCAGGGAAGATTGCCGGAGATCGATCCCGCCACCACGCGTGAACCGTTGTATGTTGACCCGCACTTGAATCAAGCGAGTGGACAGCTGAAGCCCGGTCATCTTGCCAGTATTTTAAAAGCCATGGCTCAACTTGTGCTGGAAGAAAGGGCGGCGGAACAGGCGGCATCATCCGAGTCAGCAGTGAAAATTCTGCATGAACCTACAGGCAAGGATGATCCGTACCTGACCTTTCCATATGAGCGGTATCCGAGACAGCCTCTCGCTTCAGATTTGGTACGCATCCGCATGCAGACAGAACCGGTTTCTGCCAGCCAGCAGGTACTTGTAGAATACAAAGTGAATGAACAGGAGGGTCCTGCGATCTCGATGACGCTGGAGGCCACGCCCGATGGCGAGCAGTATTGGGAAGCTTTTCTGGGCCGTTTCGCATGGGGCGATCAGGTTCAGTACCGTTTCCGGGTGGAGGACGACGGTGAGCAGGTCACTTCCAAATGGTATGCGTGTGAGATCTCGAAATGGCTGCCGCTGGAAGACGTAACCGCCATCTACCGCGATGGAGACGCAGCGAAGATTCATTTTGCACCGCTACCTGCGCCGTTCGGTAACACGGCATCCAGCCAATCTGATAATGCGGGGTCACCGGTGTTGACCTGTCACACGGGTACAGGTACAGATGCTTCCGTGCGTATGCAGATTGCGTTCGACGAGCCGGCACCCGGTCAGCAGACAGCGCATATGCCGGAAGAGGCAACGGGACTGTCATGGATGATCGGGGAATACGCAGTCCGAATTGAACGGGCGGCATCGGGGTGGACGTATCAGATTGAGCGGCAGGGGCAGCCTGTCGTATCAAGCTACACGGAGATGAACGGCTCTTTCCTGGAAGTATTGACGGATGGAAGAGGCCATATGAGCAAGCTGCGTGTAAGGCTTCACCTGCAATCTGATGAGCGTGTATTTGGCATGGGGGAGCGTTTTTCCCGCATCGAATACCGAGGATTGGAGCTGGATAACTATGTGTACAACGAGTATCGCAGCCAGGGTTTGAAAACCTACATCCCGAATCCGTTCTACCTTAGCTCGGCTGGATATGGCCTGTATGTCGATACGATGCATTATACGAAGTTTCGCTTTGGCTCCCGGATCGGAGATTTGCTGGAGGTGGAAGTGAACCTGGCGCAGGGCAATCAGCGACCGATTGCTGATATGAATCTGTTTCTCGGTCAGCCGCTGCAAATCATGGAGCAGTACGCGAACGTGTCCGGCAAGCCCGTGTTGCCGCCGAAATGGGCGTTCGGCCCCTGGATGTCCAGCAACAACTGGGACAGTCAGCAGGAAGTAGAGAAACAGGTCGCCCTGACGAATCAGTATCAGATTCCCTCTACGGTACTTGTACTCGAGCAGTGGAGTGATGAGGCTACCTTCTATATATTCAACGATGCCCAGTACGAGGTGAAGGACGGAAATGAGGCACTCACGTATGAGGACTTCACGTTCCCGGAGTGGGGGAGATGGCCGAATCCGAAGCAGATGGTGGACGATCTTCATGCCAATGGACTGAAAGTGCTGCTGTGGCAGATTCCGATTCAGAAATACATGTATGGCATTGCCCACGGACAACGGGATGCGGATGAGCAGGCCATGCTGGATAACGGCTATTATGTCCGAATGGCAGATGGTCAGCCGTACCGAATTCCATACAACTGGTTCAAGGACTGTCTGGTGATCGACTTCAGCCATCCGCAGGCGAAGGAATGGTGGTTCCGGAAACGGCGTTATTTAACGGAAGAGATTGGCTTCGACGGATTCAAGACAGACGGCGGAGAATGTATTTTCGGCGATGATCTGATGTTTGCTGATGGCAGCACTGGTGCTGAATTGCGCAACCGCTATCCATTGGATTACATCGGCAGCTACTATGAATTCGTTCAGGAGCAAACGGGCGGAGACGGCATTACCTTCAGCCGGGCAGGTTACAGCGGGGCGCAGAAGTTCCCGATGCACTGGGCGGGTGATGAGCGCTCGACCTATGAGGCCTTCCGGGCTTCGATTCGGGCCGGGCTCTCATGCAGCATGTCAGGCATCCCTTATTGGGGCTGGGATCTCGGTGGCTTTCATGGCGATATTCCGACGGCGGAGCTCTTCGTACGCTCTACCCAGATGGCGGCATTTTGTCCGGTGATGCAATACCATGCGGAGACAAAAGGGGAATTCAACCAGGATCGCACTCCTTGGAATATTGCCGAGCGGACAGGCAAGCCCGAAGTGATCGGATTGTACAAACAATATGCGGATATGCGGATGAACATCCTTCCGTATATCTATGATCAGGCCATCAAGAGCAGTCGGACCGGTCTGCCGATGATGCGGGCGATGTTTGTGAGTTTTCCGGATGATCCGCGCGGCATGATGCTGGAGGATCAGTATATGTTTGGCGATCATCTGCTCGTAGCCCCTGTGGTGGAGGAAGGACAATTTACGAGATCCGTCTATTTCCCTGCCGGATCATGGATATCTCTGCTGGGCGAGCACGAGGTGCGAGACGGAAAAGCCTGGCAGACTGTAACAGCAGATCTGGATGAGATTCCGGTCTATATGCGGGAGAACAGCATGCTGGCTCTCAATCTGGATGACAGTCTTCAGCTGGCTTCCCATGTCGGCAACCGCGTGGATCAATACGAGCAGCTTTGTTTCATGTTGTATATCACAGATCATCTGCAGGAAACATTCGAGGATGATTTGGGCAAACAGGCGGCATTCACGGCAACCAGGCACGAAGGTCATGTCGATTTGACATGCAGGCTGGCGGTCGATCATCCGGTTACCCTCATCTTCAGAGGGTTGGACAAGGTGGAGACGATCTTCATCGATGGCGAGCGTGCTCGCATGGTTCACGGTAGCGAAGATCTGGCAGTCGGCTGCTGGATGAGACAACATCACAACTGGATCGTCAGACTGGATCGTGCAGCAGCGTCATTGCAGATTCGTCTGAAGTCCTGATGAGGAGAGACACACCATGCAGACAAGTGAAACCATACATCCCGACAACATTGGACCCAAATCCCAAATGGACATGAAGCCAGCAAGAACACCTGGACGTCTTCAGTCATGGACCTTTGACCCCGAGCAAGGTATCGCTTTGCTCTACGGGGATCATGCCAACCTGGCGATTCGCTTTGTGAGTGAGGAGATCATTCGGGTGCAGCTGTTTGAGCAGGAGCAGCCTGACTGGTCTGCTACCGTAGCTGTGCTGGACTTGGAACAGGCAGTTCCGGTAATGGACGTTACAGAGACCGAAACAGAGCTGTGGGTGAGCGGAGCGAAGCACACCGTGCGGGTCTCACGTGCTGAGCTGTCCTTTCAGCTCTTGCGATCGGATGGAGAGCCGGTGACAGGCGCTCATCAGCTGGAATGGGATCGGACGGGCACCCGATGTATCGGGGAGCTGTCACCGACTGCCCAGCTGTACGGCTTGGGGGAAACGACGGGGGATTTGAACAAGCGGGGCGAACAGTACACAATGTGGAACTCCGATGTGTTCGATCCCCATGTACCGGAAACGCCGTCTCTGTATCAATCCATACCGTTCCTCGTCCATTTTGATCAGGGGCAGAGCTATGGCTGTTTTCTCGATAATCCGGGCAAATGCGACTATGATTTGCGGAATCGGCCAGACGCGTATGAAATTCAGATTTCGACCGGAAAGCTGGATATGTACCTGATTGCAGACGAGGAATTGAAGCAGGTGCTGACCCATTATACGGCGCTGACAGGACGGATCAGCATGCCACCCCTGTGGGCGCTCGGCTATCATCAGTCTCGTTACAGTTACAAGAGCCAGGAAGAAGTCATGACCATCGCGCGTACCTTTCGTGAAAAGCAGATCCCGTGCGATGTCATTTATCTGGATATTCATTACATGGATGGGTACAGGGTATTTACCTTCGACAAGGAACAGTTTCCCGATCCGCAGCAGATGATGACAGAGCTTGTGGAAATGGGCTTTCGTGTCGTGCCGATTGTTGATCCAGGCGTGAAAAAGGATGCATCCTATTCCGTCTACCGGGAAGGGATTCAGCACGATTATTTCTGCAAGAAGCTGGAAGGTGACCTTTATACGGGCGAAGTATGGCCGGGGGAGAGCGCCTTTGCCGATTTTACGAAGGAAGAGGCCGCCCGGTGGTGGGGGCGCCAGCATCAATATTACACGGACATGGGCATATCCGGCATCTGGAATGACATGAACGAGCCCAGTATATTCAATGTGGACAGTAAAACGATGGATCTCGATGTGATCCATGAGCATGATGGCCGATACAGCACGCACGAAGAAATTCACAACCTGTACGGACTGCTGATGTCACGGGCGACCTTTCTCGGGTTACGGGAACTGCTGGAAGGAGAGCGGGCCTTCGTGCTGACGCGGGCAGGGTATGCCGGCATTCAGCGTTATGCCGCTGTCTGGACAGGCGATAACCGCAGCTATTGGGAGCACTTGGCGATGGTCATGCCGATGACCCTCAATCTCGGCCTGTCCGGCATCCCGTTTTGCGGCACGGATATCGGGGGCTTTGCCCATCATGCGTCTGGCGAACTGGTTGCGCGCTGGACACAGCTGGGTACCTTCTCGCCTTATTGCCGCAATCACAGTCTCGATGGGACTCGCTATCAGGAGCCATGGCAGTTCGGAGAGGAGATCGAAGCGATCTGCAAGCAGTACATTGAGCTGCGTTATCGCTGGCTTCCTCACCTGTACTCGCTGTTCCATGAAGCTTCCCGCACGGGTTGGCCGATTTTGCGTCCGCTCCTGCTGGAATTTCCGCAGGATGCAGAGACCTATGGACTGTCCGATCAGATGATGGTGGGCAGCCAGGTGATGATCGCTCCAATCTATCGTCCCAATACGACGCGACGAGCCGTCTATTTGCCGCAGGGCAGCTGGGTGGATTACTGGACGGGTGAAGAACTGGAGGGGGGACAGTATCATTTGGCGACCGCGCCACTCGATACGATGCCCATCTATATCCGGGGCGGCGCGATTTGGACCGAAGCCGAGCTTGCGTCAAGCACGCAATACCAGCAATGGGATACGATTCATATCCAGCTGTATGCGAACGGGACGGGAGAGAGCGCGACATCGTATTATGAGGATGACCGGCAGACCTACGATTATGAGTCAGGAGCCAGTCAGATGTTTGAGCTGAAGCGGGTCCAGACAGAAGATCGCCTTTCATTCAGCGTCTCTCGTACCCATACGTGCGAGGATGCGGCATCGGTCAAGAAATGGAAGCTGACAGTCAGACATTTGCCAAGAACGCCACAATCCGTTGAAGGGCTTGAGCAACAGGGAGATAGCTGGCGGTATGACCAGGAGCGGCATGAAGTGATCGTAGAGACTTCCCGCATCGAATTTGAAATCAACATTCACTTCCCCTCCTTCCTGTCAGGTCATTCCTGTCCCAGACCTTCCGGTGATTGAAACACGCATCCCTTTCCTGCCTGATACGGGCAATGGAAGGGGATTTTTTTCATTTCTTTTTCTTGCAATATCCGGCATAATAGAGTCAGTCACTCCGGCCAAGACGGGCACGGACTGGTTTGCGTTTAAGCGATACGCTGAACGGGTACATACAGGAGGTATGAGAAATGAACGGATCAACGGACCGACCTTCATCCAGTCGGTGGAACGAATATATGAAACAGAACGGGTTGTATCTCGCGTTTATGGTGGCCCTCATCTCCACACTGGGCTCTCTTTATTATTCGGAGTTGCGTGAATTCATTCCTTGCGAATATTGCTGGTACCAGCGCATTCTCATGTACCCGCTAGTGTTGTGGTTCGCCATCGCAGCCGTTCGGAAGGATTTGGGCGTCATCATGTACACCCTGCCATTATCCATGCTCGGAATGGGCTTTTCCATGTATCACTACCTGACGCAGAAGGTAGCCTTTTTCCATGAACGTGCCGGAGCTTGTGCCGGTCTAATCAAGTGCAACGAAGCCTATGTCAATTATTTCGGATTTGTGACCATCCCGTTCTTGGCATTCATCGGATTTACCCTCATCACCCTTGTCCTGTTGCTGACCTATCGGGCTGCAAAAACCGGACAAGTATAAACCCTGTGGACAAATGAACGTACCTTTTCGCTTGCTTTGTCATAAAGTAGGTAAGGAAAGTCGTTTGAATAACTAGTAAAGGAAGCGGTGTACGTGCATCGACCGATAGCCATCTTAGATTCAGGAGTAGGCGGTCTGACGGTAGCGAGAGAGATTATGCGTCAGCTGCCGAAAGAAAAAGTCATGTATTTCGGTGATACAGAAAGAACGCCGTACGGACCCCGCTCAGCTGATGAAGTGCGCGCTTTTACCCATCAAATTGTAGACTATTTGCTTCAGTATAATCCGAAAATGATCGTCATTGCCTGCAATACAGCTACCGCAGCTGCGCTCGATGACATTCGTGCTGCCGTCGATGTGGAAGTCGTCGGTGTCATTGAACCTGGTGCCCGTTCTGCAATCACACATACCCGGACCGGGATGGTAGGCATCATTGGAACGGAAGGCACCATTCAGAGCGGTGCTTACAAGCGGGCCTTGCATGCCTTGTCTCCCCAAATCGAAGTGTACAGCCTGGCTTGTCCGGCCTTCGTACCCTTGGTGGAGAAGGGACTCTTTGATTCGGAACAGGCGACGGAGGTTGTGGCCGATACCCTCTCTGTCATGAAAACGTATCCGATCGATTGCCTGGTGCTGGGTTGTACGCACTATCCATTTCTCCAGCCCACCATTGCCAAAGTGATGGGGCCGGAGGTAGAACTGATTAACTCCGCGGAAGAGACGGCCAGGGAAATTAGCACCATCCTTAGCCACAAGCAGTTGCTGGCCCAGTCGCTGGAAGTGCCGCAGCACCAGTTTTTTTGCAGCGGAGACCCGAAAATGTTCCGCAAGATTGTACAAATCTGGCTTCATGAGGACGTGCAGGTCACGCCTGTTACCTGGCCTGTCTCCAATATGATGTAACCCTGAGATTTCGTTCACCGTATTCACGATTCCCAGATCGACTTCATGATTCCTAGATCGACATCATGATCCCTAGAGCGTCTACATGATCCCTAGAGCGTCTACATGATCCCTGGAGCGTCTGCATGCTCCCGGAATCATGACAAGCACCGAGGCATTTTCCTGCCTGGGTGCTTTTTTATTTCACCATCGCATATATATGGCAGAGGAATACGATCAGGAGGGATACGCAGACCATGTCCTTTAATTATGTAGTCAAACAAGGCGATACCCTGTATCGGCTTTCAAGAAGATTTGGCGTCAATATGCCGTCGATCATTGCCATCAATCCGCAGCTGAGCAATCCAGCGCGCCTGGTACCCGGCCAGGTGATCCAAATACCGGGTCGCATGAATCAATACTATGTGATTCAACAGGGGGATACCCTCTACAGCATTGCGATGAGCATGAATGTTTCATTGCAGCGTCTGCTGGCAGCCAACCCGGGCATTCTTCCTCAGTCTCTTCAGATTGGACAGACTATCGTGATTCCACCTGGAGCTGGCAGCGGCATCGTGGACACCCAGACAGACTATGGCTATCAGGAGATGATGAATGATATCCGTCTGCTGAAGCAGCGCTATCCCTTCCTGGAAGTGACCGATATCGGAGCCAGTGTGATGGGGAAGCGGCTTCCGCTCATCAAGATCGGGCAAGGTCCCGTTCACGTTCACTACAACGGCTCCTTCCATGCCAATGAATGGATCACAACGGTCCTGTTGATGAAATTTCTGGAAGACTATGCACAAGCCGTGGAGAACGGCACCTCCATCGGCGGCCGTTCAGCCAATGCGCTCTACAATCAGACCAGCCTGTGGATCGTGCCGATGGTCAATCCGGACGGCGTCGAGCTCGTTCAGGACGGACTCACACCGCAGCATCCTTATTATCAGCAACTGCTGGCCTGGAATGAGAATTCCCTGGATTTCAGTGGCTGGAAGGCCAACATCCGGGGAGTGGATCTCAATGACCAGTATCCGGCCAACTGGGAAGAGGAGAAGAAAAGGCGATCCCCGGCAGGTCCGGGTCCCCGAGATTATGTGGGTACCGCACCCTTGACCGAGCCCGAGGCGATTGCGGTGGCCCTGCTGACGCGCAACCTGCCGTTGTCGCTGGCCATCGCCTTTCATACACAAGGGGAAGAGATTTATTGGAATTACCGTGATCTGGAGCCACCGGAGTCTGAGAAACTGGCGGATCGGTTTGCCAGCGTGAGCGGATATCGCGCTGTGAAGCTCACGGGAAGTGATGCGGGCTACAAGGATTGGTTCATTCAGGATTTCCGCAAGCCGGGCTTTACCGTCGAAGCGGGTCTTGGACAAAATCCGCTGCCCATTGAAGCCTTCAATCGCATATACAAGCAGGTCTTGCCCCTTATGGTAGAAGGGCTGAGCCCTTGAGCAAGCCGACTGGTCGGTACCTGCCAGTTCGTCAGCATTGATTTTCCCCGTTCCTTTCTATACAATAGTGAGAGTTTACATCTGCAAGAATAGAGAGGAATACAGAATGGCGAATGATATTCGAATTTGCGATAAATGCAAGCATATGTCTATGAAGACTACCCAACAAAAACTGGCCAAGCTCGTCCCCGATGCCGAGGTGAAGGTTGGCTGCAAGTCGTACTGTGGTCCGTGCGCGCGCTATGCGTTTATTTATATTAACGGACGATATGTAACGGGGAAGACCGAGGACGAGGCCCTGGAAAAAGCCAAAAAGTATATCAAGTAAGTTCGTCAGGCTTGATTCTCCAGCATGTCCAGCACTTCATTCAACTTGCTTTTTGAAATATAGGCGGACTGATCGTACTGGCGGAAATAGACCAGATGCGTATCCCCGGCTGATTGAATCGTATAGATATATTCCAGATTGATCAGATATGAGCGATGGGACTGGATAAATCGGTTGTCCAGCCTGTTTGTCAGGGCCCCCAATGTATCATTGATCTCGTACATTCCGCTGATCGTATGCAGGATGCATTTTCGATTATGCTTCTCCACAAAAATCAGATCGGCAACCGGGATAAAGTGAGTGGTCGTTCCGCTTCGGAACACGAGTCGGTTTGTCTTCGAGTGTGGGGATGACGTCCGTCCTTGACGCGGCTCCTGCTGAACATTCAACAGTTGTCTGGATTTCTCGACCGCCTGGTACAGGCGGTCTTTTTGATAGGGCTTGACAATATAGTCAACGGCAGACACATCAAAGGCCTGCAGGGCATAATCATCATGGGCGGTAATGAAGACCACCTTCAAATGAGGCGCGATTTCCACGCATTGTTTGATTGCTTCCAGACCACTGAGCTTGGGCATGCTGATATCGACAATGACCAGCTGCGGGTCCTTTAATTTCACGAGCTGGACCAGTTCTTCCCCGTCCTCAGCCTGACCGGCCAGTGTAAGGTATGGAATGGGCTCGAGCAATCTGCATAAAATGTGCCTGGATGATTCGTGATCCTCCGCAATGATGACTTTCATTTCATCCATATGTAATCCTCCCTCAATACGCAAGGTTAAAGTCTTGATGTTTCTGAGTCCGCTGCTGGACATGTCTGATCCGTGTGCAGGATTCTCGTGATCGCTTCCAGCAGTTGAGGCACATCGATGGGTTTCGTTATGTAGTCTTTGAAGCCATAGGCTTCGGCCTGTTTGATCGATTTGGACATCGTATTCGCACTGACGGCGATGACAGGAATATGTTGGGTGGACGGCTGAGATTGCAGAACTCGCATGGCCTGCAAACCGCTCATCCCCGGCAGATGAATATCCATCAATATGAGATCAGGCTGCTCGATCTCGGCCAATTCGATGCCGATCAGGGCTTCCGGTGCGCAGATGAGCCTGACATGGGCATAGGCTTCGAAAATGCGCTGCACCAGCAGCATATTTGCTTTGTTGTCCTCGATATACAGCACCGTATAAGGCAGCAGGGTGGGCTGGAGTGCGTGATTGGGCTCTTGGTATGTCAGCGTCAGGCGATAGGGATCAGGTCTTGGCTCCAGCAGAGGAGACCGGGCATAATTTAGTTCGATCCAGAAGGTTGATCCGCTGTGAAGCTGGCTGGAAACCCCGATATCGCCTTCCATGAACTGCATCATGCGTTTGGCAATGCTGAGTCCAACCCCGGTTCCCTCCACATTGGAGTTCGGGTGGATGCGGTAAAAGGGCTCGAAGATTTGCTTGAGTTGATCTTCGGCCATGCCCTGTCCGGTATCCTCAATCCAGAATCTGAATCTCCCCTGCTCCGTTGTCCCGCATCGTAAGTAGACCTTTCCTCCGTCGACATTGTACTTGACGGCGTTGGACAGAATATTCAGCAAGGTCTGCTTCAGTCGGGTATAATCCGCATACACATAGATGTCCCGGCATTTTTCCGGTGAGAGGACCAGCTCGACGTTCCGTTTGGCAGCGGTCGACTGAATAAGGGCGATACAGTCCATGACCAGTTCTTTTACCTCCACCGGTTCCATGGAAAGCGAGACTTTGCCCGCTTCGATCTTGGACAAGTCCAGCACGTCGTTGATCAGATCAAG
Source organism: Marinicrinis sediminis (assembly GCF_042685085.1). Lineage (NCBI taxonomy): Bacteria > Bacillati > Bacillota > Bacilli > Caryophanales > Paenibacillaceae > Marinicrinis > Marinicrinis sediminis. The sequence continues at coordinate 18,335 of NZ_JBHUMM010000009.1, forward strand.
CAGATGATTGCCAGCTTTCATAATTTCGGCAATGTCCTGCTGCTGGGAGGCAGACAGATCTGACAGTTCCAGCAACTGGGCAAACCCCAAAATGGCATTCATCGGAGTGCGAAGCTCATGGCTCATACTGGACAGAAATTCAGATTTAGCCCGGCTGGACGTTTCGGCTTCTTCCTTGGCCAGGATGAGGGAGGCCTCCATTTTTTTGCGTTCCGTAATATCCATCAGCGTACCGGAAGTCCCCTTAATCGCGCCATGTTCATCCACATTTAGCGCCGCGTATATCTCTACCCAGCGAAAGCCGCCCTTTTTGGTTACGTACCGGATTTCATGCCGGCATTCCGTTTTCAATCCGGTCAGCATCGGCTCAAACAGTTTCAAGTTCATCTCCCGATCATCCGGGTGTACGTATTGCAGACAGATCTGCCCCAGACTCTCCTCTATCGTGTAGCCCGTAATCTCCTCCCAGGCCGGATTGAGAAACAGCCACCTGCCTTGCTCATCCGTCTGGAAGATCACTTCCTTGATCGTATCGACTACGGAATGGTACTGCGCCTGGGTTTCCCGAATGCGGGTCTCGGCCAATTTCTTGTCAGTCAAATCGCGAATATAGGCGGTGAATATCGGCTTTTCTTCTACCATTACAACCGTTACAGCCAATTCCACCGGAAATTCTTCGCCCGAGGATCGAATGAAATTAACCTCCATCCGTTTCCCCAGAATATCGTGCGCTCCCGTCTGTTTGTAGGCGTCCATCGCTTTTACATAGGGCTCTCGCAAATAAGGGGGGAGCAGCATATCTTTCATATAGGTACCGAGTACCTCGTCTTTCCGGTAACCGAATATTTTCTCTCCTGCCGAGTTAAATTCCAGAATTTTGCCTTCATCATCCACGATGACAATACAGTCGAGTGCAGCATCGAGTATAGCCTGATTGCGTGCTTCACTGATTTTGAGTCGTTTGCTGGAGTAAACGCGTTCTGAAATGTCCTTCGTAATCCCGATAATAAATGCCACCTGTTCGTCCCGAATGGCCGGAATGACCGAGACCGAGATATCGACTTCGTGACCTTGCCTGTGGCGTAGCTGGGTTTCAAAATGCTGGGGCAGGCCCTGGACGGCTTTTTGAAAATAATCAACCGTTTGCGGGAGCGCCTGTTCGGTAATCAATTGGGTGAAGGATTTGCCGATGATCGAATCGGCCTTGAAGCCAGAGATATTCTCTGCGCGTTTATTCACATATAAAAAATGCCCGTGCCGATCCAGCAAATAATTGATTTCCTCACTCTGATCGAACAGTTCCATGTAATGATGGATGCCCCATTGTTCTTGCACTTCCATCTTCTCGCCTCCCTGCCTTGTTCATGCTGTCAGAAGTAGAATCATGCTTACTACAAATCAATTCGACAAATGTGCGGAAATTCCTATTTCCAAATTGAAATTGTGACGTGCTCCAACGGCATCATGGCATGTCTGAATAGCCTGAAACGCGTATGTACAAGCCCAAATTCCCAACGTGAATCGACATTTTTCGATTCGACAGGTACTTGGAACTATCTTATATTGAATTTATTGGCACGATCGGAGGGATTCGGATGCAGGAAATCAACATGAGGCATGCAAAAATCATGGTGGTGGATGACCATGAGTCCAATGTTCGATTACTGTGCCGAATTTTGGAGCACCACGGGTTTCCGTATGTATGTGCAACGAGCGATGCCAGAGAAGTCATGCTTCTTATAGAACTTTGCCAGCCGGATCTTGTTCTGCTTGACCTGAACATGCCCTATTTGAACGGATTCGATCTGTTTGAACAGATCAAAGGAAGCGATCTGAAGCGAATATCGGTGCTGATGATGACGTCAGCAGATGATCGGGACAACAAGCTGAAAGCACTGGAGCTTGGATTTGATGATTTTATCGGCAAGCCATTCGATCAGGCAGAGTTGATGCTGCGGATTGAACACGCCCTGAAGATCAAGCTGATGAGTGACCAATTGCAGACGGCGAACGAACAACTGGAGCGACTCGTACAGGAGCAGAAGCAACATGCCGAGAATGCACAGATTGAGATTCTGGACCGTCTCGGGCTCGTAGCCAGCATGTATGACGACAACACGGGGATGCATATCAAGCGAATGAGTCTGTACGCAGAGGAACTGGGAAAGGCAGCAGGTCTTGACCCTCAGCAGTGCAGGCTGCTTCGTTATGCCAGCACCCTCCACGATATTGGCAAAGTCGGTATACCCCATCATATTTTGATGAAGCCATCAAAGCTCAACGAAGCAGAATGGCAGACCATGAAATGGCATACGAAACTCGGAGCCTATTTGCTGTCCAACAGCTCCAGCAAGGTGATACAGCTGGCCGAAACAATCGCCCTTACACATCACGAGAAATGGAACGGCAGCGGGTACCCGCTTGGACTGAAAAGATATGAAATTCCCTTATATGGTCGAATTACGGCCATCTGTGACATGTTTGATGCCCTGGTCTCAGATCGACCCTATAAGCAGGCATGGGAGGTGGATGATGCGTTTGAGGAGATTGAAGCACAGAGCGAGATCGCCTTTGACCCTGAACTGGTCCAGTTATTCGTACATATCAAGCCCCAAATCGTAGCGATCAAGAAGCAATTTGACCAAATGCCGCCTTTGTCCGCTTTCACGAGATCGTCCATCATCTCGTCCAATTATGATCAACAGGAGGATTCCATATGCTAAACAGTTTTACACTCAGGAAAAAAATGATGACCATGTTTGTCATCCCGCTCATTGCCCTCATCGTTGCCGCCACAATTGGGGCGAACAGTCTCAATCAGGTATACAAGGATCTCGTCTATTCCCTCTATTCCCAGACTTTTCAGATCAGCAACCTGATTCTCAACGGAGACCGTGATCTGTATCAGGCGCTGGAAGCGATGGATCGTTATCAATGGGAAGGAGCCGTCAATCAGGAGGAACTTCAACAATCCTATGATGAGAACATGGTGCAGGTACTCGATCGGGTTCAGCAGGCCGAAGAACTGGTCAATGGCAACACACACGGCCTGGGTGAATACCAGGGTAGTTCCAGTCAAGAATTAACCGAGCATTTCCAATTGTTCCAGGAGAAGATTCAAGCCTGGATGACGGGGAATGAAGGGTTGTTTGGGCAAATCGGTGAGTATGACGCAGAGTTGCAAATGACACTGTTCGAGGATGCTAGGCAGCATCTCAACGTGATCGGTGAAGGACTGGAGATGTACGCAGCGGAAGAAATGCATGTCAATGAAGATCGCGTCAATCAATCGGTGACGAGCATGATCGTCATATCCGTGGTGTCCTTGGCCGCAGCCATTGTAGTTGGGTTGTGGATGATCCGATTGATTATTCGAAATATACAGCACGTCGTCGATGCAACCGGAAAAATTGCCGAAGGGGATCTCAGTCATCCTCCACTGGTGATTACGACAAAGGATGAGCTGGGCACACTGGCTAATTCCGTCAATGACATGCAGCATAACCTGAGGGCGCTTGTTGAACGAGTGAAGCTGTCTGCCGAAAGCGTCGCTGCAGGCAGTCAGCAAATTTCATCCAGTACCCAGCAGATCGCATCGGGGAGCATGGATCAATCCAAGCATACACAGAACGTCAATGAGTTATTGACCGAACTGTCCAAGGCTATCAACTCGGTTGCGATCCATGCTGAATCAGCGGCTGAGATATTTGAACAGACTGCCAAAACAGCCAACGAAGGCGATAGCATTTTGAATCAGTCCAAGGAAGACCTGCTTCAGGTGAATGAACATATGCTGAAACTCGGGGAAGATGCCAATCAGATCGGAGACATTATCGAGATGATTGATGATATTGCCGAACAGACCAATTTGCTCGCACTGAACGCGGCGATTGAAGCCGCGCGCGCAGGAGATCAGGGCAGGGGATTTGCCGTAGTGGCGGATGAAGTCCGCAAGCTGGCAGAACGCAGCAGCGATGCGACCAAGCAGATTGCAGCCCTCATCAAGAAGATGCAGCAAAGCACACATTCGAGCTCCGAGGCGGTTCAGAAGGGCGTTCAATCTTCGGCTGAATCCAGCAAGGCATTCGCTGGTATTGTACATATGATCCACGATACCTCCGGCAAAGTAGTGGAAATTGCTTCTGCAAGTGAGGAACAGGCTGCACAGTCTACGGAAGTTCTGCAGACCGTTGAGAACATTGCAGCGGCTACCGAACAGTCTGCGGCAAGTGCAGAAGAGACGGCCCATGCCTCACAATCACTGGCCACCCTGGCAGAAGAACTGAACGAATTGATTAATCATTTCAAATTGAAATAAGGGCATATTCAGCATCCTGTGCAGGGAGTAAAGTAAGTGATGGAAGGAGGGGTGACCGTGTCAGAGGCACACAGCCACCAATATGTAGAAATTACCGTGGATGACGGAAAATACGCGCTGATGATTCAGGATATCCACGAAATTATTAAAATTCAGGATATTACGCAGATTCCGAACAGTCGTCCTCATATTAAGGGTGTCATCAATCTCCGGGGCATCATCGTGCCGGTGATCAGTCTGCGGAACCGATTTGGCTTGCCGGAACTGCCCTATGACAAGGCGACCCGGATTGTCGTGGTCAACCTTGAAGACGACACCGTCGGGATTGTCGTGGATAAAGTCAATAAAGTCACGTATTTTTCACAGGTTCAGCCTTCGCCGGTGCAATCGGACGATATCAGTGGCGAGTTTCTGAGTGGCGTCGGTGTGACAGATGACGGACTGGTCGGGATATTAAAACTAGAGGAAGTGCTCCATCAGTGAGGTGAAGAAAATGTCATTCGACATGGCAGAACTCAAACATATGTTTCTGGAAGAATTCGATGAACAGCTTCAGCTTATGGACGAGCAGGTGCTGAGTCTGGAACGGGGAGAAGAGCCTGGAGAGGCAGTGAGAACTTTGTTTCGCGCTGCGCATACAGTGAAAGGCTCCTCCGCCGTCATGGGCTACGAGGAAATCAAGGAATTGACGCACACGATGGAGCATGTCCTCGACAAGGTGCGCTCCAATCAGCTCACTGTTACGGACAGCTTGACGAATCTGCTGTTCGAATGTACCGATGGGTTGCATACTTTGAAGAAGCAGGTTGAGCAAGGTGTGGAAGAATATCTGTCTATTGCGCAGCTGGTGAGCAAGTTGCAGTCCTTTATTCAACCTGCATCATCGGCACAGGAACCGACTTCTCCATCTTCATCCGTTCAATCTTCTGATCCAGTGAGAAAGGGTGCTGACGAAGACGTCGCCGATTCGATGGAATCGATCGGAGGATCAGGTACGGCCTATCACCGTGGGCTCAGTCTGGATGAGCAGCTGAAAATCCAGGAGTACGAGCAACGGGGCTGGCACGTGTATGTCATCGAGCTGCATGTAAAATCGGACTGTCTGATGAAGGAAGCACGCATGCAAATCATCTACAACGAAATGGCCGCTTCTGGTGAGTGGGTGCTGACTCATCCGGCTATGGATGAACTGCTCACCATGGAAGAATCAGTCGGAAACGAACTGGTTGGCCTATATGCCTGTGAGGGCACGGCAGCGTCTATACAGACCAAACTGCAAACCATGACAGACGTGGACACGGTCAAGGTCAATCGGGTCGAGGGGATAGAGCTGGGTAGCATCGAGCGGAAGGAAGCGGCTTCCAAGGAAACCAGCTCGGCTTCCATCTCAGGCTCAGCAGGAGGCATGTCTGTCCACAAAAAGCAGACGATTCGAGTGGACGTGGATCGATTGGAAAATCTCATGAATCTCGTCGGAGAATTGGTCATTGACCAGACACGCCTGCAGCAGGTCGAGCACACGCTTAACCAGCGGTATCGCAACGATGATTCCATCGTTCAGCTTGAACAAATCTCGGATCATTTCTCCCGCGTCATTGAAGACTTGCAGGATCAGGTGACCAAGGTGAGAATGCTGCCGATTGATCAATTGTTCAACCGCTTTCCGCGCATGATTCGTGATCTGAGCAAGAAATTGGACAAGGAAGTGGAAGTCGTGCTGCTGGGAGGCGAGACCGAGCTGGACCGCACGGTTATCGAGGAAATCAGTGATCCGCTCATTCACTTGATCCGGAATGCGCTCGATCACGGACTGGAATTGCCCGCACAGCGAGTTGCAGCCGGCAAGTCTGCACAGGGCAGGCTGACGATCCGGGCATCCCAGGAGGAGAACCAGGTCGTCATTGTCGTGGAGGATGATGGGAAGGGAATCGATCCGGACCGCATTCGTCAATCCGCCGTCCAAAAAGGGGTCATCAGTGAACAGGAAGCAGAGGGACTGTCCGAGAGAGAATCGATTCAGCTTATTTTCCGTCCGGGCTTCTCTACCTCGGCCGAGCTGAGTGACGTGTCCGGCAGAGGGGTCGGAATGGATATCGTCAAATCTCATATCGAGAAGCTGAACGGCATTATCGATATTGCCTCTACCGTCGGACAGGGGACGAAGTTCAAGATCAAGCTGCCGCTTACACTCGCTATTATTCCCGGCTTGATGGTCAAGCTGGTGGATCGGAAATACGTGGTGCCGATGAATCACGTCATGGAGAGTGTCAGAGTCGCAGCAGATGAGATCCAGTGGCTGCAGGGTCAGCCTGTGATCCATATTCGTGAGGAAATTTATCCGCTTATCAGTCTTCATCAGCATTTTGGCATCGATGAACCCGTCCAGACGAAGACACACAAATCGATCGTCATTCTGGGCATGGCGGAAAAAAGGGTCGCGCTGGTCGTGGATGAACTGATCGGCAACCAGGACATCGTGGTGAAATCCCTCGGCCGTTATGTAGGGGACGTGCCTTGCATTTCGGGTGCGACGATTCTGGGCGACGGACAAGTTGCCTTGATTCTCGAGGTTTCCGGCATCTTCAAAATATAAGCATCTCATCCTGGCAAAAAGGGCACTTAAGCTGCCCTTTTTTTGCTGATTTCACAGATTCCTTGATCCTCAGGCAGGAATTTCAGTAGGTCATAGGGAAGAACTTCATACCATTTTGATATTTCCGCATCGCAGAATCTGCGGATTTGAGCGTTGATTTTGGAATGTGCATTTCTTGAAATGTGCATTTTTTGTAAAATAACATGATAGAATGAGGAAGACAATTGCAATTCAAGGGGTAATGCTATGGAATGGACATTGCTGAATGAGATCCTGTCGAGTGTGAAGGATTTACTGCTGCAAGTATTAATTGTCTTATTTCCTGTGTTTGTACTGCAAGCTTTCTGGATTCGGGAAAACAGTTTGCAGACACAGGGGAAATGCCGCTATCATCTTGTCGGTCTCGTATGCAGTCTCGGCATTCTGCTGTGTATCATCTTCCCCGTTTCCGTACAGGGGGATCTCCTCTTCGAGCTGTACAGTGTTCCGCTGGTCATCTCCTTTCTGTATGGGGGATGGGCCGCCGGAGCGATTGCCTTCTTCTCCCTTATCGTGTTTAAGCTGGTTGTTTCGGCCCAGGACCTTTGGTTTGCCATGCTCAATAACGGATTTGTCCTGCTGTTTACCTATCTATTCCAGCGACGTTATCCAGATGCCAACCGACTGTTGAAGATCTCTTTCTTTACGACACTGATCTGTCTGGCTGCGATCTTCCATAGTCTGTATAATCTGTACGTCATGTCGATGTATCGGGGCGCGGTGATGACGACAGAATCGGCTATCCTGTATATCCTCTATCCGCTGGTGAGCATGATTTCCATCTGGATGATTATTCACATGGTCGAGAACATCCGGGAGAAGCAACTGATGGAACTGGAGATTCAGAAAGCCGAGAGATTGAACATTATCGGTCACCTGGCGGCATCCGTCGCCCATGAAATTCGCAATCCGATGACGGTTGTTCGCGGTTTTATGCAAATTTTTGATAGGGAAGCCTTCGTGCCGGACAGTAAAAAGGTATATTTGAAGCTGATGATTCAGGAGCTGGACCGGGCTGAAAGTATTATCAATGATTACTTGACCCTCGCCAGACCGAGACTGGAGAAGCAAGAAAAGATCAATATCGGCGAACAGATTCAGTCCGTCATGGAGATTATCTCCTCCTTCGCCATGCTGAATAATATCTCTATTACCTATGAAGTAGAAGAGAAAATGCTCGTTTCCGGCATACCTGAGAAGCTGAATCAGGTGCTGATCAACTTGATCAAGAACGCCATCGAAGCCAGTCCGGAAGGGGAAGCCGTGCATATCACCGCCTATCGGAAGGAAGACAAGATCTGGATCGAGATTCAGGACAGCGGGATTGGACTCAGTCCGGAGGAAGTCAAAAGGCTGGGCATGCCCTTTTACACCACCAAGGAAAACGGTACGGGCCTGGGTCTGATGGTCTGCTTCCAGATTATCAAGGCGATGAACGGAAAGATCGAGGTACTGAGCCAGAAGAACATCGGAACCCACTTTATCATCAAGCTGCCAGAAGACACTTCCTCTTTTCAACCGGTAGGGAGTACAGTATAATAGTTCTGGTATCAGGCTTAAGAACCAGAGAGGAGTCTTGTTTTGAAACTGAAAAACCTGCTCTATCTTGCTCGCTTTTCCGGTTATATGGTGACGACATTGCCGAACTATTTCAAAGCGAAACGATTAAGTAAAAAGGGAGACATCGCGGGCAGCACAGCCGTTGCCTATCGTCAGTCCAAGGACTGGTCCCGTTATATATTCAAACTGATTCAGTCAGAGGTCGTCGTGAAGGGGCTGGAACACGTCCCGAAGGATCAATCCGTCTTGTTTGTCAGCAATCACCAGGCCATCTTTGATATCCCGATTATTATGCACGCGGTACCGGCACCATCCGGTTTTATTGCCAAGAAGGAACTCGAAAAAATGCCGATTATCGGGAACTGGATGAGCTATATCCATTGTATCTTCATGGATCGAAGCAACCCGAGGCAATCCTTGAAAGCGATTAACGAAGGGGCTCAGGTTTTGCGAGACGGCTATAATATGATTATTTTCCCTGAGGGAACGCGGAGCAAGACGGGTGAATTGAAAGATTTCAAAGCGGGCAGCTTCAAGCTTGCCTTGAAAGCCAAAGCGCCCGTTGTACCGGTCGTAATCAAGAATTCTTATCGGCTGCTGCAGGATGGAAAGCTGAACAAGCATCAGCAGGTAGAAGTGATCTTCACCCCTCCGATCGAAACGGCAGAATTGACCAAGGAAGAGTCTGCGGAGCTTCCGGATCGTGTACATGCACGGATCAGGCAGGAGTTGGACAAATAGCACAGTCCATGCTACGATGAGACAAGTCAAGATCAAGATAAACGAAAATGCTAGATTCATAGCCAAATAGACAAGGTGCCGCAAATATGTGATCCTCCGGATTGCATCATTGCGCTTAAAAGGGAAGTTCGGTGAAAATCCGACACGGTCCCGCCACTGTAATAGAGCAGTTCGCTGCATGCACGTCACTGTTTCAACAAACTGGTTGAAGCGGGAAGACAGCAGCAGAACGATGATGCTTGAGTCAGGAGACCTGCCTTGTGTATGCAACACCAGCAAATCCTACGAGGAATAGGAGGGTGTTCAATCCGTGACAGGTGACGGTTAGAGCGTGAGGATCTTTGTTCCAAACGCGCGGCCACTGCATATTGGATGAACATTCTTCTCCCGCACAGGAGAAGTTTTTTTTATGTCTTTTTGAGGCAGCACAATGGAGAGAGGGGAAACAAAGGATGAGAACACACGCATTTCAAAAAATGATAGCAGGCTGGATGGTCATGTTGCTGATGATCAGCACCCTGTCCACCGCTGCAATCGGAGCGGCTTCTGATCAGTCAGCCGCATCCGTACACAAGCAGGTAGAGGAAAGCCTGGCACAAGTGGCGGGTATGCTGGAGAAAAAGGAGCCGCTTTCGCCATGGGCCGCAGCAGGACTCGTACGTGCCGGATACACGCTGCCTTCGAATTATCAGGCACATATCCTTGCATCTGTGGTTGAGAAACGAGGCCAGTATCGGCTGGTAACGGATCTGGAGAAAACCCTGATTGCCCTAGTTGCTAGCGGCTGGGAGGACGAACAGGTATACGGCTATCCGTTGCTGAAGGATCTGCTGTCGCACGAAGGGATGACGAAACAGGGGACAAACGGGGTCATGTATGCCCTGATAGCCCTGCAAGCCATGGGCTACCCGGAGATGGCCACTTCTGAACAGCTGGACTGGAACGTGGAGAAACTGGTCTACTGGCTGGTACAGGCGCAGCATGAAGATGGCGGCTGGTCCTTGACCGTAGACGGAGACAGTGATCCGGATATGACCGGGATGGCCTTGTCCGCGCTCAGCGGGTTCGATGCCTATGCGGGCGTACAGGACGCGATGGATCGCGGTGTACAGTGGCTGGATGAGCAATGGCTGGCAGACGGATTCCAGAACAAGACCGCTTCGGAAAGTATTGCCCAGGCTGTGATTGGCCTGGCTTCCGTCGGCATAGATCCGGCTGGTGAGCGCTTTTCACGAGACGGCGTCAGTCTGATCGAACAGCTGTTGTCTTACCGTACCGATTCGGGACAATATGCACACGTTCAGGGAGAAGTCGGTAATGACATGGCCACCGAACAGGCGTTTTTGGCTCTCACGGCCTACACCCTGTATCTGCAGGAGCAGCCAGGACTGTATGAAGGGCTGGCTGAGGCAGATGTCGTGGTGCATATCTCTGGTCCGCAGCTATGGTCGGCAACCAGTGAGGTTGAGGCAGTAGAGGCACTGGAGGCGTTGCAGGATGCGTTGAAGCTGGAGAATTGGCCGTATACCATCCAGGATTCCTCCTTCGGTGCTTACGTGACCATGATCAATGGCTTGGAGCAAGGGACATATGGCGGCTACGACGGCTGGAATTACGCGATTGAGCGTAGTGGAGAGTGGCTGCCAGGCAATCAGTTTCTGGCGATGGCCGATTTCCATTTGCAAGATGGGGATCAGTTGTACGTCTATTACAATATCGGAACCGGACTGACTTCCGTACAGGCACCGGACATGATTCAGGCCGGGCAGGATGCGGTTCTTACTGTAGAGAGACAGGTGTGGAATTGGGAAGAAAGCCGCTATGAGGCGCAGCCGCTTGCAGATGCGCAGGTGAAGATCGGCAGCAAACAATGGAACACGAATGAACAGGGACAGATTCAGGCAACTGGATTGGCAGCAGGCCAGCATACGGTTGAAGTGAGAACGGAAGCGGACGATTCATCATGGGCCGCGATTAATTACCGGACGACGCTGCAAGTTGCACCGGAAACGGTTCCCGTCCATGTGCGGGTAGAAACGACCGACCGGACGTTGACGAAGCAGGCAGTAATGGCAGGCGATGCACTGGAGGCGCTGGAAGCCGCTCTTGAGCAAGCAGATGTGGCGTATGAAGTGGCAGACTCCTCGTTCGGCACCTATGTAACCGCCATAGATGACCTGGAGCAGGGAAAGTATGGCGGATGGGACGGCTGGAATTATGCGGTGAAGCGGGATGGGTCCTATGTGCCGGAGAGCACCTATGGGGCGATGGCCGATTTTTCGCTAATGGCAGGTGATGAACTGATTGTCTATTACAACCATGGTACAGCAAAGATTGCTGATGTGGCCATTCAGCCAGCGGTTCCACAGGCAGGCGATGCGGTCACCTTCACTGTCCGGCAGCAGAGCTGGGACTGGGAGCAAGGTGTGCCTGTTGTTACTCCTGCAGCCGGGGTGGATGTGTGGATGGGCGAGAAGTTCGTGACCACCGACGAGCAGGGAATCGCTGCTTTTACAGAGATGGAAGCGGGAACTTTCAATTGGGAAGTTCAAGCTTACCGCGATACAGGCGCCAAGGTGATTAAGGAAACCGGCACGCTACATGTTGCTCCTTCCCGTGCTGCGCAGTTCACCGATCATAAGGAGATCGCAGCCTGGGCCTATGAATCTGTGGAAGAAGCAGTTAAACGGGGATGGCTGTATGGCGTTCGAGCGGATAAACTGGTGTTTGCTCCGAAGCAATCACTCACCAGAGCTGAATTTGCAGCGCTCCTGAATCGAACTCTGGGCTTTGCGGCAACATTTTCGGAAGGGATGTTGCCAGATGTACCGGTGAATGCCTGGTATGCGGATGAAGCTGCTGCGGCGCTGGAAGCCGGATATGTGCAGGCCGATATGGCCTTCCGTGGACAGGAAGCCATTACGAGAGCAGAAATGGCGACCTGGATTGCCAAGGCGCTGAAGCTGGAGTCTACTCGAACCGCTTCGGATTATACGGATCTGACCGGAATCGATGCGGCCTATGTGCCATACATTGAAACCGTAGCAGAAAACGGATATATCATCGGCTATCAGGATTCGTTTATGCCGCAGATGTCCGTAACGAGAGAAATGGCAGCAGCCGTCATTCTGCGATTGCCGTAACGTATAAATGAACAAAATGAGAGATTGTTAGATTGCATATAGACTGAGGATGACAGGCAACGATTGCATCTGGTGAAAGAGCCCGAAAAGAGGGGCTCTTTTTCCCCTTTTCAGGAGGATGAATATGAACGAGCGTAGAATCAATGAAAAGAGCGTGAAGACAAGTTTGACGAATAGGATGGGCTGGCTGACCGGCGTGCTGTTACTGGTTCTCTTGCTGTCCGCATGCGGAGTGAAGGATCAGACTACGATTCCGGCAAACGTTGAATCGACTCCTCCTAACGCTCAGACCCAGGCAGCAGAATCCCCTTCTGATCCGGCAAGCGAATCACCAGTGGAAACGCAGTCGGAATCCTCCACAACCGATACTGAACCCGTACAATCTGCGGATGAGTGGACGAACGATTCCGATCACAAGGATGTCGGAAAGCAGGCTGATGCCGAGCGATCAGATACCCGTTCGGAAGAGAAGGATCAATCCCCGTCTGATCAGCAGCGCTTTGCAGGATCAGCCAGCTCGGCAGGATCAACTGCTTCATCAGGATCTAAGGGCTCTTCAGGCTCTTCTGGATCTTCTGAATCATTGGGTTCTTCAGGATCTTCGGGCTCATCAGAAACATCAAAATCAAATTCAGATCAGAACACACCGGAATCGAATAGGTACTCGTCTACGCCTGTGACGTCGGATAAGCCTGCTGCCTCCACCGCTGCTCCCCAAAAGCCTGCTGGCGAATCTTCCAAGCAAGCACAGACCGAGCCGCAGGTTGCCTTGATGATTCAAGGATTGGACGGCGAGGAGATTCTGAATGTGCAGGTGGAAATCGAGGACGGAGATAGCGTCCTGGATGTGCTCAAACGGGAAACGAAAGCGCGCCGTATTCAGATGGAATATCGCGGACGTGGAGCCCTGGCCTATGTAGAAGGTATTGATAATCTGTATGAATTCGATCATGGCCCGACTAGCGGGTGGACGTATACCGTCAACGGGGATGATATAGACAAAAGTGCCGGAACGATGGAGTTGTCGCCAGGCGATACGATTGAATGGCGTTATACGAAAGAGGCGAAAGCCTCATGATTTCCTATGGCTTCAGACATTTGCATCCGTTAACGGGCTGGCTGTATATGCTTGTCAGTGCCGGCACAATCATGCTGTTTTTTCATCCCTTGCTGCTGCTGGGTGTCGCACTTGTGCAAGCGGCATTGCATCTCGTCTGGCACGGGTTATCGGGTAGTGGACGCAGATTTCTGCTGCTGCTCGTCGTCTGGCTCTTTGTAACGTTGATGAATCCTTTATTTAATCACCGAGGAGCCATGATCCTGTTTTATTTCATGGATCAGCCGATTACAGGTGAAGCGGTATGGTATGGGGCCACCAATGGTTTGTTGATCGTTTCGATGCTGCTGTTGTTTGTAAATATGCAGGCGATCCTGTCCACACCCAAGCTGCTGTATCTGTTTGCCCGTGTATCACCTAAGGTAACCCTGATCCTGTCCCTGGCTGTTCGCTTTGTGCCGCTGTACCGCAAACGGTTGAAATCGATCGCCCAGGTCCATGCCGCCAGGGGGATGAGTATTCGACAGGGGCCTCGCAAGCAACGCATGCAAAATGGTATGAAGCAGGTGCAGACCCTTCTCAGCTGGTCGATGGAGTCGGCAGTACAGACGGCGGATTCTATGGCAGCCAGAGGGTATGGTTCAGGCCACCGAACCAGCTATGCCAGATACCGCTGGTCCGTGGCAGATTCTGTCCATGCCGCTGGATTTGTGGTCCTGGTTACCGCATTGCTGACGGGTTGGATGCTGCAACATGGGCGACTGGAGATTTATCCCGTTATGGAACAGGAAATGATGCACAGTGGAGACGGATGGATGATGGGCTTGCTGCTTATGCTTCATGCCCTGCCGCTGTGGATGGAAACAAGGGAGGGACTTCGATGGCGTTAATCGAGATCGATCAGCTTAGCTTTACTTATGCAGGCGAAGAGCGGCCTGCCCTGTCTGCTGTCGATCTCAGGGTCGAGGAAGGGGAGATGGTGCTTCTGTGCGGAGCTTCAGGCAGCGGCAAATCCACCCTGCTCCGACATCTGAAGCCGGAACTGACTCCGGCAGGTTCCTTTCAGGGCGCCATTCGGTTTCAGGGAAAGCCGTATCTACTCCAGGAACCGCGAATCGGATTGGTCATGCAGGACCCGGACAGTCAGATTGTGTCCGAGACGGTGGAACATGAGTTGGCTTTTGGTTTGGAATCCAATGGCGTTCCCCAGTCGATCATGAGAGAGCGAATTGCGGAGATTGTCCAGTTTTTTGGCATGGCGGACTGGATGCATCGTTCCGTTCATGAACTGTCTGGCGGGCAGAAACAGAAGGTGAATCTGGCCGCAGTTCTCGTGATGCAGCCGCGAGTGTTGCTTCTCGATGAACCGACCGCTCAGCTCGATCCGGTGGCAGCGAAGGAATTCATGCAACTGCTCCAGCGACTGCACGAGGAGATGGGCATGACGATGATCGTAAGCGAGCACAGACTGGAGGATGTGCTTCCGATGGCTGATCAGGTGGTGATGATGCAGGAAGGACGCGTTATGGCCAAGGCGAAGCCTGCTCCCTTTCTGGAACAGCTGTGGTGGCAGCATAGCATGGAATATCCGACAAGACGATATATCCCGCAGGTGCCGAAGCTATGTCTGAGTCTTCATCGGGAGTTGGAATGGAGCCAGGGAGTGAATCAATCTGACAGCAGGTGGGTCGGTACAGTCCCCTTAACGGTGAAGGATGGACGGAAATGGTGGATGGAGTCGGGCCAGTCGATTTGTCAGCTGCGCACAGAGGCAGATCACGAATCGCTGAATTCCCATTCTTCCCGTTTATTTGCGGATGTTCCACCCGATTTTAGTGCGGATGCCCGTAGAGACCGCAAAACCCCGTTGCTCTGCTGCAAGGATGTGTCCTTTAAATATGACAAGCACGCGCCATGGGTATTGAATCGACTGGAAATGAAGATTGAGCAGGGGGACTGGGTGTGTATGCTTGGCGCGAATGGCTCAGGCAAATCCACCTGGATGAAACTGCTTGCCGGACTTGAAGATCCGATCCATGGGCACATCGAATGGCACGGCAAGAAGCTGGGGAAATGGCCGGCACAGGATCGAATCGGGATGATCGGTTATATGGCCCAAACTCCGTATCTGCACTTCCTGCATGAAACGGTGCGCGAAGAACTGCAGCAGGTTGCTCTGACATCTCAAGGCGCTCAGTCCCCTCGGGGCTCCCAGACCTCACCGTCCGGGGAGTCAGATGCAAAGCTCGAGAGATGGACCCAATTTTTTGGCCTGGAGCCACTGCTGGATCGACACCCTTACGATCTGAGCGGGGGTGAACAGCAGAAGCTTGTTCTGGCCATGCTGCTGTTGCAGGAGCCACAGCTCTTGCTGCTCGATGAGCCGACGAAGGGACTGGACCCTGCAGCCAAAGAGGAGCTTGGAGCAGCGTTGCAGCAATTGAACGGCGACGGAATGACCATCGTCATGAACACCCATGATCTGGAGTTTGCCGCTGCCTTCGCCAGCCGCTGCGCGATGCTGTTTGGCGGTGAAGTGACAGCGGAAGCGAGCCCGAGAGCATTTTTCAGTCAGCAATACTTTTATACGACCAGCGTAAATCGGGTCGTTCGACAGCAGTTGCCCGAGGCGCTGCTGGCAGAGGATGTGATTCGACTGTGTCGACAGTAAATACCCGGATTTGGTACAGTCTATACTTTCTGCTTGGCGGACTGCTCTTTCTGCTGTTAATCTTGCGTCCCCAGCAATATGTTCTGCTGATGCTCCTGCTTGTCACCCTGTTCTTGTTGCCATTCTTTCATCGTTTTGAGCTTCGTTCGCTTGAAGCGAGAGAGGTCGTGCCCATTGCGGTACTGGTAGCGGTAGCCGCGGTCAGCCGAATTCCGTTTGCTCTGCTGCCAAGCATTCAGCCTACAACGTTTGTCATCATGATCACGGCGGCTGTGTTTGGGGCAGAAACAGGATTTCTGGTCGGTGCTCTCGCTGCGGTGGTTTCCAACCTGTTTCTCGGACATGGGCCTTGGACGTTGTGGCAAATGCTGGCCTGGGGGAGTGTGGGAGGTGCAGCGGGCATGCTTCGACATACCTGGCTGATGCGTACGTTGTCCGGCCGTCTGATCTTCGGCGTGCTGGCCGGTTTTTTATTTGGCTGGATCATGAATCTGTCGGGCGTCATCATTTTGCTCGGAGATTTTTCCTGGAGCGCTTTTTTTGCCTATTATGCAGCCAGCTTTTATTTTGATCTCATGCATGCGCTGGGCAATGTGTTCTTCATCTCGCTCTTTTCGGTGAGCTGGATGAAGGTGCTACATCGCTACAAGCGGAAATACCAGATTTTAAAATGATCGTGTCCAAAATAGGGTCCCAGCGCTCATTGATATGAACCAACGTGGGGTTGGATATACTGGATATAGACAAAAACAAAGACAAAGCCAAAGACAGGGACCTACAGGGTTATACAAATCCGGGTCCCTTTGTTTATTTCACTCTGTACATCCAGCTCACCGTCATGCAGGTCCACAATTTGCTTGGCAATGGCCATTCCGAGTCCGGAGCCTTTGTGCAGGCTGCTGGTATTCGTCCCTCGGTAGTAGCGTTGGAACAGTTTGTCCATGTCCTCGGATGGAATCCCTTTCCCGTTGTCTGAGATCAGCATGGTTCCATTTCGGGTGATGTGTACCTTCACCTCTGTTCCGGCCGGGTTATGTATGATGGCATTGTATAGTAAATTGGAAATGGCACGTTGCAGCAACAATCGGTGACATGACCGCATCATGGATGGCGTCTCTGATGAAAACGAGATATTGTAACCCTCGTGTGTGGAATGATTGAGAAGATCGATAACCGTTTGACGTGCAAGCTCAACAAGGTCTTCATCTACAAAGCGCTCCTGAAAATCCATTTGTTTCAATTGATAGATTAGTTTCAGATCTTCAATCAGACTTTCAATATACTGAGATTTGTCCAGCATGATACCGGCATATTCAGCTCGTTGCTCCGGAGTTATCCAGTCATCGGTATCTTGCAGCAATTCAGAATACCCTCTGATGGAGCTAAGGGGAGTCTTGATATCATGTGAGATATTGGAGATCCATTCTTCTCTCATCTTGTCGGTAGCGAACCGTTCTTTTTCTGCTTGTTGTAGACTTTTTGAAAGCTGGTTGAGATGGGTATGCACATCTCGAAACAGGCCTTTTTCAGGAAATGGTGAAGGGTAAATACCCTTTGAAAGGGATTGGATTCCACCTAGCAATTGAATAATTGGGCGGAGCAGTCCGGTACTGAAGACATAACCGATGAGACAGGTGATGGTGAGAAGGACGAAGAGGGAGCCGAACAGGAACACCCCAGTGTCTTTTATCAGGGAATCCGGTTTGAAATGAAAAGAAGCCTTGGAAACGGTCTCCATTGGAAAACCCAGCACATAGCTGAACGTCTCTGTCTCATGCTTGACTTGTCCTGCAAACAGCGTGTAGTTCGCCAGCGCTCCTGAGTAGGCGTGATAATAAATCATCTGTGCAGCAGAATAATGCCGCGGAGCCTGGACGGGTTTATAGCGACTGTAGATTTCATATCCATGTTTGTCCAACACCTGAATCCAGCTGCCGTACCTCTTTAGCTCAGAGAGATTAGCAGGAGAGATCACCACTTCGTTATCCTTCCAGTGAATATGTTGGCCAAATTCAAGGGTATAACCGGGGGCTTCAACACTCCAAAGCTCTTCCGGGCTTTCGGCTCGGTAGAAAAACACATAACCAACCAGCAACAAGAGACAAACGAATGAAATCAGGATGGTCACGATCATGGCGATTAAAAAGCGGCTCGTCAACTTCCATTTCATGATTCGGATCTCCCTGATTCGGATCTCCCTGCAGTGAGCTTGTAGCCCAGACCTTTGACGGTCTGTATATATGTCGGCTTGCCCGGATCGGTTTCCAGCTTTTCTCGCAAATGACGAATATGAACCATGATCGTATTGTCATAGCCATTGTCATCTTCACCCCATACGTGCTCACACAATTGTCGCTTGCTCAAAATCCGGTTGACATGTCGTGCCATACATATGAGAAGCTGGAACTCTTTTGCCGTGAGGGTAACCGGCTTATTTCTCAGAAGCACCTCCGACCGTTCAGGAAAGATCTCGATCTCACCGATCTGCATACTGGAATCTTCCGACTCAGGTGGGACATGTGAGAGAGTGTGCGCCTGATATTGATTTCTGCGCAGTTGCGCTTTGATTCGAAATGCGACTTCCTTAGGACTAAACGGTTTGGTGACATAGTCATCTCCTCCAACACCCAAACCCATCAGTTTGTCGATATCCTCGGTTCGAGCGGACAAGAATATGATCGGAGAGAGGCTGAAGGTCCGAATTTGCTTGCATACCTCGAAACCCTCCATGTCGGGCAGCATAATATCCAGCACAATCAAATCAGGATGATACGTTTTGCAGAGTTCGATTGCTTCCACTCCCGAACTGGCCTTATAGAGTGAAGCAAAGCCTTCCTTTAGCAGAACGGTTTCAAGCAGTTGCAGAATTTCTTTTTCGTCATCTACCAGCAGTATTTTTTTCTGTTGCAGTCCTTCAATAT
The DNA here is from genome assembly GCF_042685085.1 of Marinicrinis sediminis. Lineage (NCBI taxonomy): Bacteria > Bacillati > Bacillota > Bacilli > Caryophanales > Paenibacillaceae > Marinicrinis > Marinicrinis sediminis. The sequence continues at coordinate 37,378 of NZ_JBHUMM010000009.1, forward strand.
GGATCATCGTCTATCCACTCCTTTGATTATGAAAGGACCTCTTTATTTCGGAAGCGGATGTATCCCGCAGCCGAAATGGCCGCAAAACTGATTAAACAGATCCACATCAGCCCGTTTAGCTGGTTCGCTGTGTCACCGGTCTCTGCGAGCATCACTACAATCGGATAACACCATGGATAGAATATCCACCATGATGCGGAATTGGAAATGAGGATAGCAGGCAGAGATAGACCAACACCCAATGCAAGCGGCCAACCTGCATGACTGAACTCCGTACTTACAAGGAATATGAGTCCAATCATCGGTAAAGAAGCCACGATAGACATTAGCGGTCTGAGAAAAATCCATGTCCAAGGAAGCTGGCTGGCATCCGCGCCTTCCAGTAATCCGGCTGCCAGCATTGCGATCATGAGTACAAGCATACTATATAGGATGAGCAACAGACCGACAAGCAATTTAGACAAATAAAGATGTCCACGGTTCACGGGTCTGCTCAAGAGAAGCTTCCAGTTGTCCTGCTGATGCTCCATTCGTGCGGTCATCGTGTATATCAGCGTAATCAGAATAGGGTGAATAAGAAATACATATGGCGCAGCACTGCCGACATACAGTGAATTCCACACCTGGGATGCTTCATGATTCGAGGCAGCCCGAACATAGGCGACCCCTTCCAATACGGCAAACACAGGAAGCAGGGTCGTGATCCATAGCAACCAGGACCTTTTCAATTTCATACATTCAGATTGAATGAGGACACGCATATCTTTTTTCATTCCTTTCGCAAGAATCCATATAGGCCAATGGCCTGAAAAAGAATACTGGACATGATGCCTCCGTATACCGCATAGCTGGGATCTATCTTACTCATGTCACCAGCGATAAAGGCTTGAACATACGGAAATGCAGCAACCATTGGGGATGGATGAAACAGCAGCATACCGGAAGCAACCATACCAGCCAAGGCAGCACAAACCGGCAAAACTGGATTTCTCATAAGGATGTTCAACATGTTCTGGATGGCAGCCACGCCCCAGATCGCCACCCATTGAAACAGGATATATTGCAGGAAAAGTTGAAGCGGAAACGGTTCAGGAAAGTCCATGAGCCAACCGATCAGGATGAGTCCCGCGCTGTTCAATATAATCAGTATGAGACTGAAGAGCATGACTGTCGTGTATTTGGCAGCATAATGACAGACTTTTGGAATGGGCATCGCGAGCAATTGCTTCCACATTGGCTGCTTAAGTTCCACATGATGAATAAAGGTGCTCAGCACTGCGATAAACAGAGGAAGGAATAAACCCCATCCTAAAACCCCATGATTCTCTGCCAGCAATAACTCCCAGGATGTGCCTCCTGTCTTCGCCCATTGCGGGTGTAGATAATCGGCATAGCGCAAAACCATATCCAGTCCCATGGCCAAGGTCGTTCCGAGCGGGAGCAAGAGGACCAGCCACCAGATTCCATTGCGTTTTTGTTTGATCCATTCTGCATGAAGCATGGTCAGGATGAACAGTTTTGGGGTGGGATTCATGGTTGTGGCTCCTTCCCGGTCAGTGTGAGGAAGATATCTTCGAGAGAATCGTGATATTGACTCAGGTGGGAAACTTCAATGTGATGATGAATGAGAAACTGGTTAATAGAGGCCGGATCTATCTGCTGATTTTGTAAGATAATTTGATCGTTACGAAGCCATGTTCGAAGACCGATCTCTTCAAGCAGCCGGGTTGCCTTTTCCGAAGGGTAAGCCTTCAGACGCAGCTCAGATTTTCCTTTATCTCGCAATGACTGGATTGAACCTTGGAAGATAAGCCGACCCTGATGAATAATGCCCAGGTCACTGGCCATCAGCTCCATTTCGCTCAATAAGTGACTGGACAGCAGTATGGTGATATCGGATTCTTGAGGCAGTCTTTGAATGAGTGCCCGAATTTCATGAATTCCTGCCGGGTCCAGTCCGTTGGTCGGTTCGTCAAGAATGAGCAGCTTCGGTGAGCCTAGCAAGGCTTGTGCAATCCCGAGGCGCTGCTTCATCCCCAATGAGAATGCTTTGACCAGTTTATGGCGGGATGAGATGAGTCTGACAATCTCCAGCACACGATCTATTTCGGTCTGGGGAAGACCCAAAAGCTTGCAGGATACCTGGAGATTTTCATTGGCAGTCAGGTGTCCGTAGTAGGAAGGGGCTTCGACCATACTGCCGATTTGACGTAAAATGGGAATGCGATTGGATTGCAATGATGTTCCGAAAATTTCAATGTGGCCTGCTGTAGGGCGGATCAAGCCGAGCAGCATGCGTATGGTCGTGGATTTGCCTGCTCCATTAGGTCCGAGAAACCCGTAGATATGCCCCGCTTTGACAGTTAAATTGAGATTGTGTACCGCCTGAAAGCTGCCAAATGATTTGCACAGTTGGTGAGTCTGAATAACGGGTGTAGACATGAGTCATTCCCTCCTATCGTTTATGTATCTAGCATAGTACCCGTATCTTAAACCTGCTTTTAGCGAATCTTAATTCTTCCTTAATTTTCAAGGTGAACAAATCGCCATAAAAAAAAGAAGCGCGGATTCATTTCCTCGCTTCTTTTTCTCATGCGGACCTTTGCACCTATGTGCCGGTCCGGGCGCATGCAGTGTCATCCCGTGGTCGGATCATTTATGCATGGGCGGAGTCTGCTGACTGTTAAATGTAGAAACCTCTTAAAATGATCACGAGCAGAATAAATAGAACCAGGACTAACGGGGCATAGTTGTTGGTCGGAAGAGGCGTCGTCGGATAGGCAGGTACAGGTTGACATCCGCAATCGGATACATTCATCGGATAATTGGGTGCCTGATTAGCCCCCGCTGTGTATGCTGGCATCGCCATGTTTGGCATGTTTTCCATATGATGCATGATATTCATCCTCCCTCAAATGTCTATTCCATGTCAGTCTATGCCCCAGGGCGAATGAGGATTGGGTTATGGCCTTGTTTCATTCAAATTGTGCGAATGCGGAGGATGGGCCCTCAGTTTTTGGTGCACCCACCATGCATTCAGGAGGAGCATGACCGCTCCGATGGCAAAAACGCCGCGAATACTCAACCAGACTGCGACAATGCCGCCCAGCGTTGGCCCCACCATATTGCCAAGGGCCAGAAAACTCGTATTGAAGCTGAACGCTCTGCCTTCCATACCTTCTGGCGTATGATTGCGTATCAGGGAGTTAACCGAAGGGATCAGTCCGCCCACGAACATACCGAAGAAAAATCGGGCCGCCAGCAGCTGCCAGATGTTCTCCACGAAAATTTGAGGCACATAGGTGATGGCTGCGCCGAAGAGCGAGATTTTCAAGATGCGTTCTGACCCGATCCGATCCCCCAGTCTGCCAAGAATCGGAGAGGCGAGCATATTGGAAAGACCCGTCACCGATCCGACCAGTCCGGCATAGAGGGCAATCCGCTCGGCGTCGCCCTGCAGCTCCTGCACGAATAAGGGCAATAGAGGCATGGAGCTGAGCAGGGAAAACTGGATCATGAACGTTACGCCGAAGAGCGCCGGAAGCTGCGGAATGCGGCGCAGCTGCTTGTAACCAGCTGCAATCGACAAACTGGAGGAAGCCATCGCGCGCTTCTTGTTGAAATCTTCTCTCAGGAAAATCCAGGCGACGAGCGTGGCTGCGAACAGCAGGGTTCCCGTAATATAGAATATCGCTCGAAATCCGATCCATTCCGCCATCAGCCCGCCGATGAACGGCCCCATGATGGTGCCCGCTATGGCTCCGGACTGGAGCAGACCCATGGCAAATCCCATGTGTTCTTTTGGCGTATTGGCCGAAACGAGGGAAGTTGCAGCCGGCATAAAGCCGGAGATCATGCCGTTCAGCAGGCGCAGGAGCAGCAGGTGCCACGGCGCTGTAGAAAAGCCCATCAGCGTCATCACGATGGCCATGCCAAAGCCGGAGCGCAGAATCATGAGCTTGCGGCCGTACATATCCGCTACTTTCCCCCATAAGGGTTGAAACAGAAAAGCTGTCAAGAAATTGGCGGCAAAAATAATACCTGCCCAAACGGCTGCATCATCCGGATTGGTGACGCCGAATTCCTGGATGTATAAAGGCAAAAACGGGATGATCATCGTCATCCCGCTCATGACAAGAAATTGACCGAACCAAAGAACGATCAGGTTAAGCTTCCAATGCTGCATATCCATTCCTTCTTTCAAGGTGTCATTCTACTGGAAAGCCAACGAGATAGAAGATCGACTCTCTCTAGTATAGCACCTTGTGTATCTGGAAGAAATACAGCCTTGTTTAATGAACATACTCGGTAATCAGCCTGACCATCAGGTCGTTCAGGAATTCGACCTCATACTCGCCCACTGACGCAGGGAGATGAGAATGGCCGATGCCGCTGTGATCAGTCAGGAACACATAGGTTCCGCCTGTAATTTGGGCCAGGCTGCGCAGCCAAAACTCGGTCATCTGATTGACTCCGCTGGAAGCAACAGGAATGATGCGGATGCCTTTCTCTGATGCTTTGGCCACCGTTTGCTGAAGCTCCGAAATGGTTTCGCTGGTGGCATGAGGCGGAGCGTCGAGGATCAAAAAGCAGATGCGGGCTGCGGCCTCCTCACTCCATTCATGCTCATATACGGCCTCATAGAGCGCTTCATCAACGGCCTCTTCATAATCCCCGCCCCCGTCAGCCTTTTGCATGTTCAGCAATTGAACGGCCTGATCCACACTGTCTGTAAAGGGAAAGCTGCGTACTACGTATTCGTCTCCTTTATCCCGGTATACATTGATGCTGGTTCTAATGTGCAGCTCCTGTTCATAGGACTGCCGGACGCGCTGAATCACATCTTCTAACTCCGCTGAAATGAAAGACAGTTCGTCAGACATGGAGCCCGTCGTGTCCATCAATAGCATCAAGTCCACCGTATTAGACTTTGTTGATTCATTGTGCCCTGTATCCAGCGTAACGGACACCATTCCATCTTCTCCATTCAGTTCCTGGCTAGTCAGGCGCACGGCTTTCCTGCCCGAACCTACAGTAATGGAGAGGGGATGGTTCGAAAATGAAGTTCCTTCCTGCAGGTCAAGGCGATGGAAGGGAAACAGCGTGACAGTCCCGTCCTGATTGGTTCGACCTTTCCAGTCCTGGCTATCGTCAGATAGAATGACAGGCACATCGCGCAGCGGCTGCTGAGTTGAATCGGTAACCATCACCGTAATCCCCTGTCTTGTGTACATGCCCCAGGTCTGTTCGTATTTCCTCCATTCATCCTGCGCCAGCAGGGTTAGCCATTGATTCCGCTCTTGCAGGTCATTCCATTCGCCAGCCGTAAGCATTCCCGCCTCGATGTCCTGTTGCTGCAATTCCACGGGTTCAGGCTGGCTTGCAGGACGATCCTCTTCGCCTCGATCGGTCTCGAATTTCGGTTCACCAGCTTCGACGGGCTCATCGGTGGCTCTGTTTTCTGGCGCTGAATCTGTGAGAGCCTGATTGCCCGTATCCGATTGGAGCGCATGGTTTGTGTTCTCGTCGCTGCTGCACCCTGCTACGAGCAACAGCATGCATAGCATTCCAAGCAGCAGGACAGGTATCGATCGGATTTGATGCATGTTGAATCCCCCTTTTTGTCTGTGTTTCAAATTTATTTCTCTCTTCACCTTGTAGACGTCCTCACGGCTGGAAAGGTTACACAAATATAGGAAAAAGACATGCATACAGTCAAAGAGAAGGGGGAAATTAACGGGTGGAAATCGCATGAAAATGGCGATTTATCAAAATATAAATCCTGGAGGGAAAAAACATGCCATTTGGCGCGTATGAAACGGTTGCCGCACATGAAATCCTAGATGAAAAAATCAACATGATCCATCATTTTGACCTTTATTTGCAAGATTGTCAGGATCAACAGCTTGCCCATCTGATTCGCAAGCATCGGGAGTCCGCCATACAGGGATACAATCAGCTTGTGTCCTACACCCATGACACACATTCTGCCTCGCCGCAGAGCACATCGCAGGCCATGCCAAGTGTACAGGTGTCACAAATTCAATACGGTCTGGATCATCCGGCACAGCAATCTCCACACTTGCAAGGCCGATTGAATGAGGATCAGATTGCGTCTGCCGTGCTCAGCTGTCACAAAAATTCTGCCAAAAATCATATGGCAGCCAGTGTAGAATGCGCTGATCCCAACTTGCGTCAAATGCTGATCAACAGTGCGGTTACGTGTGCCAATGAAGCTTATGAGGTGTTCATGTATATGAACCAGAAGGGTACGTATCAGATCCCGACGATGAAGGATCACACGGCCAAAACGTATTTGCATGCTTTTCAACCTGCTCAGGCATCACAGGGTCATCAAAGCACCTACCCTGCGTATCCAACAACCACCAGTCCGTCGTATCGGTATACCAACGAACCCCATTAAGAAGCAGTGACCGCCTGGATCAGTGCCTGAATCGGTGGTTCCTGATCCATGCATCATAGAGACGGAATCGGGTTTAAATGGTCTGTCATTTGCGGAGAAGCCTTGATTCCATCGGTCTCAAGGCTTCTCCGCAAAAATAATCTAATTTTCCTACTTATACGAATAGCGAGCAGATGACATCTAATTGATGAAAACGAATCTATGAAAAACGAATTGATGAAAAGCAAAACAAAATGCTTCACCTTTATACAGAGCGGCAAACAAGGGGAAGATGATGTCGGGCAGATATAGCAAAGTCAGATATACTTGAGGCTGGCAGGTTCAGCTAGTCAGCAGAGTCGAGCAAGCTCTGCATATGCAATCCCTCTGGCGGTCAGGTCAAGCCAAAGTCAAGTCAAGGTCAAGCTGAGATCAAGGTCATGCCGGAAGCAAGCAAGGACAAGCGAGGACAAGTGAGGCTATGCCAAGGGTTCCATAGGGACCTATGGGGTCCAGAGGGACTATGGGGGTCTAGAGGGACCTATAGGGACCCGTAGGGTCCAGAGGGACCATGGGGATGGTTTTTTTTCAAGGAACGTGTAAAATAAAAACCAGCACCCTCAAAAAGGAGTTCTCACCCATGAATGATATAGAATCTCGGATCAGGCAAGAGAAAGTGATTGTGATTGCACGTGGTGTATCTACCGCACCGTTGCTGCGTACGGCGGAAGCGATGAGTGAGGGCGGTTTACGCGTGCTGGAAGTGACACTCAATACACCGGAAGCATTGACCACCATTTCGGAGCTTCGGAAATCAGGTCCCGGAGACATGCTCATTGGTGCAGGAACCGTGCTGGATCGAGACGATCTGGAAAAGGCACTGGAAGCAGGGGCCCAGTATATCGTCACGCCTCATGTAGATGAATCGGTCATAGAGACAGCCGCGAAGGCAGGCGTACCCATTTATCCTGGCGCTATGACTCCCACGGAAATCGTAAGAGCGTGGAAGGCTGGAGCATCAGCGGTCAAACTATTCCCGAATCAGGGGCTAAACTACCTCAAAGACATCCAGGGACCCCTGTCACATATTCCATTGGTGGCCGTTGGCGGGATCAGTGTGGATAACGTAACCGATTATTTGAAACAAAACGTGTATGCCATTGGCATCGGTAGCTATATCATCCATCAGCCCTCTATTGAAGCTGGCCATTTCGCCGAAATTACCAGGAGATCCAGCGTGCTGTCTGAGCAGGTAAAGAGCCTGTCGAAGGTATGAGCAGGCGCGCCGAATAGCCGAATAATGGATAGAAGGCTAGATGGTCGGCAGGAATGGAACGTTGGAGTAGAGGGATACATAAAGGTTCGCGACAGCGCATAGAGATGACGAAGTTATAGAGTGAAGTGATATAGAGCAAGGGGAGGGATACGGGTTGCAGTCCAGGCAGGAGAGACACCAAGCCGTCAAAGAGCGGCGTAAAACTCGGCAAAGAAAACAGATCAGATGGTTCACGATCGTATTGACCTCATTCATCATTTTGTTAACAACGGTTTTGGCCTGGCAGTGGCTGGATGGAAACAAGGACGACAACCAGGTATCTTCTTCACCGCCATCAACATCTACAGACCAGGAGCAAGGGGAGAACAGCCCGTCAGATCCATCAGAAACACCAGACTCACAGGAAACGGAAGCTGAGGCAGCTGAAACAGAGGAATCCGAAGTGGGAGAATCGGAAGAATCTGAACCCGGCGAACCGGAAACACCTGCGAATAACCAGCAGGGTGTTTCGTCCGATCACACTCGCGTTACATTGAAATTTGTAGGAGACATCATGTTTGCCGGCAAGGTTGAGCCGATTGTCGAGGAAAAAGGCTATGATTATCCCTTTTCACAAGTGAAAGCGCAACTCGCAGAGGCGGATATATTGGCAGGCAACCTGGAAACTCCCCTCAGCACGAGAGGAGAACCAGCCGACAAAGCTTACGCCTACCGATCCAGTCCCAAGGCAGTGGAAGCACTCTCTGAGGCTGGATTCGATATCCTGAACACCGCCAATAACCATATTCTGGATTATGGCTGGGACGCCTTTCATGATACACACCGCTATTTGAAGGAAGGCGGTCTTCAAGCTATTGGCTCCGGGGCGAATGAAGAGGAAGCCTATCAGCCTGTTGTTATAGAGCGCAACGGCATTCGGGTCGCTTATCTTGGTTTTAGTCAGGTTGTGCCAAACGGAGACTGGAAGGCGAGAGGGGACGAGCCGGGTGTGGCTTCCACGTATGATTACCGTCTGCCGGTGGCCGCGATTGAACGGGCTGAACAAGAGGCTGATCTCGTTGTCGTGATTGCCCATTGGGGCGTAGAGCGGGAGGAACAGCCAGAGGATCGCCAGATTGAGATGGCCCACCGCTACATTGATGCAGGAGCCGATCTCGTCGTGGCCAGTCATGCGCATGTCCTGCAAGGATTTGAGCAGTACAAAGGTAAATGGATTGCCTATAACATCGGGAATTTTGTATTTACGACCAATGACAACAGCAAGACATGGGAGACACTTATCCTGGAAGCGTCTTGTACAGCCGATGCAGATTGCAGCTTGTCTATGGAGCCGGTGCTGACCAAGTTTGCGCGGCCCATAGTGATGACTGAACCAGCTCGTTCTGGTCTTTTGGAACGAATCGATGCCTTGTCCCGACCACTGGGAACCCGGGTACAGGCCGATGGAAGCCTGACAGCGGAAACAGGAGAGGAGAATTAGTCGTGGAATCGAATTCAAATCTGCGCAATCTTTATTTTGTCGGACGCAATTATACCCAGCATGCAGCCGAGCTTGGAAATGCCGTTCCCGAGCAGCCCCTGATCTTCACCAAGCCGACTCATGCGCAGGCCAAATTGGAAGGAGAAATAACGCTGCCTTTTGATCGGGGAGCGGTTCACTACGAGGGTGAAGTTGTCGTACGGATCGGTCAATCATATGAACCAGGTGAACCATGGTCAGAGATGGTGGACGCCTTCGCATTGGGCATTGATTTGACGCTCAGAGATGTGCAGACAGAACTGAAGGAAAAGGGGCATCCATGGCTGGCTGCGAAGGGATTCAAACAGAGCGCGGTGCTCTCTCCCTTCGTTAGTCTGCTCAGCCTCTCCAGTCACGATGAACTGCTGGAAACGCCATTTTTCCTGCATGTGAATGGGGTTCAGAGACAGGAAGGAAGACTGGGTGAAACCATCTTCTCCTTGCAGCAAATCGTCGACTTTATCGGACAGCATTACGGACTGGATCAGGGAGATGTCATATTTACCGGCACGCCAGCAGGTGTGGGGGCACTAAAGGAACAAGATGAAATCGAGCTGTTTTGGGGCGAGACATCCGCAGGACGCTGCAAAGTGATCGCAGCACCATGATGATCTCTTGGGGCGTTGGACTGCTGTTTAGCGGCATCGTGGCCAGATATGCATATCGAAGGCGTATGCTGACAGCCAGCGGCATGGTAGCTGCGATCATATTGGGAACTGGACTTTATGCACTGGGAACGCCAGCTTGGTACGGGTCCTTGCTGGCATTCTTTTTCTCTTCCAGCCTGTTGTCCAAGTGGAAACGTCATCGCAAGGGTCATGCGAAAAAGCATGATGAGAAGGGTTCCACACGAGATGCTGGCCAGGTATGGGCCAATGGCGGGGCCGCCTTGATCGCTTGCATGTTGTATGCGTGGACCGGGCAACCTGAATGGGGACTGGCGTTTGTCGGAGCGCTGGCAACTGTCAATGCGGATACCTGGGCCACGGAGATAGGCGGACTCAGCCGCCGTCAACCGATTCATATACTGACTGGAAAGCGTGTCCCACGTGGAACTTCGGGCGGGATCTCGATGCTGGGTACGCTGGCTGCTGCTGCCGGGGCTCTGTTGATCGGGATCAGTTTTATCTTGTTGCAGCAGCTTACGGAAAAGGAATCCCTGTTCGAATGGGATGCCGCAAGTATCGTCATCCTGCTGTTCATTGCTGCTTGCAGCGGACTTGTCGGAGCAATGGTGGACTCTATGCTGGGGGCGACCGTCCAGCGTATGTTCCGCTGTACCGTATGCGGACAATCTACAGAGAAGCAAACCCACTGTGAACAAGCCACCGTCCACTTTCGAGGACTCGGCTGGATGAACAACGATGCGGTCAATGCGATCAGCTCGATCTCGGGAGCGCTGGCTGCGATCGGTCTGGGTATACTCCTTCTCTAGCAGAACCACACCCGGGTTATGAACATGCAACTTGAATAACCAATCGGGCATGCAACGTAAATTCGCCATTTAAACAAGTTCTAACAATCAAGCGATACGAATCGTAGTAAATCATACATAGCGAAATACAAAGGCAGGAAAGGATGAGGAATATGGCAGAGAACGATACGAACGCACAAAACCCAAACGAGCAACATACAAACGTGCAAGAAACAAACGTGCAAGAAACAAACGTACAAGGAACGAACGGACAGCAATCAAAATGGAAGCTGGACGATGCATTGCTCGAACTCTATCGCACCTTGATAGAAATGCCTGCGGCATCCGGATTTGAACGTGAACTCAGAATGTTTGTGAAGAAACAGATAGAGCCATACACGTCTGAGATCGTACAGGATCGATTGGGCGGAATATTCGGGGTGCTGCGAGGTCAGGAGGAAGGTCCCCGTATTATGGTCGCCGGACATCTGGATGAGGTTGGTTTTATGGTGTCGCAGATTACGGATAATGGCATGCTCCGCTTTCAGACTATCGGGGGCTGGTGGAGCCAGGTATTGCTTGCCCAGCGTGTCCATGTCATCACGAAGCAGGGACCGGTTGAGGGAGTCATTGCCTCTATTCCGCCTCATTTATTGTCGGAAGCCCAGCGCAAGGCACCGATGGAACTGGACAAAATGCTGATCGATATTGGAGCCGACAGCCGTGAGCAGGTCATGGAATGGGGCATTACCCCCGGACAGCAAATCGTTCCGGTCTGTCCATTTACACCGCTGAAGGATAGCAGGAAAATTATGGCCAAAGCATGGGACAATCGTTATGGTGTCGGGCTGGCGCTCGATTTGCTCAAGACGTTGCACCAGGAGAACCTGCCGAATGTGCTCTACAGTGGAGCGACCGTGCAGGAGGAAGTGGGGCTGCGAGGTGCAGAGACGGCCGCGCGTATGATTGAGCCGGACTTGTTCTTTGCTCTGGATGCCAGTCCCGCTAATGATACGTCCGGTGATCGAAATGCGTTTGGACAGCTGGGTAAAGGGACACTGCTGCGTATTTATGACCGAACCATGGTCACGCACCGCGGCCTGATCGAATACATCCAGGATATGGCCAGTACCCACCGGATTCCATACCAGTACTACATTTCACCAGGGGGAACGGATGCAGGCAAAGTCCACCTGCAAGGCAAGGGGATTCCGTCAGCCGTCATCGGTGTCTGCTCCCGCTATATCCATACGTCCAGTTCCATTGTGCATACGGAAGACATTGCCGCAGCCAGAGAACTGTTGGTCAGACTGGTACAGTCCTGTGACCGCACAACCTTTGAGACGATTGTGGAAAATGGCTAAAAAACAAGCAACTTCCCACTTTTGGTATGGTATACTGGAAATGGAGCAAGTATATTCGGTATGCCTTCCTGCTTGCAGGAATAGGATATATAAAACTATCATTTACAGGAGGTTTGCTGCATGTATCAGTTGAAAGAAAAAGAAATGATCTTTATTTTTACTGGTCCGGACGGGTCGGGCAGAAAAACCGTTGCAGACATGGTTGGTACGACCTTGGGCATTCCCAAAGTATTATCCTATACGACACGCAAGCCTCGTCCGGCTGAAGAAGATGGGCAGGACTACCATTTTATTTCGGAGGATGTCTTTCAGACAGCCGAGCAAAATGGGGAGTTCATTGAAACCGTTAACATCGAAGGTGTGTATTATGGCATCAAGGACAAGGATATTGAGGATTTGTTCGAACAGAACAACTTTATTTACCTGATTATCAATGCAGAGGGTGCCCGCATCCTGAAGCAGTTGTATCAGGAAAGAGCTACACGAGTCTTCATCTACGTCGATCATGACACCATTCTCGAACGTCAAAAGGCGCTGGATATGCCGGAATTTGTGCTGAAAAGCCACTCTGACCGCTACCAGGAGGATATGTCCTACAAAGAGGAATGCATGCATTCGGTCGAAAATATTGACCTGGCTCATACTGTTTTTGCTGTAACGAACATTTTGGAGGACTACATGAACCGCGACCTGGTGGAGAAAGACTAGCCCATCACGGTAGCGATCACATGATACGATAGCACATAAGTCAACTTCTATCCCTAACAGAGATAAAAGTGAAGCCCGGATCGATGCAGAAATGCATGAATCCGGGCTTTTTATGTTTCATATATTTTATACTAGTATACTTTATTACTTTAATCCTTCTATCATTCTCATGTCTGTCCAAGCTGCTGAAATAACGAAGGTTCACATTTCAAACGCAGCTTTTTGCGTCAGCTTTTATACGAGTTTTTTATCGTAGTTTCATTAGCCCATTGCAACAGCTGCCCTCCTTAGCTGCCCGTGCTCTCGAAGGAGCGAAGGCCGCGATTCCAGAACAGATAAGCAATCACACTAATTACAATCGCCACCAGCGGGGTGAAGATGGCCGTATTCTGAAAGCCGGAATGATCGATGAAATAGGCAGAAGGGTAAAAGGCCGTGAAACCGTAAGGTACGATCCAGGTCAGCAAAAAGCGAATCGACGTATGATAGATGGTAATGGGGTAGCGGGCGAAATCACTTACACTGTGGACGGCGAAAATAATCGGCATGCTGTCCACCATCCAGAAGGACAGCGTAGCGAATATGAGATTGATGGCGACAAAAATAAGGCCGCTGGAAACAACCATGAGCAGCAGCAATAAAATTTCGAGCACGCCGAAGGATAGATCAATATGCATGGCCGCAGTCGTAAGAATGATCATTCCGATGAGCAGCTGGCCGAACCCGTCCTGATTGACTTTATCCGCAACCAGGTGAAAGAGCGGGTTAACGGGACGCACCATCAGTCGATCAAAATTGCCGGGCCGAATATAGTTGGCGCCTATCATCCACAGATTGTCAAAGAACACCTGATGAATGGCCCGGCCGCAGGAAGCGATGCCGAAGATAAACAAAATCTCATAAAAACTCCAGCCATTTAACTGCTGGATATGGTTGAACACAAACCCGATAAACAGGATCGCAGTGCCCTGGGATATAAAAAGGGAAGTCATGCCAATCAAAAAATCAAGCTTGTATTCAATCATCATTTTGAGATGGTTTTTCAGAAATTGTATATATAAATGACTGTAGCGTTTAAGTACCGTCATGGCTGTGAACGCCTCCTATCCTCCAAATATGGTTACCCTGCGCAGCGCCAGTGACCAGAACATGCGAATAACGGTACATACGATTCCGAGCCATACGATTTGCAGCAACACCGCATACAGGATGTCTGGTCCCGTGATCGTTCCGGTATAAATGGAAACAGGAACGTGTACTATCGATTGAAACGGCAAATAAAAGCTGGCCGTTTGCAACCAGTCTGGAAACAGATAAAGGGGCATTAAGGCGCCTGAAAAGAACAACAGGGTCGTATTGACCAGCATACGTGCGCCCCAAATATTGACCGTCCAGAAGGCAATCAGTCCCACGACCAGTTCCAGATGTACGCCAATCAGGATGCCAAAGACTGCACTGACGAGAAACAGGATGCCTGCCGCCAGGGATGGAGGACCCTGAACAGACAGGAAAAACATCGCCAGCAAAACAAGGGGCAACACTTCCCGAAAGGTCTTCATCACTTTGTTTCCCATATTCAATGAGACGAGCTTGAGCAGCAGATCATACGGCTTCATCAGTTCAGTTGCGATGCTGCCGTCCCGTACACTGTTAGCCAGCTGCACGCCGGTACCGTATACATACGTCCCCAGGAACATCGCGATGACGACATAGGTAACCATTTGTTGCTGAGAAACGCTGGCGATTTCCCCCTGGTTCGCGAAGACGGCGTTCCAGAACGCATAGATGATTAACAGCTGCATCACCTTGGATATCATATTCGCCCAAAACCAGGCCTTGTAATGAAGATCGATCTTAATCTGTGATTTGAACAGTTCCCAGTATTTTTTCATCGCTACACCCCCCGCTCATAAATATCCCGGACGATGGATTCAATATCCGTATCCTGCATGGTCAGATCCAATACACGGTATTGCTGGAGCATCAGACCGATGACGTGCGAGGCGGAAATATCCTCATTCTGAAAGGTCAGGCTGACCTTGCGCGACGGCGCATCAAATTCAAATTGGACATGGGGAGCGAGTTCACTCGGGAGCACGGCCTGTTCTTCCTCGATATCGAACTGAATGATGCGCTTGTGTCCAAATCGCTCTCGTATGGAGGCTATCGGACCGTCATAGAGCAGATTGCCGTCATCAATAATGATGATCCGTTTACAGATTTCCTCGATATCCTGCATATCATGGGTGGTCAAAATGACCGTGGTTTGCATACGGGCATTCATTTCCCGGATAAAGGCGCGAATTCTTCGTTTTACGGCTACATCCAGACCAATGGTAGGCTCATCGAGATATACGATGGCAGGGTTGTGCAAAAACGCGGCTGCCAGTTCGCAACGCATTTTTTGACCGAGAGATAGTTTGCGCACCGGCATCCTCAATAGCGGTGTCAGATTCAGAATCTCGCTGAATTCCTTCACATTCTGCTGATAGATTTCCTCGGGAATGTCATAGATATGCTTGAGCAAATCAAATGATTCCTCCACCGCAATATCCCACATGAGCTGGGAACGCTGTCCGAAGACGACGCCGATGCGCTTGGCATTTTTCTGTCTCTGCTGATAGGGGACCAGCTCATTCACCCGTATCTCACCGGAAGAAGGGGTGAGAATGCCGCACAGCATTTTGATCGTTGTGGACTTGCCAGCGCCATTGGCTCCAATAAATCCGACCAGTTCTCCTTCGGAAATGGAAAAGCTGAGACCATTTACAGCCGTTTTGATTTCGTATTCGTGGGAGAACAAACTTTGAACCGCGCCGCGAAGCCCCGGCTTTTTCTTGACGATCTTGTAATCCTTGGTTACGTTTTTCAGTTCGATCATGACAACTTTCTCCTCTCTTATGTCTACAGCAAACCAAAATCTTTCACCCCAAATTCACTTTCTCCTGTGAAAACTCTGACCCCAAATTCACTTTCTCCTGTGAAAACTCTGAACTTTCTCCTCTGAAACCTTGAGTTCAATAAATAACTGATCTGTGGAAACTATTCCCCCATTCATCGCGCCAGTGAAGCCTTTGCGCCGTAAGTAACGCTGGTGTTGTCGCATCTCTTTCCCCAAGATTAATCCTTCTTTTGTGGAAGCAATGCGTGATGAAATCTTCTGAAATCCTGCCATCACTATGCTTCTAATCCTTGTTAACAGATCAATCCTGAGAGGGAGATGGACGAAATACCGTTGACAACAAATTATGTAAAAATAAAGATGATACTCCATGATAATAAAATATGGTAAGATATGCAACTCTTTTTTTAGTTGCTTTTCCAGTCAGTAAATTCACTTAGCGACAACAAAAAGAAGCCTCCAATTCGGAGACTTCCAGCCTTCTCATCTATTCTGATGTTATGCACACTCGCAGGCAGCATGAATGAACCTAAGTCTGGATTTATCCTTAATATTGTAGGCCTCTCCATCGGCTATATGCTCAATCCAGCCTTGTGGTTATGACAGGGGCGCAAGTGCATAAGCAGAGAGCAGTGTAACCGTTGACTGGATGGCCTGCAAATGGGTGCGTTCCATCGCATGGGAGGCATGCACCCCCGGGCCGATCAAGGCCGCCCGAATATCGTGGCCTGCGCTCAGGGCGGCAGAAGCATCTGAGCCGTAATGGGGATAAATATCGACGGCGTAGGACAGTTCATGGGTCTTGGCTAGCTCAATCAGCTTCGTCACCATCCCGTAGTCATAGGGGCCGGTGGAATCTTTGGCACAGATGGAGACATCCATTTCTGTACAGCTCAAGTCTTCCCCGATCACACCCATGTCAACGGCAATCATCTCTTCCACATCTGACGGGATGTAGGCGGAGCCGTGCCCGATCTCTTCGTAAACGGAGAAGAACAGCTTCAAGGTGCGTTTCGGTACGAGCTTTTCCCGATGAAACAGCTCCAGCAGAGTCAGCAGCGCTGCCACACTGGCTTTGTCGTCCAGATGTCTGGATTTGACATAACCGTTGTCCAGGAGTACCGTTCTGGCATCGAAGGAAATAAAATCTCCTGCCTGGATGCCGAGCTTCTGCACCTCTTCTTTAGAGGTAACGGCTTCATCAAGGCGGATTTCCATGTGTTCCTCGGTTCGCGCCAGATCCTTCGCTGCTCTGGAGGCATGTACGGAGGGCTTGGTTGGCAGAATCGTTCCGGTATACACCCTGCCATCACGGGTATGAATCTGGCAATACTCTCCCTCAATGGCATGCATGGTAAACCCGCCTACGGGGGTGAGACGAAGCGTACCGCTGTCGTGGATCGATCGTACCATGGCACCGAGAGTGTCCACATGGGCAGAATACAGCAGCACCTTTTCATGACTTGACTCACCTGGGATTGTGACCATCCCGCATCCTTTCGCCGTCCATGCCAGCTGATAGCCAAGCTGCTCCACCTCATGGGCGACCTTGCCCATAATCTGCTGACAGAAGCCGGTCGGACTGGGGGTTTGAAGCAACATAAGCAGCTGTTTTTTTAGAAAATCTGTATCGATCTTGAATGGGGTCTCGTCTTTTGACATGGTGGCATCTTCCTTTCGTCCATTCCCTCAAGTATCTATCAGGATCGGTATCGTTCCGTCTGACTGAGCAGAGGCGGTGATCCAACGGATTTTGCGTGTTCTTTCGTTATGGTTGACCGGCCCCCATTGGGACGAGATCCCCATCCCGCTCCAGCAGTTCAATGCGGCGCGGATACGCAATCCGGATGCCTCTCAGCTTCAGCTGTCGGATTAGCTCCTTGCGCATTTCTTTGCCCGCCGTCCAGTAATGCACATCCTTGACGAGAGCGATGACCGCATATTTCGCCCCGAGCGCCTGATTCTCCACATCTGTGATCCCGTATAGCTGGGGAGGCTCTACGACCTGCTCCTTGTCATCGAGCAGGAACAGATGCTTGTGATGTTGAACCAGTTCTGTGGACATGGCATAGATGGCCTGCTCCACATCGGCCGGATCGACCTCATACGGAACGGTCACATTCACAATGGCCCGCATGCGGTGACGGTTGTAGTTTTGACTGATGCGAATCTCTGAGTTTTGAATGACGACCACATGCTGGGCCCAGGTGCGAATCTTGGTGGCACGCAGTCCGACTTCCACCACTGTTCCATTGATTTCCCCGTTGTTAATGGTGACATAATCACCGACTGAAAACTGATCCTCGAAAATGATGAAAAATCCGGTAATAAAGTCCTTGACCATCGTTTGTGCCCCGAAGCCTATGGCCAGTCCCAGCACTCCGGCTCCGGCAATGATCGGTCCGACCTGAACCCCGAGATTGCTGAGAATCATCAGGGTAGCAATGATAAAGATAATATACTTCGTCAGGGACAGCAATAGCGATTGCAGCGTTTCTTTCTGCTTTTCCTCCAGTTTGGTGATGCGAAACACACGCAAAATAAAAATCCGGCGGAGTTTGAGGAGCACCCATGTACCTCCCAAAATTGCAAGCAATGTCAGAATGATGGTTGTACTGTCCTGAAACACGCCTTTCCAGTAATCAAGCTCAATCAGTTCTTCCCACTTAAAATCAAACAATGAACATAAACCTCCTTTAGCAGATCCATCTACTATGATAACGAAAGAAATGACGAGAGTACATAAGCAGACTTACTTCGATTGTTGTTCCAGATAACTTTCTTAGGATTCACAAAATAAGAATGATACGAAAAATTCAATAATATATATGTTTATTTATGGAGAATTTAAGGTGGCATATGACTTGAAAATGATACCCGTCTAAAAATAAAAATTGTTCTTTACCAATTTTATTGGAATATGTTACTATATCATTGAAATGTTGGCCAACATTCAAAAACTAGGCGAATGAGGGATTGGCAATGTTAAAGAAAATTTTTGTTGGTGGACTCAGTTTATTATTAAGTATTTCTTTTTCAGTCAGTGTTTTTGCAAAACCTAAAGCTGATAGTAATATTGTTTTTAGCACTACCCCAGATGCACAGGAACAAAAAAGATTAGAACAGTATACCTTAACACCAGGTACAGCTTATGAAATAGATGTACATGGAATAAAGAAAATGACTGAATATAAAGTGGTGAATGCTAAGTCAGGTGAAGTGACAACTCAATGGACTGATGGTAATGGTTATATTTATACTTTTGATAGCTATGTACAAAATAACTACTCTACTGATCCTAAACGTTTCTATGTTTCTGACGTCTCAGTGTATAATAATAGTAGTCAATCAATTCCAATCAAGTATATACAAAATAACAGTGTGACGACTGGCTGGAGTGTATCTGCTAATATTCAAGCTGAAGGATCATTAAAAGCTGCTTTTCTAGGAAAATTATCATACTCGGTGGGCGTTACTTATACTGATAGTAAAACTACAACTAGCAGCACAACTGTAGAATTGGGGCCAATAAATGTTCCTGCTAGAAAAGCTGGTAAAATAACGAAGTATAGAGCGGGAGGATATGGAGCAGGGCAAGCTGCTTGGAGAAAGTATTCCCCAAGTGGTACATCCTATATAGGAATGTACTATACAGGTGAGAGTGGATGGGCAGTAAATCCAAATTCAACGACTCTTGCATATACTGAATGGTCAATTTAATCATGAAGTCAAAATATTTGATTGTTTTTCTAATTTTGTTGTTCTCTCTAGCTGGTTGTCAGGAGAAAAATCAAAATTTAAAGGAAAGTAAAAATGCTGGGGCGAAAGAAATATTTTCATATGCAGAGTTTCGTGACCTGTTTAAAGACATGTCACAAAACATACAAATCCTTGATTTTAAGAAAATAGAGCAAACTGAAGGAACTGATATGATCGCCATTGATAAAGAGTTCTCTTTTGGTAAAAGGAAAATGTTAACTTACAGTGGTGAACAGAATGATGATGAAACACAGGAAACGATTAGATTTGAAGATAAAGCCAACGGGATCATTATTATCA
Source organism: Marinicrinis sediminis (assembly GCF_042685085.1). Lineage (NCBI taxonomy): Bacteria > Bacillati > Bacillota > Bacilli > Caryophanales > Paenibacillaceae > Marinicrinis > Marinicrinis sediminis. The sequence goes on from NZ_JBHUMM010000009.1 coordinate 57,023, forward strand.
TTGACCTTATCTATTTAAGAAACTCAATTGGAAATGACATGCTTTTCTGGTCTATTAATAACAGTGAATATTTTAAGGATAATGTTAATGTAAATCGTTATAAAGAAGGTATTTTTTCAATCGAAAATATTTTGGTAAAGGTGGAGATAATTTCTGATAATGGTAATCTCCCTACAGGTAGCGATTATGATATTTTTAAATCTGTAGTTGATTACTTAGAAGATTATAACGAGAATCTAAATTGATTTATCTAAGTTCTAGAATCAATAATCAAAGATGACGTACTGATAATCAATTTAATTTATGACTGAATTTAAAGAAGGAGTCAATGCATATGCATTGACTCCTTCTTTAAAAACTGCAAAATAAATCTTATCTTTATAACAATCCCTTTAGAGCATCCTGAATGATTTTTTTAGGTTTACACACTAAGGGGATTGTTAACGTGAAATTGCACGATGGTATGGATTGCAAAAGATGCAGGCCACAAACTTCATGCAATAATCCTTAGAGGTTTTTAGCCTTGCAACTCGGCAATGGTCGTTTCCATTTCATTAAGGATCTCTTCGAACACACTCATGGCCTCTTCGATCGGCTTAGGCGAAGACATATCCACGCCTGCCTCTTTGAGGATGTTGATCGAATAATCGCTGCCGCCGCTTTTCAGGAAGCCCAGATAACGTTCTACGGCAGGCTCGCCTTCTTCGAGAATTTGCTTGGCGAAGCTGGTTGCAGCGGAGAAGCCGGTTGCGTATTTGTACACGTAAAAGCTCGTATAGAAATGGGGAATGCGTGCCCATTCCATTTCAATTTCCTGATCGACCTTCATCTCTTTGCCATGATATGTCAGGTTAAGCTCATAGTACAGCTCGGACAGCAGTTGCGGAGTGAGCGATTCACCCTGCTCAGCCTGTTCATGCATGAGTTTCTCAAATTCAGCAAACATCGTCTGACGGAAGACGGTCGTCCGGAACTGATCCGCATAGTAAGTAAGCAGATACATTTTTTCCTTCGGGTCTGTCGTCTTCTTCAGCAAGTAATCCATGACGAGCGCTTCGTTCAGCGTAGAGGCGACTTCCGCCAGGAAGATGGTGTACTGGGCATTGCGATATGATTGCTCCTCGTCGGACAGATAGGAGTGCATCGCGTGACCCATTTCATGCGCCAGTGTGAACATGCTGTTCAGGTTGTCCTTGTGGTTTAACAGTACATAAGGGTGCGTGCCATAAGCGCCCCAGCTGTAGGCACCGCTTCGTTTGCCCTCATTCTCATAGACATCGATCCAGCCTTCGTCATAACCGGCTTGAAGGACATTCAGATATTCCTCACCCAGCGGTTTCACGCCATCCTTCACCATCTGCTTCGCTTCTTCATAGCTCATTTCCATGTCGAGCTCGTCAACAAGCGGCACGAACAGGTCGTACATGTGCAGTTCATCCAGCGAAAGCAGCTTTTTGCGCAGTTCCATATAGCGGTGCAGAAGCGGCAAGTGCTTATGGATGGTGTCAATCAGGTTCGTGTAGACTTCCTTCGGAATGTTGTCCCCGGACAAGGACATGTCCAGTGCAGACGGATATTTGCGAACACGCGAATAGAAAATATTTTTGGATACATTGGCGTTTAACGTAGCGGCCAGCGTATTTTTGTTTTTTCCGTAGGTTTCATAGACAGCCTTGAAGGCATTCTCCCGCACTTCCCGGTTGCGGCTCTCCAGAAACTGAATATAGCGGCCGTGCGTGAGCTCGATTTCTTCCCCTTTGTCATTCTTGACCTTCGGGAACTTCAGATCGGCATTGTTGAGCATTCCGAAGATCGTGCCAGGTGCCTGGGAGATGTTGCCGACCTGGGCGAGCAGGGCTTCTTCAGACTTGGAGAGAACGTGAGGCTTCTCTCTCAGCATTTCTTCGAGCGTATGCTTGTAATTATGCAGGCTTTGATCCGCGATTAGCGCCTTTAATTCTGCCTCGGACAGGCTCAGAATCTCCGGTGTTACGAAGGACAGTTGTTCTCCGATCTCTACACTCAGCTTCTTCGCCTTGTCCGACAGAGCCTGGTACTTGGCATCTGCCATATCTTCATGATGCTTCATATTGGCGAATACGTACAATCTTTCCATGTGCAGCGAAATTTCATCTTCCAGTTCAAAACAGGCAAGGATGGTTGCGGCATCCTTCAGTTTGCCCTGATAGTCTTTCATTTTCGAAGTGAGCTGCTTGACCTCCTGATACTCCTGATCCCAAGCGGCCTGACTTTCAAACAAATCTTCCAGCTTCCAGTGATGCTCGGTTGCAATTTCAGAACGTTTTGGTAATGCGCTCAAGTGAGACATGTGAGACCTCCTAAACCCATCGTTTTGATACATCCAACTACTGCCTATCCCGACGGCAACCAGCAATATTAGCCACTTTTTCATTCAAGCCCACCTGTATCTGTCATGATCAAATATGGAAACGAAAAAGGAAACATGTGCTAGTATGACCGTGGTTGTATTAAATTATAAATGAACCCGTCAACTTATGCGAAAATTCACTAGGTGCCTGCCCGATAAAAGCTGATGGTCAGCAGGATGAAGCTGACCGCTACCAGAAAAATCCCGATCAGGGCGAGCGGTCTTCGCAGTCTCTCCGGCAAGGAATCCCGCTTCATAATGACGACTGCTGCAAAGACAAAGGATGAAATCAGAAAAATGATGAATTCCGTATTTCCACCATTTCCGTCCAAGAGGTTGTCCTCCTTTCAAACGTACGCCAGGGCGTTGTAAATAATTCCATTGTATCGGAAGCGGACGGGATGAGCAATCTTCCATACAGCGCTTGGAGGTGCAGGTGTAGCACCTTAATATGAAAGAGATACGGAAGCAATCAGAAAATAATCAGCAGACACTCAGAAAAGCGTTGACAGACAATGGAAGACAGGAGTACGATATCAGAATATTCCAACGAGACGAAGCGTTACATATGGCAGAAGGAAGAACGCAAAGGGGGAGAAGGCGGATGACAGAAGGGGGAAAAGCGGGCGACGCTCCGCACTCGCAGTCAAATCATAACGCCAGCGGAAGCAGAACAGTGTTTGGCGTGCTGTTTACGATCAGTATGATCCATTTGTTGAACGACACGATGCAATCGGTGGTTCCGGCGATCTTTCCCATCGTTAAGGAGTCTTTGCAGCTGTCGTATGCGCAGCTCGGTCTGATTGCCTTCGCACTTAATCTAACAGCGTCTTTATTACAACCTATGGTTGGACTGTACAGTGATCGTACGCCAAGACCCTATTTACTGCCCCTGGGAATGATGTCCACATTTCTGGGCATTGTCGGTATGGCCCTTGCCAGCGGGTTTGTTCCGTTGCTGCTGTCCGTTGTCATGGTCGGAATCGGTTCTGCCGTGTTCCATCCCGAATCGGCGAAGGTCGCTTACCTGGCTGCAGGTTCGCGCAGGGGATTGGCACAGTCTATCTTTCAGGTGGGCGGCAACTCCGGGCAGGCGCTGGCCCCGATTATGACGGCTTTGATCTTTGTGCCGCTCGGACAATTCGGCATTATCTGGTTTACGTTTGCCGCGGGAACGGCCATCGTGCTGCAAATTTTCATTGCCAGATGGTATCAGCAACAGCTTGTGACCAGACCGGTTCGGAAGAAGACGGATCGCAAGCTGAAGCGGGATGTGGCTTATGCGTCGAGATCCAGGTCGGTGAGCTTTGCTATTTTTATTCTCATTATTCTCATCACGAGTAAAATGTCCTATCATGCTGCGATGACCAGCTTTTATGCCTTTTATTTGATGGATCATTTTCAATTGACGATTCAACAGGCGCAGTGGTGCATATTCAGCTTCCTCGCGGCGGGCGCAGCAGGTGTGTTTTTCGGCGGACCCATGGCCGATGCATGGGGGAGAAGAAATACCATCTGGTTCTCCATTCTTGGTTCTTTGCCGTTTATTCTGATTTTGCCTTACCTGTCCCTTCCCCTCAGCATCCTTTGCTTTGTGCTGATCGGCTTCACGATCATGAGCAGCGGTTCGGTCATTGTCGTGTATGCCCAGGAACTGCTGCCGGGTAGAATTGGCATGGTATCGGGACTGTTCTACGGGCTCTCGTTTGGCCTCGGCGGGCTTAGTGCAGCGGCCTTTGGCGTCGTTGCCGATCTGACGAGCATCACGCTGGTTATTATTCTCTCTTCTCTCATCCCGCTCATTGGCCTGCTGACTTTCCTCCTTCCTTCTGACCAACAGTTGAAGGAGTGGGAAGCAGCCTGATTCGCATGATCCTCCCCGGCAAGGGCAACCTAGCTCTGAATAGAAGGGAGGACGTGCCGCTATGAAACAGGATCGATATGAACAAACGGTTTTGGAACAAGCTGGCAAAGTCGAGGCATCGTCCGGTTTGCCTCTGACCTTGTCCAGATATGTATTGGAAAGCTTGTACGCCTGGGGCGTCAGGCGCATATACGGGGTCATTGGAGATGCCAATCTGGTCTTTCTCAGTGAACTGGCAGCCTTTAAGAAAATTCGTTACATCGCCTGCAGGCAGGAAAACGCCGCCGCGCTGATGGCTTCTGCCGAAGCGAAGCTGACAGGACGGATTGGAGTGGTGCTGGCGACCAGCGGGCCCGGCGCTGCCAGTTTGCTGAATAGACTGGGCGATGCTGCGATGGATCAGGTCGGTGTGCTTGCGATCACCGGTCAGGTGGAGCGTGCCAAGCTCGGAACCGGCAGCAAACAGGATCTCGACCAGCAGAAGCTCATGCTGGGCATGACTAATGCCTCTTATCTGATCAGCGATGAAAAGGCACTGCCTGCGCTCCTTCGGCAGTGTCTGCTTGCTTCTGTCTTGCACGGTCAGGTCACCCATCTGGCTATCCCGAAGGATCTGTTCCATGATGAAATCGATGCACCGCTTGTGGCTCCCGGGCCGTATTTGCAGCAGCCGATGCTTTGTCCTGAAGGAGAAATAGCCGAGTTTGCCGCGCATATCAGTCAGTCCAGGCAGCCGATGATTCTGGTGGGCAAGGGGGCTGGACGGGCGACACAGGAGTTGCAAACCTTCGCGGAAACGATCGGTGCGCCCGTTATGGTAACCATGCCGGCCCGTGCCTATTTTCCCAACGCGCATCCGCTATTTCTGGGCGGACTTGGACAGGCAGGCAGTGAAGCCAGCAGTCTGTTGCTGGGGGAAAGTGATCTGATCCTGATCATCGGTGCGACCTGGTGGCCAGAGGAATACGTCCCTGCGGGTGCGAAGGTTATTCAGATCGACAGGCGTAAGGACCATCTGGGCAAGCATGTGCATATCGCGAAGGGGCTGGCGGGTGATGTGAAACAGATTGTGCCTGTCTTGATCGGCATGTGTCACGGTCAGGGGAAGGGGCGTGAAGATTGGCTGAAGCGTGTGCAAGTGGAGAAAGGGAAGTGGGAGCGTCGTGTGGCGGCTGAGTTACGGGAGAGGGCGAACTCCCTCATGCGCCCGCAGCAGGCCGTTGCCGCATTGGCGGAGCACATGCCCGAAAAGGCCATCATCACGCTGGATACCGGTGATCACACGCTATGGTTTCACCGGAGCTTTGTATGCAAACCGGATCAGGAAGTGCTGCTGTCCGGTCGTCATCGAACACTTGGATTCGGCTTGCCTGCTGCCATAGCAGCCAAGCTCGTCTATCCCGAGCGTCAGGTGCTTGCGATTACGGGAGACGGTGGCGTCGTACAGACGTTTATGGAATGGATGACGGCTGTGGCGCACAAGCTGCCGATACTTCTCGCCGTCTTTCGCAATGGAAGCTATGCGATGGAGAAGAATCGCATGGATGTGCACGGCCTGGATACACTCGGCAGCAGCATCCTGAACCCGGATTTTGCTGCGATGGCAGAGGCAGGCGGCGCAACGGGCTGGCAAATAAAGACGGTGGAAGACCTTCATCACAGAATGCAAATGGCCTTGCGAGCGCGCAAGCCCGTTCTGCTCGATATTTGGATATCCGATGAGCAGGTCCCGCATACGAAAATGTAGCGAACATAAAAAGAGAGACGAGCTCACCGGCCCGTCAGCGAAGTATCCTTATACCTCGCGGAACCGGGAGATGATCGTCTCTCTTTCTTCTTCTGTGCCCTGGAACCGGTCTGCTGCATAGTATTGCTCGACCCAGTTCATCAGTTGGGGACGGCTGAGGAAGGTATGGCAATCCTCTCCCCACTGATCGGAGATGACGCGAACGGTGATTTTCTTTCCTTTCACTTCCGCGTGAACCATGTTCCATTTATCCCATTTATATATTTCGAATTTGGTCATCCTGTCACCCCCATATGGCTGCAAGTATACCTGCTCGGAGCAGGCAAAGTCAATCTCCGAATCTAGTGGACGGAGTGATCGTGGTGTCCGCGGTCCACCGACTGCCGCATGGTGAACACATGCAGAATGATAAACCCGATGGCTGTTACGAAGGCGAGTGCGGACGCAGACAGGAAGAGAACGCGTCCGGAGCTCAGGTTGTAAATCCATCCGCCCAGCAAGGCACTGATCATGCCGGCCATTCCCACCCAGACAACGGTAAACATTGCTTGTCCGGTTGCCCGGTATTCATCGGGGATGAGCACACTCAGGTATCGGATTGCCGTCACCAGGAAGATGCCAAAGGTGATGCTGTGCATCGACTGGACCAAAATAATTTGTACGGGATGATCCAACAGAGCGGTCAGCATATGCCGGAGCACATAGGCGAAGCCGGCAATCGCCAGCAGCGGCAATTCACGAAATTTGTGACCGAATTTGCTAAGAAGCAGAAACATCGGGATTTCGCTCAGGGCCGAGATCATAGGAGACCATCCAATCAGGTCCTCGCTGGCTCCGAGTTCTTTCAGGTAGAGAGTGAGGTAGTTGTCAGTCGTACGGTGGCTGATGGAAATCAGCAGGATGAGGACGAAGAACCAGATAAACAGGGGGGAGCGCAGAAGCTGGAACAGGCCTGAGAATTCCATTTTTTTGGAGCTGCCCTTGCGGTCCTTCAGCGTAAAGGTCAGCAGAAAACTGATCGAGATGACGACGGTCAGTATGGTAATCGTCTGATCCATGCCGACCCGGGCGAGCACCATGCCGGTGATGAGCGCTGAGATAGCAAAGCCAAGTGATCCCCAGATACGAATGGAGGCATAGCTGGTTTTTGTCCCTTTGACGCTTAGCATCGTCAGGCTGTCCGTCAGGGAAATGACCGGGTTGTGGAAGAAGAAGAAGAAGAGGACACAGGCAAACATGACAAAGAAATGGCTGGCGTTCATGAGGAGCAACAGCATGATCATTTCGCCGAAGATGACGAGCATGAGCACCTTTTTGATCGTCTGATAGCGGTCGCTGATTATACCCCATAGCATATTGGAAATCATGCCTGCCAGTGGTCCTACTGACTGCAGCAGGCCAATTTCGACTTTTGAATAGCCCTGTGCTTCAAAATACAGGGGAAAATAAGGTACAATAATACCCATACCCATAAAAAAACTAAACGAGAACAATCGGATATAGTGATGATTTCTGGCTTGAGACTTTGCGGTTTCCATGTCTGTCCCTTCTTTCTGCTTTTGTCACCCTGGAGTCGCAAATACAGCCATTATACCATGTTACGCTAAAAAAATGATTTCACAAAAATGTTGTAAATGTTTCCGATATTGCGATTTATATCACGATGGGGTCAAGGTATCTCATGGTAAAGTGGTAAGCAAACAGCAGGCAAGGGAAGCATCAAGCAATAAGCCAGAGAGCCAGAGAGCCCATGAATAGCGCCGCCTCAGGCCAAGACTCGGGGAGCAAATGGGCGAGAACTTCACAGGAGTATCCTGTATGTGAGAAGGGGATGTGAGAAGATGGTGAAAGATTTTGTATACAACGCGAGATTGGGCATTGCACTTCCGGACATTGAGGACGATTGGACCCATGTCTCCCTGGACCGGAGACAGCGGATTCTGCTGCGGTGGGAAGAGATACGCGGCTCCATTCCGGATCGCATCAAGGATCTCGAAGGGGTTATCAACTGCAAGCAGGAGCGACTGAACGATGAGGAGCAGTTTGAGCGCTCCTGTGAACTGAATCATGAGATCGCGGAACTCGCCAGTCAGATCAATGATCTGCAAATCTGGTATCGTGTGCATCAGGAAATAAAACCGATGAAAAATCATGTCTAATTATGGTATGATAATGAAGCAATTAAAAGTCATCACCACAGTGGAGGCGTCAAGTTGAAGCGGACAAACAGCCATTCTTTATCTTATCCAAAAGGTCCCCTTGGGTTGATGCACCGTGTGTATCGCTACGTACTTCCGGAAGTGAGAGCAGAGCTTGCCCAGTGGAGAAGCGCTGCCGAGCAGATGCCCGATGAAGAGCTGAGACGGCAGGCCATTGCGAGCATGACCGACAAGCAGTTTCACTGTGAGGGCGGCGCGGTGTATGCAGCGGCCAATCTTCCAGAACGGCACGTGCTGATCCCCTTGATTGTCGCCTTTCAAACCATCAGCGATTATCTCGACAATCTGTGTGATCGCAGCACGTCCATGTCAGAGCAGGATTTCCGCCAGTTGCATATGTCGATGCTGGATGCGGTTACACCGAAGGCTCGATTGCAGGATTATTATGCCTATCGCGAGGAGCGGGAAGACAATGCTTACCTGCATCAGCTGGTGAGCAAATGCCAGTCCTGCATCGCAGAGCTTCCGTCTTACGGTGTGGTCTATCCATACGTGAAGGAACTCGTCGGCTACTATTGTGATCTGCAGGTCTACAAGCATGTACATCCGGACTTGCGGGAGCAGAAGCTGCTCGACTGGTGGAAAGCGCATCAGGAGCTTGCCCCGAATCTGTCGTGGAATGAATTCGCTGCGGCTACCGGGTCTACCCTTGGGGTGTTCACGCTGTTCTTGCAGGCGAGCAAATCCGGTTTGACGGTCGAGGAAGCCCTGAATGTGCGCAATCGTTATTTTCCGGCGATCTGCGGCTTACATATCTTGCTTGACTACCTGATTGATCAGGCGGAGGATATCGAGGGCGGGGACTTGAATTTCTGCAATTATTATGAAAGCTCTGCCCAGACTTTGGACAGAATGGAATACATGGTGAATGAATCGCTTCATGCCTGCACGAAGCTGGACAATCCGAGATTTCATCGTATGATTGTCGAAGGGCTGCTCGCGCTCTATTTATCTGATCCCAAGGTGAAGGAGCAGCAGGAGGTCAAGGGCATGACGAGGAAAATCATGAAGAGAAGTCCCATGACACGGCTGTTTTTCTGGCTCAATAGTGTCTGGATTCGCAATAAATCGTAACACGTAAATCGTATATCGTCAGGAGGAAACACAATGACAGTGAAATCAATTGCAGTGTTGACCAGTGGTGGAGATTCTCAGGGAATGAACGCGGCGGTGCGCGCCGTTGTCAGAAGCGCCTTGTATAACGGGCTGGAAGTCTATGCCGTTCAGCGAGGCTATCAGGGTTTGATTAATGATGATATTCGCCAGATGGATCTGCGCAGTGTTGGAGATATTATTCAGCGCGGCGGTACCGTCTTGCAGACCGCACGTTGTGAAGAAATGCGGACGCTGGAAGGTCAGCAGAAGGCAGCGGAAAACTTGAAAAAAAGAGGCATTGACGGACTCGTCGTCATCGGGGGAGACGGTTCCTATCAGGGCGCACACAAGCTGACCCTGCAGGGTATTCGCACCATGGGCGTACCGGGTACGATTGACAATGACATTCCGTTCACCGATTTTACGATCGGTTTTGATACCGCAGTCAGCATTGTCGTCGATGCGATCAACAAGCTGAGAGATACGATGACTTCCCATGAACGTTCCTCCGTTGTAGAGGTAATGGGTCGCCATTGCGGGGATATTGCCTTGTATGCCGGATTGGCAAGCGGAGCGGAAGCCATTTTGGTTCCGGAGGTTGAATTCGATTTGCAGGCCGTTGCCAAGCGGATGAGAGACAACTTCGAGCATGGCAAGAAGCACAGTATCATCGTCGTTGCCGAAGGAGTCGGTGAAGGCGAAAATGTAGCCAAGCAGCTGACAGAATCCAGCGGGGTGGATTCCCGTGTAACCGTACTCGGACATATTCAGCGCGGCGGAACCCCTACACATAACGATCGGGTCCTCGCAAGCCGTCTCGGTGATTTTGCGGTACGCAGACTGATCGAAGGGGACTCCAGCAAAGGGGTGGGCCTGGTCAATGGTGAATTGGTCGCCACGGATATCGACAAGATTGTAACCTCCAAGAAGCCTTTCAATCTCGATATGTATGATCTGGCATTGAGACTTTCCCAGTAAGGGATCGTCCAATCCTAGCCCTTGCAAATGGTTACAGACTCATGCAGCTATTGATAGTCATGCAAGAAATGCGCAGTCAGCACTCGAGCAATCGGGTGCTTTCATTATGAATACAGCCTATGTACAGGAGAAGGAGGAGCGGAGTCGATGTATCTGTATCGAATTGAAGCGACGATTGCCGGAGCACTTACCGTCGTCATCGTAATCGCGGATTCTGACGAGAAAGCATTTGATTATGCTGAGCAGCAACTGGAGAAGCACTTTATTGCCAAGCCGGTTGTAGAAGAATTATGTGTGCTGGAGAAAAAACGCATGTCAGCGGGCAACGGGTATGTGATTGAAACCGAATCAGGGCAGACCTCATAAGCTCAGCAAAACATGCAACAGAGAAGAAGAAAACCGTTCAGGAGGGGGGCTTTACGTTGCCTGGTTGGCTCCCCTTGCGCTGAACGGTTTTTTGTTACGTCCCTATTCCGTTGTTCGTGCTGGTTGTTTATGTGAATCAGTCTGTGTCTCCAACCTGACCGTCAAGATCATAATCCACGCCAGGAGAGTAGCGGTTGCCCGAATTCCAGAGCAGGAATTCATCAATATTCTGCTCTTTCATGGCCCGCACCTGGGCTTCAATCTCGGCTTTCCCGTACGGGATGTAGCCACGGACCCATGTTGCGGTAAAGTCCTGAATCCACGGGCGAATGATCGGCTTCAGTTCCTTGATTTCCTCCAGCTTCTCATGCGTATCCTCCATCGCGCCCTTGATGGTCGCATAAGGGGCCGCATCCGGTACTGTAGAGCCAAACCAGCCCGTAGTATAATGGCTTGGATAGACCATCGGTGAGATGACATCCACAAATTGCGAGATTTTATTGAAGTCCTGTCCGATTCCCTCCGCCGCTGGTACGGAAGCCGCATAGCCAAAGATGTCCACAGACACCCGGGTATCGGTAGATTCCAGTTGCTCACGGGCATAGCGAACGAAGTTGGCAACAGCATCGGTACGGGGACGCTCATCCTGCTGATAGGTCAGAATATCGGCCCGTTTCTCAAACCCTTCCGGGAAGCGGACATAATCAAACTGGATTTCCTTGAAACCGAGCTTGATCGCTTCTCTGGCGACCTCAATGTTATAGTCCCATACTTCCTTCACATAGGGATTGACAAAGCTTTCCGGGGTGCTCTTGTTGTTGGCCCATACGGAGCCGTCCGGGTTCTTGAACGACCATTCCGGCTTCTTGCGTGCCAGTACGGAGTCCTTGAAGACGACGATACGTGCGATCGGGTAGATATTATGCTCGTCTAGCGTTTGCATAAGTGCTTGCGGATCACGAATAATCTTTTTCGTCGTTTCCATTTCTTTTATCACGGCATTATTCGTTTCAAATGTGACGTACCCATGATCGTCCTTCACATCGATAACCATGCTGTTCAGCTCAGATGAATCGAGCAGGTCCAGCAGGCTCTGCATTCTGGAGCCATCTGCGGAATGGGCCGTCACGTAAACGCCTTTCACCACAGGAGCTGTATCATGCTGCGGGTCCCATTTAACAAACGTGTTGCGTTCGCCTTCTCCAGAGGCATCCGGGTTCTCTGCTTCCGGGTCTTCGGGATCATATTTCCCGGGCAATTCGACAATGACGGCGTGCTGGCTTTTCTCTATCGCCTGGGCCAGTTTCTCCATCGTCAGGTCGGGCTTATCCGCCTGAACATCGCCTAAAATCAGTAAAAATAAGGCCAGTAGTAAGTCCATATGTAGTTTCTCCCCCCGCAATGGCATATGTGTGTGAATTTCTCCTTACCCTCATTATATGTGAATTGAAGCAGAGTAGACAGAGGAATATATGCCCATTTTGTTGGAATATCGGGACGGGCTGTACCTGTTGTCGAATGGTGCAAATAAAAAGAACCAGCCCCGTTGTGTTGGGTCTGGTTCTCTTCGGGAACCTTGCTGTCAGGCAAGGCACTAATGCAAAAATTGCTCATCCTGGCAATGGATAATGCTGTACTGAATAATCTCCTCGGCATCTTCTGAATTCAGGCGACTAATGCCGTCTCTCAGGACGATGGGTGTATTCAGTTCCCTTTGCTTCAGAAAGGGGTAAAGCTCGGGTTTGAACTCCTTCACAATCTTAGACAACTTCACAGTTTCTTGCATGTCCATCCGAATCACCCTCCAATCCTAGATTGAAATGCGCATTCTTCTGTTAACACTTGGAAAATGATGAAGACGATCCAGAAACGAGTGGAAAGCGATCAAGCTTACGAGCAGCTTACCTCATTATAGCATAGATCGGAATGATTGGGTAAGGAGCAACTGGAAAATATTATTTGTTCTTTCGGAACTCGCCCATGACCCCTACGGTTTCCACAATGTTGACGAATGCTTTCTTATCCGTTTCCTTGATGATTTTCTGGAGTTCCGCCAGTTCATAGCGTGTCGTTACGGTCATCAACATATCTTTTTCCGTATGGGTGAACGCCCCCTCTGTCTTGATCACGGTCACACCACGGTGCAGCTTGAGCAGCCGGTCCACCATCTGATGTTTTTGGGTCGTGACAATAAAGGCGGTGACCTTGATATGCCGGATATGTATGTTGTCCACGACCTTGCCGGTAATGAAAATCGAGAGCATGGAGGCCAGCGCCGCATCCCAGTTGTCCATGTAACCCAGTATAATGACAACGATGCTGTTTAATCCAAACAGCACGGAGCCAAGTGGAAAATCGCGCTTTCTGGTCAAAATGGAGCCGAGAATATCGAATCCGCCAGTAGAGCCGCCGGCACGCAATGAAATACCGGTGCCGATGCCGATCAGCACGCCTCCCACGATCGCGGCGATGATCGCGTCCTGAACAACCGCTTGTACAGGCAACAGCTGGATGCAGAGAGTAGCCGCGGCCACAGAGGTTATACTAAGCATGATAAAACGGCTCCCAATCAGGACCCAGCCCCAGATAATCAGGGGCAGATTAATAAGAAAATACATGATCCCGATATTCCATCCCGTAAAATAGCCGATGATCATCGAGATGCCGGATACGCCGCCGCTGAGCAGCTCTCTCGGTATCAGAAACAAATTGAATCCGGCTGCAATGAGCGCAGCGCCCAAAATTGTCGTGGCGTAAGGGAGTATTTTTCGTGTATGCGTCACATCTATCACCTCAACACTTAGTATAGATCAGAATAAGTTCATCATTCTGCAATGTTTGGACTGGAAATGATTGTTTTGAGTATGATATGATGATAAGCGTGTATAAAAACGCTCGCTGTCTAGTGCGCCAATGGGATGGCGTATGATTGTGTGATATGTAGAAAAGGAGTTTGGAGAATTTTGACTACGTTTAACGAATTTCAATTAGAAGAAAGACTGCATCGTGCGATTTCAGAGATGGGCTTTGAAGAGGCAACCCCGATTCAAGCACAAGCGATACCACATGCAATCGAAGGCAGGGACCTGATTGCTCAGGCCCAAACAGGTACAGGAAAGACGGCTGCATTTGGCATTCCGCTCGTTCAACGCATTGAGTATGCGGAAGAAAACATTGTTTCCTTGATTCTGGCTCCAACCAGAGAGCTGGCGATTCAAGTCGCTGAAGAAATCAACAAGCTGTCTCGTTTCAAGCGTTTGAGACCGTTACCGATATACGGTGGACAGGACATCGGCAGACAGATTCGTGCCCTGAAGAAGAAGCCACAGATTATTATTGGGACACCGGGACGACTGCTGGATCACATTAACCGCAAGACGATCCGCCTGGACAAAGTGAATACCGTTATTTTGGATGAGGCGGATGAGATGCTGGACATGGGCTTCATGGAAGACATCCAGGCCATCCTGAGCCAGGTTCCGGAAGAGAGACAGACGATGCTCTTCTCCGCGACCATGCCGCCGAATATCCGCAGACTGGCTGAACAGTTCCTGAAGGACCCGGTTCATGTATCCGTGGTACCGAAACAGGTCAGCGCGCCATCTGTCACTCAGTTTTATGTAGAACTGCATGAAAGACAAAAATTCGATACGCTTTGCCGTCTGCTGGACAAGGAATCGCCTGACCTGGCTATCGTGTTCGGACGTACCAAGCGTCGTGTCGATGAGTTGAGCGAAGCGTTGCAAAAACGCGGCTACTCCGCTGACGGCCTGCATGGGGACTTGTCCCAGAATCAGCGTGACAATGTGATGCGCAAATTCCGTGAGAGCAACATCGATGTACTGGTTGCAACCGATGTAGCGGCACGCGGACTGGATGTATCCGGCGTCACGCATGTATTCAACTTTGATTTGCCACAAGATCCGGAGAGCTATGTTCACCGCGTTGGACGTACCGGTCGTGCAGGCAAGGAAGGTGCAGCCTGGACGTTCGTGACCCATCGCGAGATCGACCATCTTCATGCGATTGAGCGTACAACGCGTCATCGCATTACGAAGAAGCCGGTTCCGACAATGGCCGAAGCAATTGAGGGCAAACAGCAGATTACGGCTGAGCGTCTGATTGAGCTGATCCAGAAGGACGATCATCAGGAGTACAAAGGTTTGGCCATTCAAATGCTGGAACAGTATGATTCCGTTCATCTGCTTGCGGCGGCCATGAAACTCCTGACAGGCGAGAATAACGATATTCAGGTGAATCTCACACCGGAAGAGCCACTTCGTGCGAAGAAAAGACGGGATGACGGACGCAACCGTCGTTACGGCAATTCCAAGCAGGGCAGCAGCGGTGGTGGTGGATATCGTCGTGGCGGCAACAGCCGTGGCGGTTCCTACAGTCGGGATCGCGGCCGGGATTACGACCGCAGAAGCTCCCAGAAGAAAAGTGATCGCAGTGACCGTCCGAACCGTTATGAGCGTTCCGACCGGTATGACCGCTCAGAAAGAGCGTAAGGCGTTCGCATCCATCATAGGTTAGAATGAGAGCAGTGCCGATATGGTCGGCCTGCTCTTTTCTTGTGATGTTTTTTTGGAGATAGATTCCTTTGTGAAATTCTCACTTCGAAGCTTGCACAAAATATGATACACTTGAACTACACACAATGGCATATGACTTGTAGCCTGAAGGAGGAGACCTGCTTTGGAAATGGGAGGTTTAATGGGAGGGCTGTACCGCCTGTCTGAATGGATCATGCGGATGGCCGGGGCGAATCTACTGTGGTTCATTTGTTCCCTTCCCGTATTTTTATTGTTATTTTTATTTATGTTCGGCACCTCACAGGAGACGCTGGATCAGCTGTCTGTGATGCTGGAGAATCCGCAGCAATATCTGCTGTCATTCTCTGTGCCGATGCTGCTCTATGGAACAGTCGGTTCGATCTTCTTGTTCCCGGCGACTTCCGCGTTGTTCTCGGTAGCTCGAAAGTGGACGATTGGGGAAGAAGATGTATCCGTATTCAAAACCTTCTTCAAAAGTTATAAAACGAATTTTAAACAAGCGCTGCTGGGCGGGATCATTTATTCGTTTATTTACATGCTCGTAGCCATCAACATCTTGTTTTACCGGGATATCAGCACGTTTATCTCGACTGTGTTTCTGATCTTCCTTGTACTGGTGATGGTCTCGACGTTTCACTATTTCTCGATCCTGGCGCATTTGCATATGAAGACGTTCGGCATGGTGAAGAATGCCTTCCTGATTACACTGGGCAAGCCGTTCACTTCACTGCTGATGATTATCTCCATCACGGTTGTGGTATGGATCAGTATCAAATTCAGCTTCCTGATCTTCTTCTTCATGGGAAGCGTGATTGCGGTTCTTTCCTTCTGGTACTTCCACCGCATTTTCTCCACGATTCAGATGAATCGTCAGGAGGATGAACTGGCGGAAGAGCAGCCTGCAGCTTTGCAAGGAGAAGAGACTTCAAATGAGCAGAATGACAAGGATAAACAGTGATTCTCTGAAATGTAAAAAATAACATCCTCTTACTCATTTACTTTTGCTTAAAGAAGGCCTATAATAGGAGTACAACAAAATCCTGCGATGCACGTCTCAGAGTCAAATTGTTTTGAACCAATGCATGTTTCTAGGGATTCCAACATCGAAGCACAGCTGACAAGCCCTCTCGAGGGGAAGTCAAACATGCTTCTGCGGAAACCCACCTGCGAGAGCGGGTTCAGGAGCATATGACTCGAACGGCATCAGCGGGTTTTTTTTTTGTGTTTTCTGGACAGTAGAGAAACATTCACGAGTTTTACTTGGTTAATGATGAGGTATTCGCAAGGCTATGCGAGGCTACTGCGATTTGGCAAGGCCATCTGAGACTTTCCAAGGCTACGCGAGTCTACCCAAGGCATCGCGAGGCATACACGAATAGGAAATGCCAATCCCCACCATACTAATAGAGCGTTATTCAACCTTTCAGGTTCTGAACGACGGCAATTGGTACAAAGGGGATGAATCGGAATGTTTAATGCTATTCGCAAGCAGATACAAATTCGCAAGTATATCCAATCAAAGTCGCTCTTGCTGCTTACGGTGATCAGTGTCATCGTGGCAGGGATGTGCTGGAGTACCTCTACCCAACCACTCTACTCATTCAGCTCCGCAACGCTGGAATATGGTTCCACTGGCGATGATGTATATGAACTGCAGAGCAGACTGGACTATATTGGCTATTATAACGGGAAAATTGATGGTATCTTCGGGACCCAAACGTATTGGGCTGTACGTAATTTTCAGTATCAGTTCGGACTGGAGATTGACGGCATCTTTGGCCCCAAGACCAAGAGTATGCTGGTGCGGGCGACGGAAGACTGGGCACCAGGTCCAGGTTATAAGAAAAGGGGCGGAACGGTTCCCACGGTTCAGACGATTAGTGACAAGGATCTGAAACTATTGGCCAGAGCGGTTTATTCCGAAGCAAGAGGGGAGCCTTATGAAGGTCAGGTGGCAGTGGCCGCTGTCATTTTGAACCGTATGCAGAGCAAGCTGTTTCCAAATACGATCTCCGGTATCATCTTCCAGCCTGGCGCCTTTACCGCAGTAGCAGACGGGCAATTCTGGCTGGAACCGAATGATCTGTCATATCGGGCGGCTAGGGATGCGATGAACGGCTGGGACCCGAGCCTGAACGCCCTCTATTACTTCAATCCCGATACCGCAACTTCTGACTGGATCTGGTCGCGACCGCAGATCAAGAAGATCGGCAAGCATATTTTCACCAAATAAACGCAAATGCCCTGCAAATGTGGGGCGAGACTTGTGAGGATAGATCCTGCCTCCGACTGGACACCTTGGTGCATTCGGAGGCTTTTTGTTTGTCTGGATTCGAGTTTTGCAGAAGGTGTGAGGGATTTCGCTGGACGGTTTCGACCTTTTTCGATAAAATGAAAGCGCATACTTTTTATTTTCGCACTTCAGGAGGAGAACAACGTGATGAGAAAACGAAGGTCTTTTATACTGGGTGTGCTGTTTGGTTGTTTGTTATGTGCATCCGCCACGTATGCGGCAGAAGAATGGCACATTGAATTTCCATCCATTACATACTGGCTAGATGGGACGGAGCTGGAACTCCAGGAAGGAAGTCAGCCCTCGACCATTCGATATGAGAATGCCTATTATGTATCCGTTCGCTCCTTGCAGCGCGCGCTGGGTTATGACGTGGAATGGATGCCGGAGAAAGAAGCGGTACATATTCGCACGATGCATTCCTTGCCCTTTGAGATTGTGAAGGAAACGAATGTGACGGACCCGGAGCTGCTGGAATGGATCAAACGGTCAAGGGACAGGGCTATGACGCAGGTTCGAACGTGGCAAGGGCAGACGTATGTGCTGCTGACGATGGGGGCGCAGACCACGGGCGGGTATCAAGTACATACGGAAAAAATTGAGCAGTTCTACGACAGTTATGTCATTCATTACCGGACGGAGGAGCCGGACAAATACGAATCCCTGATTGAAGAGGTGACGTACCCGTATCAACTGATCAGACTCGGTGAGAAGCCGAAGGGCATCGTCAAATTCAAACGAACCAGCGGGGAGCTGACCTTGCCTGGTTTGCAAGGTATTTCCTATCTGCCCGACATTCATCAGCAGAGCAAGAGCATGATTGTCTTCCCGCCGCAGCAGCAAGACGGCAAGTGGAGCCTTTCCGGTATCTGTCAGAGCTTCGAGGGGGTTGTAAGCTGGGAGCACTACAAGGCAGACGGGCAGTTGATCCAGAGCGGTCATCTGGATACGGCAACTCCGGTGTGGAAATGGGGCGCATTTGAGCTGCAATTGGCGGCTGAGATGGTCGAGGCCGGAGATGAAATTCGACTGTTTACGCAGCAAGTAGGACCAGAAGCGCTTGAAATGTTGGGAATCTTGGTCTTTTAGCCCGCATTTAACAGGCGGCACCCTTTTCCTTCTGCACGAAGAATGGTATCATGAGTATGACAAGGTGATGGACGATTGAAGGGGGAAAAGGGGCTTTGCTGAAAAGGACGCTAGCAGGAGTATTTAGAAGCTTTGAACAAACGGGTGAAAAAGCCAAGGACCCAGCATTGAGAACGAGATACTACAAGTTATCCAAGGATGCCGCCTGGGAGCAGGTTGTATCCGCATTGAAGAAGATTCCCGGGATGAAGGTGCTGCATGAGGTTGAGAATATCGGGGAGATCGTGGGCGAGAAGAAGACCAAGACAGGTCGTACCCAGGATATCACGATTACGCTGTTCAACATCAATCCGATGAAAACCGCGATCGACATTTACTCTGCATCACGCGGGTCACTTGGAGATATGGGATCGAATTATCGGACAATACTGACCATTTTCCACGCAATCGACAGACAGCTGGGCGCGTACAAAATGGACGAACAGAGATAAAAAAGCGAGGAGCTGAAACTCCTCGCTTTGCTATGCGTAAGGGATTATACGAGCTTTTTGGTTGCGTCAATCGCCGCTTCGTAGTTCGGATGCTCTGTCATCTCGGACAGGTATTCCACATACTGCACGACATTGTTCTGATCGACGACGAAGATGGATCGCATATCCAGTGCCAGTTCCTTGATCAGGACACCGTACGCTTTGCCGAAATCGTTGGTCTTGTAGTCGGAAAGGGTCACGACTTTGTCCACTCCGGCCGCACCGCACCAGCGAGCTTGTGCAAATGGCAGATCAGCGCTGACCGTCAAAATGGCGACGTTGTCTCCAAGATTGGCTGCTTCTTCATTGAAACGACGCGTTTGCTGGTCGCATACACCGGTATCGAGGGAAGGGACCACACTGATCAGCTTCACCTTTCCTTCGTAATCCTTGAGGCTGACCTGCGTCATCAGATCTTTGTTCAGTTGAAAATCGGGAGCCTGGTCCCCAACTTTTAGCTCTGGACCTACGAGCGTGATGGGATTGCCCTTAAGGGTTGCTACCCCTGTACGTTCTTGCGCCACAAATAATTCCTCCTTATAATAGTGAGAATAGTTGGAAACACACTGTCTATTATAAGCGTTAAAGGATGACCTTTCAAATCGGAGACAGGAGATAGGAGGGAACGAACTTGCTTTTCTTGCGTTACGAGAGCTTCGGTGAATATGTGAAACGCTATCCGATCACCTCGCTGCTGTTATTGGCCAATGTTCTGATGTTTGTGCTGGTCATGATAGATGGAGGCGTCGGAAACGGTTTTACCCTGGTTGAATATGGTGCCTTGTATGATTTCCTGATGGAAAACGGACGAGGCGACTGGTGGCGTTATTTTGCAGCCATGTTTCTGCATTTCAGTTTTTCTCATTTGCTCTTTAACTGCTTTGCCCTGTTTGTCTTCGCACCGCCACTCGAGAACATACTCGGCAAGTGGGCTTATCTGATCTTCTATCTCGGAAGCGGGCTCGTCGGCAACCTGATCAGTGAGCTGGTGCATGTGATGGAGGGCAACGATGTCGAGCCATACATCTCTGCGGGTGCCTCTGGAGCGGTGTACGGGGTGTACGGTGCTTTTCTCTTCATGACACTGTTCTACCGTCATTTGCTGGATGAAGCATCCCGGAAAATGGTGCAGACTATCCTGATCATCGGTATCATTTATTCCTTTGTCAGTCCGTATATCGGCGGTGCCCATATCGGCGTATTTGCACATCTGGGCGGATTGCTCGGCGGGTTCCTGATCTTCGGTGCTTTCTTCCGACGGGAACGGCTGCAGCGCTGAGGACGACGATGGTGTCCGGGCTTCGCAATCAGGTACGGCCTGCCATAGGCAAGCTAATTCTTATTTTTCTGATCGTGTTTGTGATTCGCGCTGTATTTGCCGTCAGCCGGGTAGCGAGCTGGGATGAAGCAGACTTTGCGCTCGGCCTGGTGACCTACGATATTTTCCACATGCAGCCGCACTTTCCCGGCTATCCGGTACTCATTGCGCTGGGACGGATGCTGAATGTCCTCGTAGATCATGAAGTCTACGCCCTGTCGCTCGTTTCTGCGCTGGCAGGTGGGGTGACGACCGCCGCCGCCTATGCGTGGATGACCCGTTTTCTAAGTGGGATGAATCTGACAGCTCGAATGAAGCGATGGGGACCCTGGCTGCTCGTGCTGCTGCTGACGGTGCATCCGGTCTTTGCGCTTTCTCAGATCCAGCCGATGTCGGACGCGCTCGGCCTCTGCTTCGTCGTGTTATTGTTTGGCTGCACGTGGCGCAGTCTGGAATCTGGACGAACGCAGCGTGAGAGATGGGGGCTGTATGTGCTGGCCTGTGTCCTGGCCGGTCTGCTCGTGGGGGTGCGTATTTCATATTTCCCAGTCGGCTTTCTGCTGCTCATGCCATGGTGGATGAGCTTTGCCAGGCAGCGAACGTGGTGGAAAGGCATTTGCGCGGCGGGCATCGGGCTCCTGACGCTGATCGCCTCCATCGCGCTGTGGCTGCTGCCAACCGCTCAGACGGAGGGAGGCCTCCAGCCCTATCTGGCATTAGGTGCTTCTTTCACGGAAGGACATTTTCAGGAATGGGGCGGGACGGCAGCGACGAGCGGATCACTGGCGGAGCGAGCACTGCATTGGCTGATCGAGCAAGGCTGGTGGGCCGGAGGGTTCGGCACGTATCCGGATGCCTTTGCATCATATGGGTTACATGGGTGGTCGGTTGCCGCAGTGGGTATATGGACTGCGCTGCTGATCGGCTTCGTCATCTTCGCCGTGGTTTGGAAAGGGCACAATCGTCATGCTCATTCTTCTGCCCGTCATGCGACGACTGCACAGGATGCAGGACTTGCAGACCTGAATGAGACGAACAGGATGATGCCGTTTTCTCCATCCGTGGATGGAGAATCGGATGTGATGGCAGGGGGAGCCCATGGGAACGAAACCCATGCGGGTTCAGATGCTGTGCCGTTCTGGCTGCGAGCCAGCTATGTTGCACTGGCGGTCGTACCGTATGGACTCTGGAGCTTTTTCGGTCAAAATGCGGCCAAATGGCGGCATAATCTCCCCTTGTATGTGTGGCTGATGGTCGGCGTGATCGTCATCGGTTTCACCGTCTACAGACGCTGGGTACGAAGTCCTGCTGATCGTGGTCGGGGTGGGATGCTGAAAGGTCTGTTTGCGGCCTATGTCATCGTGTTGCTCATGCACACGGCTGTGCACTATGTCGATATATCGAACGATCAGCCGGTTCACAGACTGGTCGAGCAGGTGCAGCAACTGGAGGCGACAGAGGGCCCGCTCGTGCTGTATACGTGGGAAGAAAAACGGGTGTTCGATGTATATGCGCCCGAGATCACAGTGGTACGACTGTTGCAGTTTGAACGATGGACGCAATCGGCTGCTGCCTATCGTCCTGCGGTGAAGCAAATGTTATTGACAAACAAGGTGCTGGAAGGATTTAATAGACAACAGGTCCCGTCGCTGCAGCCGTATGTGACCCGAATCGCAAGCTGGAGGGGTAATGCCTTTCTCGATCCGGTCTATCATGACATCGAGCTGTACGCGCTGGATATTGAACGTTATTGGAGAGATCAAAATTGGAATTAAGGCAGCTACAATATTTCGTCAAGGTGGCGAAAAAACAGCACATGACACAAGCAGCGGAAGAGCTGCATATTGCACAGTCTGCGGTCAGCAGGCAAATTCATCAGCTCGAGGAACAGCTCGGGGTGCACTTGTTCCTGCAGCAGGGCCGGAACTTGCAGCTTACGCCGGTCGGCAAGGTGTTTCTCGATCGGGTAGAGGGTATCCTGCAGGATCTCGACCGTGTGATTCAGGAAACGCGGGAGTTCATTGATCCTGATCTCGGTGAGATCCGGCTTGGCTTCCCGCACAGTATGGGCGTACATCTGGTGCCGATGATTGTGTCCCAGTTTCGCAATGCACATCCGAACGTGACGTTCAAGCTGAAGCAGGGCAAGTATGACCAGCTCATGCAGGCGGTGCTGAAGGCAGAGATTGATCTTGCCTTTATCTCACCTTTTCCGGAAGCCCACAGTCATTTGATCGGAAATGTGCTGCTCACGGAAGAACTGTTCGCCGTCGTGCCGCCGAATCATCCCCTAGCCGCACGGGATTGTATCTCATTGACAGATTTGCAGGAGGAGAGCTTCGTGCTGTTTCGGGAAGGATTTTCACTGCGGAATATCGTGGTGGAGGCTTGCCAGAAGGCAGGGTTTGTCCCGAAGATTGGGTTCGAGAGTGAAGAGACCGACACGATCCGCAGTCTCGTTGCGGCCGGAATGGGCATCAGCCTGCTGCCGGAAATGTCGCTCAAGTATTCCTGTACGCCGCTCCAGCCCGTGAAGCTACGCATCACGGATCAGCATGTCACCCGCACCATTGGTATCATCCACCGCACGCAGGATAAGCTTCCGCTTGTGGCGAAGGGCTTCAAGGACTTCACGGTGTCGTACATGAAGGATGTAGAGATATAAGTGTGACGGGAAAAGCTGCTGGCACAAGCAGCTTTTTTTATGGCGAGAGAGTGAAGAGTGATGAGAATTTCTATGATATAATGCAATCATGTAACTTTTCATTTGCACCAGTGTGATTTTTTGAATGAGAAGTTCAGCGGATACTTGTCGTGTATTCAAAGTGTACAGGCATTTCACGAAATACGATCACTGCCCTTCAAGGCGGAGCGATCAAACGAATTGACTTTGAGACCCTGGATCGTTTGTGCAAAGGATTGAATGTAAGGCCATCGGATCTTATTGTATATACAGAAAAGTGAATCATGCATGATACAGCATGTCGTCGACCCCCATTAGCGTCATAACCCCGGGAGATCGACGACATTTTGTATATGAGAGGATTCGAGAGTAATTGTGAGAATAACTTAGGTATATAGGAAAAATCAGTAAATGGGATTTTTGAAGAAAATGAATAGAGGGATTTTCAAGAAAATGGAGAATTCTATATCAGTGCCTGTTTTTGGGGTCCATATCGTACCTATGAGGAATTGAAACATGCGCCCTTCAGACTCGAAGCATAGATAGTTGGCAGTCCATATCGTACCTATGAGGAATTGAAACACAGATAAATGTAACTTTTTAGTACGGTACGACTGGCGTCCATATCGTACCTATGAGGAATTGAAACAAAAAAATCTTGAACTTGTAGTCTTTCCCGAGTGCGTCCATATCGTACCTATGAGGAATTGAAACACTGCAATGGTTGGAGGACTCAGGAGAGGGGAAATTCTGTCCATATCGTACCTATGAGGAATTGAAACATATTTGGTTACAGGCTAAAATGAATGTTCGGAAAGTTTGTCTATATCGTACCTATGAGGAATTGAAACGGATTTGTAAAGGAGAGAACCACAGTTCCTAAACCGAGTCTATATCGTACCTATGAGGAATTGAAACAGAGATATACCAAGTAAAGTGACTTACGCCCGCATGTCTATATCGTACCTATGAGGAATTGAAACAGAGATATACCAAGTAAAGTGACTTACGCCCGCATGTCTATATCGTACCTATGAGGAATTGAAACGCGTCTTCATGTGTCATCGCGCCTACCACATCATCGAAGTCTATATCGTACCTATGAGGAATTGAAATAAAGCTCGAGCGACGCGGCTTTTGGTATCTTGTTGGTCTATATCGTACCTATGAGGGGCCAACAAAATATACATAGATGATAATAACAAGGCAACCATACAGGGGTGATGGTGAGCGTTTGAGGAAAAAATTGATATTTATATCCACATTTGTTTTCCTAATTCTTTGCGTTTTATGTGTGAGAGGGGTACGGTTATTTACAATTGAACCGGATCGAATTTCAGGCAATGGCAATCCAGGTCTGATTATGCTGGGGATTACGTATCTGGTAATGGCCATATTCGGGATACTTCTTTTTATCGCGGTGTACTTTTATCTGCCAATAATTTCAAGAAGGTATACGGTGGTTGTGGTATTATGCTTGATCCTCATGTTCATTATCGGGATCATGCAGCACATACAATTTTCAACAAAGCTGCTTAATCATCTGGGCAGTACCAGTGATCCGAATTCAAATGTATATCAAATTGGAATATTGAATACATATACCAATTCCATTTTCATGAATGAATATCTGCTTATTGCGTGTACGTCTTTTATTGGCCTATTGAGTTTGTCCTGTAAATGGATGCAATTCAAGAATGGAGAAAAAGGAAAGTAATTGCTTATACGGGACAGAAGCTTGCTAGATCCATGTTAATTACGAGGATTGATGACAACGGAAAATTGATCCTTATCCTCTTTATGATTATGGTGCTCAGTAGTTTGTAAATGATATGGATACCCATCACTTATCTCATTCAGATTTCCCTTATACTCTTCAGATGCAGTCAGTATCTAAGGGATAGGCCTATGAAAAAATCAGAAAACACAACAGTCAGCAATTGAACTCTGAAAGCTTATTTTAACCGATATGTGTCGTCGATCCCTATTAGCGTCAAAATCTCGGGGAATCGACGACAATTCGTATTAGGGAGATATAACGAGAAAATACGAGAATATATAATACAATTGGATGAATTTATGGATTTCTTTATTTTTGAAAGTGGAAAAAAGGAATCCGCATACAAATATAGAAAGCTTATAACAACGCCAATTTTTGGGGTTTGTATCGTACCTATGAGGAATTGAAACTACCAATGGAAACGGGTCTTCATGGATACCGTTCCCAGTTTGTATCGTACCTATGAGGAATTGAAACTCAGTCCATATCTGGAATGGTACGTTGAGACGGTTGAGTTTGTATCGTACCTATGAGGAATTGAAACATAAAAGTCTGATTGCCTCCAAACAGCATCGATTGCAGAGTTTGTATCGTACCTATGAGGAATTGAAACAAAGAAAGGGAGGAATGATCATGGAAAAAGTGGTCTTGTTTGTATCGTACCTATGAGGAATTGAAACTAGAATGTATTTTCTAAAACAGAAAATATGTTCCCTAAGTTTGTATCGTACCTATGAGGAATTGAAACCAAAAACGGGGCGTTCTTTTTTGGAACACCCAACACGAGTTTGTATCGTACCTATGAGGAATTGAAACTAGAATGTATTTTCTAAAACAGAAAATATGTTCCCTAAGTTTGTATCGTACCTATGAGGAATTGAAACCAAAAACGGGGCGTTCTTTTTTGGAACACCCAACACGAGTTTGTATCGTACCTATGAGGAATTGAAACAAAAACGACTCCCAGCCTCCAAGCGCCGACCCGTCCGTTTGTATCGTACCTATGAGGAATTGAAACGATAACTAACTTTTGTTTTTGTATTTCCACAATCTATCGTTTGTATCGTACCTATGAGGAATTGAAACATCAAGGACAAAATGCGGTTGATCTGATATTGTATGAGTTTGTATCGTACCTATGAGGAATTGAAACTATTGCTTGCAAAATGTTCGTGGCATTGAGAAAACGTCTATATCGCACCTATGAGGAATTGAAACAGCAATCAGGTGCGTTGACACCTGGCGACGCAGGTAGTCTATATCGTACCTATGAGGAATTGAAACAGATCATTCGGTGCGACATACACCACGCCGGCCACAACAGTCTATATCGTACCTATGAGGAATTGAAACTTTCTCTTTTTCCGTGACCGTGTTTTTACTCCCGCCCGGTTTGTATCGTACCTATGAGGAATTGAAACATGAAAGAAATCGTCCCTCCACTTGACCATTCCGTCTGTTTGTATCGTACCTATGAGGAATTGAAACCAAATTTCAGATGAGCTTACTAGTTTAAGATTGAGTTCTTGGATATATTCAAAAATATATAATTACTTTGTTATTGGAACATGATCTTTATAGAGGCACTGCTGAAAACTAGATTTATTAAATATATTGGATTATGTACATGTACATTTACTTTACCGTGCCACCGGTTTCTATTACCATTACAAAACCCTTGTATTCTTCTACAAAACAATTATCAAGATGAGGAAGAAAAGTTGATTATAACAGAAATTTATGTTGAGTCAGAAGCTGGTCTTTCAGAGTCTGAAAGAAAGCATATTTGAGAATTTCCTGATGAATATTTTGAGTTATCTATTTACAGAGAACATTCTTGCTGTAAAGGCTTAATTGATGTATATTATTGATTAAAGTTGTTCCTATCTTACCTATAGAGGAATTGAAACTTATATAATCAGATTTACTTTCTTGATAGTTGTTACTATCAACTATTAAAGCTATCGTACCTATGAGGAATGATTAACTGTACAATTTTTTAGTCATCTCGATTTTGGGATGAATTGAGAATTGAATAACACTTGTATAAATATTTCTTGTTATATAATCAATATTTAATTTTCTCGAAATTAAAAAATGGGGTTGACATGTGTAATTAAATGGGAGATACTATTTTCGAGGGAAGGAGGTGGAAATGAATGGAGGGAAAAGTTGTTTACGTGCAATCATATTTGAGAAGAAGAGATTCCCGCAAAAAGACCGAACGGGTCCGTTCTCATTTCAGAAGTCTTCCAAATGGAAGAGACCTCTAACGAAGATATGAATAATCGCTAGAAGTCTCGGTGTCTCAGGAGTATGGCTCCTAAGGGTTCATTTATTCTCTGCCAAGAACAAATGAAATTATGAAGTTATCTAACCCTAAGTATAACATGTTTTCTCTTTTTGTGGAGCCATACTCCTGAATTTTATATTTGAATTGGAAGGAGGTCACTCAGATTGAAGTTAATGGTCACCATGAAGTCCGAAAGTCCCTTGAAGCTGCCGTTGGCTTATCAGCAGATCCTTCAGGGATTCTGTTATCACGTACTTCAAGATCGGGCGTTTGCGCAGTTTTTGCATGATCTTGGCTATCCGGTTGGGAAACGCAACTTTAAGCTATTTACCTTTAGCCGCCTAACAGGGCAGTATCGGATAGACAAAAAACATAAACAAATCGTATTCGAGGATTCATTTTCATGGCAGATAAGCTCTATCGTTCCTGCATTCATCCAAGAATTTGGACGGAGCCTGCTTACCGCCGATAGTCTACATTTCCACGGACAAGAAGTCTTCGTTGACGAAGTACGTTACGAAGACATCGGAGAGTCAACTTCCCCAGCGCGTATCCGCATGATCTCTCCCGTAACTGTTCATAGTACATTTGAATCCGCCAGCGGGAAAAAAACCACCCAGTTCTATGACCCCGATGACCCAGCCTTTTCCCACCTCATCCATGAAAATCTTCGAAAAAAATATCTGGCATTCTATCAACGTGAAATGGAAGGAGATTTTGGAATCGAATCCGTGAACGTTCACCCAAGAGATAAAGTGGTCACTCGCTTTAAGCAGTTTATGATTACGGCCTGGAATGGTGTCTATCAGCTTAATGGTACACCGGAGAATATTCGTTTTGCCCAGTGCGTAGGCATTGGCAGTCGCAATTCACAAGGCTTCGGCATGTTCGAAACCCTATGATGGAGGTGAAGAAAGCTTGCTGGCAGAATCCATGATTCGATTGGGTCATATGATTAGAGATAGTGACATGAGTGTGAGGAAACGCATCTCACTTCTAACAGACGTTCACAGTACGAATTGTAAAAATTATTTTCAACATGTCGTGATCGTGGAGTTAGGTGACAAGGAAACGAGAGCATCCAAGATTATGATCGGCGATCTCGACAAGGAAAAGTCGGACTTTAAAGTGAATGAGGAGGAAAGTGTGGCCTTTCCCATCATCTATCCGAACGGGGGGAATCCACTACACGCACAGGGGATCTATCCCATTCCATGTTATCTGCTCTATGACCCTCATATCAAACTTTTTCCAGAGTCATCGAAGTTGATTCAGGACTATTTGCTCCCTCGTATCAACAGTACGGTCAGTTATCAGCAACAAACCCCGGAAGAGAGAGAAGGACTTGCGGAGCGGGTAGCGGAAGTGATCGCTCAGTCCGCGACAGAATGGGTGACCGAAGAGAAGCAGTTGGGCATTCTCATGATTTTCGATGAGCGACTGCCCTTCTACAAGCGCACCGACCAACAGCCTGATGCTGAAGACATTCTGATTAGGGGCAGTCTTATCCATCCTCGGCAACAGATGTACCTCCAAGGTGAGGTGGCATTGCAATTCATTGCAGAAGCGAAGTTTAGAGAGGCTGCAACACTGGGACAGGAAGCGCATGCGATCTCCACATTTACGAATGAACAGAGTGAGGAAGTCGTCTCTATTTACAATAAATCCTGGCTGTGGCTATCTCCAACGTGGGACATGCCTAAACCTCAATCCTGGCGAGACCATCAGTGGACGAATGGCATCAAGGTCGATCGGCTTAGCTATGAAGCCTTTCTTTATGGCACTCAATTTACGAAGGAAATAACGAGACCGATTAACAGTGCGGTTGTGAAGGAAATGTTTGCTCCGATTCAAAATGTGGAAGCCAAACAGCATATGAAGCCGACCAGCTTCGAGGCCATTTATGGGGCTCCTATCGTGCTGCCACTGCTAGACATGCAGAAGACCCAAGTATCTTCCAATATTCTGGATTTATTAATCGGAAAGGAAAGCAGGGAAGCGCATGCGCCAAGTCAGCAAGATATGCACCTTGAGATCGTGACAGGACTTAATCGCAGGTTGCCACCAGCTGATCAGCTAAGTTCATACCGATTGACACTGCTCTATTATGGGGGGGATCTCTCCCGAGGCAATATGCATGTTCGGGCAATGATTGAAGATGTCGTGCCCAGTGTGGCTCAGGCACTCGAGAAGCTCATGCGAAAGGTAAGAGGCAAGTATTTAAGTGAGATTGGGAGAATGTTTGGTATGCGAGACGAGCATTTGATCTCCATGAATCGCAGACTGGAAACTCTGTTATCGCTGCTCGGCAATGCGTATGGTTCCGGGTATATCTGGGATGTACTGCGCAAGGCACTACACCGGGAGGATTTAACACGCCAACGTGCGGATCATTCCACCGCAATCAAGTTGAATGAATTAGCCAACAAGCGGGATGAGTGGGGGATGAAGCGGGAGCTCGTATATTATCTCAGTTTCTTGAACTTTCTCACCCTCTACCAGAGGGATATTCTAAATAAAGAAACGGATGTGAGGACATTGAGTGAATGGTCAACTGTGATGGATCAGTATCATCAGGGCAGCTTGAGTGAGGATATACTGCAATCAACAGAGATGCTCGGATTTGCCACTGGTCTGCTGCTTAAGCAATTTAGTCATTCTTACTACAACAAGACTGGACAGGACTTCGTAGAGCATCGCGTCATGAAGTTTGGCAGCAAACTGACACCGAACATGATTTGGCAACAAGGTGTGAAGCGATGCTGGGATCTGAAGATGCAATGGAAGCTTAATATTGCCAGACAATTTGAGTCCAATCTAGCGCAAATCTTGAAGAAACTCCTGGATGCGAATCAATCGGGACAGCTGGCCTCAGATCATCATGTCTTTATTTCGGCCTTCTGGGCGGGATACTTATCTTATCAGAAACCTAAAAAAACAGCGGAAGCAGAGGAGGAAACAGTTCATGCCAATCCATAGTGGAGAAATATTGTTTATCAAATCGGCTAAAGACGGAATTCCCAATCGTGATCCATTAAATGATAGTGACGCCAGGAGG
This sequence comes from Marinicrinis sediminis, assembly GCF_042685085.1. Taxonomy (NCBI): domain Bacteria; kingdom Bacillati; phylum Bacillota; class Bacilli; order Caryophanales; family Paenibacillaceae; genus Marinicrinis; species Marinicrinis sediminis. The sequence goes on from NZ_JBHUMM010000009.1 coordinate 87,281, forward strand.
TTGTTCCCGGAGGAAGACGGACGTATCTCCTTAAGCGATGTGTCCATCAAGCGCGATGTGCGAGATTATGTGCTGAGTGTGAATGAGGATTCACCACAGGCGATGCATAATCAAATCTTTGTCCAGCAAATTATGAATGATAAAGGGAATTTGCTGGGCCGCAAAAGCTTGGCGGAGTTAATTGCCCAAAATGTCGGCAAGGAGAAAGAAGCCAAGAAGGATATGAAAAGTGTGTTGCTGGAGCATAGCTTCGATGTGAGAACCTTTGGTATCGTCTATTCCGTCAACCCCAAATTTCATTTGACTGGACCTGTCCAGTTTGGGTGGGCGCACTCCATGCATCCGGTAGACAGCCATTATGTGCAAGGAACGGTCGTCATGCCAAGTAAAGATGTGAGCAATAATAGCGGCGGGGATGAAGAGGGCAAAACACAGGGCACGATCTGGACAAGCTATACCGTTCCCTTTGCTGTATTTGCCATGCCAGCAGTAATAAATGCCAAGAATGCGGAGCATACGCAGATGACACCCGAAGATCAAGAACTATTGTTAAAGGGCTTGTGGCAAGGCACCCAGCTTCGTCAAGCACGTGGCAGAGGTCAGCAGCAACCGCTTTTCCTTTTACATGTAGAATATCGTGATCCTCATTTTCGAATTGGCTACTTAGAGGATTATGTTTCACTGCACTTGCTGAACGAAGATCAGCAGTGGGGATTGAATGGAAAACAACCTTCTTCGACCAAAGACATCTCACTGGATATTGGGCCTTTGCTGGAAGTTCTCGAACAGTACAGCGATAAAATCGCAAACTGTCGCATTTGGGTTCAACCTACCCTTCAAGTAAAGGGAGACATGACAGCCTATCAACAACCACTGTGGTAAGGATGATTCCATGAAAATCATTTCATTTGATGTAAGAGGGAAGTTGGCTCATTTTCGCAGGCCAGATACAACCGCTACACATTTGTCTTATCCATTCATTACGCCTACTGCCGTAAAAGGGATGGTAGGGGCAATATTAGGAATTGAAGATTTTACGACGACAGATAAAATCGGAATTCAGTTGCTGAATCCAGTCGTAACCATAGCACAACAAATGTCCATGCTAGGTAAAGATGGCGGCAGTTCATTCAATCGTCCGACCACAATGGAACTGCTCGTCAACCCTGCTTATCGTATCTATTATTCGGGTGATCATTATACCGATGAGCTTGAGACCCATTTAACTAGCGGAACAGCGGTGTACCCCACTTTCCTTGGTTCAGCCTACGCGCTCACCAAGCCCGTTCTGCATCGTATCGATACAGAAGCAGTGGAGGTCAGGCAATCAGAACAAGCCATTGAGATATCCTCCATTGTCCCCACCTGTATCGTGAAAGATATTGTGTGGCAACATCATCATCATTACAGTCGGGCCGGTGGATTCATGTGGGTGTACAAGGGAGAACGGAAATTCGAGAAATCACTAGATTTTCTGTACGAACGAAGTGGCAAACGAGTGGCTGTTCAATTAAAGGAAGAATGGAAAGAAGATGTGGTAATCGTACGGATGGGGGATGAACATGTATGTCTCGTTTAGTACCGCCATTTGAACAATGTGTTGCCCGTCCTGATATGGGAGATCAGAAATTCTTGCTGATCGACCATTTAACAGATGTGAAATCATTCATGGAGCAATGGGTGCGGCAGCACCCCTCTCTCTATTCAGATGAGATTCTCATTCAGATGATGGGGATGGCCGGTGTCTGTCACGATATTGCCAAAGCGCATGCAGACTGGCAAACCCATATCCAACCCTATCATATAAACAACAAACGAAATCGGCCCCATCATGCTCCGCAAGGGGCTTTTCTATTTTCCTATGTTTGTTATCTCTGGCTGAAACAGCGGGGAGCCTGGTCTACCCATTCTCGCTATTGGGCTTGGATAAGTCGGGATTTGGCCGATCATCATGGATCGTTGAAGTATTTAGATGATGATCATTGGCAGTTCGCTCGTGATCATTGGAATTACATGGACTTGCAAGGAATCACTCATTTTCTGAGCCAGCAGTTTCCAGACATGCCTGATTTGAGTTTATCCATGGAAACACTCGAAGACTGGGAAGACGAATTACATGAAATCAAATTTCAGATGGATGCACATTGGCTAGATTGGACAGAGCAATTTGCTGATCGTCCGCAATTCGCCATGCGGGAATTGCATGAATGGAGATACTTGACAACAGGACTGATTGCAGGTGATCGATTCAGTATCACAGAGACGCCCACCACATGGCTGTCTGATGACGATTGGAAGAACGCGGAGAAGCGCATTACGAACTTGTGTGAGGCGAACACTTGCCATCCACTCTACCAAGTGAGGAGAGATGCACAACAATCGGTTATGGATCAGCTCAGCCATAACTGCGATCATCGCTTCTACACACTGGAAATGCCGACCGGATATGGAAAGACCTTTACCTCTCTGAAAATGGCGACATGGCTTGGTCAACATCAGAAGTTGCGCAAACTCGTCTATGTTGCGCCCTACTTGTCTATATTAGATCAAACGAGCACGGTCATTCAGGACGCGCTCAATCGGCCGGTATTAGAACATCACTCATTAGCTCTATGGGATGATCATGAAGTCAATGCGAGTAGCAGGCAGGATCAGAACGAGCAACGAACACCGAAGAGTCAACTTACGATGGAAGCATGGGCGCACGACATGGTATGTACGAGCTTTAATCAATTTACGAAGGCGTTGTTCCCGCGCAGAGCCCAGGATACTCTGCGAAGAGCCTTTCTACAGGATTGTGTGGTCATTATTGATGAACCTCAAATTTTTGATCTGTCTGTCTGGAATACGTTTCTTGCAGGACTGGAGTCTATGGCGATATCTATGAACTGGTGTGTCGTGTTCCTCTCTGCTACCATGCCCACCTTCGAATTCGGACTCCGTGAAAATCCAGCCGTGCTTTCTGTTTCCACAGCTAGGAAAGCGGAGCGATATCAGATCGTTTTGGAGGAAGCCATGGACGAACATCGGCTGGCAGACTTCCTCCTGTCACGTGAAGAAACCTTGCAAGGAGCGATTCTGAATACAATCGAGGATGCCTATGTCACTTATCGAGCTGTACGTAAGAAAAAGCCGGATGCTGAGGTCATCCTCGTCCATGGGCTGATGATTCCCATCCACAAACAAACGGTTATTAATCGAATCAAGCATCATCTGGCCTGTCATCGAGATATTCCATTGATTGTGATCTCTACCCAGGTGCTGGAGGCTGGCGTAGATGTCAGCTTTGAGCATTTGTTTCGCGCGTTGCCCATCCTCCCCTCTATCGTTCAGGCGGCAGGCAGAGTGAATCGGCACTTTGAAATGGAAGATCGCAAAGGTCAACTGACGGTGGCTCCCTTTTTAAGAGGCATGCAAACAAAAACGAGAAACATCTATAATGAAAGCTTGCGTCAGAAGACAGACAAGTTGTTCTTGGTGAAATCAGTATGGATGGAATCTGAAATGGAAGCGTTAATCAGGCGGTTTTATGAAGAGGAATTTCATGAGAATAACCATCAGACGGGGCTCACAGATATCCATGCAGCCTTGAACGGCCAATGGCCGAATCTGAGCAAGCTACAACCATTCGGGGCAGATCCGTTCCGACTCCCTCTCTTTATTCCATGGGAACCAGCCGAAGAAGACATGTTGTTTCTGCCTGAACGTTACAAGCTGCTGATGAAGCAATGTTCAGTGGAATCAACGAAGCAACTCTATGACCGATACAAGGACAAGTCGTATTGGCAGGGCAAGGATCGAGTACAATGGAAAAAGTTCATGATGCTGTTCCATCATTTTGTGCTGAATGCTCCAGTCAAGGCCGCTCTAAAGCATGTCCTCCAAAGTCGATACTTAACGAGCAAATCCGTGCCGATCACGGAAAATCCAGACTTGTACCACCCGATTACCGGCTTTACTGAACACTTTTGCGGAATGGATGAATTGATATAAGGAGGGTTTCTATGTCTTACCTCATGCCCGTGACAGGTACAGACATCTGGTATTACTTCATATGCAAACGTGAATCGTGGTTAATGGCGCATGAGATCGCGCCAGATCAAGAGGATGAAAATGTTGATCTCGGAAGATTCATTCATGAATATCGCTATAGTCGCGGCAAAAAGGAGATTGAGGCAGGGCATATTAAGATGGATCGACTGAAAAAGGTGAATGGAGAACTGGTTGTGCAGGAAGTGAAGAAATCCTCTACCTTCATTGAGAGTGCTCGTTATCAACTCCTCTATTACTTAGATCAATTACGTCAAATGGGAATTAATGCCCGAGGAGAGCTGCTGTTCCCAGAAGAACGGAAGAAGGAGCGAGTAGACTGGACGCAGGAAAGCAAACAAAAGCTTGAGGAAGCAGTATCTGACATTCGGAGCATCGCGAAGATGCCCGTTCCTCCTGAACCGAAAAAGATTACATTCTGCCGTAAATGTGCGTATCGTGAATATTGCTGGGCGGAGGGATGAAGGAATGAAGAAAAGTTTATACATTTTCCAAAACGGTGAACTGAGACGAAGAGACCACAGTTTATACTTCGAAACAGAAGAAAGAAAAAGGTTCATCCCTGTTGAGGACACCAGCGATATTTACATTTTTGGAGAGGTGGATGTGACCAAGAAATTTCTTGAATTTGCCTCTCAGAAGGAAATTTGTGTGCATTATTTCAATCATTACGGCTATTATACCGGAACGTTCTATCCGAGAGAGCATCAGAATGCGGGACATGTGATCTTGAAACAAGCGGAGCACTATCTGGATAGAGAGAAGAGAGTTGCACTTGCTAGGACCTTTATTGAGGGATCAATCGGTCAGATGATGCAAGTACTGAAATATTACAAAAATCGGGTTGTGGAAGGAAAAGAGAAAATAACCGAGTTGCTGGATCAATTCCAAGTCATAACTGCTGAAATGAAGCAGGGTGGTTCTGTAGAGGAACTGATGGCGACGGAGGGGCATGCAAGAGAAAAATATTATGCCGCCTTCGATTCGATCATTCAGCATGAGGACTTTCCATTCGAAAAGCGGAGCCGCAGACCTCCACTCAATCGACTGAATGCCTTGATCAGCTTTGGCAATGCCATTTGCTATACCATGGTGCTCAGTGAAATCTATAAGACCTATCTGGACCCGCGTATTGGTTATCTGCACGCCACGAATTTTCGCCGCTTCTCATTGAATCTGGATATCGCCGAAATTTTCAAACCGATAATCGTGGATCGTCTCATCTTCACCCTGATTAACAAAAAGATAGAAGCGTGATTTTGAAACTATTGAATGACTTCACGAATCGACATGTCTGGAAGAGAATTGATGCAAAAGTCGCAGCACTCGAGTGACCAAACATCATAAATTTACATGAAAACGTAGAAGACCCTTTCTGTGGGAGGGGCAGGATTATCTTCAATTTCAAAGTTCACTCTAATCAATCTGGGAAAATCCCACAATATAACACTATTTAAACGCGACTCAGTCACTGAAGTCTTTCTATGATGAGTTTTAAATTCAGGAACAATTTATTTAGAAAGAAAGAACAATAATAATCAAAATAACATACAAATAACGACAAATTAAATTAGTGGATTCTATAGTGATTTAATGGTACTAAATTACTATTTTTCATATAAATCTTTAATTTGATCACTATATATGTTATCTTCATTCCTGTATTAAACATTAAATTTAATTTTAGGAGGAAAAAATGAGAAAAAATTTATTGTTGGTCGTGATTTTTGTTTTGGCTATTATTGCTCCTACATCTGCTTTTGCTAGTAACAGTGTTCAAACTTCAAATGACAAGGAAGTAGAAAAATTCATCGAAAAATATGGTGAAGCTATTAACGAGGCAAACACGGATTTATTAAGCATTTATCAAGCTTCCAAAAATGATTCTGATGAACAGCAAAAGATAAAAGATTTTTATGAAAAGAAAGAAATAAAGGAATTACTGCACAAAGTTAGAAGAGAATTCAATGATAACCCTGAACTAGAAACTAAATACATTGAAAATGTTGATGCATTTGACCTGAGAAAAGTTGCTGAGAAATTACCAATAAACTCATTAAAACTTAACAGTGCAGAGAAGAAAATTGTAACAATGGAGGATGGTAGTTTCACACAAGTTACTGAAGAGTTTGGAAAAGTAAATTCTAACGAATTATTAATGTCTGCATCAAGTCAGGAATTTGACGCATATAGATATATTAGATATGATGACGATGATTATTATCATCGTTGGACGTATACAATCGTACATTTGTTTTATCCTGATACTAAACTTGCATTGATGTCTTACATGTCAGCCACTATCGGTAAATTAACGATCTCAAATGCTACTACTACAGGTACTTTTTCGCAAGTACCAATAGTATCGGTTTCATCAAGTGCAAGTGTTATCAGATCTAGTGGTTCTTCTAGTACTGCAGCAAAAACAAGTGGTTCATATCAAGTTACTTTTGCAGGTATGAATGGTGTCGGGCTTCATGTCGAAAACTACGATTTAAATGCATCGTATCGACTAGATGTTTCTGATCGATATGGGGCTTTTTTAGATACTACTTTAACTGTAGTGCAGTAAACAAATCGTCATAAATAACCGAGTGTGAGATTCATACTCGGTTATTTAAATAAACAATACTGGAGTGCATGCTGTTGAATAAAAATCCTGATACAATCAAGGTGTTATGCAACTTTCTATTAACTTGGATTTCATATGTATATATTATTGAGCAATCCATACTTCCAAAATATATTGATACAGATCAGTTGTCTACACAAGGCAGTTTGTTAATGTTTGTTGTGTATATTGCATCACTCTCGTTGTTCAGCAAAATGAGAAATGTTTTTACAGCTATACTGGTTGTATTTCTTTTGACTTCATTTTACTATCTCATTTTTTCGGAAGGGATTTCCGTTTTCAAATCCCAATGGCCATATTTCATCACTGCTTTAGCACTTCCATTTTTGGGATATCTAATTATTGAACTATTTATGCATGTTAAAAAATTGATCACAAAGTAATGAGACTATAGAAAAACCAATTCGATATATCTCAGAATGTGTGATCACACAACATTCCAAGAGACAGTGAATTATTTCTTTATCAAATTGTTAAGCAACTTCAAAACTTTGGTACTGTTCCTGCTATGGATGTTCATTTTACAATAAACAGGAAAATTAGATGTATTTCTAGTATATGTCTCGTCGACTCTCATTAGCGTCGTAATCCTAGGGGATCGACGACAATTCAAATTAGGGAGATTGAACGAGAAACCAAGAGGAGATTAAGGATAACTGGATAATATTCCGAAATAGACAATTTGTGAAAGTGAATAAAGGAATCTTTGAACAAATGTAGTAAGCCTATATCAAAGCCAATTTTTGGGGTTTGTATCGTACCTATGAGGAATTGAAATTGCTCATGAGCTGCAGCCTTCTCGCGCTTTTCCTGGTTTGTATCGTACCTATGAGGAATTGAAACAGAACACTCCAGAATCATTTCATCCAACCCCGTCCGTTAAACGAATTGGATGACAGGATCGCCCTCATTTTAAAACAAGTGGAGCAGGTTCCGGCATTCCGATTGGAAGGCTCTGGCACGATGAACGCAGCCATGCGATCTCTCCTCTGATTCCTCTCAGCATAAGGTGACTAACATCTGAATCAGCAGCATACGCAAAAGAAAGAGCGGATATGTACCATTACCATCATGGACATACCCGCTCTTCCTTATTTCCAAATACCTAAACGCGCCATGCATTACGGTGTTCGACGTTCAGCAGTTGAGAGTGATTCAGGCTTCAGTATCTAACTCCGCCAGCCGTACAAACAAGATATTGTTCTCGAGATGAATATGCTCGAACATGTCCGCTTCCAGTTGTTCCAGCTTCTCGAAGGTAAGGGTGAATGTCCGGCATGCCCCTTCTGGCAACGTATAGTTCGATGTAACCTTGCGCATTTCCTTCAGTAAATCGCCAGCTCCGCTATGATCTGCTTCCAATCGATCCAGTTCCGCGAGCGCTTCTTTCAGCTTGCCCGGATCTCCGGACTGTTCATAAGCGATCACAAGCGGGAATAAAATCTGTTCCTCTGCCATCAAATGCTGCTCCAGCTCCATCTTCAATTCATGGAACATCCGGTGCAGCGGTGGCAGCATATCCGGATAATGAATGCCGTGTACATTCATTACTTTGGTGACAAACTGACTGATAATCGGCAGCTCACGGCGCACATACTCATGATGCATGCTCACGATATGATCGATCAGCGTCTGAAACGAAGCTTGTTTCCAGTCCTGCTCACCGACTTGCTGGCGTTCGATGTGGAAGCGATACGCTTCATCCAGTGCACCAAGGACCTGCTCTCCGTCCAGTTGTTTGTCTTCAATGGCCTCACGAAGCGGACGCTGGCCGCCACAGCAAAAGTCTATCTGATGAGCTTTGAATACATTGCTCGCCCCCGGGAATGCCGTTACGATATCTCCAATCTTTTTATCCAGTGTAAATGTGGTCATATGAACAACCTCCTTTTGCCCTTATCTTACAATGACGGGAAGCGGAGCTTTGTGATACAGATCACCGACTCCATCCTGAATTACTTCACCTACACTTCTGAGCGCAACTTGGTTATGATAGTCTTAACGAAATGAACCAGGAACAGGAAGTGAGAACATGGAAGACCAAAGATTGCTTCACCTTGCCGAGGTGCCGCTCTTTTCAGATATGAGCCAGGAAGAACTTGCCCATCTCGCCCACATCGCCATTGATCGAACCTATGACAAAAAGCAGGTCATATTTCATGAAGGATCGGAGAAAACCGCCGTTTACCTGATCCAAACCGGACTCGTCAAAACGTACAAGACAGATCGCAACGGACATGAGCAAATTGTCAATTTTCTGTCCTCCGGCAGCATGTTTCCGCACACGGGGCTGTATGCGGAATCCCCGTACCCGGCTACAGCAGAAACGCTGGTGCAAACGAAGGTGTTGGCCATCCCGATCCGGGACTTCGAACAGCTCTTGCGATCCAGACCGTCCATGAGTATAAAGGTCATGCGGGTGATGGGGAAGATTATCATGGAGTTGCAGGCCAAGCTACAGGATATGAGTGGACAGGAGGTTCAGCTTCGTGCGCAGTCGTTTCTCATCGCGATGGTTGCCGAGCAGGGCAGGAAGAGAGAAGGGACAAATATAGAGGATGGAATCTGGCTTCCCTTACCCATCACCCATCAGGAATTTGCCAGTACGATCGGCACGACGAGAGAGAGCATAACCAGGCTGCTCAGTCAGTGGAGGAAGGAAGGACTGATGGACACCAATCGGGACGGATTCATCATCCATGATCTTGATGCCTTTAAGCGGTGGAAGCCGTAAAGGGTCAAAATCAGGGCGAAAGTAGGATGCCATCATACTGAAAGAGTGAAAATCAAGCCTTTTTTCTAAAGATTAGATAAAATTCTACAAAACATGATTATTCCTTCAAAATAGAAGATAGATATGGTAGATTTAGTAATGGGACTTCCCTACCACATTTTGAAGGAGGAATTATTAATTATGTCAGTTCGTGAATTATTTTCTTTCTCAGATTTACCCGCAGTCAATTCCAGCCCGGACAGTGTAAGAAAAAGCTTCCAGGATCGTTATGGCAAGAAGCCGGATGGGATCTGTGTGAACAGTGAGACCTACTACAATGCGGTGCAGCCAGCGATTACCGAGCAATACGGCATGCCTTGCTACAAAGTGCTGGGCGAATTTGAATATGAAGATGATGGAGAGAGCCATCCGGATGAAGGGATTCTGGGCAGCAACTACGCGGTGAACCAAGGGGATGAAGAAGCCACGATTTCCTTGACCGTGGATGCAAGCTGGACAGAGGAAACCTCCTGGTCTTCCGAAGTCACAGCAGGCTTGACCATTTCCGCTGAAGTACAGATTGAAGGAGTGTTCAGCACAGGCGTATCCTTCTCTGAATCCATTACCGTAGGCAAGACCCAGTCTCAACAATCTTCCAGATCGGTATCTTCGACGGTTTCAGTTGTCGTGCCGCCACGCAGCAAGAAGAAAGTGTCCATTGTGGGAACTTTGAAAAAAGCAAAAATGAAATTCGAAGCGCCGGTCAGCGTTCAGGGCATGTTCGGAGCCAATTTCCCTGACAAGGTAGATGGTCATTACTACTGGTTCATGGATGCCAATCATGCATTGGAACAAGCTTCAGGGAAGATCAAGGGCGTCATTGAAAATGCAGCCATCTTCGATGTTCAGACCGAGATTGGGAAAACAGAATCTCTGTAAGATCGTCAACCAGAGTGGGCGTACATAGCGCGCAGTCAGACACGGGGATCAGGAAGTGCATCTATGCACGTCACATACCATTATCATAGGAATGAAAAAACTGACTTTCAGGGGCGCTTCTCCTGGAAGTCAGTGTGATTTCTGATGCTATTTCATATAAGAGGTGATGAGATGAACACGAACCGGTTTGAGCTGCTTCATCCTGAAGGGAAACAAGGCGGCACGATAGACAGACAGAAATATGAAACCATGAAAACAGCCATACTTGCCTGTGTGCAGGCCCATGGAGAAATATCCTTTACCGAACTTGTCGATCAGATCAAGGAACAAATCGGAGATACCTTCGATGGGTCAATTCCCTGGTACGTCACCACAGTCAAACTGGATCTCGAAGCAAGAGGAATCCTGGAACGCTTCAAAAAGAATCAGCGTCAGTGTATCCGTGTAAGAGGATAATGGATGTAGTCATTTATCTTTGGAAAAAAGTTTTATCGTCAAATTTTGTACGGATACGTACAATCCTATGAAACTGTACGCTTAGTTGTCTTCACAATCAGGATGGAATGAGTAGACTGGATATAGGACTGATTGAGGTGAAAGGTGGTGCAACCATGCATTTTCCGGTATGGCTAAATGATTCGATTCAGAGCAGGTTCGATGAACACATCCACAAATCTCATCAAGAAGCAGATATTCTCAGGGCATATCAGCAATTTCATCAGGTCTTTAATACGATGATGACCACACTCAATCCTGAGCAGAAAAAGCAGTTCTTTCAACTGGAAGAAGCGTGGAATCATCTGCATGTCCTAGAAAAAGAATGGCTGTTCAAGCAAGGTCTGAAGGATGGCATTCAATTGATCCATGCACTTAGCGAAAATCAAGCGAGGAAGTGACAGAAAAATGGTGGCTATAACCTTCGAAAATGTTCGTCGTTGATCCTCATTAGCGTCGTAAACCCGGGAGAACGACGACAACTCGTATTTTGGAGAAATGTGATGCCAGCAAGACAAAGAGAAAGAGAAACAGTGATATTTAAAATTTAGACATGATGGGAAAACAAGAAAAAGGAAATGAAGAAGAAATGGAGAATCCTATAACAACGCCATTTTTTGGGGTTTATATCGTACCTATGAGGAATTGAAACGCGGACAAACGTGAAAGCTCTCTTTTCCTTTTCTATAAGGTTTATATCGTACCTATGAGGAATTGAAACTCTCTAAAGCGGATGAAGATCCGGAGACAGGCGATGTGGGTTTATATCGTACCTATGAGGAATTGAAACGGCTGACTATATTGTATGTGATAGAATACATATTTTGTTTATATCGTACCTATGAGGAATTGAAACTTCTTGAGTCCCTCTATAAGTATGTGTTTAGTGTCGTTACGTTTATATCGTACCTATGAGGAATTGAAACTCAGATCCAAAATAGATGGTTTGTCCAGTGGACTTGCGTTTGTATCGTACCTATGAGGAATTGAAACTCATAAAACGAAGGGATGTCAGGAGCTGGGGCGCGCTCTGTTTGTATCGTACCTATGAGGAATTGAAACTGGTCAAAATTCACTTTGACAGGGTGGAGGTCACTGGTTCGTTTATATCGTACCTATGAGGAATTGAAACCAGGTTGCTGCCATTTTGTCTGAACTCGAAAAGTCGCGGGTTTATATCGTACCTATAAGGAATTGAAACGTAATAGATTCCTGCTTCCACGGTGTATTCACCGATCTGCGTTTATATCGTACCTATAAGGAATTGAAACAACGTAATCATGAAGCTGTCAAGAGTATCTTTTACTTCTTCGTTTATATCGTACCTATAAGGAATTGAAACGAGAAAGTGAGATGCAAAACCGTTTCGGTGAAGCCATCGTTTATATCGTACCTATGAGGAATTGAAACCTTAGAGTTTATAAATGAAATTAAAGGAGGAACAACTCAAGGTTTGTATCGTATCTATGAGGAATTGAAATTGTCAATGTACGCTTTCTGGTGACCCGATAAGGATTCAGGGTTTGTATCGTACCTTTGAGGAATTGAAACTCCAGGTCATCATAGCAATCCATCGCCACATCCTTGAGTTTGTATCTTCCCTATGAGGAATTGAAACAAAGAACTTGTTTGGATGGCTTGCATTTCATTTTAGAGTCTATATCTTCCCTATGAGGAATTGAAACACGATGGAGGAGCCGCTAAAATAAAGAATAAATGCTCTGTTTGTATCGTACCTATAAGGAATTGAAACTCTTCGGGCAGAAATTCACGTATCCCTACTCCGTCAAACAGTTTGTATCGTACCTATGAGGAATTGAAACGACTTGTAATTCATCTGCACTCCCCCGATGTAACAGGTTTGTATCGTACCTATGAGGAATTGAAACCAGGGTGAAGGAGGTGGTGGAGGAACCGCACAACAAGTTTTGTATCGTACCTATGAGGACTTGAAACGAAAATATGTAGTGACAGCAGGAGAAAGGGTTGGCGTTGGGTTTGTATCGTACCTATGAGGAATTGAAACAGTTTCGTAAAGATCATCAAATCGTTAAAGATATGATTGAGTTGGTATCGTACCCACGAGGAATTGAAGCTGACGAATGAGGTGCATTATGTACTCATGATTATACTAGGTAAACAATAACCCTGCATCAACCAAATGACAGCATTCGACAAGTGGTATATTCCTTCTATGATTTTAAAACCATTTACAATTAAAACCAATAGAGTGATAATTAACTTTATCGGCCGAAATATTTAATCAATGGAGAAGGATATAAATGACTAAATTTTATAAGTACATTGCTTGTATTTTATGTTTGACAGTAATAGTTATGAGTAATTATTCAATATCTAATGTAATAGCTGTAAATGAAAATGAAGTAGAAGTAGTTAAAAATAGTGTGAATGGAACTGTGACTAAAAATAATAGTGCATTGATTATTAGTAAGTTTACGGATGGTGAATATGAATCTACTGTTACCAGAAATAAAAAGACTGGGTCAGTAACACTAGAAATTATAGAAATAAATACAGGAGAAAAAAATAAATATAAAGTAGATGACTTTAATACTGCAACTAATACGGGATCGATTACAGAGATAGATACAGGTAATAAATTTGAATTAAAGGAGAATAAAGAAGAATATACCACGTACTTTTTACCTATTTTAGCTGTTATTGCTATTCCTTCTGCATTAGCAGCACTAGAGGCGGCTCTTTTGGCTACCGCGGGAGCAATCATTATTGGTGGTATTACGTACTATACAGCAACTGCTGTTTCTGAAGCACTGAACAGCTCAGAGAATAAAGATCAAAATTATTTCATTGCATTACTGCAAGATGGAAAATTTTATTTAGGACCAAGTATTACCTATAACCAAGCAAAATCAAGGGTTCAAGCTGAAGCAGATGTATTTGTGCGTACACAATCAAGAGCTTTAACCTTAACTAAAAACATTTCCCAAAATTATGTAGGACCTGAGATTCACGGCAGTATAAATAATGGTTACTTCTATCATTACCATCCATTACAAAAAATATATCAAACTTCTGGACCAAATGCAGGGCAATTCATCATTAGTAGAAAAGCTCATATATTCTATTTATAATTATGAAACCGATACCTTATTAAGGTATCGGTTTCAAATACCTTTCAGGAGAAACCTATGAAAATAGTAGATATGAAAGATGTGGCAAACCACCCCATTCACATCCTGGGTATTCTTAATAGTAGATACATCATGTATGAATTACTAGAAGAACATGAAGAAAGTGACTCCAGTCATCACTTCATAATTATGAAGTATGATATAGACAAACAGACATCTGAGCCAATATTGCAAATGCCAATCACATATAATGAAAGAGTGGCTTACTCTCATATAATGGCAGAGCATCATTTCTACTTTTGCATTCTGGATGAAAAGATGAATGAGTTCAGAATGTATCAATTAAACTGTGAGACGAAAGTGAATAAAGAAATCTATTCATTTTCGATCCATAGGAATTGCAGTGTAATAGATTTCAAGCTTTATGCCTTAACAACCACACAGCTCGTTCTGGGATACCAAACAGATGTTAAATTTACAAATCAGTTCGATCGGTTACTGCGAATTGACATAGTGAATAATACCCGCCATCATGAGCTGCGTCATCAATTATCAAATGGTGATACTTTATTGCGTATGAAAGAAATGCATTTCGTCCAACATTCGCAAGATGATATATATCTAGTCTTCAAAACGGGGAGGGTGTTTTCTGAAGAAAAGGAAGATCATCAGCATGATCCAGCCTTTCATGATGGCATAGAGTCCATCGTAGCCATGCCAATGAAGGAATGGCTACAATCTCAAAAGATGAATAAACCAATTCCAGTAAGCTATATTCTCCAAAGTTCGCAAAGAAACCGTTCTGTTGAGATCGTACGGGTAGAGAAATGCAGGATCATTTATAAAATACGTGATTTTCATAACGATCATATCCAATATATCTCTTATAACTTCAATACGAGAAAAAAAGAAGTCATTCCTTCCACTCAGCTACTTACACAAGGTTTATATTATTTCAGAATAGAGTCGGGTGATCCCTCAGAATTTAACAGATACAAGCGACTTGGGATCATCACTCATGTAGATTCCGATTATGTCGTACTGGATGTGCCGAGTCAACGTTCAGATCAATCAACTGTTGTTGTATATGATCGCCAAACACATGAAGAACGCATGAAATTTCCGTCCAGAGAATCCTTCGTGTTAATTGACGAACAGCTCATCATATTGAAATAAGTGATAGTCATGAGGATTGTCAGTGTCGTCGACCTTCATTAACGTCGTAAACCCCGGAGATCGACGACATTTTATATTTTGATGGAAAGGGAAGCAAACAAGAGATAAGAGTAAAAAATACCATGCTATTCAGAATTCAAATTTGTAGAAAAAAAAGAAAAAGGAAATGAAGAAGAAATGGAGAATTCTATAACAACGCCATTTTTTGGGGTTTATATCGTACCTATGAAGAATTGAAACATGAAATTGCATTCCAGCAGCCCGAGCAGCCGGCGGAGTTTATATCGTACCTATGAGGAATTGAAACAGGTTCATGGACAGGAAGCAATTGAGATCATTGAGCAGGTTTATATCGTACCTATGAGGAATTGAAACCGGCCTGCTCATGTTCTATCACTCCCATACTCGATTTCGTTTGTATCGTACCTATGAGGAATTGAAACAAGAAAATTTTGAATTTGTAGTCTTTCCCGAGTGCAGTTTGTATCGTACCTATGAGGAATTGAAACATTTGCCTATCATTAAACGTAAGAGGAAAATTTGCGTTTGTATCGTACCTATGAGGAATTGAAACTTCTGCGGAAATAGATAGATAAATCTGAGTGGAAGGTTTGTATCGTACCTATGAGGAATTGAAACGTGATCGTCGCCAAGCGCACATCGGACATAACCTCGCGTTTATATCGTACCTATGAGGAATTGAAACTCCATCATGTCTGCCGTCTGGCGCAGCGCGATTGCAAGTTTGTATCCTACCCATGAGGGATTTGAATGACGAATTAGGATTGACAAGGTAAAGTAATAAATCAAGTGAAATAATTATACATAATATTCATTTAATAAATGTAAAATTAAGTTGTTGGTTAATATTCATTTGTAGAATTGAATTCTTTATTAGATTAAGGGTATCATTATGATAAAGATGGCTTGTGAGGTGGACTTTAAATGAATATTGATGAATGTATGCGGCTGATTCAAAATGGAGAAAGTTCACACGTTGAATTTAAAGAAGAAGGAATAAAACCAACTGAACTGGCTGAGGAGATTGTGGCTTTCTCGAACGCAGATGGAGGCACAATCATCATAGGGGTTTCAGATAAAGGCGAGATTATTGGAATTACTAATCGGAGAATAGAAGAATGGATTATAAATATATGCCGAGATGGCTGTATCCCTCAAGTTCATCCTCACGTTCAGGTTTTAGATATGAGCGGAAAAGAAATTGCATTAATTTCGATACCAAAGGGATTAAACAAACCATATTATACGGGTAATCATAAGTATTATATTCGAGTGGGTACAACGAAACGTATTGCATCAAAAGAAGAGTTGATGAGACTCTTTGAAGCAAGCGGGTATTTTCATTATGATATTTCTCCAGTGCCAGGCACGTCTGTAAAAGATATATCCATAGAGTTAGTTCGAGAATATTATATGCAGTACAATATGTTTGATCTGTATGAAGAATCAGAGAGTTCAATTCAACGAATTTTGATAAATGCTGATATTCTTCGCGAAACAGATCAAGGTGTGCAATGCACAGTTGGGGGATTGTTAGTATTTGGTAAATCTCCTGTGAACAAATTGCCTCAATCGGGAATCAGCTTCGCTCATTTCAATGGAGAAGATATAACAGAAGAACTGATCGATAAAAAACAAGTGAATGGACGTTTAAACGACATAGCTGAACAGATCATGACCATATTGAAAAACAACATGTTAACAGGATCAGTGATAAAGGGAGCCAAAAGAGAAGAAGTAGAAGATTATCCGA
The DNA here is from genome assembly GCF_042685085.1 of Marinicrinis sediminis. Taxonomy (NCBI): domain Bacteria; kingdom Bacillati; phylum Bacillota; class Bacilli; order Caryophanales; family Paenibacillaceae; genus Marinicrinis; species Marinicrinis sediminis. The sequence goes on from NZ_JBHUMM010000009.1 coordinate 104,173, forward strand.
TCTTGGTTCTTCGTGAGGCTGTGGTCAATGCTCTGGTTCATCGAAATTATTCAATAACTGGTTCAAAAATTCGTGTTTTGATGTATGCTGACAGAATAGAATTTCATAGCCCGGGCAGATTGCCAAACACAGTGAATGTGGAGAAAATGAAAGTTGGCATTTCTTATGCTCGCAATCCATTTTTGGTGAAATACATGGAGAATATGAGATACATCGACCAATTAGGCAGAGGAATTCCGATGATCTTAAAATCCATGATGAGCAAGGGAGCGCGTGAACCTGAACTGGAAGAAACAGGGGAAGAATTTGTGTTGACAATATATAAGCCTTGAAAAGATGAAAATATTGATTAGAGTGTCGTCGATCTTCATTAACGTCGTAAACCCGGGAGATCGACGACATTTTTTATTTTGAAGAAAAATGAAGCAACCAGTAGGTAAGGGTAAAAAACACCGTGCTATTTAGAATTTAGATATGTAGGATAAAAGGAAAAAGGAAACCAAGAAGAAATGGAGAATCCTATAACAACGCCATTTTTTGGGGTTTGTATCGTACCTATAAGGAATTGAAACGTTTGGCCGGGAGTTTCGCCCACTCCTTCGGCTTGTAGTTTGTATCGTACCTATAAGGAATTGAAACTCTTCCTTCTCTATCCACCCACCGAGGTCACCTTCTGAGTTTGTATCGTACCTATAAGGAATTGAAACTTTAAGTCGGTTCCTGCAGAAAGGAACCTGATATAGGTTTGTATCGTACCTATAAGGAATTGAAACCCCCCCATCCGATCTCGTATATACCTCCTGGTCAACCCGTTTGTATCGTACCTATAAGGAATTGAAACAAGTGTCGGCAGTAGATGGCAGCGGAAATCAATCGGATCGTTTGTATCGTACCTATAAGGAATTGAAACTGATGCTCCAGCCTAAAGCAATATTACGATTTCCATGAGTTTATATCGTACCTATGAGGAATTGAAACTCGCCACACACCTACAGTAATGCTCATGGCTGTTCACCGCTTGTATCGTACCTATGAGGAATTGAAACAACGAAACCCTATCCCATGGCGTCCCACTGAAAAGAAACATTTATATCATACCTATGAGGAATTGAAACTCAGCAAGTGAGTTGAAATAAATGCCAGTTACGCGAGCATGTATCGTACCTATAAGAATAAGAGAAAGGAAACAGAACGCCCTCATAAATAAAGTAAATATGTGGCATTGTGCATCCAATGTGATAGAATAGAGTGACCAATTACTAGGATGTGGATGTAATGATAAAAACAGGAAAAGTACTACTGGCTATTCTTTTTACCATCTATCTGCTCATACTCACCAAATACATATGGTTCAAATTCATCTCCCCGAGAGAAATCCTGGAGTATCTCACATTCTCCCCTCCGCATGAATACTGGGCCCCCCCTCATAACTTCGTACCCTTTCAGACGATTCAACTGTATCTATTCAAGGGAGATATTAATCTGAACATTCGAATCGACAATCTGGTAGGCAATGTGTTGGGCTTTGTGCCACTCGGCTTCATGTTACCTTTGATATTTAGCAAGCTGAACCGACTGTGGGTGGTCTTACTGGCTTCCTTCGGCCTGAGTCTCTTTTATGAGAGCGGTCAGATGGTGTTCCAGCTAGGAAGCTTTGATGTGGATGATCTGATGCTTAATACGCTGGGCGGCCTGATTGGATACTTACCGGTCCGTTATGCATGGCGATATTTTGTGAGCCAAGAGAAGAACACTGGAATGAGAATCAAGCTGGGTCTTTCTGCGGCCACTATGCTTGCCCTGATGTCTGGAATCAGATACATGTGATGATCGGAAGGAACGGAAAACGAATTGGTGAAGTCTGGAAGGGAAGAGGCGAGGGAATCGTCTCTTTTTTATATTCCTTGATTAAACGTTCTATCTTTTTATTGTATAATGCCCGCATGGGGAGTAAAATGGACTTCACACGGACATAAAAAGTAGGGATCGCATGAGAACAGCCTTCATGGAAAAATGGAAGCAAGTCACTTTTAGAAACCGAATGATTATGATCTTTTTGATTAGCAGCCTGTTGCCGTTTATCTGCCTGGGATGGATATCTTTCTATACGATTGATTCGATTCTGGACAACAAGGTCGAGAGCGCTCTCCAGAGCAATCTGAAGCAGGATTTGCTTATTCTTGAAAATACGCTGAACAACCTGAACCATGTCTCGCAGCAGCTGGCCTATGGCGGCGGCATGATCCGTATGCTGGAACAGCTCGAGCAGGAGCAGGAACCGTATGAGCGGGCGAGATTGCTCACGGAGATCAAAAGCGATCTCAATGTGCTGACCTTCTCGAATCCGAACGTCGGATTGCTCATGTACTACTACCCCGAGATGGATGAGATTCAGTTCGAGAACTTTCGGGTGCGGGAGGACTTCGACCCGGACAAGCTGCCGGTGATGGCGTCCTATCCCGAGATGACCTATTACGGACCGCACAAAAGCTATAACGGATCGATCAACCAATATGTCTTCAGTACGATGCGCAAGATTAATGTGATCGGTCAGGATGTCTACCTCTATATGGAGACGGGACGCAATGCGCTGGAAACGCTGTTTGCCCCGCAAAGTCAAATTCAGCAGGAAGGCAATCGCCGGCTGCTCATTCTCGACGACCAGGGACGAATAGCCTTCAGTGAGAAGCCAGAGGATTATCCGGTAAATGCGATCTTCCCGGGTGATCTCGAGCAGGCTTCCTCGGGCTATGACAAGGACTTCTTCTGGAACCGGGAGGTAAGCAATCAGGGGTGGAGCATCGTATCCGTCCTGCCTGAACAGGAGCTGAATAAGGAACGGAATCAATGGATTATTCAGATCGTCGGCTTTTTCCTCGTGTTCCTGCTGCTGTCGGTGCTATTTGCCTGGCTGTTGTGGAAGATGGTCTATCGCCCGCTGGACAAATTCAATCGGGAGATCAAGTCGCTGATTCGTTCTGACAGCAAGGACAGCATGGAAGTGACGCGCATCCCCGAATTCGACTACTTGCTGCTCCAGATTCGCAGTATGAAGGTGAAGATCTGGGAGCTGTACGCAGATATCGAGCAGAAGGAGAAGCGCCGCGCAGACCTGGAAGTAGAGAAGATGCTGTATCAGATCAATCCGCATTTCCTGATGAACACACTGGATACGGTGCACTGGCTAGCTGTCATGAACGGGCAGAAGGAAATTGACAAGCTGGTGCTGTCCTTGAACAAGCTGCTCTACTACAATCTGGGCAAGCTGGGTGAGACCTCGACGATCGGGGACGAGATTACAGCCCTCAAGGAATACATGCAGCTCCAGCAGATTCGCTATGACTTTGCCTTCGATGTGGATGTGGACGTGGATGAGAACGCGATGTCGCTGCCGAGTCCACGCTTCATTCTCCAGCCGCTCGTAGAGAATGCCCTCTACCACGGCGTCAGCGATGACGGCTATATTCATGTCGATATTAAGGTGAAGGAACAACTGGAGATTACGATTCAGGATGATGGCGTCGGCATGTCAGAGGAGACGATTCAGCGACTGCTGGAAGATGATGAAGTGGAGAGTCAGAAGGTGGGACTGGGCATTGGCATGCGTTATGTGAAACGGATGCTGAAATCGAACTATGGCGATCAGGCGACGCTGAGGATCAAGAGTGAGAAGGGAAAGGGCACGATTGTATTCCTCAGCTTTCCGATAACCGGAGGTGAAGAGACAGCATGATACGGATCTGTATCGTAGATGATGACAAGCTGGTCAGAAAAGGGCTGATTACCTTCATGCCCTGGGAGAAGTACGGGATGACAGTGGTCGGAGAGGCCAATAATGGAGAGAGCGCCCTCAAGTTTATGGAGAGCCATGAGGTCGATCTCCTGATTACGGATTTGTCGATGCCGGTGATGTCTGGCATTGAGCTGATGCGGGAGGTACGCAGCCGCTATCCGCACATGAAGATCGTCGTACTGACGCTGCATCAGCATTTCGAATATGTACAGGAGGCGCTGCGTCTTGGCGCCATTGACTATATTGCCAAGATTGAACTGGAAAGTGAGCAGTTCGAGGAGATTCTGGCGCGCATTGCCGGACGGCTGAAGGAATCGGAGCACGTTCACGAAGGGGCAGATACGCCGGATGGACTGGAGGAGGCAGATTCGCTGTATGTGCTGTATGCGCTGGAGCAGCGGGACGATCTGAGACCCGATCTTCCACCGCAATCAGGGGTCAAGGAGATCGATACGGGGACCTGGTACTGGACGAACAGTTCGACTGTGCCCTTGCCAGACCCGCTGCCCCAGTTCTTCCTTATTCATCTGAAGGAAGCGGGAGAACGGGATCGCAAGACGATGATCCGACTGCTTCGCACGTACCGTAAATTCCGTCTGTTCTATGACTATGACCCCACAGTGTGCCTGAAGGAAATCTCCGCTTCGTCTATTCAGGAGCTGGCGGAGACGGAACAGGACGCGCCGATGGAAGAGCTGAAGGAGAAATGGATCAGCGGGTGCTGGATGTATGATCAGGCGCTGTTCGATGAACGAGTCGAGGAGCTGTACGCGCAGCAATTGCCCCCGATCCGGCTGGCCCGACTATTCTATTCGCTGTCGGATGAATGGAACCGGCTATACCATCATATTTTGCCGGAAGACATTGAGATTGCGGACTTCTTCACGAGCTGGGTAGAATTCAGGGCGTGGCTCGTCCAGACGAGAGAACGCATGAAGGCAGCCAACGAAAAACCGATGTATTCAGAGGAAATTCAGCAGAGTATCATGAAGGCGATGAATTTGACACAGCAGATGATGGATCACCCGATATCTGCGGCAGAGATGGCCCACATGGTTAATATGAGCAGCAGTTATTTCAGTCAGTGCTTCAAGGACATCGCGGGCAGAACGTATACGGACTACCTGCGGGATATCAGGTTGACCAGGGCCAAGGAATATTTGCGCAATACGACCCAGACCATCCAGTGGATCTCGGAGCACATCGGCTATCATGATGTGAAGTATTTCAGCCGACTGTTCCGGGAGCAGATCGGCATGCGTCCTAGTGAATACCGGCAGCAGCACACGGAAAGGTAGACAAGCGCATTTTGGCAAGGGTGAGATGTTTCTGAAAAGGGTGGATTATTTTCAGAGGCATCTTCTTTTTATTGCAGAAATCCCTCCCTGTTTGGGGATGGTTCTCTCACTCGCCCTCGCTGTCTGCCATGCTATATTGAGAGTGTCACCAAGACAGAGCAAACATTTTAGAGGGGGTAATGACATGAAGAAAAAAATGATGACGGTCCTGGCATCCTTGTTAATCGTCACAACTGTAAGCGCTTGCGGTATGAACAATGGCAATGATGGAGCCAGTGAAGGCGGCAAGGTAGATCCGAATGTCGTCGTAGATCCGTTTGGCAAATATGAACAACCAGTTGAGGTGTCGATCGGAAGAGCGATTGACCCGAACTACCAGTTCGAAGACGGGCAGACCGCTGAAGACAACATTTATACAAGATGGCTCTCGGATACGTACAACATCAATGTGACACATGCATGGGAAGCATCCACAGAGGACTACAAGCAGAAGGTGAGCCTGGCGATTGCCAGCAACGACTTGCCGGATGCCATGTCCGTTAATGAAACCCAATTGAAGCAAATGATCAAGTCCGGTCAGCTGGCAGACTTGAGTGAAGTATATGAGCAGTTCGGCGGAGAGCGCCTCAAGGCGATCTATGACTCCAACCCGGGACTGCTGGACAATGTGACGTATGACGGCAAGCTGTATGCCTTCCCGGAAACCACATTGCCATCCGCACCATTAACGTGGATTCGCAAAGACTGGCTGGATCAGCTGGGTCTGGAACCACCGAAGACACTGGAAGACCTCGAGAAGATTGCACAAGCCTTCATTGACAATAAAATGGGCGGTGAGAATACGATCGGGATCGTAGGAACTGGACAAGGCGGTGAGTTGCATTCCACCTTCCTGAACTCCGGTGACCATTTCTTCAACTTCTCCCCTCTTTTCTTCGCACATAATGCCTATCCGGGCATCTGGGTAGAAGGAGAAGACGGCAAAGCGGTATATGGTTCGACCTTGCCGGAAACAAAAGAAGCTGTGGCGATGATGCGGGAGTGGTACCAAAAAGGCATCCTCGACAAGGAAATGGCACTGCGTAAAAGTCCGCAAGAAGTCGTGGTCAGCGGTCAGGCCGGTATTTTCTTCGGTCCATGGTGGTCCCCGTACAGCATCCAGGATTCCATCAAAAATGATCCAGAGGCCAACTGGCGTCCATATGTTGCACCGGTTGATGATAGTGGCGTATACAACTCCAACCAGGCAACGGGAAGCACCTACATTGTCGTAAGCAAAAACTACGAGCACCCGGAAGCGATCGTGAAAATGCTGAACATTCACGTTTCCGAGAAAGATCCAAGCTATGAAGAAGTGGTAGCAGACAAGCAAATGACTTCTCAGGAAATTCCACTGTTCATTATTGCAGGACACGGCGATCAGCTGGAGTATGCCGTTCGTTCCACGCAGAAGCATCTGAAGGGTGAAATGGCCCTGGAAGACATCGATAAGCTGTCCTACGGATTTGCTTATGAACTGGCCTTGCATGCGCCATCCGTTAAGAAAGAGCCATTCGACAACTATGACATTCAGCATTGGGACAAAAACGGAGATGAAGCATTCTTCACACACGTCTATGCCCATCTGAACGGTGGTTCGGCCTTCATCGAGGCAGACATCAACTATGTACGAAGCAAAGTAACGTCTCAGACGAAGACGATGGAATCTCGCTGGACCAACCTGAAAAAGCTGGAAGACGAAATGTTCCTCAAGATGATCATGGGCAGCATTTCCATGGATGAATTCGATACCTTTGTCGAGAAGTGGTACGACCAGGGTGGCGAGAAGATTACCGAAGAAGTAAACGAAATCAACTAATTCATCTCCGGATGATGCATACCCATAACACCAGATCAGGACGGGCGCACCCAGCTCGTCTTGATCCCTTCCTGAGGCTCGCATAGAGAGAAACCATAACGGTCTCAAAGGAATGGACAAGACGCACACATCATTTATAAAGGGTTAATCGCTTTTCTGAAAAGGAGATGAGTGAGATGAGAAACAATACCGTATACAAGCATTATTACCTCATGCTGCTTCCGGGCTTGGTATGGCTGTTCTTTTATAATTTGCTTCCGATGTACGGGATTTTGATGGCGTTCAAGGACTTCAATCCAGGCCTTGGCATCATGAAATCTCCGTGGGTAGGTCTGGAGCATTTTCAGTATATGTTCGAGCTGGACGACAGTCGGCAAATTTTCAAAAACACCATTCTGATTGCATTTATGAAGATGTTGGGCAATCTGATTGTGCCGCTGTTCTTCGCCCTGATGCTCAATGAAGTGAAGAATCGACTGTTCACGCGTTCGGTGCAGACGATCGTTTATTTGCCCCATTTCCTGTCCTGGGTTATCGTCGCAGGCATCATGCTGGATCTGTTCTCCTTCAGCGGGCCTGTCAACCAGTTGCTTTCTGTATTCGGTTTTGAACCGACCTTGTTCTTTGCCAGTCCGGAGATTTTCCCGTCACTCGTGGTGGGCAGTGATATCTGGAAGGAATTCGGTTTTGCAGCGATTATTTATTTTGCAGCCCTGACCTCGATCAATCCGGAAATGTATGAAGCCGCTGCGATCGATGGCGCGTCACAGTTCAAACGTCTGATCCACATTACGCTTCCGAGCATTATTCCGGTTGCGGTGCTGCTGGCTACGCTCAGTATGGGGAACATCCTCAATGCCGGCTTTGACCAGATCTTCAACTTGTACAATCCTGCGGTTTATTCCACAGGGGACATCATTGATACCTGGGTATACCGGGTCGGTCTGATCAACATGCAGTATGGCCTGGCTACAGCGGTGGGATTGTTGAAATCGGTCGTTGGATTTATCCTGATTGCGGTGTCTTACGGGTTGGCTTATCGCTTTGCGAACTACAGAATTTTCTAACAGAAGGTTGTGATGACGATGATTGAAGAACGTTCCGTTGCAAATCGGTTTTTTAATGGACTCAATGTGTTTATTCTGATCGCGATCACCCTTCTGTGTGTGTATCCGGTCTGGTATACGTTTGTCGTATCGGTCAGTGACAAGGCTGCGGTGTCGGCGGGAGATGTCTTCTTTTGGCCGAAGGGCTTTACACTCGGATCGTATGAATTGATTATTGATGACGGTCAGTTTTTCAAGTCGTTCTTTATATCCGTTCAGCGGGTTGTACTGGGCGCACTGGTGACCTTTTTCGTAATTCTCCTGATGGCGTACCCATTATCCAAGACGTCAAAGGAATTTGCACCCCGCAACTATATTATGTGGCTGTTGATTTTCGCCATGCTTTTCAACGGCGGACTGGTGCCATGGTACATGACGATGAAATCACTGGGCATGATCAACAATATCTGGGGACTCGTGCTCGGCGGCGGGCTGCCGGTGTTCAACGTCATCCTGGTAATGAACTTCTTCCGTAACTTGCCGAAGGAGATGGAGGAATCTGCGCTCATTGACGGAGCGGGTCCATGGCGCATCCTGTTCAACATTTTCTTGCCGCTCTCCAAGCCGGTACTGGCGACGATTCTCGTATTCACGATTGTGTATCACTGGAATGAGTTCTTCCAGGCGCTCGTACTGATGACCAAGAATGAGAACTATCCACTGCAAACCTATATTCGTCAGGTAGCCGTCGTCATCGATCCGTCCAAGATTGATGCGGAAGCAGCCAAGCGGATGTCGGGCATGTCCAATCAGACGCTCAACGCGGCAAAGATATTCATTTCCATGCTGCCGTTGCTGGTGATTTATCCATTCTTCCAGCGTTATTTCGTCAAAGGAATTACGCTCGGTTCCGTCAAGGGCTGATCGCTGGTCGCTTGGCTTGATTCGATCACGCCAAATGATAGCAGTCTGATCGAAGCCTGATAGACGTCTCATACTCGTTTCATACAGGTATCATCCAGGGCTGCCGGTCTGAACTGCTCCCCGTCAAGTAGACAGATAAAATAATAAAACTGTATTCATTGGGCTCCGTCAATCACGGAGTCCATTTTATGCTGCATTTGCGAGCATTTGGCGGTACGTCATCGGAGACATT
>NZ_JBHUMM010000010.1:0-366231 GCF_042685085.1 Marinicrinis sediminis
AACTTATTTTCTTTGATGAATGCGCGAAGCTGCTCTTTCGTCCATAATCCCATGTGTAGATCCCAACCTTTCTCCTACCTCTATTTTAATAGATTTAGGAGTTTACACAATCTAGTTTACAGACTCATCAATTATCAAATTCTAATAATAATCACCATAACTAATCACTTTTTTATATCTTTTGGAGAATGACATTTTTACTATACATACATCGATCGGATAAGTGAACAGCAACCGACTGGTTCCCCACTAGATTTCTTAGTCGTGAACGATCCGTATCACATTTCTCTTCTTATCGTTGATGGATATTCTTGATGAGTTGATGGATGATTGAACATTCGATGAGAATCATGAATGGGCTATAATTAATATATTTTTTTCTCGACAAGATTTTCCTCACTTCGACAATATGAGTATGATACGCTCTTTTTGAAATATATACCAACTGATTAGAAAAAGCAGATATCAGTTAGGTAGAGGGAGCGAAGTTAATGAACAAATTTATGTATATAGTGAGTGTGGTGCTCTTATTTGCGTGTATGTTAACTGCATGTACGAATGGGGAATTGAACATAAATGAGGATCAAGTTCAAGCAAACCAAGAAGAGTCCAAGCAGGATCATGTTGTCTCTTTTATGGATGTGGAAGTGGCTAGAGAACAATTAAAAACCGCTATTTGGGGTTCTATCGGCTGGTCTATGTGGCATCCTAATGAATCCGAATATATCTATGCAGCATTTGGTTATCACTTGATAAGATACAATATTTCAAATAATGAAATCGATCGAGCCATTGCCTTTAAACAGTCATCACAACATTTCATCGATCATAATTTGCAGTTTTCATTGAATGGCAAGCAAGGTCTACTTGCTGATACGTACCTGATTGATTTTGAAAATATGAAGATATCCCTGTTATCAGAAGCGGAGATTAGGAACGAAATAGAAAAAATAGAATTTGACGGTGACAATCACAATCTGGACGCACTAGCGTATTCAATCGAGTACAAGGCTGAAGAGAATCAATTTATCGTGTCCGCAGATCAGGAAACGTCGGGTCGTGAAATTGTGTCATTGCGTGGAGCGGAATTGAACGGAGATCGTCCATTTGTCGGCATTCGTTCAAAAGTAGTCGGAACGTTGATTCCACATGATCAGGATGGCTTTGGTCTAGGGTATTATAAGTTTGTGTTAATTGATGTGGAAAAGGATGAGATCATCCAAGAGTATCCCATAAATATGAACTCCTAAAACCACGATGAAACGCTTGTTAACTGTCATGCACTCGTGTGAACATTTGAATTTAATACTTAACGGGTCAGGTCATCACAGCGACCATGTGTATATGGCCTCGTAAAAATGCCCATGGTTGGGAAACAGGTGTAAACAAATCACGGATCAATAGATCATGCATATTTTGTTAAATGTACTGCTTGACCTAAAACGAAAAGCAAAGGTAGTGTTTGAACTTTAAATAGAAATCACTTTATGTAGTGAACTATTTGAAGTTCTTTTTTTATTAATTACTTCTGTCAGTTTCACAAGCCTAAAGCCTGAATGTGTGACATCTTAGCACCGCAAAAAGAAAGTCATTTCTAGCCACTAAAATTAAACATGTTAATATTTAGCGACATCTATTAAAATGGAAATGAATCATATGTCTGACATAAGAGAGGTGCTCAGTGGAATATATCGTGGTATTCATCCTGGTTGGTCTTATGCTGATTGGATGGAAATTGAAGAGAAATGAGAAAAAAGAAGCGAAGCAAAAAGGAGCAAAGGTGTATGGCCAAACGCTTCACATGTATGGAGTGCCGGGGATTAAACCCTATACACCAGCCTATATGCACTTCACTGCAGATAAGCTCATCATGAATGTGAGTGGGGAAGCTTCAAAGGTTGTGGATCTCGATTATACCAAAATCAAAATGGTGGAAGATGTGCTGGGCAGGAATCTGATTTTTGACAGCAAGGCTACGTTCACGCGGCCGATGATTGGGAATCAGTTTGGATGGGCTGCCTCTACTGATATAGCCGCAATCGGGCATAAGCATAAATTCACCTTCTTTCTCTTGATTCGTTATCTCCCATCAGAAGGTGAAGAGGAGAAAACGTTAATCTTTATGGTGATAGAACCTGGACTTGCCAACAAAATGGCCAAATTCATTAAAAACAAGCTGCCGCTATACACCTCTCGCGAATTAACGCTGTAGAACTTCGTTGGATTTCAAGTCCTCGTACTGCCATGAGCTAATAGAGCTTGCATCCATCTCTGAAGTATCCCATCTACATAGACAGAAAGGGACAGAGAGGGGGCTGTAACACGATGGAATAAGAAAATAAAGGGAAAGTGTAGAAGAAACAAGAAATAACAAAAAGGATGTCAATATTGGAAGTGTTCAATAAGAGGGGGATTCGATAGAGTGAGGATAGGTGTGTCAATACTAACTATTAAATGGGAGGGAAAATGATGAACGAACAAGTCATCGAACTGCAATCCTATATCAAGCAGGTATGTGAGGAGAAAATGAACATGGAGGTGCCTGCGGAAACCGACGCTGCCTTGCCCATCGAGCAGGCCTTCGATCTGGATTCCATTTCGATGTTTGAACTGATTGTCAATTTGGAAGAGAAATACGGCACCCGTGTACCGGAGACAGATATTGAAGCCATCGGCAAAATGAACCTGTCGGAACTGGTCGCCTATCTGGAAGGGCAGAAGGCCAATGCATAACCGATTGTCCGCAGATGGTTCGCTATGGGTCGTCCAGGAGATGGTCGCATGAGTACAGAAGCGATCAAGGTGGGCTATCTGGGCAGACAGTGGTATCGCATCAACCAGCGTGTGGTCGAGAAGCAGTGGCTGGATTATGTCGGTGCTTACATCGATGTCGTGACCATTCCGCCTACGTACATTCGTCGATTGTTCGGAGCTTCCTTCGAAACGTTGAATGAGCAGCTGCCAGCCTCACTGGATCAAGTAGCCACTGAATTGACAGAATTGTGTGACAAATACGAGATTCAAATGCTGTACGTGAACACCCCGACTCTGATACCGTACCTGATGATGGCCAGGGATCGAGCCAAGCTGGATCTCGGTATCCTCTTCATTGCCCATTGCGTCGGCTCGACCTACTGGATGAAGCTCTGGATGAGTGTGGCTCCCTGGATCACGCCCAAGGATGTCCTACTCGTAAGTACGGCGTCCTGTAAACGCGCCCTGACGCATATCTCTCCGGTTTATGAGCAAGCCGAACTGATTCCGCTGGGTATTCATCTGCAGGAGATGGAGGCCGGTGATCGACAGACTCGTCCCCGTTCCTTTCAAATGCTCTCCATCGGACGGATCGAAGATGTGAAGAACCTGCATGTCCTGCTCAGATGCTTTTCCAGTATTCGTGAGCAGGTGGAACAGGTCAGGCTGGTCATCGCGGGAGAATTTACTGGAGATGACGAGAACCAGGTCGCCAGCTACAAACAGGAGCTGGATGAGCTGATAACGCAGCATCAATTGCAAGCACACGTCCAGTTTACCGGTGCCGTGGTAGGCGAAGAGAAAGACAGGCTGTTTCGTGAATCGGATATGCTGATCAATCTCTCTACCGATGTCGGGGAAACGTTTGGCTACAATCTGATCGAAGCCAAGACGTGGGGACTGCCAGTGGTGTGCACCGCCTGGAATGGCTTCATGGAAGTGGTGCGGCACGGGGAAGACGGCTACCTGGTTGATTGCGACTGGACGGAAGCGGAACCTGTCATCGATGAGCAGCAAGTGATCGATTATTCGGTACAGCTGCTGAAAAGTGATGAACGGTATGCACAGTTTTCCCGGCAGGCACTTCGTTATGCCGCCAATTATGATTACCGAACCTTGTCTCCGAAGATTCGGGAGGCGGTAGAACGGGCAGTGGCTTTGCCCTGGTCTCCCGCTGCATGGCAGATGAATGATGAAGCCATCACTTCCACCCAGATTAAGGATTTAACCCATCTGTATCGTTTGGATCGACTGGCCCGGCTTCCGTATCTGCATGATACGGTCGTTTCCATCATCCCCACAGATTTTGCCCATACGGCTGGATCGCTCACGGAGTGGTACGAACGGGTCAAACCCATTGTCGGACATTATGCCGGCAGATCGACAGCCTACAAGGAAGCGGCAGCAGCCGCCAAGCCCCACGCATAAGGGAGGGAACTCATGTCATTTCAGGCAAACTACAACTGTATGCTCGCATCCGTCTATAATGTCATGACCTGCAACCACCAATACCGTTTTGAGTTTGAATCCATGGTGATGCAGCAGCAGATGTTTCATGTCTATTACCGGGATCACTTCCTCTTGCCTGAGTCACCAGAAGTGACGATCGACCGCTTTGTCGCACAGGCGGGTGCCCGGATCGTGTATCCGGAAGTCGGGGATGTGTATGGCGCCATCCGTTTTGCGGATCAGCGCTTGCAGCTCGGGGAGATTGTACCGGTCAATATCAATCTGCGCTATGACATTTTGGACCCGCTTCCCTTTGACAACGACATTATGCACTATCACTTGATCGTGGGCAGACTGGACGAGGATCATTATGAGATGTTTGATCAGTTTGAAAACGAGCGCTATCAGGTGCGGATCTCACATCTGCAGAAAGCGATCGATACGCCCTTTAATTATCGGTTTGGAACGGGTTTTACGCCTTTTCTCTGTATCGAGTATGAGCTGGATACCAAGTCGGTGCAGCAAAGACTGCAGACAGCCAGCGTCGATGCGAGCACCTATACAGGCATCGTGCAAGCCTATCCGCTTGCACACAATTTGCGAGAGGGGCGGGCCTATGCCGAGTCCTTCATGCAGTTTGCCGATCGCAAGCCGGATGCGATGGAGAAATACAAATACAGTAACTTTCACGATGTCATCTCCCGCTCCCGCATGATCTTTGTAGAGGCGATGTCCAGACTGGGCTATCCCCACGCGGAGCATCTGCACAGATTGACTGAACTGCATCTCACCTTCAAAAACATGCTGGGGATCGCCCTGGTTCGAAGATCCCCTCAGGATTTGCAGCAAATCACCGACAAGCTTGAGCAGATGTTCTTGGATGAGCATCATCTTCTGATGGAAATGGGTTCGTATGTAGAAAACACCATTTTGAAAGAGAGGTCATGCTTGCCATGAAGTTGCAGTCTTCCTATAATTGTGTGCTGGCCAGTGTCTACAATTCATTGACACACGTGCATGATTTGCGCTTTCCGTTTGAATATTTGTATTTGTCACCACAGTTCTTCAAGCTGGATCATTTGCCGCAGGTCCCGTTCCTGCTTACCGAGCATCCTGAGCAGGTGGTTCAGCATTTTCTGAAGCGGGTGGGTATTGAGATGAGATTCCCGGACATCGGGAGTCCGGCCGAGGCGATTACCTATGCCGATCAGGTGCTGTCGCACCAGTCTGTCTTGCCGATGACGATCAATCTCAGATATTCTGTCCTTGATCCAGCCCCGTATGATCATGACCACTGGAACCTGCAACTGCTGGTTAAAATGCTGGACGAAGATCGCTATCAGGCTTATGACATGTTCCATGATGAATATTATGAGGTGAGCAAGGAACACGTCCAGCAAGCAATCGATACACCATTCAACCGCCGTTTTTCCGATGCATTCACGCCATTTCTCACTTTTTCGGTAGTCAATCGCTGGGAGACAGAGTCCCGGCTTGCTGCGATGAGTGAAGCGTCATGTCTGGGTGAAGCACTTGATGCCTACTCGCTTGCAGCCAACATTCAGGCAGGCCTGAACTTTATTGACTGCATTCGCGATCAATACCTGGAGACGGACAAACAGGATTTGCACGATGAGATCTACAAGATCATTGGCTTTCAGAAAATATTAATCAAAACACGTGAGCAGCTGGCAGAATTTGCAGAGCGCAACGGGTTTGCAATTCACAGCAGCTTACATCAGCTGGCGAAATCATGGGATACGTTCAGCTATGGCATTGCGATGGCCATTTCGAGAAGAAAGGCCAGTGAATATGATCAGCTGGAGCAAGATTTCCGGAAGCTGATCGATCAGGAATATGAACAGGTGCAGGCATGGAGAGCAGAACTGGGCCAACAGAGTGCAAGCTTGCCATAACAGCCGTGCTGCCTGCGAGACATGGTTGACCGCAGTCCAACATTCATGTACCGGACAATAAGGATGTAAGGGTTGGCAGAGATTGACCGGAGAAAAAAGCGTAGATCAGAAAGAGGCTGTGTGAGCAGCCCCTCCCTGGAAACATTACGAGAGCAGGTGTGCTTTCAACTCGGCATAGCTTGACACGATCGGCGCATTCGCAGTGTGCGACACATATTTTTGAGCATGAGAGGTGTTGAACAATACAACCCTCTCTTTTTTGTGGATATTTCCGGCCTCCACGAGTTGCTTGCATCCCGCCAGTGTGGCGGCTCCCTCTGGTGAGGCAGACAGGCCGTGCAGACCCAGCTGGTTTTGAGCGGCCCGAATCTCCTTGCTCGTAACCGTAACAGCTGCGCCGTTCGTTTCGCGAAGAATACGCAGCAGAAGTGGAAGATCTGGCGGCTGTGGAACACGCATCCCGGTTGGGGAAGAGGTGGGTTCGATATGTTGCGGGTCATGGGAACGTGCCTGCGCCCTGTTGAAATGCTGTGCGATCGGATCACAGCCGTCCTCCTGGACACAGATCAGCCTTGGCAGCGGGTCTGTAATCCAGCCGAGAGTCTGTAGTTCCTTGAATGCCTTCCACATACCGATAATCCCTGATCCGCCGCCTGTCGGGTACACAATGACATCGGGTAGAGACCAGTCGAACTGTTCAGCCAGCTCCAGCCCCATCGTTTTCTTGCCTTCGACCCTTCCAGGCTCACGCAGGGTGCCTACGTTGGTCCATTGGAACGCTTCTGCCCCTTCATCCAGCATCCGTCCGGCGTCATGAATATAGCCGTCAATACGGAATGTTTTGGCGCCGTAATGCTCACATTCCGCCACAATAAGACCCGGGCAATCCATCGGAACGATCACAACCGATTCCATTCCGGCGCGCGCCGCATACGCAGCCAGCGCCGAAGCCGCATTGCCGTTGGAAGGAACCGCAGCCCGAACCACGCCCCTCTCCTTCAGAATCGATACCGCAGCCGAAAACCCGCGAGATTTGAAGCTGCCGGTGGGATTCTGTTCTTCCCGCTTGATCCACAGACGATCGAGTCCTATTTCTTCTCCTAGATTTTTCATATAAAGCAGAGGGGTCCAGCCTTCGCCCAGGGAAACGATATGCCGTTTATCCTGAATCGGCAGCAGCTCGTGATAGCGCCACATGGAAGCTTCTCGGGTGAACATCCCTTTTTTGGTCATGGTCTGAAGAACCTGCTCCGGATCATAGGTGACGAGCAGGGTGCCGCCACAGGAGCATTTGGCCTCGTATTGATATGCCCGCTTGCTGCCACAGCAGGAACAGGTCAATTTCAAGCTTTTCATGTTCAACCTCAACCTCCATCCCCTTTTAGCCTGTTGCATCGATCCTTCACGCACATCCATCCATTTCTTAATTAACGTATCCACCACCGCGCTGCACCTGCACGGCATTTGTCCACTTTTCGCAAATTGTGCGTGCGCATAGAGAATGCGAACCTGTATCCACATACGATACAGAGAACTGCAATGCAGATGGATGTCGGCTGATTTCGTTTGCAGTCGATCTGGCGGATGACAAGTCCAGCACACCGATGTCAGGACAGGAGGAAGAAATAGTGCAGCGTCATATGTGCAAAGGGAAAATTCATCGCGCGACCGTCACCCAGGCGGAGCTCGATTATGTAGGGAGTATTACGATTGATCGGGATTTAATGAAGGCAGCTCATATCCTGCCGTATGAAATGGTTCAGGTCACCAGCCTGCGCAATGCCACACGCTGGAAAACATACGCACTAGAGGCGCCATCGGGTACAGGCAAGATCTGTCTGAATGGACCGCCTGCTCATTTGTTTCAGCCAGGGGATATCGTCATTATTCTTAGCATGGGATGGATGGATGAGGAAGAAGTGGCAAATCTCAAGCCTACGGTTGTCTTTGTAGACGAAGCGAACCGGATCACCGAAGTGGTCGAGCACGATTTGATCCGAAACGAAAAGGGGGACGATACGGATGGGTTGGCCGAGCCGAAGTAAATACAGCAAGCATCTGTTCATGATGAAGTCGTCGACGGTAGCCGTTCATTTACCGGAAACCGTCCCGTTAAGCCGACCGCATTTCCGGCGCATGCTGGCTAGACATGGATCGGTCATTGTGAAGCCGTCCAATGGCTCTGGGGGGAAAGGGGTGCTCTTTGTCTCTCGACGGGGAAGAGCGTGTCTGATCCAGTCTGGAAGATCCAGACGGGTACTGCGTACGGTAGACCATGGATATGCATTCGTGGCCAGGCAGTCGAGGCATCAGATTATTCAGAAAGCGATTCCGCTCGCCTCCGTGAACAGAAGGCTGTTTGACCTGCGCGTCATGGTGCAGCGCAAGCGAGGGGGAAACTGGGTCGTAACCGGCAAGCTGGCCAAGGTTGCAGGGCAAGGCTACAAGATCACCAATGTGAGAAGAAGCAGCGGCCATGTCGTTCCTCTTGGCACGGTCATCAGCAGGTCGCCCCATCTTCAGACGGCCGCCCTGAGAAGCTATGAGAAGCGCATCAACCTGCTGGCCGTTCGTGCAGCTAACCGGCTGGGGGTTCACTATCCGGGTCTGCGCATCGTCGGTTTTGATATGGCGTTTGACCAGTCCGGGCGAATCTGGATCATTGAAGCCAACTTTTCTCCGGCGGTCAGCTTGTTCCTGAAGCTGAAAAATCGGGCCATGTACCGGACGGTTATGGCGTACAAGAAACCGTAATGCGCATCCCGCCATCTGGCCTTCCAAGCAAGGAAATGGGCTGCTTCGGGCTCATCTGATTCCGTTTGATGCCTCTTGTGTTCTTATGTGGCCGGTTATCGGGAATGGCAAGTACAAATAAAAATCCCCTTGATGCGACTGCTTCAGGTGAAGTCAGCTCGCATCAAGGGGAGTCTGTGAATCAGAGACCGTGCTGATGGGGAAACAGCCACGGTACGGGTTATTTCAGCAGATGGCGAAATCGGGTGTAGTCGATCTGACGCTTGTCGAGAAAGCTGGTCAGACTCTTGTAATCCCGCTTCGGCGTAGCCAGTATATAGCCTTCTATGCAATCGTCCCGTGTAACAGCGTCGGCGTTGCGCTCGAGTGCGACCTGCCCGATCCGGGCGGCAATGGAATGCCTTGCAATATCTCGAAACGGACCGGGAACAGGAGAGACCAGCAATTCAAGGAACTCTTTGCTATCCTCTGTCCACAGTTCCCGGCTTTGTTCTACATAATAATTTTGCCAGTCCAGCTTGGATTTTCCGTCGTCCTGAGGCAATACTTTCAGAAATTTGCGGAACATGAAATAGCCACCGATGGCCATGAATCCCACTAATACAAATACCCAGAAAAAAATAAACCATGCAAACCATTCCGGCATGCTGTCTCAACCCCTCTTTTTCCCATGTCGAAACCGTATATTCCTCAAATATTGTAGCATTCGTCTTTGTTCATTGCTACTGTTTCCTAATCTTAGTACAATAGAACATAGTGAATTGAAAAGGAGACATGCACGATGTTGAAGATTGGCTCACATGTGTCTTTTTCCGCCAAAGGTCTGCTGAACGCAGCGGAAGAAGCCGCAAGTTACGGATCCAGCTCCTTCATGATCTATACAGGAGCTCCGCAGAATACGAGAAGAAAACCGATTGAAGACCAATATATTGAAGAAGGCAAGGCGCTGATGAAGGAGCACGGCATGGAAGAGATCGTCGTCCATGCGCCTTATATTATCAACCTGGGCTCCTACAAGAGCAACACATACCAGCTGGCTGTGGATTTCCTGCAGCAGGAAATTCATCGCACACACTATATCGGTGTGAAGAACATCGTCCTCCATCCGGGCGCTTTCACAGACAAGGATGCCGAGTTCGGCGTGCAGCGAATTGCGGAAGGGCTGAATGAAGTGCTGGAAGGCATTCGGGAAACGGATGTCAACATTGCGCTGGAAACGATGGCGGGTAAAGGAACGGAAATAGGCCGCAGCTTCGAGGAGCTTGCGCAGATTATAGAGAAAGTGACCCATCATGAGCGATTAACGGTATGCATGGATACGTGTCACATCCATGATGCCGGTTACGATGTAGTGAATGATTTGGACGGGGTGCTGAAACAGTTTGACGATGTGGTCGGGCTGAACCGTTTGGCCGTCCTGCATCTGAATGACAGCAAAAACATGCGTGGCGCAGGCAAAGACCGACATGCCACTCTGGGTTCTGGCATGATCGGTTTCCAGGCGATGAAGAACATTGTGGACCATCCTTCGCTCCAACATTTGCCGATGATTCTGGAGACGCCGTGGATTGGCAAGGACAGCGCGACCTCCAGACCGATGTATGAGGCAGAGATCGCGTTGCTGCGCGGAGAAGCCGAGCAGCGCTTTGGCGCGGAATTCTTCGAAGATGTAGAGCGAATCCACCATTTCTTTACGAAAAAAGACATCCATCCACGCAAATTCGTGCTCGACACGTGGGCATGGCTGAAGGAGGATGCGAAGGCGAGAAAGGCGGACCCGAGAGAGCCGATGGAGCGGCTGTATGACCAGTTGGTGGAGGAAGACCTTTTCCCGTCTCTGACTGAGGAACAAATCAACCATCGACTGACGGCCTGGTTCGCTGAAAAAGGAGGAGCAGAATGAAGCCGATTCCTGCAAAAGCAAGCAAAACAGACGAAATCAAAAAAAATCGCGCTCGCATGCTGATCTCCTGTCCGGACGGCCCGGGTATCGTGGCGGCGGTATCCCGCTTTCTGTCTGAACAGGGTGCGAACATCGTCCAGTCCGATCAATATACGATGGACCCTGAGGGCGGCATGTTTTTTATACGGATTGAATTCGATTTGCCAGACATCCTTTCTCACATCGAGAAGCTTAAGCAAGACTTCCAGGCCGTTGCAGACCAGTTTCAAATGAACTGGAGTGTGCATCTGGCCGGACAAAAGAAACGGCTGGCGATCTTCGTTTCCAAGGAAGATCACTGTCTGCTGGAGCTGCTGTGGCAGTGGCACGCCGGGGATCTGTATGCCGATATTGCCATGGTCATCAGCAATCACGAGGACATGCGTGAGCTGGTGGAGTCGTTTGAGATTCCGTACCATTACATCCCCGTCACGGCGGATACAAAGGCAGAAGCGGAGCGCAAGCATCTGGAGATCATTGATGAAGATGTCGATACCCTTATATTGGCGCGGTATATGCAGATTGTCTCCCCGCAGTTTCTGAAGCATTATCCGAACCGGATTATTAATATCCATCACTCCTTCCTTCCGGCCTTCGTAGGGGGCAAGCCATATGCACAGGCCCACAACCGCGGCGTGAAGCTGATCGGCGCGACGGCCCATTATGTGACAGAGGAACTGGACGGAGGCCCGATTATTGAGCAGGACGTGGAGCGGGTGAGCCACCGGGACAATGTGGACGATCTGAAGCGAATCGGTCGCCATATCGAGCGGATCGTCCTGGCGCGTGCGGTATCGTGGCATGTGGAGGATCGCATCCTCGTGCATGAGAACAAAACGATCGTGTTCATCTAGTGCAACAAATGCATATCTATGTACAATAATGCATGAAAAGGTGCAAACAGTGCATGTTCACGTAGCAGAGAGTACGATAAAATGATTGGCAAAAATGTTGGACTTTTCAGCATTTCAGCGCATGATGTGGCAATGCCTCACGGCAAATGATACAATAGTGCAAGCGAAAATTGGAGGAGGAATTTATACATGTCAGCGAACCAAAATGTGCAACAACTAGCAGTGACAACGATTCGGACACTCGCGATTGACGCCATCGAAAAGGCCAATTCCGGGCATCCTGGTATGCCGATGGGTTCGGCGCCAATGGCTTATGAGCTGTTCACGCAATTCATGAAACACAATCCGGCAAATCCATCCTGGATTGATCGGGACCGTTTTGTTTTGTCAGCCGGACACGGCTCTATGCTGCTGTACAGCCTGCTTCACCTGAGCGGCTATGACCTGAGCATAGAGGATCTCAAAAACTTCCGTCAGTGGGGAAGCAAGACGCCTGGTCATCCGGAGTTTGGTCATACCGCAGGGGTAGACGCGACGACCGGTCCGCTCGGACAAGGGATTGCGATGGCAGTGGGGATGGCAATCGCAGAAGCACACCTGGCTGCTACATACAACAAAGAGGATTACAAAGTGATTG
Source organism: Marinicrinis sediminis (assembly GCF_042685085.1). NCBI lineage: Bacteria > Bacillati > Bacillota > Bacilli > Caryophanales > Paenibacillaceae > Marinicrinis > Marinicrinis sediminis. Next base: position 12,307 of record NZ_JBHUMM010000010.1, read on the forward strand.
ACCACTTTACGTATTCCATCTGTGGCGACGGCGATCTCATGGAGGGGATTTCCAGTGAGTCTGCTTCCATGGCTGGACACATGAAGCTGGGTAAGCTGATTGTACTTTATGATTCCAATGACATCTCCCTGGACGGCGAATTGAACCTCTCCTATTCCGAGAATGTCGCACAGCGTTTCGAGGGTCATGGCTGGCAGGTTCTGCGTGTTGAGGACGGAAATGATCTGGCTGCGATTCATGCGGCGGTCAAAGAGGCGCAGGCTGAAACAGAAAAGCCGACCCTGATCGAAGTGAAAACGGTGATCGGTTACGGCAGCCCGAACAAAGGCGGAAAAGGTGGACATGCTGGTCCTCACGGATCACCGCTCGGCAAGGATGAAACCGTCCTGACCAAGCAATTCTATGGCTGGGAGAGCGAAGAAGACTTTTACGTACCGGATGAAGTGCGCGCCCATTTTGCGGAAGTGAAACAGCAAGGGGAAGAGGCAGAGAAAGCTTGGAAAGAGATGTTTGCCAAGTATCAAGCCGCTTATCCGGAGCTGGCCAAGCAGTTCGAACAAGCGATAAACAATGAGCTTCCAGAGGGATGGGATGCGGATCTGCCTATCTACAGCCCGGAAGACAAAGCTATGGCGACGCGTGCGGCTTCTGGAAGTGCGCTGAATGCATTGGCGAATCGGGTACCGACGATTGTGGGTGGATCTGCCGATCTGGAATCCTCCACCAATACCCACATGAAGGGACTGGGTGTATTCCGTCCGGACAGCTATGAGGGCCGCAATGTTTACTTTGGCGTAAGAGAATTTGCCATGGGTGCAGCGGTGAACGGAATGATGCTGCATGGTGGCGTTCGTCCGTATGGCGGTACGTTCTTCGTATTCTCTGACTATCTGCGTCCGTCTATCCGACTGGCTGCACTGATGAAGCTTCCGGTTGTCTACGTTCTGACCCATGACAGCATTGGCGTTGGGGAAGATGGACCTACCCATGAGCCGATTGAACAGCTTCCTGCTCTTCGCATTATTCCGGACATGAAGGTCATTCGCCCGGCTGACGGCAATGAGACCTCCTATGCGTGGAAATATGCCGTTGAAAACAACGATGGTCCGGTCGCATTGGTGCTCACGCGTCAAGGTCTGCCGATTCTCGAAGGATCAGCGGAGCTGGCCAAGGACGGAATGGCCAAAGGAGCTTATGTCCTCTCCGACGCAGCCAATGGACAGCCTCAGGCGCAGATTCTCGCTACTGGCTCTGAAGTGCAGCTGGCAGTGAAAGCGCAGCAAAAGCTGGCAGAAGAAAATATCCATGTCCGCGTGGTCAGCATGCCGAGCTGGGAACTGTTCGAGAAGCAGTCGAAGGCATACAAGGATTCGGTTATTTTGCCGGATGTACCTGCCAGACTGGCGATCGAAATGGCTTACCCGCTCGGATGGGAAAAATATGTGGGTGATCGAGGGGACATCATGGGCATCTCGACCTTCGGCGCTTCTGCTCCAGGCAATAAAGTGATCGAAGAATACGGCTTTACGGTCGAAGAGGCCGTGCGCCGCGTAAAAGAAATGCTGTAATGGTTCCATAGAGAGAAGAGAAGCGAGCCTGCGAATTGTGTGCTCGCTTCTTTTTCAACAAAGGAAGAAAACAGGGTGTCTGTGACGCAGTTCACTTGCAATTTGCGCAGGGCATCAAGTATGATTTTAAGTAAGAGATCCGAGCATACACGATTGAAAAATGAAAACAGATGAAGATTTTGCTGAAACGGAGGAGAATGGATTGAGCCAGTTTACATTTGACTACAGAAATGTGCTGAATTTTGTGAATCAGCATGAAGTGGATTACTTAGCGGAGCCTGTTCGATTGGCGCATGAACAGCTTCATCAGGGGACAGGTGCAGGTTCCGATTATTTGGGGTGGATCGATCTTCCACACCAGTATGATAAAGAGGAATTCGCACGCATCCAGAAAAGCGCAGCGAAGATTCAAAGCGATTCCGAAGTGCTCGTGGTGATCGGAATTGGCGGTTCGTACCTTGGTGCGAGAGCGGCCATTGAAATGCTGAGCCACAACTTCTACAACTATTTGCCGAAGGAGCAGCGCAACACGCCGGAAATCTACTTCGCAGGCAACAATATCAGCTCGACCTATGTGAAGCATTTGCTGGGACTGATCGGGGATCGTGATTTCTCCGTCAACGTCATTTCCAAATCCGGTACGACGACAGAGCCGGCGATTGCATTCCGCATTTTCCGTGAAGTGCTGGAGCAGAAATACGGCAAGGAAGAAGCACGCGCTCGCATCTATGCCACAACTGATCGGGAGAAAGGTGCGCTCAAAAAGCTGGCAAATGAAGAAGGCTACGAGTCCTTTATCATTCCAGACGATGTAGGCGGACGCTATTCCGTTCTGACTGCGGTGGGCTTGCTGCCGATCGCTGCAGCGGGCATTAACATCGAGGAAATGATGAAAGGGGCAGCGGATGCGGCCACAGAGTTTGCCAATCCGAACCTGTCCGAGAACCTTGCGTATCAGTATGCGGCTGTTCGTAACGCACTGTATCGCAAAGGCAAAGCAATTGAAATCCTGGTCAACTATGAGCCTTCCCTGCACTTCGTATCCGAGTGGTGGAAACAGCTGTATGGGGAGAGCGAAGGGAAGGACCACAAAGGGATCTATCCGGCTTCCGTTGATTTCTCTACTGATCTGCATTCCATGGGACAATTCGTTCAGGAAGGCGCACGCAATCTGTTTGAGACCGTTATTCAGGTGGATCAGGTTGCAGAGGAAATCATCATCGGAGAAGACAAGGACAATCTCGATGGCCTGAACTTCCTTGCAGGCAAATCCATGGATTTCGTGAACAAGAAGGCCTTCCAGGGCACACTGTTGGCGCACGTGGATGGTCAGGTCCCGAACATGGTCGTCACCATTCCAGAGCAAACACCTTACTGGTTCGGCTATCTGGCTTATTTCTTCGAGAAAGCATGCGGCATCAGCGGATACTTGCTCGGAGTAAATCCATTTGACCAGCCGGGCGTAGAAGCTTACAAGAAGAACATGTTTGCCTTGCTGGGCAAGCCGGGCTTTGAAGCAGAAAAAGCAGAGCTGGAAGCTCGTTTGGCCCAAAACGAATAGTCATCTCGGCAGTTCACTTCTGTGAGCTGCCGCTTTTTCAACCTTTAAGGAGGACTTAGCTTATGACGCTGCCGTACTTTAGAACTGTGAAGCATCAAGGCTTTAAAGAAGTGGTCATCAAGAAGTCGAGATTCATCGGCCACGCCAAGCCAGTGGAGAGCGAAGAAGAAGCCGTCCGATTTATAGAAGAGATTCGCAAGGAACACGGGTCTGCCACCCACAACTGTTTTGCTTACTGCCTGGGTGAGCGGGATGAAGTGCAGAAGCAGTCAGATGATGGGGAGCCCAGTGGTACCGCAGGAAAGCCCATTCTGGAAGTCATCAAGAATCAGCAAATGAAAAATGTCGCGATCGTTGTGACCCGCTATTTCGGAGGCATCATGCTGGGAGCTGGGGGGCTTATCAGAGCCTATACGGACGGAGCTGTCGCCGCCCTGGAGTCTGCGGGGCACATTTACCGGGTGCTGCATACACCTGTTGAGATCTGCATTGACTACACCTGGCATGGCAAGGTGGAGAATGAACTGCGCAACCGTCAGATGCACATGGGAGAGACAAAGTTCACAGACAAGGTGACGCTGACTTGTTATCCTTTGGCGGAACAGGCGGAGGCCTTTGTGGCCTGGATGACAGATTTGACGCAAGGACAGGGTATGATTGCATCATCCGCATCCATATACCTGGATCATGATCGCAATGTGGCCCTTGAAGCTTTGTGAATAAATAAAGGGTGAGGTGGGAAAGTGGCGAGAAAAGCTGTAGAGCAAGAATTGAATCGTGAAATCATTGTAGAGGTAGCGAGAGAGCTTTTTGCAACGAAAGGATATCAATCGGTCTCGATGCGCGCAATTGCCAAAAAATTAGGGTATAGCCATGGATCGCTTTACTATCATTTTCAGGACAAGGCAGAACTGTTCTATAACCTGGTCGTCGATGATTTTACCCATTTGTTTAATCGGCAGATGAAAATATTGAATGATGGCAAGCACAGTGCCATGGAACGGCTGAAGATCATGATGGAGGAATTTATCCAGTTTGGTCTGCAAAACAAATTCCAGTACGAGATCATGTTTCTCATTCAGGACAATGACCTGCGTCGCTATTCCAGAACCGAACAGGCCAAGTGCTTTGATTTGTTCTCACGTGCCGTTAATGCGGCGCTGGAAGAAACCGCTTCGATTGAAATCAGCCTGTTTTCGCTGCCGTGGAGCCTGTTTATGTCTCTGCACGGATTCGTCACCTACTGCAATCGCTTCGATCAAACCTATGACGAAGTTCAAAAGCTGGCAAACGATCATATTACGTTCTTATGCAATAATCTATTAAAAAATTTGGCGGATATCGAAACGGTTCAGCGCTGAGGTACAGATTTCAAGACGGTCACCTCATGCGTGAATCCGATATACATAAAGAGCCACCGTCTGTCTTCACTCCCGGATCAGGGAAGAGAAGCAGATGCGGTGGCTTTTTTTTGATCGAAATAGGGAAAGGCTGGCTCAGGCGTCCGCAGCGATCCGAATCAGACAAGTTCGGTTTCGTGGCCCGTCAAATTCACAAAAGTAAATTCCCTGCCAGGTACCCAGGACCAATTTCCCGTTTTGGACAAGGATAGTTTGCGAGGTGCCCGTAGTGATCGCCTTGAGATGGGAAGCTGTATTGCCTTCAGCGTGTCGATATTTCGGATGTTCCCAAGGGAAAACCTCATCGAGACGCATCAATACATCGCGGACTACATCGGGATCTGCATTCTCATTGATGCATATCCCTGCTGTTGTGTGGGGCGAATAGACGATACAGACACCGTCTGAAATTTTTTCTTTGTCGAGGAGATGTTGGACATCACGCGTAATATCCAGCATCTGATCGCGCTTTTGCGTTGTTAGTGCAATCGAATGGATCACAAATGAAACCCCTTTCGCAAAAATTTCAAATTTGGCATACGAAATAAACAAAATCGAGAAAAATGTACTAGAAAAATGAAATGAAACATAGTAGAATATACTTACTCGGCGCTGTCAAGATGCTTTTCACGATTGTGAAATACTACATAATTTTATTTGACAACATACAATCGAATATGGTATTAGGCAAACCTGTTGAAAAGCAGGGACGCAAAGCTATAGGGACTTAGCCTGAACAGGCATGTCAGCCAGTTGCATTCGTTTGCAGGTGAACTATAGCTGTCTCTCTAGCTATAGTTTATTTAATTTAGAGAGATTTGACAATCAGAAAGGAGTCGAGATGATGGAAACAATGGAACAAACTAGCATGCAGCGTTATTTTCCGAGTACCGATGGAAACGTGGAGGACCGGCAACAAATCGTTTCATGGATCGAACAATTACTGTCAGGCATGGATGCATTAAAAGATCCGGATCGCGTGCACTTGAAGGGAGACAAGCAGCGGGGCGAGCAATTCTATCAGAATCTGATTGAGAACAGCCATATTCCATATCGTTCAGGCTCCATGGAACAGGTTAACGAGAAACTGATTGATCTGATGAAGGATCATCCTTTTCATACCAAACGTTTTATAACCAATATTTTACCGATGGCCAGTACACCCGGCATTGTCGGCATGATGGCTGCGATGCTCCTGAACGGGAACAATCTGTGGGACGTCTACGGTCCGGCAGGCGCAGAAGCAGAGGTCAGTGTCATCAGCATGATGTCCAAGCTCATTGGCTATGATCACACGAAGAGCGGTGGATATACGACATGGGGAGGACAGGGTGCCGTGTTCACGGGGCTTCGAGCTGCCATTGCCAAGTTTGCCCCTTATGCGATGGAGAGAGGGATTCCCAATCATTTGTATGCGTTTACGAGTGAGGCTGCCCATTATAGTCTGCTGAAGTCAGTAGAAGCGGTTGGAATGGGACGTGACAAGCTAGTCAAGGTTGCCTGCAATACGGATTCTTCCATGAACATGGAGGATTTGAAAGAAAAAATGAAACGTGTGATCGAACTCGGTGGGGTGCCGATTTACATCGTGGCAACAACTGGCACGACCGACGCGATGGGCATAGACGATCTCGCTGAGGTTTATGAGACTTCAGAAAAAATAGCAAATGCACATGGTCTCAGACGTCCGCACATTCATGCGGATTCCGCTCTGGGTGGCTTCTTCGCTTTCTTCAATACCTATGACTTTGAACATAATCCGCTTGGCTTCACGCCGCAGGCGCTGCAAGCACTAGAGCAAATCTCAGGCAAGCTGAATAAGCTGGCGTTGGCCGACTCTCTCTGTTTTGATTTCCAGAAACTCGGACAGACCCCCTATGTGACCAGCCTGTTTCTCGTGAAGGATGCCGCTGATCTTGAACCGATGGATCTGGCGCCGGAGGAAACGCCTTATGTGGGTCACCGTGGCTACGGTCAATATCATACGGGATATACACTGGAATGCTCGCGTATGGCCAGTGCGGTATCGATGATGGCGGCGTTGACGGCTTTTGGCATTGAGGGGTATCAACGTCTTCTGGGACAGTTTGTTGAAGTGAGCTGCGCCGTCCGGGAGGGGTTAGCACAAATTCCAGGCGTGGAGGTTGTGAATCCAGATAATCCGGGCATTACAACACTGTTCCGAATCTATCCCGAAGGTGCGCCGAGATATCAGCAGGAAATCTCGGGAACGTGTTCGATTTACGATCTGAAGCGCAACAATATGCTGAACGAGATGCTGTTTGAACGTCTCGGGGAACGACGAAATGAGATGTTTTTTGGGGATACCAAAAAGCATCTGAATGTGAGAAGTGCAGAAGGGGAAACGTTGTCTTTATATGCCAGCAAGGTTTTTATCATCTCTCCTTATACGGAACGCAAGGACGTACCGGATATCATTCAATATGTAAAGGAGAGGGTAGCAGAAACGTTTAAGAATTGGGAGCAACTGATGTATATGAGAGGAGCTGTGTAATGCATGAACACCATTCGAAAATTGTTCCACCCGATTCGCAGCCGCATGGCGGTCAAAATGATTTTGAGCTTGATTGGATTGCTGATTCTCACGTCGCTCGCTTTTTCCATTACCGCCTATGTGACCAACAATCGCTTGGCGGACAAGCTGGTAGAGGAGTTTGACAAACGGTTGCATACCAATATTCAGATCCTGTCCTCAGAACTTGCAGAGCTGCCGTACCGCTATGATGAGATTCAGGGCATCGGGGATGAGCCTTACCAAGTCCTCAAAGGCAAACTGGATCAGCTGCAAGCTGAATATGAGTTGGAAAATGTGTACATTTTGGAAAAGCAGTCGGATACGGACCGTATCATTTTGCTGACAGGCGTTCCAGATGACTATATGCTTATATACCCGTTTACGGAAGAAATGAATCAGGCAGTCAGTGAGAAGACGATCATGATCAGTGATATTTATGAAGATGAATACGGCATTCATAAATCTGTGTTTATTCCACTCGAAGCAAGCGACGGGACGGTGACCGCGATTGCGGGCATTGATCTGGATGCGACCGTCATTCCGCAAACGACCGAGCAGGCGACAACGCTGACGGTAACTATCACCATTTCTGTTCTGGTCGTAGGCATCCTGATTGCGCTGTTCATTAGTCGGCTGGTCATCAAGCCGCTGAATGAACTGGTAAAAGCGTCGCAATATATGGCATCAGGCAACTTTACATACAATGTTGAGAACCGCAGAAGTGATGAATTCGGAAAGCTGGCAGAAGCATTTACCACGATGCGGCAAAGCTTGCGCACCTTGCTTTCTCACATGTCCAGTTCCTCTATTCAAATTGCAGAATCCAGTCAGAAGCTGAGAGGTTCGGCAGGGGAAACACAGCGGGGAGCCGAGCAGGTAGCCGATTCGATGACCCAGATCAATCAGGGCATCAATGAAGTCGTCACTTCCGTTTCCTTCAGTACCGATACGGTCATGAATATGGATCAGGAGCTGCAGACGGTCACGAACGAATCCGCGGAAATGGTGACGATCGCAAGTCACGTCGCCCGCAGCGCGGAAACGGGTCAAACCCTACTGGAGTCAACCATCTCACAAATGGATGACATCAAGCGTACGATGCAGCAGTCGCAGCAGACCGCTTCCCGTCTTGACCAGCGCTCCGAGGAAATTGTGGAAATCATCGACCTGATTGTAGGGATCTCGCAGCAGACCAATTTGCTGGCCTTGAATGCGTCGATTGAAGCAGCCAGGGTCGGTGAGCATGGCAAGGGCTTTGCCGTGGTAGCGGGCGAGGTGAAGAAGCTGGCGGAGCAATCGTCCAGGGCGGCCCAATCCATTTCGGAACGAATCCTGAATACGAAAGCAGACAGCCAGGAAGTGGTGCAGCATATTGAGCGCAGTCATCATATGGTGAACCAGGGCCACCATTCCATTCAGGATACATATGAGCATCTGAACGTCATTTTTAAGGGCATCAAGGAGTTTGCGAAGAAAACAGAGGTACTCATGTCAGCGATGCAGCAGACGAGAGACTCGTTTACCGGTATATCAGGTTCCATGCAGCAAATCTCCAGTGTGACACAGGAACAGGCTGCGGGAGCAGAACAAGTGGCAGCGATTGCACAACAGCAAAGTGCATCCGTTCAGGAGATGAATGCGGCTATTCTCATGCTGTCCAGCATGGCGGGCGACCTGAAGGAAGCTGTCAACAAGTTTGAGCTGTAAGGGATTTGCCGAGCGAAGCCCGTGTTTAACCGATGGGCTCGTTAGTTGCCACCAGGCAGCGTGAAAGTGACAAGCAGAAATGACCGAATATCAGAGAGAGAAAGCAAGAGGAGATTGTAAATAGATCGAAGCAAAAGGAGCAGGGGATGCGTGAATACAGCATCCCTGCTCCTTTCTGCTGTTCTTATCTGACTCCTGTTTTCCCTTCATCTGGATTAGGCTGATCCTAAAACAGCTTGTACGAGATGAAGAATGTGCTCATGCTGATCAGGCAGGGCGGCTACCAGGCAGGGCTCATCCAGCATCCCCGTAAAGGAATTTCCTTGGAAATCGGTGATCACGGCTCCCGCTTCCTGTGCGATTAGAACCCCCGCGTACAAGTCTTCTTCTTCTGTCTGATAGACCACAATGGCATCCAGGTCTCCCCGAGCGAGCATGACCCACAGCAGGGAGGGAGCCCAAAGATTGAGTACACGTTTGCATTGCTTTTCCATCTGATGTCGTATTCGTTTGGCAATGGGGTCCTGCTGAACCTGATACCCTTGTACCCATCCCGCCGTAGGGGCTTTCAGTCTGTTGTGATAATGAAGAGGTTTCAATGGAATCGGGGCCCCGTTGCATGTTGTGCCGTGCCCCTGTTCTCCGATATACAGGCGATCGAGGACGGAATCATAGATGACACCCAGCCGTGGCTGTTGTTGATAGAGCAGCGTGATCACCACCCCGTATAAGGGAAGGCCAACGGCATAATTATGGGTCCCGTCAAGCGGATCGATGAGCCACATCCATTCGCTGTCTGGACCCACATGACCGGATTCTTCACTGTACAAGTGATGATCCGGGAATTGCTGCATGAGGATGGTCAATATTTTCTGTTCAGCCAAATGATCCACGTGGGTGACAAGATCTCCAAACTTGTCTTTCTCCGTGCTGATTATTTCATGACCAAAATGTTGTCTGGCTATCTGACCCGCTGCTACGGCAGCATCGCTGGCTGCTGTTTTTGCTTTTGCTAATAGAGAAGCTTCCATATCTCATTTCTCCTTTTGAAAGCTGGTATTTGGATGCACCTAAGAGACCTTTTGGCCTAAGAGACCTTACGGTCTGAAAAGTCCCAATTTTGAAAGAACGGTCAGTAACCGAAGTTTGGTACGAATTCTGTAGGGTAGGTCAATAGACGCATACATAAGATAACAGGGTTAATCTGTACGATAAGCATGACCTCCATGACCAGGATGACATGCATAAGAGGTATAAAGGAGCCGTGGGCAGATGAAGGTGGATATCAGCTATAAGCAGCCGAAACAAATTTTGACCGTAACGGGCGGATTTCTTGAAGGGTACACGCACTCGCTGAATCCATATGCGGGATGCGCATTCGCCTGCTCATATTGCTATGTACGCCGGATGCCTGTGGGCCTGTTTCGTGGTCAGCCCTGGGGCACGTGGGTGCAGGTGAAGGAAGAGGCGGCGGAGCAATTGCGAATCGACATGCGCAAGGCGAGAAAAAAGGGCAAGGTGACGATCTTCATGTCTTCCAGTACCGATCCCTATCAGCCTGTGGAATACCAGGCGAGGATTACACGGTCCTTGCTGGAAGTGCTGGTAGAGGAAAAGCCGGACTTTTTGTTTGTGCAGACGCGCAGTCCCCTCGTTACCCGTGACATCGATTTATTTCAGCAACTACAAGATCGTATCCGTATCAGCATGACGATCGAAACCGATCTGGAGCGTGTTCGCAAAGCCTTTAGTCCCGCCGCCCCACCGATTCCTGCGAGACTGCGGGCATTGGAGCAAATCTCAGAATCGGGTCTTCCCGCACAGGCCACCCTTGCCCCGCTGTTGCCCTTCAGTCCATCTTTTCCGAAGAAACTTGCAGAGATCGTGGATCGGGTTTGCATTGATGATTTCTACGCTGGGGATGGCAGTGGAGGCAAGCGCACCGAACAATTGAAGATCCGTCAGATATATGAAGAGATGGGTCTGGAGCAGTGGTACGGCAAAGGCATGCATGAAAAGGTGTATCCGCTGTTTCAAGGTGATTTTACGGAGGATCAGATTTTGCTTAGCAGAGAAGGTTTCCTGCCGGATTAGGCTTCGATCATCGTCTTCATCTTTTTCATGGTTTTAGGCTACTGAAAGTGATCTCTAGGTGCAAGCGCATCGGTAGGGGAACCATTCATGTACACGGCTCGTATCCGTTCATCCTGACTGGCTACGCCAAGCATGAGTCTATACATATCTGCTTCGCTTCTCATCGTCCGTCACCCCCTTTCCGCGAGTTCCATTTTGGAATAGCATAACATAAAATGGCAGTTAAACCGATGCGCTCATCGGTAGATGAAGCAAAGATGAATCATCTATTCATCCCAAATTAATGGATGATCGTACTTCCGAATTGGCGAAATGATTGCACAGCCCAATTTGCGGTATGATAGAAAAAGGATAAACAGCGAAAACGAATGGCGGGATAGAATGGAAAAAATCATTTACAAGGAATAGAGGAGAGGGTGCGCTATGTACATACCAGCAGTCAATCAGGTGAACGATCCGGAAAAATTGGCTGACTTTATAACCACATACAGTTTTGGCATTCTGTTTTCACAAACGGAGGAGGGTCCGTGGGCCACCCATCTGCCTTTTGTTGTGAAGCGAGGGGAGAACCATACCCTGGAACTTTTGGGCCACATGGCCAAAGTGAATCCCCACTGGTCCAAGATCAGGGAGGAGATACTGGTAGTGTTTCAGGGGCCACATGCCTATATTTCTCCCACCTGGTACGGAGAAAAGCAGACCGCCCCGACATGGAATTATACGGCGGTTCATGCTTACGGACGTTTTGAATGTGTGGATAATCGGGATGAGCTGATTGCCATCCTGGAGGCATCCATTGAGCAAAATGAAAGCCGATTCGCCTCCCCGTGGCGTACGGATTTATCTAGTGAAGAAAATGAGCGTTTGATGGAGATGGTCATGGGATTTCGAATTCAGGTACATCGGCTGGAAGGCAACTTCAAGCTGAATCAGCATCATACCAGCGAGCGCAAACAACGAACGATTGCCGGACTTCGACAAGCTGGCGATCCTTCTTCCATGCAGGTCGCAGACTGGATGGAGCAAGAGACCTGAGCTCAAGATCCCCACAGGCCTAATAAGAGAACACCGGACGTGACCCATATGGAAGAGATGATTCGTTTGCTGCCCTGTCGTTCTCCCAATATCCAGATGCCCATGATCGTACCAAACACGGTACCGATCTCTCTCATCGGAGCGAGCTGAGAGACGGGAGCCAGTGAAAGGGCGTAGAGAAACAACAAGTACCCGCCTGGCGCAATGACTCCACCTAGCAGGATGGTTCGCCAATGGAGTCGAAACTCAGCTTTGATATGCGGAGTGCGCAATCGATAGAGTACCCAGCTGAGTACGATGAAATTGCCCAGGTGAGTGGCTCCATTCAAGACAACGGGATGAAAATAAAGCAGCGTGATCTTGTTTATCACGAGATTTGCTGTGATGCAGATGCCTACCGCCAGTGCGACAAGCGGCGCCTTGCTTGCTTGACGGCGGAGTCGTGGGCGCTTCCAATATGTCAGATCACTTAGCAAGAACATCCCCATCACAATGAGAAGCACGCCAAGCCAACCGAACAGGGAAAGCTGTTCATGTAGTACGGTGACCCCGATGACAGGTACGAGCAACGGACTGGTGCCTCTCATGATCGGGTAGACTTGGGACATGTCGCCAATGGTGTAGGCATAGGCGAGCAAGCCGGTATATATTGCATGCACCAGCATGGATAGAAGCAGCAGAGAAACACTGACCAGGGTGTAGGACTCCTGGGTGCCCACCATTAGCGCCCATGGTAAAAAGACGATCATCGCCACAAGCTGGGCATGCCATAAAAAAGCAAACTTGTTGGTGCTTTTTTTCGTAAACAAATTCCACAACGCATGAAGAAATCCGGACAGAATAACCAGGAGTATGACGGTATATACCATGGGCGTTCCTCTTTTCTTGCCTATGCAGAAGATAAAAGAAAGATCGGCAGCGATTTGCTTCGCTGCTGAGAAATCGGTATGCTGGCATTGTACAACAACATGAAAGTGACAGGAGGGATAAGCAGATGCTGCTTGTCATGGTTCGATTCAAGGTAAAGACGGATAAACGGGAAGCGTTGCTGGAGCTTGCTCAAAAGCTGGTGGACAACACGGTCAAGGAAGAGGGCTATGTCAGTTATGAACTGACGGAGATTAGTCTGGCGTCCAACGAGTTTATGTTTGTAGAGAAGTGGGCCAGCAAGGAAACGCTGGACAAGCATGGCAGTACGGATTTTTTCAAGGAACAGTCCGGGCATTTGGCTCAGCTTCTTGATGGAGAACCGCAAACGGAAGTCTATGTATTGGGTGACCGTCTCGTATAAGTGTACAGGTAAGGTAGGGTAAAGACAGGAAGAGAGGGACATCGTATGCGCTGTACGATAAGTCCCTCTCTTTTTTCGTCAATCCAGACTGATCCTGTTGTGGTTAGATGATCTCGCCCAGTGTTTTGGTCTGGGCATCAAGCTTGCTGGCGGATTCCCCGATACCGGAAAACTCCTCTACGACTTGCTGAATCTGGGTCTGACTTTGCTCAATGGTGCCTTGCGACGCTTTGATTCCCTTGCTGACTCTGGCCACATGCTTGGCTATGCCCTCGACGGTAGCCTGAATTTCTTCTGCCGCAACATGAACTTGATTAGCCAGTTTTCGCACTTCGGTGGCGACCACATCGAATCCCCGTCCATATTCTCCGGCATGGGCCGCCTCAATAGCTGCATTCAAGGCAAGCAGATTGGTTTGGGAAGCAAATTCCCGGATGGTTTGTACGATATGTCGCACCGCAATATTTTGCTGTTCCAGATCATGCAGAGAGGAAAGGCTCGCTTCATTGTCTTCGACTAATTGAGAGATCGCGGCAGCTACCCGCTGATTATGTACGATCCCTTCGTCCGTTCGCGCAAGCAGTACCTTGGCCATTTCTTTGAGTTCATCGGATACACGGGCTTTGGCCGCTTCCCGCTCTGTGATATCTGTGGCAACCTTTAGCACTGCCACGACCTGTTCCTGCTCATCCCGAACGGGCATATAGGTTGCTTCCAGAATCAGCACTCGGTTGTCTTTCGTCACTCGAGTGATCTTCTCCTGAAACATTTTTCCGGCACGCAGATCCTTCCACAGCGCTTCATACTCCGCGCTGCTGGCATATTCCTCCAGACAGAATTGCCGATGATGTACCCCCGTCAATTCCGTTATGGTATAGCCAAGCGCCTGAGCGAAAAGTTCATTCGCCCACAGCACTTCTCCGTTTGTGTTGAATTCAATCATGGCAAGCGATTGCTCTAAGGCAGTAAGTACAGATTTCTCATTCAGAACTTGTGTTGTTTGCGTTCCCAACGTTCATCTCCCACTTCCCAATGTAAATGATAAGGATATAGCCAAAAACAATATGAATTATACATGGTGTGTCAGGTTGTGTAAAGGAAGGGGTAGAAGAGAAGGATGACGGTAACACCTTGTTTGAACCGTATGTGTTAGCTGGCAGTATCCTGCTGCAGGTTGCTGCTGCTCGATTGCTCATTCAGGATGTCCTGATCTTCCGCGTTGTCCCGAACGACCTTCTGCACCCCGATTGCACTGTAGGAGATCAGGAGAACGACGGCTATGTAATAACCTTTTACATTCAGTTCAAAATCGGCATTATACATTCCGATGAAAAACATGCCGTAGCCGATGGCCAGACCTGCGTAGGACATGCCGGTGAAAGCGGGTGTATTTCTTTTCCGGTGTCGAGGATTTTCAAGCTGCAGCTCCTTGTCCTCCACATTGTCGCGCGCCACCTTCTGCACGACGATACAGCACATCGTAATGAGCACAATACATAGAATATAGTAGCCTTTTACGTTCAGTGCCCAATCCGCATTGAACACGCCGATGCCGAAGAGGGCGAATCCGGCAGCCAGTGCAAAGTAGGATATAGCTGTAAAGGCCACTGTATTGCGCTTGCGATAAATCGATTTCATTTCATCAGCTCCTGGAAGAAAAATTTGATCATTTCCTTCCGCATTATACCTCTTTTTGTGTGATATGTGAATTAAATGTCGAATTGAACAATAAAAACTTCTCTATCATGACATCAACATGAATGCGATGGATGATCCGGCATTTTTTATCAAGTCGGGAAAAGCAACGGCAGGGATTTCAGCGATGTGAAATGTACAAGGAATGTATGTGTGGGGTAACAAAGTCATGAAGGAAAATCAAACTGACAATGGCATCAGGACAAACTCAGCGCAATTCATCATTAGTGCGCAATGAGTGGATCACCGTGACGTGCTAGCTGCTGATGGAGAACCTGTTGTATACTCGCCTGAAGTTGCTGAGAAGGCTGTTCTATTTCAGCAAAAGTTATTAAGGAGTGCCAATAAAATTGCTGTTCTCTGCAATTTCGAATTTATGGTACAAAACATAAAGCATGTAACATTGGAAAGCGGAATTCATGATAAATCCCATCAGTTATTTGATAAAGACAGAGTTATGATTCAGGAAGCTTACGAACTTCTTGGCATTAACGGAAATGATCTGATTAAAGAGAAGAAACAGTAGAGCCTTCAAAACTAAAGATAGTGGCTCTACTCGATGATTGAGTCAGTTTGGGACGTTGTTCAGGAGATGCTGCCAAATGGAACGTCCATCTTCAACCCCAGCATTATACATCAATTCTTTTTCGAGTGCATGACGATGGTTTAGAGTCTCCACTCATTCGAGGATAAGTTGATACAGCCGTGGATCTAATTCAGCTTTCAGTTGCTTCTCCAGTTCGATTTGCCTTAGCCGCAATGGTTCGATTACAGGCGAGTTTCCAGCTAATCTAGCTTGTTCAAAAAATCGTGCCTCAAACGCTATTCTGAGCCATTCTGGTAAAGGCTGCTCCATAATAAATCCCCTCCCAAGGTAAATTGTTGCTGATCTTACCGTAGAAGGGGATGGTTTTCAATATCCAGTTTCGGTTCACTCGATTGATCACCAGTTACGCAAATCAAATTGACTGTTTTCGCCATTTCGCGATTAGATCGTCGCGAATTGATCGTAAGCTCTTAATTTCTTCGATGATTTCCTGCCGCCGCTTCCGAGTCGTGCTTGCTTGACTATGCTCAAGAGCGAGCTTGCAATGCTTACGAGCTATAGAAAGGAACATTTGGGTCTGGGTATCGTCCAATTCGATGCCGACGAGTGAATTGCTATACGATTCGCGTACATCATGGCAAGCCTGAGAAACCATAATCACATGAAAAACCTCCCAAGGAACAAGTTTGTATCATGTTACCTTGGAGGTGAAATTTCTCAAGTTTAATGTTGAGCGAGATAAGATCAACGATTTTATTCTCTGACTGTAATTCCTGCAATCCGCAAATATTCATCATATCTGTCAATAACTTGACATTCTATCAGATTAACAATTCTTCCAATATTGTATTGCTGTCTTGAGATTGTCATATCATCCAGAGTTGGATATGGAATATTCATTCTTGCTTCATCAACTGATGCTGTATAAAAAATATCAATAGTAGTTCCCATATAACGAAGATAAACCATTTGTCTTGTAGCTGTTGGATGATGAATAAATCTTTCAACCCAAGCCTCTTCAAAATCAGTCTGATCTTCTCTATCACGTTGCATTGTTATTGCAATGCCATTTTTATAAACATACCTACCATCAGAATCATCATAAATCCAATCCATAATATCAGATTCGGAGATAATATTCATAAATTCATCATAAGTCATTTCTTCTCCCCCCCTTTCTACACAACTATTTTACCAATGACTTCCTCTAAAGGAAAGCAAATTGAAATAGATATCTCGAACTTTATAAACTCTGACAAAAGCTCGAGCGATGACAACCCTGAGTAGGTAATATGGCATCGATATACTATTTCCCAATGAGCGACACTCAGTTGAGCAAGCAGAATTGATATTATATTCTATAAGAAACTATAAAAAAGATACCCCTCATATGAGGAATATTTTAATTAATTCAATCTAAAAAATCTATCATCCGAACTTAATTCCAAAACTTTAACTTTTTCAATAAATTCCACATCCACTTTACCGACACGTTCTCTCAGAATAGGAATAATGTATTGACCATCTATTTCATTACAGAGATCAAATATTGTCTTCAACTGGTTTATATGAGTATTCTCTAGTTTATCGTGAATTACAAATTGAGGGGCACTTATATCCATCTCTTCTGCATATTTCATATAAGCTAAGTCGAATGCTACAATTACACCCTTCTTCATCCCAGTTCCAACTCTGCCTTTAAACGAATCAAGTGATACAGGAAACTTCTTTTGCTCTTTCCAATTGCTGTTGTAAACAAACCAATACTTTTCACCATAGAGTTTTTCACAGTAAGCGGAAAAATATTTGTTAAAAATACTAACTTTTTTGTTAATGCTATCTGGATCTAATTGATCGTTAATCTCCTTCATTTTAACTGATATATCTTTAATTTCGCTATCAACACCCTCAAGTATTTTGATAGATTGGTTTATCTCGCCCTTTTCAACATTTAGTTTCTCTATCTTAGTATTCAAAAGATTTAGTTCTTCTAGCAATCCTTCATCTAACATATCTATTGTTAATTTTTTCTTTTCCTCAAGTAAAGCATCTCTTTTCGTCAGTACCTCTACTAACTCAGATTCTTTTAACTCAAGCTGCATTATAATAAAATTGATTCTATTTTGGATCATAGCATTGTGAAAACTCACTACTTTGTCATACGTTTTTGCTAATTCCCCCATATACTCCTTTGCTTCGTTGTATAAATACCTCAACTGTTTTAAATCAACATTGTTTTTTTCCCCCTCTAACTTAGAAATGTTTTTCTTAATCGAGGTTACTTCAAATTCTATTAACTGTGACTTTTCTTCTAGTACATTAATCTGAGCTGTAAGCAATCTACGTTTTTCTAACTCATCTTTATATGTGTCCATATAGTTGAGCTGTTTTCTTTTTAATAATAGTTCCGCAAGCTCTTTTTCAACCAGTTCATTTTTCTGCTTCAAGCTATCTAGTGATGTAATATGAACATCCTTTTCTAGCATTTTATGCTTATTTTCACATTCTTTAAGTCTAACTGAAAGCATATCCTTTTCACTTAATAGGTCATTCCTTAAAATTTTCAACAAAAATAAATATATCGTATCGTATGTATCATTTGAAGTTGCAGTCAAAAACTTAATGATACTTTCATCAGTAGAATCATTTACTCTTACAAATTTGGGTATTAACTGCCTAAGTGTTGGATATGGTTCTTTCAAGTTAAACATAATGATTTTTAATTCTTCCCAAAACTCATCCTGAGTATATTCCTTACCATCAATTATCCTTTTACCTCTATTAAAAAGTTGTCTTATTATCCTAATTCTTTTATTTTGCTTTCGTAGCACTAATTCTGCTTCGACCTTACTTTCATTTAGGAGTTCTTTAATTGCTAAGTTTTCACTTCTCGTGTCCGGATCGTAATATAGTGAACTAACTGACTTCGCCCCTAAACATAAATCGATAATCTTAATTGCTGTAGTTTTACCTACATTATTACCGCTGTCTTGAGAGCGATCACTTGTATTATCTAGAATCAAGCTTAATCCCTTTAGATTAAAGGGAATCTCCCGAATCATCTCTTTTTGCGGTGCAGTTTTTCTAACGATAAGTTTTTCTATTAACATAACACAACCCTATCCTCTTCTAGACGAATTAATGAAAGCAAAAATAACCAATCAAGAGAGTAATACAAAAAATCTACATGTAGATTTCTATCTACTTTTGAGCGAATAATTTCAAATAAATAGTCAATTGTAAGCATATTACCGTTTAATTTCAGTTCTTCTAATATAACAGCGCCAATGTAGTATAATGAAAATTTAGGTTCTCTATCCACGTTTATAATCACAAATATCACCTATGGCTTTTCAAGAATTTTACACTCAACAAATGCATAACATAGTACTCTAATTAATCCATCCTCAATATCTTCATATACAATAGCAGTATTATCGTCTGCTAGTATCCTCTGCTTTAAGTCACCTTTAACCATATCAATTATGTAATCGGCATTCCTTCTGATAATCTCAAGATCATCTAACTCATCTTCCTGATGCTCAACCAACAATTGCCCCTTATACTCATTATATAGATGCTTAATGTCTTTTAATATCTTACTTTTTGATCCCATAACGTGATTATCGGTGATGTTAAAAGCCTCTTCACATATTCGACCATAATAACTATATTCAATAATTACTCCTCTATATTTAATCAAATTATTATGGGTTATTTTATCTGGGATGTTGAAGGGTCTTAAATCTTCTTCGCTAACTTTATAGCGTTGATCGAGTTCTTCATCAGATAGGACTGTTATCTCAGAAAGTACTTCTATGATTTTGGGAATTATCGAAGGCAGTTTCTTCTGTCTCTCAGGTAGCATAACAATAAAGTTACTACTATTATCAACTGAACCATTAACAGTCCCTGCCATTATTCCATGATTGATGCCATCGTTATCTACCGAAGTTGCTGGCTTTCTATTTAGCATTATTTTTGATGCCTCCAGTAGTTATCCCTGCCATTACTCCAGTATTTTGACCAGTATTGCTAATCTCAATATCACCTTTGTTGTCTACCTTACTTTCATGTACTTGTCCTGTATTCACCATCAAACTAATTCGTTTTACTTCATTTTTAGCTTTTACTGCAACGACACAAGAAATCACCGTTGCTATCATCGATATCAAACTTATTATCATCATTGTAATGTCCATGCGGGATAACCTCCTAGTTCATAAAGTGATCTCTTACCAATTCTCCAAAATGTTACAAAATCCTGCGAAATAGTTAGAGAGGAAAGCGATAATTCTATCTCCTTCCTAAGCAATATTTTAAGATATGTTATCAGGCACATAATTAAGAGCTAATCTGCAGATTTAGCATCGCATCATCAGCACTTAATTCCACTTTCTGCTTTCTCATAATTGTGAAAACGTCAAAAGCCTGCCACTCGGCAGGCTTCTTTATTTCAGATGTTCCTCATAGCAACACATGTTATTGATGACCCTCGTGTCTTCAAACCCAAACTCGGTTAACTATTTCTTCCCCGCGAAAACAACGAGGGCTAAAACAACTATCGGCACAGAGTTGAGTAGCATCCAAGCCACCTCTGAATTCATCTTAATGAAAATCAGTACAGTAGAGATGTTGGAGGAATGTAAGCCTGCTAGCAGACAACCAACAAACCACAGTTTCCCACCCAAAAGTACAGTTATCGCTTCGAGGAAGTGCGGGATTGCACCGCAACCAATAAATTGGAAAAAGGTGTAAATAACTTGTTACGAACTTATTTCGTTTGGCAACCCATAAAGCAGATTTACAATTTGAAGGTTTTGAGCCAACCTGTCACATCTCATTTTCGAACCATCAATATTAGACACTCCACATGCGCGGTCTGCGGGAACATGTCGACTGGCTGGAGCCATTCCAGTTGGAAACCGTTCTTCAACAGGACCGCACAATCCTTTGCCAGGGTGGAAGGGTTGCAGGAAACATAGACCATTCGTTTGGGCTTGGCTTGAATGATGGCTTTCAGCAGGGCATCGTCACAGCCTGTGCGCGGAGGATCGACCACAATCACATCGGGTTTATAGCCCTTTGCCACTTGAGAGGGCAGCCATTCCTCTGCTTTTCCTGTTATAAATACCGCATTGTCGATATGGTTCAGCCTGGCGTTTGCCTTCGCATCCTCGATCGCTTCCTTCACCAGTTCGATGCCGGTTACCTTCTTCGCGGATCTGGCCAGCCACAGGGAAATCGTGCCAGTGCCGCAGTACAGATCAAGCACTTCTTCC
Organism: Marinicrinis sediminis; assembly: GCF_042685085.1. Classification (NCBI taxonomy): domain Bacteria; kingdom Bacillati; phylum Bacillota; class Bacilli; order Caryophanales; family Paenibacillaceae; genus Marinicrinis; species Marinicrinis sediminis. The sequence goes on from NZ_JBHUMM010000010.1 coordinate 33,023, forward strand.
GTGCCTGTTAACTGCGCGGCTTCTTCTGCAGCTCGGTACAGATGAAGCGTCTGCGCCGGATTAAGCTGGAAGAAAGCACGCGGCGACAACTCATACTTCAAATCTCCGAGCTTTTCCTGCAACGTCTCTTTGCCCCACAGCAGCGTAGTTTGATCTCCGAAAATAATCGAAGTTTTCTTCGGATTGATATTTTGGGCGATGCCCACAACCTTCGGAAACTCTCGGCGTATCGCCGCAACGAGAGATTTGGCTTGCGGGAAATGTGCTTCACTGGTCACGAACGTAAGCTGCATTTCCCCGGTGGTGTAGGCGATGCGAACGACCAGGTTTCTCAGCAGGCCTTTTCGTTTGCGTTCCTGATAGATGGATACCTGATAGGCTTTCAGCCATTCTTTTACTCGCTGAATGAGGGCGTTGATATCCGGATGCTGCACAGGACATCCGCTAAGATCCACCAGTTGATGGCTGCCAGGTGCATACAAGCCCGTCTGTACGGCTCCCTGGTGGAAGCCAACCTGCATCTGTGCCTTGTTCCGATAGGCCCAGGGATCGTTCATCCCGATGATCGGCCGTAGCGGAAGGTCCGTCAGTTTGGTGTAGCGGGAGAACGCGTCCCGTACCACGTTTTCCTTGGCGCGAAGCTGTTCTTCGTATCGGGTGTGCTGCATGGAGCATCCACCGCAAGCCTCATAGACCGGACAGGGTGGGGTGACGCGTTCTGCAGAAGTTCGCTTATGGGAAAGCAGCTTGGCCTGAATGTAGTTGGGCAAGGCTTTTTCAACTTGCGCTTGAACGAGTTCGCCGGGGAGCGCGCCGGGAATGAAGACAGCTTTGCGTTCATAGTAGCCCACCCCTTCGCCGTTGATTCCAATCTTCTTCACCTCGACGGTGATGCGGTCGCCAGTCTGTAATTGCTCCGCTATACGAGGGCTGGACAATTTGGACTGTGAGACTTGCGAGTTTGAATCTCGCGGAGCGAAAGCAGGCCGTTTGGAGGCGGGACGCTGTTTATGATTTTTTCTTTTTTCGAATCGGTTGTGTTGCTTGTTCATCAGTATTCAAGCCTTTCCAGTTCAGTTCTTCGGGATGTTCGTCATCGATTTTGCGCCGTATATGGTTACCTTGAACTATATCATGACAGGGCTGAAAAACAAATATGTGGGCGGATGATTCAGCTGTTTTCGTTTTGGGTAGAAATAAATTGGCCTTTTTCGGAAAGAATAAATTTAACCAAGCATTAACAACTTGTTTATCGTCATATAATAATTTGCTTGTATGATGAAGGAAGATGAAAATCAGGAGGGAATCGAAAGCATGATTTTGTACCGAACCGCGAAGTGGGCGGAAGAAAGAAAGCAACTGGCACGTCACTTAACCCAACAGAATGTGGACCATGAAGGTGTGCAGGACGAAATGGCCCAATTCGATATGCAGATGATCAAAGAAACAGAAAGCTGGAAAGAAGGTTTGAACTCCCCGCTCATGTAGGCAGGGGAGTTTTTCTTTATGTTGCCAGGAGGATGTTTTCATGTAGCCCTTCCCGTGTCTGTGGTAAAATGGAGGCATTGTCACCACCATGCTGGTGGGCAATGTACCGAAAGTGGATACGTGAATGAAGAGAGATGGGGTAAGCAATGAACGTAATCGTAGCATCGTTAAACGCCAAATACATTCATATGAATCTGGCGATTCGTTATTTGAAGGCCTTTTGTGAGGCAGATTTTCAAGTGGAAATGGCCGAATATACCATCAAGGACCCTGCGATGAATATCGTATCGGACTTGTTCGAGAAAGAGCCGGATGTGCTCGGTTTCTCCTGCTATATCTGGAATATCGAAGAGACGATTCGGGTCATTCGTATGATGAAGAAGATCAAGCCATCCCTGCAGATCGTGCTTGGCGGCCCGGAAGTTTCTTATGATACGGCAGAGTGGATGGAAAAGCTGCCGGAAGTCGATTTTATCGTGGCAGGAGAAGGAGAGGAGACGTTCCATCATTTTCTCCAGGAGCTGACAACGACGCAGAAGTACCACTTCGTCTATGGTCTGGCCTATCGCAAGCAGGATGAGATTATCGTTAACCCGGGCAGACCGAAGCTGAACCTGAATGACATTCCCTCTCCGTATCGCTTTGCCAGTGATGTGGACGAGCTCGGCAAACGGGTGGTCTATTTCGAGACGAGTCGGGGCTGCCCGTTCAGTTGCCAGTTTTGCCTGTCTAGTATCGAGGTCGGGGTTCGTTATTTTGACATGGCCCGTACAAAGGCAGATTTGCTGTATTTGATTGAATCCGGCGCCAAACTGATCAAGTTCGTTGACCGAACATTTAATATCAAGCGGGATTATGCGCTGGAGGTCTTTGAATTTCTCATCGCCCATCATCAGGGCTGTGTGTTCCAGTTTGAGATCACCGCAGATATTATGCGTCCGGAAGTGCTGGATTATCTGGCCGAGCATGCACCACCTGGTATTTTCCGGTTTGAGATCGGCGTCCAGTCTACGAACGAGGCGACGAACGAGATCATCCAGCGACGTCAGAACTTTGCCAAGCTGAGCCGTACGGTCACCAAGATCAAGGAGAGCGGAAAAATTGATCAGCATCTTGATCTCATCGCCGGATTGCCGGAAGAGGATTATGCATCGTTCAAGCAAACGTTCAATGAAGTATTTGCACTGCGTCCGGAGGAATTGCAGCTGGGCTTTCTGAAAATGCTGCGGGGTACGGGTCTGAGAGAGCGGGCAGGCGACCATGGCTATGTGTATATGGATCAGCCGCCGTATGAAATGTTGAGCAATGATGTCTTGCCATTCTCGGATATTGTGCGGATCAAGCGGGTAGAGGATGTACTGGAGAAATACTGGAATGCCCACCGTATGGACCACACGCTCATCTATTTGATTGAACAGGTGTTTCCGTCTCCCTTTGATTTCTTTCAGGAATTTGGCGATTACTGGGAGTATCGGGGTTGGCAGCGTATCGGGCACCAGCTGGAAGATTTGTTCACCAGACTGAGGGAATTCCTCAGAAGCCGGGACACTACGCAATTGGAAGTGATCGAAGGAATGATGAAACTCGATTACTTGCTTAACCATAAATACAAGCCTCGCAAAATGTGGTGGGACCGCAGCATGGACAAGTCGGAGCAAGCTGAGTGGATGAAGCGTATTGCGGAGCATCCTGCACGTGTGTCTGCCGATTTTGTCGCCCGCGGATTCAATGAGAAGGAACTGCACAAGCATGCGATAGTAGAGCAGCTTGGATTTAACTGGTCCGCCTGGCAGCAGGACAGAGTGATCGATGTCTCGACTTCCGATATCCTGCTCGTCCTGTATCAGGTAGGGGGCGATCTGCCCACGTATGAGATCATCAGGGAGAAGAGGGGTTCACACACCGTCAGTTAATTCCCGGAAGTGAATCGTCGAGATGAGAGCTTGAGAAGTGACGATTCACATTCAGATTCAATCACCTATATGCAATGAACGAGAACGATAAAAAAACCGTTCCCGATCGATCAGCAAGGCGAGCCAATCAGCCTTCAATGTCTGTATCGATCAGGGAACGGTTTTTTGGTTTTTAGTATTTTAATAAATGAATCAGGACGATGGATTAAGACGTCGGCAGATGGCTTTGCAGGACGGTCATGTTGCCAGACAGTGTATAGCTTTCCAGATTGGCCGGGATGAGCAGGGCATCTCCAGGTTGCAGGTCCAGTGAATCCGCATCATCTTGTCCGCTCCATGCAATCTGGCCGTTGCCTTCACAGACCATGATGATCTGGAACGTCCCGCTCACTTGCTCAATTGTCCACGCTCCGTCGACAAGTCCCTTGTTGGTCACAAAATAGGGAGAAACGGCGAGGTTTAGCCATTCATGTGCTTTTGACAGATCAGTCTGTTTGCGTGTAGCACCGGAATCCCCATAAGCGGTGACATTCAGGGAGTCCCCAATGTGCAGTTCTCTCGGTTTGCCATCCAGTCCAGGACGATTGTAATCGTACAGACGGTAGGTTGTATCCGAGTTTTGCTGAATTTCTGCGACAATGACGCCTGCTTTAAGGGCATGTACGGTTCCAGCCGGGATATAGAACGTGTCGCCGGTCTGTACTTCAACTTCTTGTAACGTATCCAGGATACGATCTTCGGCAATGGCTTTAGCGAAGGTGTCCCGATCGACTTCTGGCTGCAATCCGTAAATGATCTTGGCACCGGGCTCCGCATGGACGATGTACCACATTTCCGTTTTGCCAAGCTCCCCTTCTGCCAAATTTTCATAGTGGTCATTTGGGTGAACCTGAATGGACAGATCATCTTGACAGTCCAGCCATTTGATCAGGAGCGGGAATCGGCCGTTTTTACTCTTGGCTCCATTTTCACCCAACCATTCTTCTCCAAATGCCTTGCGAATCTCGTCGAGTCCTTTGCCCGCGAGTGGGCCATTGGCTGCAGCGGTTGTGCCATTGGCATGATCTCCAATGACCCATGCTTCTCCGATGGCACCCTCAGGCAAATCAAATCCAAATGCTTCAAGTCCGCGACCTCCCCAGACTCTTTCTTTGAATTCCGGTTCAAACTTTAACGGATATGGCTTCATTTCTCTCTCCCTTTCATTTCGATTAGTCATCCCTACTGGAGGCGATTCTCTTCTCGACAGCGATCAAATAGGGCGGGTTGCCTTGTGAGTTAATCATGCGATAGCTCAGGACCTGGGCCACAGAGGAGGATAATGCCGTCGCCCACTTTTCGATGGCATGTGCCTCTTCGTCTCCTCCGGCATGTCCTGGATAGAGTACGGCAGTCAGGATGCCGCCCTTTTTCAGCAATGAGAAAGCGTCCTCCAATGCGGCAATGGACGTTTCCGTCAAGGTTACGATCTGCTGATTGGAGCCAGGCAGAAAGCCGAAGTTGAACATGACGGCCTGAACCTGCTGATGCCACTTCGAGGGAATATGCAGCGACATTTCACTATGACTCGCTTGCAGCAGCGTAACCCGATCAGACAACCCCTGGTGAGCAGACAGATTCTGCCTCGTTGATGCGAGGGCCTGTTCCTGGATATCGAAGGCATAGACATGACCTGTGCGACCGGCCAGCTTGGCCAAGTGAATCGTGTCATGGCCGTTGCCTGCTGTACCGTCAATGACGACATGTCCGGGTTGCACCTTTCGGGCCACGAGCTGCTGGGCATAGCTGAGTACGGATACGAATCCCATGGTCAGCTTACCCCTTCCACAGTCTGCCTTGCCAGGTGTGGCGCTCCCTGAACTGGCGGTCAATCTCGTTAAGCACTTCCCACTTCTTCAAGCTCCAGGTTGGACCGATAAGCAAATCTCGCGGCGCATCTCCTGTGACGCGATGGACAATCATCTCGGGTGGCAATTGTTCCAGCGTATCCACGACCAGCTTGATATACGTATCCTGATCGAGGAATTCCACCAGCCCTTCTTTCCATTGTCTGACCATTGGGGTTTTGCGCATCAGATGCAGCAGATGGATTTTGATCCCCTGTACATCCATTTGGGCGACTGCCTTTCCGGTTTCCAGCATCATGTCCTCGGTCTCTCCCGGCAGGCCATATATAATGTGGGCGCACACACGAATGTTGTGCTTTCTCAGCTTCTCGACGGCTTCCAGGTAACACTGGGTATCATGGGCGCGATTGATCAGCGTGGAGGTGGATTCATGCACCGTCTGCAGCCCCATTTCGACCCATAGATACGTTCGTTCATTGAGTTCAGCCAGGTATTCCACCACATCGTCCGGCAAACAATCCGGACGGGTCGCAATGGATAACCCCACGACGCCCGGCTGTTCCAGAATCACCTCGAAATACTCCCGCAGTGTCTCGACCGGCGCGTACGTATTGGTGTAAGCCTGGAAATAGCCAATATACTTGGCATTGGGCCATTTCTGATGCTGTCGGTCCCGGACTTCATTAAACTGGGTGACCAGATCGTTTCGACGGCTTCCCGCAAAGTCACCTGACCCCCGCGCGCTGCAAAACGTGCAGCCTCCTGATGCAATCGTGCCATCCCGATTCGGACAGGTGAAGCCTGCATCCAGCATCACCTTGAATACTTTTTCGCCAAATTGGGCTTTCATTTCTGTGTTCCACGTATGGAACCGCTTGTCTCCCCAGAGCAATGGTTCTGAAGAGGCCTGTTCGGTATGCATAAAAAGGAAACTCCTCACCTTATTTTAATTTGTTAGTTTTGTTATGACAAGTGATTGTGGTTGAGAAAACAAAAATATATTCGATTCGTGAACACGGATGAACCTCAGCGGATGAAGCCTGCCAACTATATGGCTAATGGCAACGGACGGATGCCATGCAGCTTGTTGTCTTGTCCACGTGCACGATTTGTGTCTGAACTGCTATACATTGTATCAGACTTTTCATTTATTGTGGAATGGAACGCGCAGGGAGTCTGCGGCCCTTTAGCCGCTCATGTCAATCGTGGTCTGCTGATAGAGGAGCGGACTGTTTCTGATGAATCGCGAGCAGAGCCTGCTTCCATGCAAGATGCGTTTCTTCATTCGTCCATGTCGTGATATCAGCTTCCATCTGCTTTGTCCATCGCTGCATGAAAGCAGACAGATCCGCGCTGCCTTGCTCACTCAGCAACACGTATACGATCCGCTTGTCCTTGCTTAGCCGGGCACGAAAGGCCAGGTTCTGTTTTTCCAGCCGATCCACAATGCCCGAAGCTGTTGGCGCGGTGCAGGAGAGCATGTCTGCGATCTCCCCGATGGTAAGGGGGCCGTGCAAGTGCAGGAGACGAGCGAGATGAAATTGCGCAGACGTAAGGGGAAAGTCCGCTTTCGCCAGATCTTCCTCCAGCCTCTTGTTCAGCCAGGTGTTAACGTGAAAAAAGGCATCCATCCAGGTCGTGGAGGACGGAATCTCCTGTGGTTCAGCATGCATATAATGGGTCACCTCTTATAGTTAGCTTTGCTAAATAAAATATATGATCATATTGAAATACATTATACAAGATTCCGCAGGAAAAAGCAGAAAAAAAGATCATAAAACCATGCAAGTTTACGAAAAAATCTATTGAAATACCTCACATAAACTGTTATATTATAAGTGTAGAACATGACGCATCTATTCGTTTCTGTTTCCATACGCATGATTCACTGCAAAGTTGGTTAAAGTGAAAGTAGGAAAGAATGAACGATATGAAAGAGGTGATCAGATATGGATTCTCAAGTAAAGGTTCCAAAGGGCGAAGAAAAGATCATGGTGGAACTAACTGTGAAGGAAGCTATCGCACTGACGGGAATTCGCTTCAACGGAGAGCCGCATATTAAGCTGGGAGCGCGCAAGAAGTTGATGAATCAGATCAAGGATGTAAATGAAGCCTTGCACTAAATGAGACGACAGGAATGGAAAATGACCCTGATATAGGATGTCCTTTTGCGGAGCAGGGATGCACGCAAGGATGTCACTGAGGTGTCTGTCTGAGACAGGCGCCTTTTTGTTTGTTTAGGACCGTCTTTACAAAAAAACGAAATCGGGGCAAAATAGATGGAGATTTACGGAACGAACAAACCGTTAATATAACAGTTGGAGGATATACATCTATGCGACTACGAAGACGTCGTGACACTAGGCAATACTTGGAGAATGAGACAGGGCTTGTACAGCTCAGGCCCGAGGAACATAAAGGAAACTGGCATGCTTTCTTTGGCAATGACCGCCCCACCTACGTGGAATTGGGTATGGGGAAGGGAAATTTTATCAGTGAAATGAGTGCAAAATTTCCGGAGATCAATTTTATCGGCGTTGATATGTATGATGAGTTAATTCGTAAGGCGAGCGAAAAAGCAAGGGAAGTGCACGGCAAGGCAGAAGAAGAGCAGATCCCCAATCTTGCTCTGCTGCTGGTCAATGTGCAGCAACTCACAGACATCTTTGCTGAAAATGAAATTGCGAAGATTTTCCTTAATTTCAGCGATCCGTGGCCGAAGAAACGGCATGCGCCAAGAAGACTGACGCACGAAGGATTTTTGCGCAAATATGCGGAGGTGCTGAATGACGACGGCATTTTGCAGCTCCGAACGGATTCCGTTACCCTCTTTGAATTCTCCCTGAATTCCTTTGCGGATTGCGGCCTTCGCATGCGCAATATTCACCTGGATCTACATCGTGAAGGAGAGCCGGAAGAACATGTGTATACAGAGTATGAGCGCAAGTTTGTAGAGCAGGGCGTTCGGATTCATCAATGTGAAGTGCTAATGGGCAAAAAAGCGTTGCTGGATCATGAGAAACGTCTTCAGTCCGTTCAGTCCGAAGTCGAAACGTCATAAAAAAGAACCAGCTGCAAGCAGGCAGCCGGTTCCTTATTTCTCACAAATTTCGTCAAACATCGAACAACCTTCAAAACCATCGAAAAACTTTGGCAGATCAGGAAATGAATTGAATCGCTGCAGCGGCCGCCACGGTTCCGACAAACGCACCTGCAATCACATCGGACGGATAGTGCAGTCCCAATATCATACGGGATGCGGCCACGATGACGGTAATCGGAAGCAGGATGAAAATCAGACTCGGATATGCCCACATCAGCGGGATGGTAATCGAAAAGATCGCCGTCGTATGACCAGACGGAAAAGAATGGTCCTTGAGCGGGTTTCGGCATATATTGGTTTTGGGTAAGACCAAATAGGGTCTGAGTCGCGGGTATTTTCGTTTTAAAATCGCAACCGGAATATGACTGACTGCGAGCGCGGCCAGGCATTGCAATCCGACGAGATGATAGGGAGCAGGACTTAACAAGATAAGAGCAAGGGAAATCGCAATGGTAGATGTTGCACCACCCAAATGAGTGATGACATGCATAATGCGGTCCATAATGGTGTGCTGGAGTTTATGATTAAACCAGAAAAAGAGTCGTTGATCATGGAATTGTAGCCAGTTGACAACTCGGCTCATCGCCATCCCTCCATTTGTATGCGCTGCATGCATGATTGATAGATGGAATCTATCCTTATCTTTATTTTAACATAGGATTGTAAGAACAATGTTAATCCTGCATAAAATTTTGTTCACCAAAAAATTAATGATAAGATTACGCTAAGATAACATACACCGGATATGATAAAGCTATAATGTAGATAAGCAATCCAAATTTCATGCTGGTCTCCTTCCTGTACCCAATCGGATCGGAGAAGAGATCAACAGGAATACTGCGGGGAGGTTGTTGTATGAAAGTAGCTCTGTTTACGGATACATATATACCCGATGTGAATGGAGTTGCCAAGACACTGGGGAGATGGGTGGATTTTCTCGATGACAAGGGGATATCCTGCAAGGTATTTGCGCCTTCCCATGAAATGACAAACGACGGGATCGACCAAAATATCGTCGAGCGATTCCATAGTATTCCTTTTCTATTATATCCGGAGTGCCGATTGGGAATACCTAACCCGATTCATATTCGACGTACATTAAAAGAGCTGCAGCCAGATATTATCCATGTCGCAACCCCGTTCAACATGGGACTGTACGGACAACGCTATGCCAAGAGACATGGCATTCCACTTGTAGCCTCCTATCATACGCATTTTGATCAGTATCTCGGTTATTACAAGATTAACTGGGTGGAGAGCATCCTTTGGAAATATATGACGTGGTTTCATCAGGATTGCGAAAAAATCTACGTGCCTTCCAGATCGACGCAAACGTACCTGGAGGAGCGCGGCTTTGAGCATCTGGAGATCTGGTCCCGAGGCATTGATTCCAAGCAATTCAATCCTTACGTTGATCGTCAGGACGTGCTGCGGGCACACGGCGTGGATCCGGATAAATTTATGATTCTTTTTGTGGGACGTCTCGCACCGGAGAAGGGGATCGATGTGCTCTTCGATGCGTTCGCCAAGTTGCCTGAAGACATTCGGGCCAATTCACAGCTCGTACTGGCAGGAGACGGACCGCTGTACAAGGAGTTGCTGGAGCAATATGAGCATGATCCCAATGTCAAGCTCCTTGGCTTTGTGAAGGGGGAACCGCTCAGCAAGCTCTATGCGGCGGCGGATGTATTCCTGTTCCCGTCTGCGACCGAAACGTTCGGCAATGTGGTACTGGAGGCAATGGCGTGCGGAACACCGGTTATCGGCGCCCATGCAGGAGGCGTCAAGGACAATATACAGCACCGCAAAACCGGCATGTTGTGCCCGCCGGAGCAAGCGGAGCAGTTTGCGGCCTCGGTTGAGGAGTTGTACCGGGATGTGACGCTTCGTGAGCTTATGTCTGCAGAGGCCAGAGCTTACGCCATGGAGCAGAGCTGGGACGCCATTTTTGAGCGTCTGCTCAAGAGCTACCGCGAAGTGATTGCCAACAGAGATCAAGTGCCAACGGATTTTGTTGACATCCATGCAAACTGATGATATGATGTATCGGTATGCATCATACAAATCGCAAGTAGAAGCGCCCGCTTCTCACCTGACCGACAAACGTTGGCTGGTTCTGACACGGTAAAGGAAACGAATGATACATGACAGTGACAGATACTGTCTGTATAATCCTGTGTGTAGAAATGTGGGCGGTGACGCTCACATTTTTTTGCGTTTACGTACATGCATTTTTTAATTCCTGGAGGTGGCAAGTTATCAGTAAGGATCATTTGGTAAATGGAGATATTCGTGCGAGAGAAGTTCGTTTGATTAACGCGAATGGGGATCAGCTTGGCATTAAGCCGATTCGTGAAGCCCTTCAGTTAGCTTCAGAGTCCAATCTTGATCTCGTTGCGGTGGCACCCACTGCAAAACCGCCGGTGTGCCGCATTATGGACTACGGCAAGTACCGTTATGAGATGCAGAAAAAGGACAAGGAAGCCCGTAAAAATCAAAAAATCGTGGACCTGAAAGAAGTACGCTTCAGCGCTACGATTGAAGAACATGACCTGCAAACGAAGCTTCGTAATGTGATTAAGTTCCTGAACAGTGGGGACAAAGTCAAATGTTCCATCCGTTTTCGTGGTCGTGAGATTACCCATGCTTCGATTGGGGAAAAGGTGCTTATTCGTGTGGCTAAAGAAGTGGAAGAACATGCTGTTATGGAGCGCAGACCGAAGCTGGAAGGCCGAAGCATGATTATGATCTTGGGACCAAAAGGTTAAGTTTAATTTTATTAGGAGGATCAGTCTGATGCCAAAAATGAAGACACACCGCGGCGCTGCAAAGCGTTTTAAAAAGACCGGTACTGGAAAAATCAAAAGAAACCATGCATTCAAAAGACACATTCTGGAGAAGAAATCTCCATCTGTAAAACGTAAACTTCGCAAAGGCACCCTCGTGGCCAGCGGAGACGCGAAGCGCATTGCACAACTTATTACTTACGTGAAATAAGAAGGAAATCTGGGAGGTAGAACGTAATGGCAAGAGTAAAAGGCGGTACTATTACACGTCGTCGTCGTAAAAAAGTATTAAAGCTTGCTAGAGGATATTTCGGTTCCAAGCATAGATTATTTAAAACAGCAAAAGAGCAGGTTATGAAATCCCTGCTGTACGCATATCGCGACCGTCGTCAGCGCAAGCGCGACTTCCGCAAGCTGTGGATCGTTCGGATCAACGCAGCGGCTCGCATCAATGGCCTGACGTACAGCAAAATGATGCACGGCCTGAAATTGGCTGGTGTAGAGATCAACCGCAAAATGCTGGCTGATCTTGCTGTCACTGACGAGAAAGCATTTGCTGATCTTGCAGGTGTAGCGAAGCAAAAACTGAACGCGTAATAACGTTCTTCATGATTATAAAAAAATCGCCATTTTGATGTGTGTATCACATTCAGAATGGCGATTTTTTGCATGTCTCCAGGTACATATCGATCTCAATGAAAGAATCCGTATTCAAGTCCGTTCTGTTGACTGTTACCATTAGGTCATCATATTATTTTATGGTTAGACTAGGAAAGTGTTGGGTCTGGCGAATCAGAAGAAGGGAATGGATAGATTGAAAAAGCTTCGAAGCATAATCATACCCTTAATGCTAGCGATTCTTTTAGCGGTATGTTTTTTTGGGTACAGGAATCAGTCCATTCATGACAAGTACACACATTATGTGATGGGAGATCTCATCAGTGTGTATCACGTACTGGATGACCGATTACTAAATGCGGATTGGGATGGAACGTCAAAAAATATGCAGAGCGATCTCGTTTTTCTTTATGCATATTTGCAAAATCTGAATAGATATTTTTTAGTACAGGGGGAATTTAATGAGGCGGAATACTTTAAACTATATGCAAACTTAACGAAAAATCAGGTACGTAATGATTCTATTTCGACTTTAGCCTATAAGAGATATACGGAACTAAAAAATCAGTTTGAACACATATTGAAATTGAAAAGCCAAGAAGAATTGGAAAAGCTTGAAGACGCAGATGAATTCATTCGTCTGATTAAAGAGCTAGGATTAGAACCTGAGATTGAAAAATTCTCTGAATCAGAAAAATAATGAAAATGTCTAGAACAGCATACCTGGCAATCTTGAACAGAAATGTTTGTGAAATTGAGTGCCAATTTCAACAAGCCCATTGACTATTACGGCTCCAGCCGATATAATACATTTTAACTAATTCACTAATTTGACATCGGCTATGATGAGGACGAAGTCATTAAGGCAATTATGGACAGAGAGCGATGGAGCTGCTGAAACCATCGTCATAACCCTTACTTGACGAGCTCACCTCGGAGCTGTTTTCCTGAAAAACTTTAGTGCCACACAGATTGGAAGCGCTGAAGTCTATTAGGGAAAATCGGTTCGCACTCGTTATCGTGCGAAGGTAGACACAACTGCTCTACCTTCTAAGGCTGTTATCGTGAGATTTCAGCAAACATGGGTGGTACCACGGAAGCTCAACCCCTTTCGTCCCGAACGCAACCAGATTGCGGGATGAGAGGGGTTTTTTGATTTGTCCGGGGTTCGATAACGATAAACAGATCGAGGTCTCAATCATTGCAAGGGAAAATTGAGAGGAGGAAATGATGTGACTGCTCAGACAGAAACGCAAAAGTCCGGTGTACTGACAGAGGAACTGCGCAAAGAGCTCATGCAGCCAGACAACATCAACGGGTCAGAAATTTTGCTTCGCTCCCTGCTTCTTGAAGGGGTAGAATGTGTATTTGGCTATCCGGGTGGCGCTGTCCTGTATATCTATGATGCCATGCACAGCAATCCGCATTTCAATCATTTGCTGACCCGCCATGAGCAGGGTGCTATTCATGCAGCAGATGGCTATGCCCGCTCCACGGGAAAGGTCGGGGTGTGTATTGCCACATCCGGTCCGGGAGCAACCAATCTGGTAACCGGTATTGCCACAGCTTACATGGATTCCGTACCCTTAGTCATCATTACAGGCAACGTCGCGACGACCGCGATTGGAACCGATGCATTCCAGGAGGCAGATATTACAGGTATCACGATGCCGATTACCAAGCACAGCTATCTGGTACGCAACGTAGAAGATTTGCCGAGAATCATCCATGAGGCCTTCCACATTGCCAATACAGGACGGAAGGGTCCGGTTCTCATTGACATTCCGAAGGATGTGTCCGCACAAGTCACTTCCTTCTATTATCCGAAAGATGTTCATATTCGCGGATACAATCCAACAGTCAAACCGAACAAGCTGCAGGTCGAACGATTGCTCGAAGCGATTGAACAGGCCGAGCGTCCGGTTATCCTCGCAGGCGCAGGCGTCGTCGCATCTGGTGCTCATGAGGAACTGCTGGAATTCGTCAACAAGACCCATATCCCGGTTACCACGACGCTGCTTGGCCTCGGCGGTTTCCCGAGCGCACACGAGCTGTGGATGGGTATGCCGGGCATGCACGGCACCTATACCTCGAACAAGGCGCTTCAGGGCTGTGACCTCCTGATAGGGGTCGGAGCACGCTTCGATGATCGCGTAACGATGAAGGTACAGGGATTTGCGCCGAATGCCAGAATCGCTCACATTGATGTGGACCCGGCTGAAATCGGCAAAACCGTGCCTACCTCCATCCCGTGTGTAGGTGATGTGAAGGAAGTGCTGAAAGCCGTCAACAAGAAAGCGAAAAAAGCGAACAATGACGAGTGGGTAGCGAAAATCACCCAGATGAAAAAAGATTACCCGCTTGGTTACCAGGACAGTGAAGAAGGGCTCAAGCCACAATACGTTATCGAAATGCTGAATGAGACGACAAATGGGGAAGCCATTGTGACGACCGATGTCGGCCAGCATCAAATGTGGACCGCCCAATATTATAAATTCAACCAGCCTCGCTCCTGGATCACCTCAGGTGGACTTGGTACGATGGGATACGGATTCCCGTCCGCTATCGGGGCACAAATGGGGAATGAAGATCGTCTGGTTATCTCCGTAAACGGCGATGGCGGCATGCAGATGTGCTCGCAGGAACTGGCCATCTGTGCGATTCACAACATTCCGGTCAAAATTGTAGTCATCAACAATCAGGTACTGGGCATGGTTCGTCAGTGGCAGGAGATCATCTATGACAACCGCTACAGCCATATCGACCTGGCGGGCAGCCCCGATTTCGTCAAGCTGGCAGAAGCCTACGGCGTAAAAGGTTTGCGGGCCACCAACAAGGAAGAGGCACAGAAAGTCTGGAAGGAAGCGATGGAAACAGACGGGCCGGTTCTGATTGATTTTGTCGTTCATAAAGGCGAAAATGTGTATCCAATGGTGACGCAAGGAAATACCATCGATACGATGCTAATGGGGGATTCGGAATGAGAGAACAAAAGCATACGATATCCGTCCTGGTCAACAATCAGCCGGGTGTTCTGCAGAGAGTCGCCGGTATGTTCGGGAGAAGAGGCTACAACATTGAGAGCATCACGGTAGGCGAATCCGAGGAGAAGGGCTTGTCCCGCATGATCATCGTGACGAGCGGTGACGAACACACCCTGGAACAGATTGAGAAACAGCTGTATAAGCTGATCGATGTCATCAAGGTAATTGATCTCAGTTCCAATCCGATGGTCGCTCGCGAGCTCGCACTGATTAAAGTCGGAGCCAATGCCTCAGAGCGTTCCGAGATTCTGGGCGTGGTCGAAACGTTCCGTGCCGCGGTCGTCGATGTAGGCATGAATACCATGATCGTACAGGTTGTCGGTGACTCGGCCAAAATCGATGCCATGGTGGAATTGCTCAAGCCTTATGGTGTCAAAGAGCTTTCCCGAACGGGTGTCACCGCGATGATCAGAGGCCTGCAGCCTAAAATCTGATCTTGCTACTCATTGTCAGAACATTCATCATTTACACTCGATTGCATAGCACGTGTACTTGCCCGCTTTTGGGTGGGTACGAGAGGGAATGAGGCGCGTGCTTTGTTGGCTTTCGTACCCATGCCAAAAGGGGTTACATTAAAGGAGGAGAAACAATACAATGGCAGTTAAAATGTACTATGAACAAGATGCAGACTTAAGCGTACTCTCAGGAAAGACAATCGCGATCATCGGCTATGGAAGCCAAGGTCACGCACAGGCACAAAACCTGCGTGACAGCGGTGTAAATGTCGTAATCGGATTGCGTCAGGGTAAATCCTGGGACACAGCGGTAAATGACGGCTTCGAAGTGTTGACCGTTGACGAAGCAGCACGTCGCGCAGACGTCATTCAAATCCTGATGCCGGATGAGATTCAGGCAAAAGTCTACAAGGAGCAAATCGCGCCAAACATGAAAAAAGGTGCAGCGCTGATGTTCTCCCACGGCTTTAACGTGCATTTTGGTCAAATCGTAGCGGACAGCGAAACAGACGTTTTCCTCGTCGCGCCTAAATCCCCAGGACACATGGTTCGCCGCACATACGTGGAAGGCTTCGGTGTACCGGGACTGATCGCGATCGAGCAAGATGCGACAGGTAATGCACATGCCATTGGTTTGGCGTATGCAAAAGGAATCGGCTGTACACGCGCTGGCGTCATCGAAACCTCCTTTAAAGAAGAAACGGAAACCGACCTGTTCGGTGAGCAGGCTGTCTTGTGCGGCGGCATGAGCGCTATCGTCAAAGCTGGTTTTGAAACGTTGACAGAAGCAGGATATGCGCCTGAAATGGCTTACTTCGAGTGTTTGCATGAGCTGAAGCTGATTGTAGACCTGATGTATGAAGGCGGTCTGGCTACGATGAGAGACTCCATCAGCAACACCGCTGAGTATGGTGACTATGTGACAGGACCTCGCGTGGTTACAGAAGAAACCAAAAAAGCGATGAAAGAAGTGCTTACAGACATTCAGCAAGGTAAATTTGCTCGTGACTTTATCCTTGAGAACCAGTCCGGAAATGCCTTCATGACGGCCACTCGCCGCAATGAAGCGAACCATCCGATTGAGCAAGTAGGCTCCCAGCTTCGTGAGCTGATGCACTGGATCAAGAAGTAAGCAGCGCTGCTGTTCATGATCCCGACTTCAGCATGACCACTTGCGAAGTAGCGGGATGTACAGTAGAATTGTAAGTAATCCAATGCTTTAAACTGCAAACTTCAAATACGTGGAAGAGGACTAGTAGGACGTTCCAAGTGCCCAGAGAGCTGCTGGCCGGTGTGAAGCAGCCGCGAGGATCATCTGAACTCACCTTGGAGTAGCTCGCTGAAATGAACCAGTAAGCAGAGCCGGCCCCTGACCGTTATGTACAGGAGGATACGAGGATGATACAGGTGCATCATTTGGCAGCCTGCCCGTCCCTGTCCGCTAAGCGCATATCATACGTGATATGAACTGGAGTGGTACCGCGTAAGATACACAAGTCTTTCGTCTCTATGAATTCATGGAGACGGAAGGCTTTTTTGTTGAATGGACAACGATGGACAACGAAAGGAAGGATGGCACAATGAAGAACGTAGACAAGTACGCAAGAGGCTATTTTATGCCACCGGTGTCCAGCATGAAGTGGGCACAAAAGGAATACATTACTGAGCCGCCAACCTGGTGCAGCGTCGATCTGAGAGACGGCAACCAGGCCCTGATCGTTCCGATGAATCTGGAAGAGAAGCTGGAATATTTTCAAATGCTGGTGGAGATCGGCTTCAAGGAAATTGAGGTGGGCTTCCCGGCAGCGTCAGAGACGGAATTCACCTTTTTGCGAACGCTGATTGAGCAAAATCTCATCCCCGACGATGTGACCATCCAGGTTCTGACCCAGTCGCGGGAACATATTATTCGCAAAACTTTCGAATCGCTCAAAGGCGCCAAAAAAGCAGTGGTGCACCTGTACAACTCCACCTCTGTGGCCCAGCGTGAACAGGTATTCCGCAAATCGAAGGAAGAAATCATTGCCATTGCGGTGAACGGAGCCAAGCTGCTGATGGAATGTGCGGCGGAAACCGAAGGGAACTTCCAGTTCCAGTATTCGCCTGAAAGCTTCACGGGCACAGAAATCGAATTCGCGCTGGATATTTGCAACCGCGTACTGGATGTATGGCGACCAACCGCAGACCAGCCAGTCATCATCAATTTGCCAGCCACCGTCTCGATGTCCATGCCGCACGTGTATGCCAGCCAGATCGAATACATGAGCGAGAACCTGAACTATCGGGATCATGTGATCGTTTCCTTGCACCCGCACAACGATCGGGGTACCGGCGTCGCGGATGCGGAGCTCGGCGTGCTGGCAGGCGGACAGCGTGTAGAAGGTACGCTGTTTGGCAACGGAGAGCGTACCGGAAATGTGGATATCATCACCCTAGCTCTGAACATGTACGCTCATGGGGTGGACCCGAAGCTGAACTTTACGAATATCCCGGAAATTCTGAGTGTCTACGAGCGTCTCACGAAGATGAAGGTGAGCGAGCGCCATCCGTACGGCGGAGAGCTCGTATTTACGGCCTTCTCGGGTTCCCACCAGGATGCCATTGCCAAAGGCATGAAATGGCGCGAGGAAGAGACACCGCAACATTGGAATGTTCCTTATCTGCTGATTGATCCGCTGGATATTGGCAGACAGTATGAAGGAGATATCATCCGAATTAACAGTCAGTCCGGGAAAGGCGGGATTGGATATATCCTGCAGCAGCAGTATGGTCTCGATTTGCCTATGGCCATGCGCGAGAATTTGGGTTACCTCGTGAAGGGTGTCTCTGACCGGAAACAGAAGGAATTGCAGCCTGAAGAAATCTATGACATCTTCAAGGAAGGGTACGTCAACGTACAGACCCCGATTGCCTTTGAACATTTCCGCCTGTTGAATCAGGAAGACTTCCAGACTTCGGTGACCATTCAGATGAATGGAGAAGTGAAGGAATTGACAGGTACGGGCAACGGCCGATTGGATGCGATCAGCAATGCGCTGCAAGAGCATGCTGGCATCACCTATTCCAATCTGGTGTACAAAGAGCATGCCCTGGAGCTTGGTTCCAAATCACAAGCCATTTCGTATATCGGCATTACCGATGAAAAGGGTGTCGTGCATTGGGGCTGTGGCGTCGACGTCGACATCATGAATTCCTCGGTGAAAGCCCTCTTTAGCGCCGTTAACAACATGCAACGAATGTAAAAAGTGAAACAGGCAGGCCCTTTTATTCAGGGGCCTGCCTGTTTGTATGTGCGCGGAGTCAAAAATGTGATTTGAAAAAACACAGGATAGAGTTTAAATTGGATTTACTTTATCCTGTGTTTGATTTAGTCATGCTACTTGATTAGTTCAGTCACTGTACAGCATACTGAGCAGCTCAGTAAAGGAGCTGCATACCGGGATGAGGGCATAAAAGGGATCAATGAACGTCATCTCGTGATCCCAATAAACGATGGTGGGTTGATTGCCGCTTGGATTTTGTCTGTAATCGAAGCAATAGAAGTTTCCAAACGGATCGGATGCGAAGGGGAACACATGTGGCACCAATCGGTCTAGAATGTCCTCATAAGTTTCTAAAATATATGTACTTTTTTCAGGATGATAGCTTAGTAAGCGATTAAACACAGCGCCTTCTTTTTCAGCGAAATCCAAGATTTCCTTATCCTGTGGTGTTCCACCGTTGTTGATTTTGACGCAGGTCACATAATCGCTAGGTAGTTTTACTTTCAGCTTTTCTTCGACTTTTTGAATTTCATTTTCAGAAACCGGGGGGTGGGAGAGTATCCATGTTATTTTTTCTGTCATAATGTCGTCTCCTTAATTGACTAATTTTTTCAAGTAAGCCTCTTGAGATGAAATATCGAGTCCTTGTGTTTTTCTATTTTCAATGACTTGTCTTGCTCGTTCAATTTCTGATTGTTTATATGCATCGTCACTGTTTAGTCGTTCCTGATTTTGCTTGGCTTCCTCTACTGTGGCTACAGTCCCGTAACCAATTGTGCTTCCAACGCTTGTGATTTTGTTAAGATAGGCTTCTTGTTTTGAAGTGTCTAAGCCCGCTGCAGATCTATTTTGGATGACTTCTTGAGTTCGTTGATATTCCGAGTTGCGATAGCTGGAATCTTGAGACAACTTTTGTTGATTTTGCTGAGCGGTTTGTTTTGTAGCCGAAGAACCAACTCCGTATTGCTCATTAATTTTATTGATTTTATCTAAATATATCTGTTGATTGGAATAGTCATAACCATATGTCTTGTTGTACTCAATGACCTTTTGCGCTCTCTCTATTTCTGAGTTTCTGTAATCAATATCACCTACTAATCGTTTGTAATTAGCCTGAACTTGTTCTTTTGTAGCAACTGTACCGAATAATGGAACTAATTACTTAATAGAATACCAAGCTTTCTTTGCTTTACCAAGCACGAGTATGTTGACCTTGAGCTTGAGGGCTGAATCGTCCGTGTAAGTGGAGAAATATACACCTTCTCTCGGTCACATCCATTCACGCTGTACCGATCTAAATCGCACGTATCGGATGGTGATAGCTATCTCCTATAAGTTCAATAGATTTTATATCTTTGAATTACAAGTCCAAACATGCTATAACAGAAGTTAGTAGAATGGACAGGAGAGTGAATGCATTGACTGAAGTAAAGAAAATTGCCGTCATCGCCGGTGACGGAATCGGACCCGAGGTCGTGAACGAAGCGATAAAGGTAATGAAGAAAACGGAGGAACTGTTTGGACTTCGTTTTGAATTTGAAGAAGGCTTGTTTGGCGGTATTGCGATTGATGAGAAAGGTACGCCGCTTCCGGCTGACACGCTGGACATGTGCAAACGGGCAGACGCGGTACTGCTTGGAGCAGTAGGCGGTCCGAAGTGGGACAACAACTCCAAGGAGCTTCGTCCGGAAACCGGCCTGCTCGGGATTCGCAAGGAGCTCGGACTGTTCTCCAACATTCGTCCGGCGGTTGTATTTGACTGTCTGATGGAAGCTTCCACCCTGAAGCCGGAAGTGCTGGAGGGAACGGATCTGATCGTGGTGCGGGAATTGACCGGAGGAATCTACTTCGGAGAGAAATTCCGCAGACAGGGAGAAGCAGGCGAGGAAGCCGTTGATACGTGCGTATACAACGTTACCGAAGTGGAGCGCATTGTGAGACAGGCATTTGAAGTGGCCATGACTCGCAGCAAGCGTCTTGCTTCTGTAGACAAGGCGAATGTGCTGGAAACGTCCAGACTGTGGAGAGAAACCGTCAATCGTATCGCGCCGGAATACCCGGAAGTGGAACTCGAGCATGTGCTCGTGGACAACTGTGCGATGCAGCTCTTGAGAAGACCTTCCAGTTTCGATGTGATCGTAACAGAAAATATGTTTGGAGATATCCTGAGTGATGAAGCCGCGATGCTGACCGGTTCCATCGGTATGCTGTCCTCTGCGTCACTCGGTGAAGGCAGCTATGGCCTGTACGAGCCCGTACACGGTTCTGCTCCGGATATCGCAGGCAAAGGCATTGCCAATCCGATTGCGACGATTTTGTCTGTCGCGCTCATGTATCGTCTGACGTTTGGCTATCATGAAGCAGCGGATCGCATTGAGCAGGCAGTGAAGCAGGTGCTGGATGCCGGACACCGTACCGGTGACATTGCTGTTGACCCTTCGAAAGCGATTGGGACAACGGAAATGGGCGACCTGATTATCGCAGCGATGGCTTCATCCTAAGCCGTTTATATAGGTATGACATTTTCGAGGAGTCTTGATCATCAGATCAGGGCTCCTTTTTAGGTGACTTACTGAGGGCGAGGATGAATTCAGAGCGCACTATCATGTAAAATATGGTATATTTGGATGAGCACATCTTTTCATGGGGGCTCAGCGATATATGAAATTACCGAAGCCGCGATTATTTATTGGTTCTGCCAGGGAATCGATCCAGATTGCCGCAGCCGTTCATGAGGCGCTCGTTCATTTTGCAGAAGTATCACCTTGGTACGCAGGCACGTTTCAGCCGATGAACGATACCATGGATGATCTGGAAGAAAGGCTGAATGCCAGTGATTTTGCCGTCTTCATTTTTTCACCGGATGATATCGTGCTTCACAGAGGCAGACTGGTCGTCGCACCCAGAGATAACACCGTATTTGAAATGGGACTGTTCTGGGGACGTCTGCGTAGGGGACGGGTATTCTTTCTGGTGCCGGATGCAGCTGAACGGACGTGGAATGACGAGACCGTGACCGATTTTCATCTGTTGTCTGACATGCAGGGCCTTACGACACTCAGCTATGAGCATCGCCGTTCAGACCACAATGTCAATGCTGCGGTCAGTGTCGCGTGCATGAAGATCGGAGCGATCATCCAGGAGAAGGGTGCATTTCCTGATCCGCTTGAAGCCTGGAAGAAGGCACAGGCAGAGATGGAGAGGGACGAGTCTTTGCATCATTTTTTTCTGCATTTTGTGAAAGACCTCATGAGAGACCCGAAACGGAAATATGAATATTTATATGATGCCATGCGAGGCGCCTATCGGGCGATTGAAGGATACCGGGTGGCCGGAGCAGCGGTATGGCGGGCCAAAGGTTCAGAAGGACTCGAACAGGTCGCAGGCAATGTCGGGCGAAATCAATTCTACCCGTTTTCCGTCAATGACCATCCGGACGACAGTCAGCCGAGAATTCATATTATGGACGCCTACCAGAAGAGCCTGGAACGCCTTGTACTGCTCAACAATGGCATTGTGAAGACGTATTTGATATGCTATCCTGTAGGTAAGGATATCCTCGTCGTCATCCATCTGACTGGCAAACATGAGATGTCCCGAGATCACATTGAAGCACAACTGGAAGAAAATCATAAATTGATCAGCACCATTCATTACCTTTTTGGAGGAGATGTCATATGAAACGTTCATTGAGACGCAGTGCCGCACGCCGCTCTCCCCTCTATGCATCGGCAGCATCCAGGAAGGGGAAATGGAACAGCAGGCAAAAGGTCATCGTCATCACGACAGAAGGCAAGGAAGCCGTCGGAACGGTCGTATATGAGCGGAAAGCTCATTATCATAAACCGACATTCGCCTGAAAACAGTGAACAGACCGAAAAGCGTGAAGAAAGTCAACCGTGCAAAATTGTAAGGGAGCACCCTGAATTCGTACCGAACCGGACGGAGGCAGGATGCTATTTTTTTTCGCTTTTTTCGTACTTTCATTGCAGAAATGAATACAGCAGGTATCTCCGAAAAGGCCTTGTCTGACAAAGAAGGCTGTGCTATAATCTTAAATGTAATGATTATAAATAAGTAATAAGTCTAATCATTGACTTTCAGATTTCATAATGCTACCATTTACATCGTGAAAGTCGCTGTGTATGGCGCAATGAACAGCTGCAGTCTGACTGCGGTTCATAATATCAAGGAGGTATGGAATCATGGCAGAGCGTTTAGTAGGCAAACAGGCACCTGATTTTTCAATGGAGACCGCACTAGGAAACGGAAAGGACTTCGGACAAGCTTCCTTGGCTGATTACAAAGGAAAATGGCTCGTACTGTTCTTTTATCCATTGGATTTTACATTTGTGTGCCCGACTGAAATTACAGCACTGAGTGATGCAGCGGAGCAATTCAAATCGCTGAATACAGAAATTCTCGGTGTGAGCATCGACAGCATCCATACGCACCGTGCATGGATCAACACACCAAAGGATCAAAATGGTCTGGGTGAGTTGAGCTTCCCGTTGGCAGCTGACATCACGAAATCCGTTGCCAAAGACTATGGCGTCTTGATTGAAGAAGAAGGAATCGCGCTTCGTGGATTGTTCATCATTGATCCAGAAGGCGAATTGAAATATCAGGTTGTGAACCACAATGACGTAGGCCGCAGTGTAGAAGAAACCCTTCGCGTTCTGCAAGCCCTTCAGTCTGGTGGACTGTGCCCGATGAACTGGAAGCCAGGCGACAAGAACCTGACTGCACAATAAAACACAGACATCAATATGGACCGGAACCCTCCTCTTGGCTGCGAAAGCAGGGGCGAGGGTTCTTTTCTCATGACTAGGAGAAGACGGCGGTACAAATATGTGACGGGAGTGTGCTTGCATGAATGCACCCAAGAACCTGAAGTACAGTGAAGAACATCTCTGGATAGATAGACAAGATCATACAGCAACGATCGGCATTACGGAATTTGCCGAGCATGAGCTTGGAGAGATTGTGTTTGTGGAACTGCCAAAAACGGGAGCAAGCGTGAAGACCGGCGAGCCGCTTGGCAGTCTGGAATCGGTGAAGACAGTGTCGGAGCTGTATGCGCCGATGTCCGGGACCATCGTGGAAGTGAATGAATCTCTGCTGTCCAAGCCGGAACAGATCAACCAGTCTCCCTATGAAGCGGGCTGGCTGGTGAAGATCAAGCTGGACGATGTGACGGAAGCTGAGGCACTTTGGAATGCGGAGACCTACCTGAAAACGTACGAGACAGAATAGAAATCACTATGATATAATAGCTTGAACAAACGCCGGGAAAGCACCAGGTTTTCTCGGCGTGATTTGTTTATTATACAGTTGGGTGGTCAGATAGGAGGAAGGTAAGTTTTGGAAGAGCACGGTACCTCTTTAGAGTCATTGATGATTGTCGTTTCCATCGCCTTTATTGTACCGATCCTGCTTCACCGTTTCCGGTTGAAGATGATCCCGGTCGTGGTGGCGGAGATCGTTGCAGGACTTATATTAGGGACCAGCGGGTTTAATCTGGTGTCTTCGGATCAATGGCTGGAACTGCTTTCTTTGTTCGGATTTATCTATTTGATGTTCCTAAGTGGTCTGGAGATTGATTTTTCATCTTTTCAATCCAAACAGAGCAATAAACCACAGAAGGGACCGCATCCCTTATGGGTTTCACTATTTATTTTCCTGGGCATCCTGACCATTTCGTTTGGATTGTCCAATTTGTTCGTTCTCATGGGGATTGTCAAGGACCCTTATCTGATGACTATCATCATTGCCACGATTTCGTTGGGTGTGGTCGTGCCCGTGTTGAAGGAAAAGCGGCTTACGGAAACCCCGCTTGGACAGACGATTCTGATGGTAACGGTCGTGTCAGACTTGATCACGATGATCTTGCTGGCCGTCTATATTAGTATCTCTTCCGGCAAAGTTGAACAAATGCTGTATCTGCTCTTGTTCTTTGCCGTGGTCATTGCTACGTACTTCTTTATTCGCACCTTCAGAGGCGGTAAGGCATTTGAAGTGCTCAAGGCCGGCACGGTTCAGTTGGGGACGAGGGCTGTATTTGCCCTGATCATTATGTTCGTGGTGCTGTCGGAAACCCTGGAAGTGGAAATTATTCTGGGTGCTTTTCTGGCAGGGGTGATTGTCTCATTGCTTGCGCCCAACAAGGAATTTGTCCATCAACTCGATTCCTTCGGTTATGGTTTTCTGATCCCGATCTTCTTCGTGATGATTGGGGTGAATCTGGACATCTGGGAGCTCTTCAAATCTCCTAAAATTCTGATCTTTATTCCTTTGCTGCTCATTGTGCTGCTCATATCCAAGCTGGTTCCAGCCTTGATTCTGAAGAAGTGGTTCTCCTGGAATGAGGTGATCGGTTCCGGGATCTTGCTCAGCTCCACACTCAGTCTCGTCATCGCCGCCGCAACGGTCGCCGCTGAAGTCGGCATCATTACGGAGACGATGAAGGGTGCACTGATTTTGGTAGCGGTATTGTCGTGCTTGCTGGCGCCAATTGGCTTCAATTACTTCTTCCCGGAGAGAAAGCACGAGAAGAAAGTGATCGCCATCGTAGGGGCCAATCACATCACATTGCCGGTATCCCAGGATTTACTGAAAGAAGGGTACGAGGTGGAGTTGTATACCTCTCAGCCTCCGGCGAAGGAAACGAAGGACGAGAAGTACAGTCGTTTTCCGGTTATCGAAGTGGCCTCGCTGGAAGTGGAGGAACTCAGGAAAGCCGGTACATTCGAAGCCGATATTACCGTCTTTGCTACGATGGATGATGAAGTCAATATTTGTCTGGCTACGTATGCGGTGGAAGAAGCGGGCATCGAGCAGGTTGTCGTTCGGGTCGAAGATCCCGAGAAACACAGCCACATTACACAGGATGCACGCATGACGGTGATGTCCACCCTTTACGCATCCCGTACTTTGCTGAAGGCGGTCATTGAATATCCTAGCGCCGTCAAGCTCATTACCCAGCATGATGACTCCATTCAAGAAGTGAAGATGAATAACGGTTCTCTGCACAATATGCTGCTCAAGGACCTGCCTTTCCTCGGCGATACACTGATTCTTCGTATTTATCGCGGAGATTCCTTCATCATTCCGCATGGCACCACCGAGATCAAATTTGGAGATCGCCTGCTTGTGAGCGGGGAAGCCAATTACATTCATGAAATGAGACGTATGCTGGAATAGGTCGGGCTTCTATCATGCTAGATCGCAAAGCAGCACGCTGATAAACGGACGAAATATCTTGAATAAAAGAGAACAAGAAGCGCTTCACGGATCACTTCCGTAAAGCGCTTTTTTGTGTTTTTTTTCACCTCATACCAAAATACCATAAACAAATACCACAATTCTATATTGAAGTAAGGGAGCAGAAGACTATATAATTTTTTCCATATACAAAATTTTCTCTTTTTTTTATAAGTTGTGCAAACGATTGCGATCACGTGCAAGCCGAAAAATGCAATCCTAGAGACAGAGGTGAGGAGGCGATCATGACGATGAAAGAGGAACACCAGCCATGGTGGTCCAGGCAGGTGGATACGTTCCTGTTCGATATGGACGGCGTTATCGTAGACAGTGAGCCTTTGTATTTTGAGATCGAGGCACAGTCCTGCAGGCGATATGGCATTCAGTTGGCCGATCAGGATCAGCATGCATTCGTAGGGGTGACCTTAAGGGATATGTGGACGAAGCTCAGGCGAGATTATCAATTGCGCCCATCTGTTGCCGAGTTGGTTCAGGAGCATGAGCAGCATGTGCTGGATATGATCGCAGCCAGAGAAAGTCTGCCGATTACGCCACAGATCAGGGAATTGCTCGAGCGACTTCAGCAGGGGGGCTACAAGATAGGGCTTGCCTCATCTTCCTCTAGAGCGCTGATTAATCGGATACTGGAAAAGTCCGCACTCCGTCCTTTTTTTCAAGTGATTGTAAGCGGACAAGATGTGGATCAAGGCAAGCCGGCACCGGATATTTTTCTCCGGGCAGCGGAATTGCTGGATGCTCAACCTTCCCGGTGCTGTGTCATTGAAGATTCTGCACACGGGGTCCAGGCAGCCAAATCTGCGGGCATGACTTGTCTGGCTTATCTCAATCCGAACTCCGGCAACCAGAATATCCAGCAAGCTGACTATAAATTTCAGAATTTTCAGGAAATAATCAAGCAAATAGAGAGAAAGAGAGCGTGAAGTGAAGTGAGTGGAGAGAAAACCTTTTATCAAAATGTCATATCGATTGCAATTCCGGTTACATTGCAAAGCATTATTATGGCATCGCTCGGCATGATTGACCAGCTGATGGTCGGACAAGTCGGTGATACCGCGATTGCGACGGTAGGGATGTCTACCAAGCTGTATGCGATCGTGGCAGTCGTCCTGGCAAGCCTGGCAACAGGGGTGTCCATCTATACCGCCCAGTTTTGGGGGAAGAAGGATACGGCGAATATTGCCAGGCTGCTCGGGTTTGCGCTGGCGATCGGTTCCGTATTTACGCTGTTATTTTCCTTGCTCGTCATCTTCTTTCCCGAGCGATGCCTGCAAATTTTTACGAATGATCCCAAGGTGCTGGAAGAGGGAAGCATTTATCCGATGATTATTGCTTTTTCCTATTTTCCTACGATGCTGACGATGATTTATTCTGCCGTTGCGAGAAGTACAACCCATGTGAAGCTGCCTATGTATGTAAGCATGGCTACCGCGGTCCTGAATATCGGGCTGAATTATCTTCTCATATTCGGTAAGATGGGCTTCCCGGAGTACGGTCTGAAAGGGGCGGCCATTGCCACTGTCGCCGCCAGGATTTTTGAAATGGTGTTCCTGATCAGCTACATGTATGTCAGAAAGTATCCGGGCGCTGTCGGCCTGCATCGCATGATGGGCATTCAGATGCCGCTTGTCAAACGTTTCCTCAGTACGAGCATTCCATTGTTTCTGACAGAGCTGTTGTGGGTGCTGGGTGAAACAGGATATGCGGTCGTCTATGGCCGTATGGGCACAGAGGAAATGACCGCGATGACCATTTCGTTTCCCTTGCAGGGCCTCAGTATCGGTCTCTTGACGGGTCTGGCCAGTGCAGCCGGGGTCATGGTCGGGAACAAGCTGGGGGCGGATCAGATGGATGAAGCGATGGATTATGCCCACAAGTTTATTCGCCTCGGTATTGTGTCCACCATTGTGCTGGGAGGGCTGATCGCCGCTTCTTCTTCTCTGTACGTATCAGCCTACAACGTCACGGAAGATGTCAGCCGGGTTTCGATATGGATTATTCTCATGTTCTCTCTTTTCTTCTGGGTGAAGGTATCCAATATGATTATCGCCGGAGGTATTCTGAATAGCGGGGGAGACAGCAAGTTTGTGTTTGTCATGGAGTCGTTGGCCACTTGGGTGGTTGGTGTACCATCCGCTTTTATCGCCGCCTTTGTGCTGGATTTGCCGATTTACTGGGTTTATTTCATCCTTTCGATGGAGGAAGTCGTTCGTCTGATGGTTGGTTTTGGCCGAATCAGATCGCGGAAATGGGTGCGTAATCTAGTTCATGACGTATCTGCACAAGCATGAGTCCAGATCCCCGCTGCATAGAATGGAGAAGGATTTGAAAACAGGATCAAGTAAGCGAAACGAGATAAGTAAAGAGATAAGAAAAGAGATAAGAAAAGAGATAAGAAAAGAGATAAGAAAAGAGATAAGAAAAGAGATAAGAAAAGAGATAAGAAAAGAGATGCGAGAGTGAAAAGTGAAGGGGAGGATACGCGATGGCTGTACAAAGAGAACTGGATTTTGAGATTTCGTTTGGCGATGCGGAGTTCGTGAATGGGGCCGCGATCCATTCAACCGAATTTGAGGAAAACTGGACGTATGATGGAGATGATCTGGGTCTGCAATATTCGCCCGAGGCCTCTCGCTTTCACGTATGGGCCCCGACCGCCAGTAAGGCAGTGGTGGTGCTCTATCGGACATGGGACGGGAAAGCGATCAAGGAAATTGCCATGAACCGCACGGAAAAAGGGGTATGGCGTACGGAAGTACAGGGCGATCTGGAAGGCTGGCTGTATACATACAAGGTATGGGTGGGTACAGATGTCAATGAAGCGGTTGACCCCTATGCAAAGGCTGTCGCGGTCAATGGGGATCGTGCGGCTATCGTGGATATGGGCAAGACGAACCCTGAGCATTGGGAAACAGAAGCGGCTAAGCCTGCCTTTGTCCACCCTGTGGATGCCGTGATCTATGAGGTGCACGTACGCGATCTGACCATTCATCCCCATAGTGGAGCGGTACATAAAGGGACATTCAAGGGATTCTCTGAGCCAGGCACCAGATCGGCTGCAGGACATCTGACCGGACTCGATCATATTGCGGATTTGGGGGTGACCCATGTGCAGCTGATGCCGAGCTATGATTACAGTACAGAAAGTGTGGATGAGACCAGACCATGGGAGCGTTACAATTGGGGCTATGATCCCAAAAACTATAACGTTCCGGAAGGATCATATGCAACAGACCCATATGATCCTGTCTGCCGTATCAAAGAGATGAAAGAGATGATCCAGGCGATTCATCATCGCGGTATGCGTGTCATCATGGACGTCGTGTACAATCATCTCTATGACGGCTATCGGGCCAATTTGATGAAGCTGGTGCCGGGCTATTATTTCCGTTATGAGAAAGATGCCTTTGGCGAGGTGTTCGCCAATGGTTCCGGGTGTGGCAATGACACAGCCTCTGAACGGAAAATGATGCGCAAGCTGATGGTGGATTCCATCGTTTACTGGGCCAGGGAATATCAGATTGACGGATTCCGGTTCGATCTGATGGGTCTGCATGATGTGGAGACGATGAATGAGATACGCAGAAGACTCGATGAGATCGATACCAGCCTGCTAATGACAGGGGAAGGCTGGAATCTGGATACGAATTTGCCGGCGGAAGCGAAGGCCAATCAGATGAACGCACGTCAGATGCCCCGTATTGCTCAGTTTAATGATGACATTCGCAACGCGATCAAAGGGAGTATCTTTTATGAAGACGAGAAGGGTTTTGTCAATGGACAGCCTGATCTGGAAACCAGAATCAAGATGGGCGTAGTCGGCGGGATTGCCTATCGGGATGACCTCCGCACGTTTGCCAGTGAACCGGACCAGAATCTCAATTATGTCGAGTGTCATGACAATCATACGCTGTGGGATAAGCTGTGTCTGACTCATCCCGAGGAAAGCGAGATCGTGCTTAGACGTATGCACCGACTCGCTTCAAGTATCATCCTGACCAGTCAGGGCTTGGCGTTCCTGCATGCCGGACAGGAATTTATGCGTACCAAGAATGGGGTAGAGAACAGTTTCAGGTCACCAGATGCCATCAATCAGATGGACTGGGATCGCTGTGATCAGTTCCAGGAGGATGTTTCCTTTGTGAAGCAATGGATCAGGTTGAGAAGAGATCATGCGGCCTTTCGCCTGCGGACAGCTGAAGACATTCGTCAGCACCTCCACATTGAAGAAAGTCCTGCGGGAACGGTCGTCTTTACTTTGCGAGATCATGCCAATGGTGATGACTGTCGCCACCTGTGCGTCATATATAACGCCAATCACGATCAGATAAAACTCCAGATTCCTTCGCTCGGTGAGTGGAAGCTGCTGAAGAGCAGCTTTGATACCAAGTCGCTTGAGATCCAGACAGATGGATCGGTTACGGTTCCGGCGATCGAAGCGATCGTGCTCGGTTGTTGAATGGATGCAATTCACTGGGAGTTGGCTCGTCAGTGCCCGATTGTCGCTGACGAGCCGACTCCCAACATGAATATGAAAAAAAAGATGCATGACCGCCAAGGTTCTACACAATTAGACAAAAGCTATCATATATAATAAATGCAAACGTTTGGAACTCGGCGAATTACGTATATCCTTAATTGTCAAAATATTATGAAAAAGGGGATGGACAGATGCAGGCTCTAAAATGGACAAGCCGTGAAAGACTGGAATTAACAGACATACGGGAACCTCAGATTGCGTCCCCGACAGAGGTGAAGATTCAGATCGCCTTGACGGGAATCTGCGGGACGGATTTATCGGTATTTATGGGCAAGGAAGCGGGTATTCCCGATGTGACAAGAGGCCACGAAGCGGTAGGTACCGTGGTGGAAATTGGCGCCGGTGTATCCACCTGTGCGGTGGGAGATCGAGTGGTCATCGATCCCAATCAATATTGTGGCCTCTGTCTGCCTTGCCGAAGGGGACATACCCATCTCTGTGAAGGGATAGCAGGCAAGGGATTGCAAATTGCAGGTATTCAGCTTGACGGTACGTTTGCCCCCTATTTCGTCTGTGATGAAAGGTATGTGTTTGCCGTGCCGGAGGCCATGAGCCTGGAAACGGCCATGCTCATAGAGCCATTGGCCTGTGTGCTCCATAACTTCCAGGTCGCCCGGGTTAAACCGTATGATTCAGTGCTGGTGCTAGGATCAGGACCGATGGGGTTGATTGCTCAGATGGTTAGTCGCAGACTGGCAGGCAGAACGGTCGCGACAGAGATGAACCCTTTCCGGCTGGAAGCCGCCAGGCGATACAGTGATGCAGCTTATTCGCCTGAGGAACTTTATAAGGAGGTGATGAACAAGCATTCGGAGAGAGAACGGTTTGATGTCGTCATTGACACGGTAGGCAATCAGTTGGAAACGGCAGAAGCGCATATCAAGAAAGGAGGGCGGATCGTTTTATTCGGAATTCACTCGTCATACACGTACACCTTCTCTCCAACCCATTATTTGATGAATGGCATTCAGATCATCGGGGCAGGCGAGTATCATATGCTGTTCGAGCAGGCTATTCAATTTGCTGCCTCCATGCCCGAACTGGGACAACTGGTAACCCGGCAGGCTGACCTGAGTCAATTCAGGGAAGCGGTAAGTGAATGTATGGGGTACGATCTGGAAACGAAGGAGCGTGTACCCAATCGCACGTTGAAAACCGCTTTTCGCTTTTAATCTGCTCATTAGCTTGTCAGGCAACGTGAATCAGACAGACAAGAGAGACAGACAGATATAGGCAGACAGAGAGAGACAGATACGATCACATTGCGTAGTCAAAGACAGAGAGGTCATTATACAACATAGCTAAATGCAGATAAACAGAGATAGACAGAGAGAAATAGACGGAGAGGGATTGTCAGACGAGAAAGATTGTCAGACAGAGATAGGAGGAGAGAGATGAAGCTGCTGAATAGAGAGACCGAGCACCTCGACCGCATTTATCAATATCTGAAGGAACGTCAATCAACGCAGCAACAGGATTTGTGGATTCCGGCTTTGTGGAATACCACTGATTATACGGAAGTTCTGGAAGAGCGGGGAAGAGAAATCAGGGTGGAAGCCCATTCGTATCTGCTTCATGTCATCGACCATCTGTTAGAGACTGCCAGCACGGAGGACCACGAGGCTTTCTCCCTGGAGCAGAGTGTGATGTACACGAGTCTGATTCGTTACTCGACAGCCTGGGATGTCAACCATGACGGTGAGATCGAGAGCGGCACTTTTTTGAGATTCATGGTGTTGCTTCCGATGCTGAAGCAAATGGGTGTGAATGTGCTCTATCTGTTGCCTGTCAGCAAATACAGTGAGATCAACATGAAAGGCGACATCGGTTCACCATACGCCGTCCAGAATATGTTTGAACTGGACCCTCAATTGCATGACCCGTTGCTGGATCACATGGAAAATGGGAGTCTTCATGATGAACTGCGAGCGCTGGTTGAAGGCTGCCATCTGTTAAATATCAAGGTCGTGCATGATTTTATTCCACGTGTGACAGCGAAGGATGCCGCTTTTCTGGCCGAGCATCCCGATTGGGTGTACTGGATCAGGCTGGAGGAACTGGAGGGATTCAAGCCGCCTCACATTCCGGAGCTGTCTTTTTTCGAGGAATGTACACCGGACAAGCTGGAAACGGTATACCGCTCGGAGGAAACGCACACGTTTTTGCAAAAATTCAGTCCTTCCCCTGATCAACTCAATCCGGTTCTCTGGGAACAAGTGAAACGGATATCCCAGCAGACGGGGGCCAATCTGCTGCGTTTGGTCGAAGAACATATGGGCATTACCACGTCACCTGCACACTCAGACTGGATCAACGATGTTCAGCCGATCTGGACGGACATTACCTTCTATCGACTGTATAAGGATACGTGTCCGCAGGTTCTCCCATATGTGAGCGAGAATAAGCCTCCCTACGTGCTCTTTGATACGATCAAATGCAACCTGTACCCGGGTGAGGAACCCAATCAGGAACTGTGGGACTATCTCGAGCAGGCTGTACGCTTCTATATGAGCTCTTATGGACTTGATGGATTTCGGGTAGATATCGGCCACACCCTACCTGTACCGCTGCTGGATCACTTGTTCAAGGTGATTCGTGAACTGAATCCACACGCGATCTTGATCAGTGAAGATCTGTTTAACCGAAACCATCGGCAGGCTGCGGCTTCCGGTTACAACATGATGCTGGGAAGCGGATGGCAGGTGATGTCAGAACTGACGAAACCGGTTTTGACTCATTATGTCGAGGAATTGAAGGAATTGTCACTCCAAGCCTTTGCCTGTGCAGAGACACCGGATACGCCCCGCATTACATCGAGACCGGGTGGGGTTCAGCTAGCCCGTGCCATTACGGTATTCAATCATTTCCTCCCTCACGGGACGCCATTCATTACCACGGGACTGGAAGTCAATGAGAAGCAGCCTCTGAACTGCGGCCTGGCTGACAATACGAACGGTGCAGATATCCCGCGTGCCTTTTTCAACAAGATGAAAATTGACTGGGAGCACGATGGCTCGATGATGGACCTGTTGAAGCAACTGCAGGCCTGCAAGCGTCGATACCAGACAAAGTTCCGCACACAGGACTGTCAGGTATGGGGGCAGACACCGGACGATGTGGTCATTTATACGTATGAGCGTGAAGGTCTGACCATGCTCGTGGGAATCAATCTGAACATGGAGGAAGCTCGTCTGGTGGATTTGGCGGATGAAGGACAGCCTGTATTCCCCTATCTGAAGCTGGTTGACAGTATGGAAAGTGTGCAATCAGGCAGGGACCTGGAGATCGTGTCAGGTCGGATGAGATGGAAGCCTGGACAGGCGGTCGTACTAGTGAGCGATCCGAACAAAATGGAAAAGGAGCGTGAAGGCGATGAAAAAAGAATTGATCCTGTGGCATGAGTTTGACGGTCCGGGCGATACGTCGATTGAGGTGCTGGAAGGCATTTGCCGAGATTTCGAAGCAGAGTCCGGCATTGTCGTGAAGCCGGAAGTGATGAACATTACAGTGCTGGTTGAACGGCTCACGAAGCTGAAGGAGCAGTCACACAAACCGGACATTGCCTTTGTACCTTCAGACATGACGGGTTATGCGGCTCTGGCCGATTATACCGAGGTTCCAGAGCGTCTTTGGAGTGGCATAATGGATGAGGCGGTATTGCAGACGATGAGGCTCCAGGACAAGCAGTACGGCATCCCGATCGTTTCAGGCAACCATCTCGTCGTTTTTTACAACAAGGAATGGTATCCAGAAGCTCCTGTGACCTGGCAGGATTATGAGCGGGTGGCGGAGCAGGCACATCCTTCCTTTGTACCGTTGGCTACGGATCTGGTTCAGGGATTTTTCTTTATCCCGTTTTTGACAGCCTTCCATGGATGGCCAATGAAGGAAGGGAGCGCAAATTTCGATACACCGGAATGTAAAAATGCGCTTCGTTTCGTCAAAACAAAGCTTTCCCAAGGGATGCTGGGCAATGAAAATGGTTCGACTTCGTTATTGGAGAAGTTTTTTGCAGGTGATATTGGCGCCATCATTTGCGGGGAATGGATTTTCAATTATGTCAGTCAGCATATGGGAGACAGGCTGGGAGTAACCGAATTACCTGTCATTGAAGGTGGAAAAGCCATTTCCATGACGTCCTCGGTCGGACTGGTCTTTCCGAATCAATCTCTTCAATCGGCGAAGCGCGAAGATATTATCCGATTTGTACAATATATGCTGGAGCCAACTGTACAAGTCAGATGGGAATCCGAAGTCCTTCGAACACCGGCAAGAAATGATCTTGGCGAGTTGCTTGAACCGATTGTGACTGAGAACAAACGCAAAGTCTCCGAACTGATGAAAGACTGCAGGCCAATGTCGTGTGATCCGATTATGATGCATATTTGGGAAGCGATGTGCCTCGGACTGGAAGCCTTTATAGAGAGACAGCTTTCAGAGGAAGAAGCGATTGCGGTGATGGTGCAGGCCTTTGAGAAGTCAACCAAGGTTCCGGCTGTGTAGACACAAGAGAGAAACACAAGAGAGAAACACAAGAGAGAAACACAAGAGAGAAACACAAGAGAGAAACACAAGAGAGAAACAAGAGTGAAAGCATGAGAATGAATGAAAAGAAAGAACAAGAGAGAAGCAGAAACTGCGAAACTGGAAGATTGCGTTCACGGAAAAAACGTTGAAAACGATGAGATGATGAAACCCAAGACATGTTTTTTGAGAGAATCAGGCTTAGAAAAGAGAGAAAAAAACAAAAATTCGGATACCATTATAGGAGGAAAAAACATGCATATTACAATTTTCAGTCAAATCTCGATTGATGGTAAGCTCACGATGGGAGCAGGTAAATCCAGTAAGCCGTTGTTTTCGTTTTTCAACCAATCCGATATTACGTATATTCATAAATTCCGTGGCGCTGTAGACGCGATCATGGTGGGCAAAAATACCATTCTGACTGACAACCCTTTCTTGACAAACCGTGTGGAAGAAAACAAAAATCCCGTACGAATTATTCCGACGAAAACATTTGATCTACCGATGGATGCCAATGTGCTGACCGATGATGGCCGCACCATTGTGGTGACGACAGAGCAAGGCTATCAGGAGGAAAAAGCGCAAATTCTGAGAGAAAGAGGCAAGGAATGCATCGTCTGCGGAGAAGATCAGGTCAACTTCAGGCAATTGTTTCTTCAATTGGAGGAACAATACGGCATGAAGCGGGTGATGGTGGAAGGCGGGGGTCAATTGAACTGGCACATATTTAATGAAGATTTGGCGAATGACATTATATTGATGCAGCTCCCGATTATCATTGGTGGTCATGACAATGTAACGCTGGTAGACGGAGATGGCTACACGGAGCTGGCCTTGACCAAGCAATATAAAGTCGTCGAATTGGATCAGAAGGAAAATTATACGCTGATGCGTTTTGTAAAGCTACAGGCAAACATGCAGACCGAAGCCGTATAGTCGTTGATCGTGGAAGGCCTTGTAGATGAATAGATGAATAGATGAATAGATAAATAGATGAATAGATGAAAGTTGGGGAGCCGGAATCGGGCTCCCTTTTTTATATGAAATCAGATGTCCTCTGTGATGGAGCTGCTCAGTTCCTGATAACGACGAATATAAGTATGCACGGCCATCAAATAGGTGGCGTGGGACCAGGTCAACGGGGCGACAGAGAGCGGGGTGCCTTCATATGGGTGCAATTGTTCAGGAAGCACATCGCTGGAGAGTGCATGCCGGACCGTCCAATGCAGATGTTCTTTGGTTTGTCTCAGAGACTCCAGTGAATCGGCAACCTCCATGTCCCACATGGCAAACCATAATGTACAGATGATCCATGGATTGCCGGGGACGCGATCTGACAGGTCACCTGAGAGGAAATAGCTGTCACCTGAGTAACGGGCGATTCCCCCGATGTCCGTATTCACTTGCAGCTGGGATCTCAATTGATCAATGGTTTGGATGAGACGCGAATCGTTCACGGGCAGCACCTCGAACAAATAAAGGCCGATGATGCTGCTTTCCGGTGTGAGGTCCTGTTTCCACGTACCTTCTATCTGGATGAGTCCTCTGGCAAAACGCTGCTCGCGCTCATTCCACAGATGTTTGATGATTCCGTTTTGAACCTCTTCGGCCCTTTCCCGAAACTGCTCACTGCTTGGCAGGTCCCCGAACAGATTGCAAAAATTAGAGGCGGCGAGCAGCCCGGCATACACCGCAGCACAGGTGAACGTATGGATGCCGTAACGTTCCTCCCACAGGTCATAGCTTGGATAAGGAAGAGACAAATCTTTTAGCCAGTACGTCTCCAAAAAAGCAGCAGCCTTACGAATCAATATTTTATAAAGCGACTGCGGCAGCTCAATGACCTTGTGTCTTTCGTAGTCTTTCCATAGAACATGCAGCACCAGCGCGGTCTCATCCTCCTGGATCGGAAGTTGCTTCTCTCCATTCTGAATATAGGGATGCCAACTTGAGCCAATCGTGCCGTCGGGATTGTATTTATGGTGCAGATAACCGGAAGGATGCATGTGCCTGGCGCAGAAATGGAAAAAGGGTACAATTGTGCCATGGTATCCGGCCTGGGACATCGCATGTGCGATCAAGGCACCGTCTCTGGGCCACATATAGCTGTAATGATCCCGATTGTACGCCAGAATTTCTGAATCATTGGCCGCCACAATCGCCCCGTTTGTATTGATCTGTGTCCGAACGAGCAGCAGGCTTTGTCGATACAATCGCAGGAGAGAAGGCTCCAGATCCCCAGCATCCATCTCACATTTGCTGGACCATTTCTGCCAATAGATTCGAATCCGATCCAGCAGGGCGCCAGGTCTATTCTCTCGCACATATTGATCCAGCGCGACCACCTCATCAAGCTGACTGCCTGCCGAAAACCAGTAATGTACCTGTGCAGATTGACCTGCCTCCACCTCCACATGAAAGGCAATCGCACTGTCGACGGAGCCCTGGGCGATCGGATTGCAAGAGAGCTTCCCGTTTTCCGCATCACGCCATGTTCCTTCCGCTTGATGAAATCGCTTGATCCCGGTCGAATACTCGTTCATGCCAAGTCCGCTTTGGTTCCCATTAAACATGAAGTAGCGGTTTTTCTTGTAATGAAACAGGGAATGAAGATCCGGATAGTAAGCGGCGGTATCGCCAACTTCTGATTCGTCAATAGACAGGTCTTGATGGAAATACAAACGGATATTCCGTTGCTTGCTCCCATGATTGATCAGCTTCAAACCATTCAGAAAGATACAGTCACGCTGGTGCACGCCGGCCTGCATCTCTATTTCCAGCTGCCAGACCTCATGCTTCAGGGAAATGTCAGTCACGAGCGAATGCGTCACATAACGGCAGCGATTCACTTCCCACACACTTTCGGTTAACCAGGAAAACTGGCCGTCTGTCCAGATGCCAATTCGAAACGGGTAACCGCCTACATGGTTCCATTGTCCAACATACGGATAGTACACATCTCGTATCATCCCTCTGTCGTCGAGATTGACCAGCATCTTGCCATTACCGAGCGCGAAATGTCGAGTCAAGCCATCATCCCCTTCCAATCGTGCCAACAATTACGTTTGCGGACTGCCGCTAAACCGAATAAAGTAAGAGGTACGACAGCACGACTCACGACAGCATGACTCGTGCACAGATCTGTGTAGCAGAGACCGTGTTGGCGTCTGCGCTGAGCCGGAGTTGGAGTCCGTGCTGTAGCCCGAGTTGTAGTTTTTCATCGTATCCTTGTTTTTATTCCCATGTCCGAACGTATGTGAACGTGTGCGAGTCATAGAGGAATTTTTCAGTTCTTTATCGAATACGTTATATCAATCTCATATCTGTGGAGAGGGGGAACCATCCATGAGTTTTTGTTGTGGAGCAAGTATGATCGGTACGAGAGGTACTTTGAAGCATTTGCGTTCTCATATTCATAATGTCCCCTTGATGTATTGTCCCGTCTGTCATCGTGTGGAGGTTCATCACGAGGTAGAGACAGAGTACGAGATTTTGGCTGAATATGCGCATGCTGACGGGGCGCAGGAAGTAGACTTTGAAGATTATGTTCCACTGAAGGATCGGGATCAGTTCTATGAAAACTGTGTGAATACCGAAAAGGAATCACCTTTGGACCTGATTACCAACCAGATCGATATTGCCCTGGATCTGCTGTCCTTTGCAAAAAAGATTAACGATGATACCTGGGTGAACCAGCTGCATCATAGATTGAAAGCCTTAGGCAAGAAAAAAACGAATCTCATCCAGAGCACGAAGCCTGCAAGCTAATTCGGCTTTGGCAAAGAAGAACTCCGCAGGGAGTTCTTTTTGCTATGCTGCAAGTGTGACCTTGCATAGGTTCTGGCCCTGGTGATTCCCCTCAAGCTTGTTTCTAACAAATGGATGCGGGGTAAAGAATGAACATCTCTTTTCTTTGAAAGACATACCCCCCCTAAATCGGAAAAAAATCCGAATGAGTATATTGTGTGAGGTGGATCGCTTGCTGCTCGTATTATTCAAAAAATTCCTCGGTCGTAGAGAAATCGCATTAGCGGACGAAGCACCTGAACAGACCCTGGAGGAATTAATCAGACAAATCCAAGATGGTGACATTAAATTACGCAATCAGCTCATTACCGATTATCAGCCTTTCATTGCCAAAGTAACTAGTAAATTCAGCAAACGATACATCGATCCTTCAAGGGATGATGAATTCAGCATCGCACTTGCTGCGTTTAATGAGGCGATTAATCAGTATTCCGTTGATTCAGGTAATTCTTTTTTAGGCTTTGCAAAAACAGTCATGACACGCAGACTGATTGATTATGTTCGCAAGGAAGAAAGACATACGAAACAAGTGCCGTACAGTGCATTTGATATAGAAGACGAAGAAGACAATTTGATGAATCCGGTTGAAGTGGCCA
Organism: Marinicrinis sediminis; assembly: GCF_042685085.1. Classification (NCBI taxonomy): domain Bacteria; kingdom Bacillati; phylum Bacillota; class Bacilli; order Caryophanales; family Paenibacillaceae; genus Marinicrinis; species Marinicrinis sediminis. The sequence goes on from NZ_JBHUMM010000010.1 coordinate 72,291, forward strand.
AAGCCGTTGAGGCGTATGATGAAGCCCAGGAGGCCGAGGCGAGGAAAGAAGAGATGATCGCGTATAACCGGGAGCTCATGAAGTATGAGATCACCTTTCAGGAACTCGTGGATATCTCTCCCAAGCACTCGGATTCACGCAAAACTTTGATTGCGATCGCCAGACAATTGGCCGAAAAACCGGAGCTGATGAAAAAGCTTCAGGATAAGAAGATGCTGCCGATCAAGGAAGTGCTGGAATGGGCAGGTGTATCGAGAAAGACGCTGGAACGCAACCGTAAATATTTGATTGCAATCAGCTTGGTGCATGCCGGTGATTATCCATACTTGCAGGATTATCTACAAAACGGACAATAAGTAAAATAGATTAGGGTGGGGAAAGATGAAGAAAGGTCTAGTCATGGAAATTCAAAAAAAATCCCTTGTCGTCATGACTCGCGATGGGGAATTTATGCAGATCCCTCGAGGCAGTCGAGTTTGCGACCTGGGGGAGGAAATCCTGTTTCCGGCTCGTTCGTTCCGTTTCCCGACTCGTATGTATTCTTTGGCGGCTGTCTGCACCGCTGCCATGCTTATGATCGTTGCCCTCTTCAGTGGATTTAACCTGTTCGGCAAATCGGTTGTCGCGGCTTATGTCACCATGGATATCAATCCGAGTATTGAACTTGGCATTGATGATGAGGACGTGGTGGTTGAAGCGACGGGTTTGAACCCCGAAGGGATAAAGCTGCTTAAGGAAATTGAGGTAGAGGGTTTGTTGCTCAGAGAAGCAGCCAATGTGGTGATGGAAGAAGCGTCGCCGATATTGGAACGGTATATGAGTGAAGATGGAGCGGGAGATATTGTGCTGACCTCCATGGTGATCAAGCTGGAATATGAACAGGAAGAACATCGCTTCATGCAGGAAATGACAGAGATGATGCATGTCAATCTTGCAGAGCGTTTCGCTCGCCATGAGACGCAGCTTAATGTGACGGTACTCTCCGCGCCAAAAGAGTTGCGCCAATCGGCACAAAATGCGGGTGTATCAAGTGGCAAACTTGCTGTACAGCTACTGGCCAAACAAGAAGGCATTGATATCACGACCGAGCAACTGGAGGAAAAGTCCATTCAGCAGATGTCGAGAGAAATCGAGGGCTTGAGCCAGGTGCTGAAGACCCATGTGCAAGATTCCAAGCAAGTGCTGAAGAACTTGCTGGATGAGGAGAAGAAGAAAGAACAGCACAAACAAAATGACGACCTTTTTGTAAGGGATGATTCTTCTTCTACGGAGCAGGATGCAGATTTGCTGGATGATGGACGAGCCAGGAAGGGCGCATATACAGAGATTCAGGAAAAAGCTAAAAAACATATGGAAAACGAACTGGAAAAGGAATTGGAAAAAGTGCTTGATATCGAGCAGATCCGTCCTTATCTCGATTCGTCTGTTCAAAAGGTCATCCCCGAAGATGACCTGTTGCCATTTGCAGAATTGCAGCGATACCTGCAACTGAACGAACGAAATTCATCGATAGAACAAAGGGTGAACGAGCTCAAGGAATCGATTGAGCATCGCAAACAGCAGGCCAAGCTTCAGGAAGAGGCAAAGAAAAAGTCTCAACAACAGCAACGGGAAGATCGCAAAGAACAGGAGAAACGGGATTCTTCAGAATCAAGTGAGCGTCATCAGAACAAAGATCAAGATCCGTTAAAGCTACAGAAGGACAAGGATGATAAGGAGAGAAACGATAAGAAGACGGACGATCATCAGAAAAATAACGAGAAAAACCGTCACAACAGCAAGAAAGATAAGGAAGATAAAGAAGACAAGGAAAATGATGAAGATAGAGAAGATAAAGAAGATAAAAAAGAGGAACGTCAGGATCTTGAATCAAGCGTGGAACGTGAGATTAAACGAGCCTTGGAAGAGGATCCTCTTCTGAATGAAGCGAAGTCGCTCTTGAAGTCAGATTCCGAACGGGAGCAGCAAAACCAGGAAAAAAGAGATGAGACGCTAAAGTGGCTACAACAATGGCTGTCAGAGGCCTCATGAAAAAAGCTCCGTGTGGGGCTGCCAGGGAATGCAGAACAGGAACGAACTGCATGCCGGGGCAGTCTTTTTTTGCTTCATACCGGTTTATGCCGGTTGTCGGCGGGTTGGAGAGAATGCTAAAATGCTCGTAAAAAAGAATGGAGGAACAATATGAAGCCAGAGAAAGGCATCCATTTTCAGTTGATTCCGTACGAAGAGCAATCACATATACAAATGCCAGCGTTCAAGGGGGGACATGTCCATGTAGCAGCTGTGACAGAGCAAATGTGCAAGCAAAGCTCATCTGCATCGATTTCAGATTCAACCCGGGCATCTACCTTTCAGGCTTTGACAGAGCGCGGTGTCCTGACAGGAAAACGGAAAGAGTGGGTCCGCTATCCGTTATTCGATCATCCGACCTATACGGATCAAGCCTGGATGGGTCTGGGCGCCAATGCGTTGACCTTGCATCAACTGAGAACAGCAGCTGTATATGCCGCCCGCAATCTTGCGGATGGAGCCTGCTCCTCCTGCACCATTTTGTTGATGGGAGATGACGAACTCACGCAACTGACGCTGCTTGACCAGATTTATGCATGGACAGAAGGTCTCCAACTGGGTACATACAAACGAAAAACCTACCATCACAATATAGAGCAAAGGAACGAGCACAGGAACGGGCAGAAAGAGGGCCTGCAAACCGTCATACTCGTTCTTCCGAAAGGGATTTCCCTCCAGCCAGAGATGCAACGCGCAATGAAAAGAGGCAAATATTACGCTATGGCCACGAATTACGCGCGAGACCTGACCAATGAGCCGGCTAATTTTCAGACCCCACAGGTGCTGGCAGATGAAGCCAGATTGCTTGCCAATCTGCCCGGTATCGAAGTGAATATTCATGATGAAGCGTGGCTGCAGCAAAAAAAGATGAATGGATTGCTGTACGTTGGAAAAGGTAGTGTGCATCCGCCATGTCTCGCGGTGATCCAGTACAACGGAGCTGATCAGAGCGATGACACACTGGCTTTCGTTGGGAAGGGCGTGACGTTCGATACGGGCGGTATCTCGCTGAAGAAGGCGGAAGGAATGGAGGAGATGATCAGTGACATGGGCGGTGCGGCCGTTGTCATGGCGGTCATGAAGCTCATGGCTGAACTGCAACTGCCACTGAATGCTGTTGCTGTCGTTCCCATCGCGGAAAATATGCCGTCAGGTCGGGCCTACAAACCGGGGGATATTATCCGGAGTTATAGCGGCAAAACGATTGAGGTATTGAATACCGATGCGGAAGGACGCATCATTTTGGGGGACGCAGTCACCTATGCGAGAGAGCTTGGTGCAACCCGTATTGTAGAAGTGTCGACGCTTACGGGTGCTTCACTCATTGCTCTGGGTGATGTGACGACCGCGGCGCTGACGAATGAGGATGCATTCCTTGAGCAGTTTCTGCAGGCTGCTTCCCCGGCGGGTGAACGAATCTGGGCACTGCCGAACTACCCTGAATACTGGGATATGCTGAAGAGTGATGTGGCCGATCTGACAAATAGTCCGGGCAAATGGGCGGCAACCATAACGGCCGGTTTGTTTATCGGCGCATTTGCGGAAGATACACCTTGGATTCATCTGGATACCGGAGGCACGGCCTGGTTGTGGAATGAACAGGAAGTGGATCCGATCGGAGGAACGGGAAGTATGGTTCGATCGATTGCTCATTTTGTGGAGCGTGAGGTACAGAGATAGCGGGTTGACCGGCTATCCCGTCCTCACTTGCCAGGTTTCGCCCGAATATGTACGTCAGGTCCCTGTGCTTTCCGGGGGCCTTTTTCAGGATTTTTTGGCTTTTTTTCCTTCTTGTCGTCTTGCAGCCAGGCATCGAGATTGCCGTAACTGGTAGCGCCAATATTCAGCTTTCCGCTCAGTTCTTTAATACCCAGCTGTCCGAAATGATGGTTGAACTGGGGCTGATCAATGACAAGCCGTTCTACATGAATGTAGTCCACCTGGACGGTTCCGGCAACGGTGTCCTTTTTGAGCGCGCTGAGCTGGGCTTCCAGGGCTTCGATCCGTTGCTGCATCGATCGTGACTGTTTGCTGTCAGGGGCGGCCTTACGATCATGGGCTGCATCATGGTGGCGATGTGGATGGCGTTTGCGCATAAATGAGAACATAGCTCGACACTCCCTGTTTCGTTAATCGATGTGGATGGATTGGGCGGGTTCTTTCTGACGCGGTATGGTAATCTCCAGAACGCCATTTTCAAATGACGCAGCTAGCTGCTCGATATCGACAGACTCTGGCAGCCGGACTGTGCGTTCGAAGTGCCCCTGATAGCGCTCCTGCTGTACAATGGTCACATCCTGATAATGGGCGGAAACCTGCCCTCTCAGCATCAGCTGCCCTCCCTGCAAGGAAAGTTCAATATCCTGTTTGGCTATGCCGGGCAATTCGACCAGCACGTATACATATTGATGACTCTTGTACACATCGATTCTCGGAAAAGGGGTTGGTACAGGCGATTCAGCTTGTGAACTTTTTCCTGTCCCATCCTTCATCGGATTCATGGTGAACGGGATGCCCTGACCCGCACCGCCGTTCATGAAGGAGCGAGTCTGTTCCTCGTCGAAAATTTGATTCCAGAAATCGCCTCCCTGAATATTTTGGGCGAACTGAATCCACTGCTTGAGCTTCTCTACATCCACATTGCATCCCTCCGAACGTTTTCATATTCCCTTTATGACTGTGCATATATATGAAGAATGACAGCTGCAGCATGAGAAGAGCAAGATGAGCAACCAGAATGTAAAGGAGGAGTGAGTTTGGGAACACCATCTATTAATATTAATATTTTTATGGTGAAGATAAATTCCTTTGAAAATGCATCTGCGGTAAATATCGGACAAAACGTGCTGGCAGACTGGCAGAATGCTGACAAGAAAAATCAGGGCTTTGGTCAAAGCTACGGAGATGAATCCGGTTTTATGGGTAATCGGAATCAGGTCGATGATCGGGATCAGGTGGATTCCCCTTCTTCATTTGAACATAAGCCGGCCTTGTCAAACAAAGGAGGATAACATGAACTTTTCCCCCATGGTAGTCAATTTGTTAGGCTTCAAGGTCAATGCCGTCGAGAAATCTTCGGTCGTCAGTCTGGGGCCGGTCCTGGCTGCGGATGTGTTTGTTTCCACCAAGCGCAATCAGGGCTTCGGTGCGATTAACGGCGACCTCAGTCAAGCCTGGTTTCCCCTGAGCATGGTGCTGGATTCGGATGTTGCAGATTCCAATTCGATCAAGAACAGTGTTATCTGAATGGGGTATGCATGAGAACGGCCTCGATTTGCAGAGGGCTTACAAGTAAATAGCAAGGATCACAGACCTGTGCCTCGGCGCAGGTCTGTTTTTTAGGCTCCAGCCACATCCCACGCCCTCTTCTTGTGCTTCGCACAAATGTCGGGCTTAGGGATGTGGCTTCCGCAGGTGGGGGATTTGGGGCTCCAGCCGCACCCCACGCCCTCTTCTTGGGCTCCAGCCACATCCCACACCCTCTTCTTGTGCTTCGCGCACAAATGTCGGGCTTAGGGATGTGGCTTCCGCTGGGTGGGGGTGTGGCTTGCGCTTATAATTTGAAGTTAGAAAGAAATGGCCCTTAGACCGAAAGTAGATTTTGCGGTATAATAAGAAATATGAATGTTAGTATCCCGATTCTGTCGGATTATTCGGATTTTCTGAGAAAATGTAGTATAATAGGCGGGTAACGATGCGGTGAACGTGAATTTATTGGACGAAGATCGCTTTTGTCCGCCAAAGGTTTTTCATTCGGATGTACTCTTCATCCTACGGGTATGCGCAGATAGATAAAATGAATAATTATGCATGAGGAGATGTCTTTCTGTACAAAGTGAACGCGAGCAGCTGGATGCTGGAAATAAAGAGCATGACAAGGCTTACAAGGCTGTTTCACGCTTTGTGATCTTGATCCATGTGCCATTTTCGCTTGTATGAAAGTACAAAATATCGACATCATAATGCATTTTCTGGCTGTGATCGCAGGTGATAAAATATTTGGATAATGAGTACATTTTCCATAGGTTGATAGGACCGGATGCTACAAATTTAACATGAAAGGTGAATACAGGATGAAACATAATGGTTTGCCACCTAAGCAGGGACTTTATGATCCCCGTTTTGAGCATGATGCTTGCGGAATTGGTTTTGTTGCGAACTTAAAAGGGAAGCCTTCCCATGAAATCATCAAGCAGGCCCTCACTGTACTGATCAACATCGACCATCGTGGTGGTCAAGGTGCTGAGAGCAATACAGGTGATGGTGCAGGGATATTGATGCAGATCCCGCATACCTATTTCCAGAAGCAGATGGCTGCAGAAGGCTTTGAGCTTCCGCAGGCAGGCGACTATGGCGTAGGAATGGTATTCTTGCCGCAGGACGAGGGACTGAGAAGAAAAAGTGAGGCAGCGATTGAAACAGCGATCGAGGAAACGGGTCAAAAGCTGATCGGCTGGAGAACGCTGGACACGGAAAACGGAACACTCGGCAAATCGGCCATTGCAAGTCAACCATTTGTTCGCCAGGTATTTATCGAGCGAGCAGGCGTAGAGCAAGGACTTGCGTTTGAACGGAAATTGTATGTCATTCGCAAGATTGCAGAACAACAAGCCAAAGAAATTGCGGAGGTTGGCAGCACCGCGTTTTATTTCGCGAGCTTTTCCAGCCGTACGATTGTATATAAAGGCATGCTGACACCGGAACAGGTAGATACGTTCTACAAGGAATTACAGGACCCTGAGATGGAAACCGCGATTGCCCTAGTTCATTCGCGTTTCAGTACGAATACGTTCCCAAGCTGGGAAAGAGCACATCCGTACCGCTATATGATTCATAATGGAGAGATCAATACGCTTCGCGGCAACGTGAACTGGATGAAGGCGCGTCAAGCCGTATGTGAAACCGATGTGTTTGGAGATGATCTGTCCAAGATCATGCCGATCGTCGATGAAAGCGGAAGTGACTCCCAGATTTTCGACAATACGCTGGAATTCCTGATGCTGTCGGGACGTTCATTGCCGCATGCGGCAATGATGATGATTCCGGAGCCTTGGCAAAAGCATGACAGCATGGAGAAAGACAAGCGGGCGTTCTATGAATATCACAGCTCGCTGATGGAACCGTGGGACGGACCGGCTGCGGTCTGTATCACAGATGGCTCTGTCATCAGCGCTCTGCTTGATCGGAATGGTCTGAGACCGGCTCGCTATTATGTGACGAGCGATGACCTGGTCATTCTTTCCTCCGAGGTTGGCGTAGTTGACGTGCCTGCGGAGAAAGTCATTTTGAAAGAACGTCTTCGTCCGGGGCGCATGCTCCTGGTCGATACGAAGCAAGGCAAGATTATCAGTGATGAGGAAGTCAAGGACGAGATCATTCACGAGCAACCTTACGGTGAATGGCTGAAGGAGAACCTTCGACCATTGAACGAGCTGCCTGAACCGGCTGACCAGTCGGAACAGAAGATGGAGGAAGTGCTGCGCACGCAGATGGCCTTTGGTTATACCTTCGAGCATCTCACCAAAATCATTCAGCCCATGGCGCTGAACGCCATGGAGCCGACCGCTTCGATGGGTGTCGATGTGCCGCTTGCTGTATTGTCCAAGCGTCCTCAGATGCTGTACAACTACTTTAAGCAACTGTTTGCTCAGGTAACCAATCCGCCGATTGATGCCATTCGGGAAGAGATTGTGACCTCTACCTTTACCAATATTGGCAGAGAGGGCAATCTGATTGCACCTGATGCCCAGAGCTGCAAGCAGATCAAGCTGGAAACGCCAGTGCTGAAAAATGAAGATCTGGCCAAGATTCGAGCTTATGGTGAGCAGGATGCGCATTTCAAATCTGTGACGATTTCTCTGCTGTTCAAAGCCGCAGAAGGGCCAAAAGCACTCGAAATCGCTCTGAACCGCGTATTTGCGGAAGCCGATCAGGCGATTGAAAACGGAACATCTCTGATTATCCTGTCTGACCGTGGTGTCAACAAGGAGTATGCAGCGGTTCCTGCATTGCTGGCTACTGCCGGTCTGCAGCATCATCTGATTCGCAAAGGCAGCCGCACGAAAGTCAGCCTGCTTGTGGAGTCTGGTGAAGTGAGAGAGGTTCATCATTTTGGTGTGCTTCTCGGATATGGTGCAGATGCCATCAACCCGTATCTGGCCTATGAGACCTTGAAGGATATGATGGATCAAGGCTTGTTGAACATCAGTTTTGAAGAAGCACAAAAGAACTATATTAAAGCGGCAACAAAAGGGGTTATCAAAATCCTCTCCAAGATGGGGATTTCAACCATACAGAGCTATCGGGGGGCCCAAATATTTGAAGCGATCGGGATCGCACAAGATGTGATCGACAAATATTTCACGTGGACACCATCCCGAATTGGCGGAATCGGTCTGGAAGAGATCGCGCAAGAGCTGCTGAGCAAGCATCAGCATGCGTTTGCTGACCAGGCGTATGATACGCTGGATGCGGGCGGAGAGCACCAGTGGAGAAAAGATGGCGAAGAGCATCTGTTTTCTCCGGAGACCATTCATTCTCTCCAGCAGTCCACCCGTACGAACAACTATAAGCAGTACAAGAAGTACGCACAGTTGATTGACCAACAGACCAAGCAGCACATTACGCTGCGGAGCCTGCTTCAGTTCAAGCAGGATCGCAAGCCGATCCCGATTGAGGAAGTGGAATCTGTCGAGGCCATCTGCAAACGATTTAAGACAGGTGCCATTTCATTCGGTGCGATCAGCAAGGAAACGCATGAGGCGATGGCCATTGCCATGAATCGCATCGGCGGCAAGAGCAATACCGGTGAAGGCGGGGAGGATCCGAACCGTTTCACGGCAGATGAGAATGGCGATCTTCGACGCAGTGCGATCAAGCAGGTGGCTTCCGGACGCTTCGGTGTTACAGCTCACTACCTGGTCAATGCGGATGAGATTCAGATCAAAATGGCGCAGGGAGCGAAGCCTGGTGAAGGCGGACAGCTTCCAGGCAAAAAAGTATATCCATGGATTGCAGAAGTGCGCGGTACTACAGCCGGGGTCGGCTTGATTTCTCCGCCTCCGCATCATGATATTTATTCCATCGAGGATTTGGCTGAGCTGATCCACGACTTGAAGAATGCGAATCCGAGAGCTCGCATCAACGTGAAGCTAGTGTCTGAGGTGGGTGTAGGAACCATCGCAGCCGGGGTAGCCAAAGGCCGCGCTGATGTGATTCTGATCAGCGGATTTGACGGAGGAACCGGCGCATCGCCAAGAACGAGCCTTCAGCATGCAGGCTTGCCTTGGGAGCTGGGACTGGCAGAAACACATCAGACCCTTGTGATGAATAATCTTCGCGATCGTGTCGTACTGGAAACAGACGGCAAGATGCTGACCGGAAAAGACATTGTCGTTGCAGCGCTTTTGGGTGCAGAAGAATACGGATTCTCCACCTCTCCAATGGTCGTGCTCGGTTGCGTCATGATGAGAGTATGTCATCTGGATACCTGTCCGGTAGGGGTAGCGACACAAAACCCTGCCCTGCGTGAGAAGTTCACGGGAGATCCGGACCACTTGGTCAACTATCTGCGCTTCATTGCCCAGCATGCGCGTGAGATCATGGCTGAGCTTGGATTCCGCAGCATCAACGAAATGATCGGTCATACCGAAGTGCTGGAAATGAAAGCTGCCTATGAACATTTCAAGCTGAAGAACCTGGATTTGAGTCCACTTCTCTATCAGCCTCAAGTGACAGAAGAAGTAGGCCGCTACAACCAAATTCAGCAAAATCATAAACTGGATGAGTCACTCGACATGCAGCAGCTGCTGGACATCTGCAAGCCTGCTATCGAGAACAAGGAGCATGTGCATGTCGCATTGCCTATCAAGAATACAAACCGTGTAGTCGGAACGATCGTTGGAGGAGAAATCACCAAGCGCTATGGTGCGGAAGGACTTCCGAATGACACCATTCGCCTTCATTTCAACGGATCTGCTGGCCAGAGCTTCGGGGCATTCATACCGAAGGGCATGACCCTTTCCCTCGAAGGAGACGGCAATGACTATGTCGGCAAAGGATTGTCCGGCGGAAAACTGATTGTATTCCCGGATTCCAGATCTCCGTTTGTACCTGAAGACAACGTCATTATCGGAAACGTGGCGCTGTACGGCGCAACCAGCGGCGAAGCCTATATCCGAGGAATCGCAGGCGAACGTTTCTGTGTGCGCAACAGCGGTGTGCGTGCGGTCGTTGAAGGTGTAGGTGATCATGGTTGTGAGTATATGACAGGTGGTCGTGTAGTGATTCTCGGCGAAACGGGACGTAACTTCGGCGCGGGTATGTCAGGTGGTATCGCCTACGTCTTTGATAAGCACGGAACATTCAAGGATCAGGTGAATCCGGAAATGGTCCTGCAGGAACAACTGGATGAAGAATATGAAGTCAATGAAGTGAAAAATATGATTCGAAATCATGTGAAATTCACCGGAAGTACGGTGGGAAGCGATATCTTGAATCATTGGGATGAGAATCAGTACAAATTTGTGAAGATCATTCCGAAAGACTACAAGCGCATGTTTGATGCGATTGAACGAGGCAAGAAAAACGGTTTAGATAATGATGAGGCCATCATGGCGGCTTTCTTGGAAAATACAAGAGATGTCACCCGTGCTGGCGGGAACTAAGAAGCAGGATAGGAGGAACAAGGAATGTCTACACCTACAGGGTTTATGGAATTTCGTCGAGAACTTCCTGCCGACCGAAACCCGCTTGAGCGAATCAAAGATTGGGAAGAATTCCATCTTCATTTTTCAGAAGAAAAACTGAAATTCCAGGGTGCACGCTGCATGGATTGCGGGATTCCATTTTGCCATACAGGCGTGGAGCTCAGTGGAACCACTTCTGGCTGTCCCGTAAACAACCTGATTCCGGAATGGAACAGTCTGGTTTACAGAGGGAAGTGGAAGGAAGCACTGGATCGCCTGCACAAGACGAACAACTTCCCGGAATTTACAGGTCGTGTATGTCCGGCTCCGTGTGAAGGCTCCTGTACGGTGGGCCTGCATGGAGACCCCGTTACCATTAAAAACATTGAACAAGCCATTATTGATAAAGGCTTTGATGAAGGCTGGGTCGTAGCAAACCCGCCTTCTGAACGCACAGGCAAGCGCGTGGCGATTGTCGGTTCCGGTCCTGCTGGATTAGCGGCTGCGCAGCAGCTCAATTCAGTCGGACATTCCGTCACCGTGTTCGAGAAATCGGATCGTGTCGGCGGCTTGCTGATGTATGGAATTCCGAACATGAAGCTCGACAAGAAAGTGGTCGAGCGTCGCGTGAATCAGCTTCGTGAAGAAGGAATTGAATTTGTCACCAGCTGTGAAGTCGGCAAGGATTATCCAGCAGACAAACTGAAATCTGAGTTTGATGCCGTTATTCTGTGCGGTGGTGCCTTGAAGGGCCGCGACGTGGAAGTGGAAGGCCGTGATCTGAAAGGTGTCCATTTCGCGATGGAATATCTTCACCTGAACCAGAAGAGCTTGCTCGATTCCAATCATCAGGATGGTCAGTTCATCAATGCAGAAGGCAAAGATGTTATCGTTATCGGCGGTGGAGATACGGGTACGGATTGTGTGGGTACTGCACTTCGTCAAAAGTGCAACAGCGTCACCCAGTTCGTTATTTATCCGGAAGCACCGAACGAGCGACCTGCCAACAATCCATGGCCGGAATATCCGAACGTGTACAAGCTGGACTATGGTCAAGAGGAAGCCAAGGCGTATTACGGACAAGATCCGCGAGCCTATAAAATCCTGACGACCAAATTTGTAGGCGATGCGGAAGGCAACCTGAAGGAAGTGCATACGGTTGAAGTCATTCGTACGAAAGACGAAAACGGAAACCGTCACAACCAGGTGATTGAAGGAACAGAAAAAGTATGGAAAGCCGATCTTGTTTTCCTAGCACTTGGATTCGTGGGTCCGGAAGGGGATGTCATCGATCAGCTTGGTGTTGAGCGTGATCGCTGGACAGGTGCGAAAGCCAAATACGGCGACTACAAAACGAATGTAGAAGGCATCTACGCCGCTGGGGATATGCGCCGTGGCGCGAGCCTTGTCGTATGGGCCATTAACGAAGGCCGCGAGGCTGCAAGAGAAGTAGATAAATATTTGATGGGGCATTCAGAATTACCTTAAGGATAAGCCATAAAGGAAAGTCAGTCTTAAAGGTAAGCCTTAAAGGTAAGCCTTAAAGGGAAGTGCAGATCATCGTCAAAAAGCTGTTGAAGCCAGGTGCTTCAACAGCTTTTTTTGCGTACTAGCAGCTAGGCAAGCATTAGAGACGATCCAATTCTGGCAGAGGCATAGTGGACGGATTCTCGATACAGGGTGTCGAGCGCGCGCCCGTCATGACTGTAATAGGGGTAGAGTTGAGAGGAACGGATGCGTGTGGCCTGGTCGAGCAGGTAGGCAGATCGTTGAGCCATTGGATAACGGAGGCCGTTCAAGAATGCGATAATTTCGGCTCCGCTCCGAATACCGATCCCGTGACCGTAGTACAGGCCGTATCCGACATCCACAACATTTTCACCTTGCCATTCGGGCCTCATGGGGTCATGATCCGGATTCTTGAAATACCGGACATCACCGGGGATATACATACGATACTTTCGGGTGATGACATGCAGATCCTGATCATGCTGCCAGTCCCGGATGTACAGACCCTGGAACAATTCATTGAAGGTCTGATCGCCGAGTATTTGCAAGACTGCATGGTAAAAGACAATGATAATTGCCGTCGCACATTCAAACCCGTACAGATCTCCCTGCTGAAAGATATTGCGGATGGCATCGGAAGGTCTGCGATCTGGCCGAAGCTGGAACCCCCCGTTTGAAGTGCGAATCCAGTACATCGGATTGCAGTAGGCTCGGCTGAAGACAGCAAAGGACGCTCCGCTTTGGTTTAACGCATAGGCGGATTGAATAATTGACTCACGCATAGCCAGATCGAACCGCAGCTCATTGAGATTGCGGTAAACCGCCACTTCAGGATGGGTGATCATGGTCTCCAGGATATGTCTTTGGAGCGGAGAGATACCGGGTGTATAAGAAATATCAGAATGGGAAAGCGGACTTGGATTCCCATAGATTTTGATCATGCAACCTACTCCTTTTGTTTCATGCTTCTATACCATATGAGGGTGAGGAGCCTATGGTTCGGACGATTTTCAACACGAATAAAGCCTTCCTCATGACAAGGAAGGCTTGGACGTCGGCTATGTAGAAGTGTTGGAGCTATCGGGATTCAATCAGAATTTTGGGTAGGTAAATCGTTTGCAATTGATTGAATTCCGCATGTAGAAAAAAATCTCGAATTTCCTCAATTGTAAGTCCTTGTTTCTTCGCTTCCAGAATTAACGCGCACCACTCTGAGTCTAATTCTTCGATGTCATTTACATTCAAAACCATGCTCCAATTACTCCTTCCTCAGATTCGCAGCATTGATCCGTATCGTTCGCAACGGGCGATCAGTGTCCGTTGTATCGACTATACATCCAAACAAATGGTCCCGATCGGTCTCTGCTTCTATCATGATCTTATCGTATTGGTGAAAAGAAGTCTGTCACTTCTTGCTGTCGGACAAAAGAAAAATGAAAAAAGATTGTAAAAGAATGATGCTGTCTGTTAAAACGAACAATTTCACCGGTCTAAAAGGAGGTATGTTCGCATATACTAGTAGAAAAAGCGGTTGTACAGCACTTAATCATTTTTTGTAATCGTTTTTATGACCTGGTCGCAGAAAGTGTTCGTTATAATAAACTTTTTATATATGAGCGAACACAGCTATGTTATAATGAATGGCAAGGGTAGTCATATTGCTAAGGGAGACAGGATCATGATTGGTAAAAGAGTGCAGGAACTCCGCAAACAACGTCGAATGTCACTTACGGAACTAGCGGAACGGGCAGGTGTTGCAAAATCTTACCTCAGCTCGATTGAACGCAATATCCAGACGAACCCGTCAATTCAATTTCTTGAAAAGGTCAGTGCAGTCTTACATACAACGGTAGAAGAACTGTTGCTCGAGGATACACGGGAGCGAGAGCATTTGGATCAGGAATGGACACTCCTGGTGAAGGATGCCATGTCTTCAGGTGTAACCAAGGAGCAATTTCGGGAATTTCTGGAGTTTAACAAATGGCGCAAGCAGCAAAATCAGGATACAGAATCTTGAACCCGCAAGGAGTCTCTATGGTGCATAGAGGCTCCTCTTTTTTATGGTCATCACCCCCTCTCTGTTCAGTCATCAGATGGAGGCGTCCTTAATGGATTCTGTCTGATTGCTGGAAAGCAATTGCTGCACATCTACTTGCAGGACGACTGAAATTTTCTCCAAAAAATGAATGGATGGATTTGTTTGTACATCTCGTTCAATGTTGCTCAGGTATGATTTGGATACTTTGGCCTCTGAGGCGAGCTCGGACAGCGTTAATCCATGGGAAACGCGTAATTGCTGGATTCTTTTTCCGATCATCGGATACGACCCCTTTCTTTCAACTTTCCCAGTTATACCATTATAACGAAAATATCGTTCTTAATAAAGAACAATCTAACAAAATAAAACCTGATGGATGGCTCACCCGTCAGGTTTTTCACATGTTTGAAGCTGAATCCTTCATTTTATCTTGTCTTTATTCGGCTCAACCTTAAAATTAGCGCTTGAAAAAAAGGAGAGAGCAGCGCAGGGTTCTTCCATTATTTGCGGACGGGCGGTGCGGTATTGCCGCAAATCTCTTTCCTCCATGCTGTCCAGATGCTGTGGAAGAATTGCTGGAGGCGCCAGCTGTTCATCGCCACTGCCCGGATGATCATACCTTTTTCGGCCAGAAGACTCATGCCTGCTTCCATATCCTGCAGGGGTTCATGCGATTCCTCGCTTCGCAACTGCTCGATGAAAGGGGCATAATCATCCTCGGACATCAGCCACATGGTGCCGTAATGACTGAAACGATGCAGACTGGACAGGGCGTTTGGCGGATGAATCAGCGGTGAAAAAGCAATGCGTTCACAAGCAACCCGCCTGGACTCCCAGTATATATCCAGTGTGCTTTTGTAAGAGTGAAAATCGAATTGCTCCCCAAAACTGCTTCTTCCCGGCGCGACAATGTCGGCATACGCAAATTGACAACCCTCGCTCAAGTGTACAGTCGTCGCAGCGTGGAGGGAACTGTCTGCATAAGGTATCGTCGGTTCAGGCATGAGTTCCAGTCTGGCGCGAGGCGCCAGATCCAGGCGCTGGATTAACCTGGACCCTCTTTGTCTGGCTGGGTGAACCTTGGTAGATGATTGATTGGTAAAATAAACTTTACTGTCCTCCTGAAGCGTGAGCCGGATATCATATTCATCTCCATCCAGCAGACCGGGAGAAGCATCCATCATACAAACGTATAAGGTTTCGTCGTCGTTCATCCGGTGGGTTTTGGATATCTTCATCGGCGCTTCGACATAGCGATCCACCAGCGTTGTCCGGCCCTGACGGTTGCTAAATTGACCATACAGACGGCTGTTAACCAGCCTGGTTGTGTCCTCCTTCTGTATGAGGGATATGTTCTCCTTCTGTGTGAGCTGAGTGTTCATGGTGTGGGTGGTCAAGGGCATTCACTCCTGTCGGCAGCTGCTGTTCCAGCCATGCGATGATTTCATCAAGTCCTTCCCCGTTCATCAAATTGCTGAATACATAGGGCAGATCCCCGCGCATGCGATCTGTGTCTGCTCTCATAACTTCGAGACTGGCACCTACATGGGGAGCAAGGTCTGTTTTGTTGATCAGCAGCAGATCGGAACGCATGATGCCCGGGCCGCCTTTTCGCGGAATCTTTTCGCCTTGGGCGACATCAATAATATAAATGAATCGATCTACCAGTTCTGGACTGAAGGCTGCCGCAAGATTATCTCCGCCGCTCTCAATGAAGATCATTTGCAAATCGTCAAACCGCGCTTCCAGTTCTTCGACTGCTTCAAAGTTCATAGAGGCGTCTTCCCGTATGGCGGTATGCGGACAGCCGCCTGTTTCCACGCCGATAATTCGTTCTGACGGCAATGCATCCTGACGGTTGAGAATCGCCGCATCTTCTTTTGTATAAATATCATTCGTGATGACAGCCAAACTGTAGCGATCACGCAATCTTTTGGACAGCTTTTCTACCAGAGCGGTTTTGCCTGAACCGACAGGCCCCCCGATTCCGATTCGAATGGGGCGATTAGCGGGTACAGCAGGGGATTCCCATTGGCGATGATGATGACCTTGACCTTGACACATTGTAATTCCTCCCTTGTGGTTGTAAACGGTTATGGTGTGTTTAGATTTGGATGACAGGTGTGATTCAGGACATGAATAGTCTTGAATACAACGTTTCATGATTCATTTCGTAGATTTCCTGGAGCCACGCATGTGCATGAAGCTCCTCAGGAGGAAGCGCAGAGACCTCTTTCCATGCCTGTTCGATCTGCGGTATCGATTGTTGAATGAGCTGTTGCCCTTGTGTTTGTCCCATGGACATCAACCGAAGCGCACTGTTGACCATCATGGATACACTCGTGTACAGATAGCCGGTAATCGTTTCGTGCAGGCCGATTCCCAATTGATGGGCGGTATACGTATGGATGGCTGGCAAGGTGCCATACCCTTGTTTGCTCAAGGCTTCTTCCAGCTGAGCGAGCTGCATCCACGGGTACAGGGTCTTCACTAGCTTCAGCAATCGCTTGCCCATCTTGTGTATGGCTTCTCTGGATTCTCTCGCTGTGCGCTGTGTGAAGATGAGTTCGTCGTAATGGACGTATGTCTTCCAGTCTTTTTGTTCGAGCGCGGTATACATGCCTTTCATAGCCAGACCTTCAAAGGGGGCCAGACTGGCATGAAGCGTAGCCGCGATATACTTTTCCAAGTCATCCAAGTTGCGAATGACCCCCTTCTGGACATAGGTTTCCAGGCCGAAACTGTGGGAAAAGGACCCGATTGGCAGCGCGGAGTCCAGCATCTGCACATAGTACAGCAATTTGTTGTCTGGCTTCACATCCCTGACCTCCATTTCCATCCTCATTAAAACAAGAAATATCGCTGTGCCATGGGCACAAGTTCAGCAGGGGCACAGGTCAGAACCTGACCGTCCACCTTGACTTCATAGGTTTCGGGATTCACTTCAATATCCGGTGTGGCATCGTTGTGAATCATGCTTTTTTTGCTGATGCTGCGGCACTGACTGACCACCTCGATCTGTTTTTGCAAACCCAGCTTCTGATGAACACCCTGTTCATATCCGGCCTGAGACAGGAAGGTGATCGAACGGGACTGCGTGCTTTTGCCATACGCACCGAACATCGGTCTGCCGTAAGAGGGCTGGGGCGTCGGGATCGAGGCATTCGGATCTCCCATTTGGGCGAAGGCAATCATGCCCCCCTTGACGATCAGCTCCGGCTTGACTCCGAAGAAAGCTGGCTTCCACAGCACCAGGTCTGCCCATTTGCCTGGCTCTATCGATCCGACCACATGTGAGATGCCATGGGTAATAGCTGGATTGATGGTGTATTTGGCTACGTACCGCTTGATGCGGGTATTGTCGCCATTCGTAGATTCATCTTCCTGAAAGGCGCCGAACTGCTGTTTCATCTTGTCTGCGGTTTGCCAGGTGCGGATAATGACTTCGCCAACTCGCCCCATCGCCTGGGAGTCCGAACTGATAATACTGAATACGCCCCTGTCATGCAGGACATCCTCGGCCGCAATCGTTTCAGGACGAATGCGGGAATCGGCGAAAGCGACATCTTCCGGGATCGAGCTGTCCAGATGATGGCAGACCATGAGCATATCCAAATGTTCTTCGATCGTATTGACGGTAAACGGACGGGTCGGATTCGTCGAGGACGGAATAATATTCAGCTCTCCGGCAGCACGGATAATGTCCGGC
The DNA here is from genome assembly GCF_042685085.1 of Marinicrinis sediminis. Taxonomy (NCBI): domain Bacteria; kingdom Bacillati; phylum Bacillota; class Bacilli; order Caryophanales; family Paenibacillaceae; genus Marinicrinis; species Marinicrinis sediminis. The sequence goes on from NZ_JBHUMM010000010.1 coordinate 90,304, forward strand.
GCATGTCCACCGCCAGCCCCTTCGGTATGATACGTATGGATGGTTCTGCCATTGATGGCCGCCAGCGTATCCTCCAGATAACCGGCTTCATTCAGTGTATCGGTGTGAATGGCTACCTGTACGTCCATTTCATCTGCTACTGTCAGACAGGCATCAATTGCGGCGGATGTGGTTCCCCAATCCTCATGCAGCTTCAGGCCAATGGCTCCAGCTTCTACTTGTTCACGTATTGGGGCATGGGTGGAGACATTCCCCTTGCCCAGAAAGCCCATATTCATCGGAAAGGCCTCTGCGGATTCCAGCATCCGGTGAATGTTCCAGGCTCCAGGCGTGCAGGTGGTGGCATTGCTGCCTGTTGCAGGTCCGGTACCGCCACCGATCATGGTTGTAACCCCGGATGCAAGTGCTGTCTCAATCTGCTGCGGACATATAAAATGAATGTGGCTGTCTACGCCGCCTGCCGTCACAATGCAGCCTTCTGCGGCGATGACTTCCGTAGACGCACCCACGACGAGATCGGGGTGAACGCCATCCATCGTATGCGGGTTGCCGGCTTTGCCGACGCCCACGATCCGGCCGTCCCTTACTCCGATATCGGCCTTTACAATGCCCCAATGGTCGATGATCAGGGCATTGGTCAGTACAAGGTCGATGGTGCCCTCTGCACGTGTAGCAGTGGAGGACTGACCCATACCTTCCCTGATTACCTTGCCTCCACCAAATTTGCATTCATCCCCATATACGGTGTAATCCTTTTCTACGACTGCCCACAGATCGGTATCAGCCAGTCTGATCGCATCACCGGTTGTCGGTCCGAAGATCGAGGCATACTGGTTTCGATCCATATGATGTTCGTCATGTGTGCTCATGCTTCTGATTCCTCCGTCCCTTGTTTCAGACCATTTAGTAGGCTGTTTGTCTGGTTGTTTCCCAGACCGTTGCTCCGGCTGTTTTTGTGTATTTGCAGATGTGCTTGCGGCTCGGTTTCATCGAGCGGGCCATTTACCCATCCATTCAGTCCATAGATACTTCTTTCCCCGCCAATACGGACGAGGGTGACGGGTTTTTCTTCACCAGGCTCAAAACGAATAGCAAGGCCGGCGGGAATATGCAGTCGCATGCCGTATGCCTGTTTTCGATCAAATTGCAACGATTTATTGACCTCATAAAAATGAAAATGGGAGCCTACCTGGATCGGTCGATCTCCGGCGTTGGTGACAATCATCTTTTCGGTTTTGCGGTGCTTGTTAATGACGATGGGCTCTCTTCGTAATCGATATTCGCCAGGTATCATTTGTCCATGCCTCCTTCGAGAATTGTGATATTTCCATATCCCTATATTCCTATTTCCCTATCTCTCTGATTTGCTATTTCCTATCTCTCCGTATCTCTGCATCTTGTATCTCTGTATCGGCATATTTTTATTTCTCTATTGTCCTGCATTTCTGTTTCTGCATTTCTATAGACCTCCGTACCTTTATCTGTAAAGATCACTGGATTTCTTCTTTCGCTAACGGATCGGTTCATGAACCGTAATTAGCTTGGTGCCATCCGGGAAGGTGGCTTCAACCTGTACCTCGGGAATCATCTCCGGCACCCCTTCCATCACATCGCTCCGGCTTAGAATGTGGGCGCCCTCTTGCATGAGCTGCGCAACACTTTTCCCTTCCCTGGCTCCTTCCAGCAATTCTGATGTCAGCAAAGCGACCGCTTCCGGATGATTCAGCTTCAATCCTTTTGCTCTTCGTTTGCGTGCCAGGTCAGAGGCGACATAGATGAGTAATAAATCTCTTTCTCTTAATGTTAAGTGCATGAACATCCCTCTTCTTTCTATTCAACATCTTTCGATTTCACATTTTTCAGCTCACCCGTCTTCTATTTAACATTTCAGTTCAATGAGGCATGTCTTCTCAACCATCTCTTCATGGAAGGATCAGAGATGATCAAACCCCATGACTTGCATCTCAGGATCGAAGGGTGACGCTATTCATTTATCTTTCATGTGAGATAACGCGTTTGATTGTAAGCAAATTTCGTTACTATCGATTACTTATGTAAGGTATTATAACACAAATTCCTGATATCGCCACCAAAATCATAAAAAATTCGGTGATTGGCAAGTAAAATAATTTTTTATGTAAGATATATTGACACGAAGCTTATTTATTCTCTATAATGGGAAATACGAACGACAGGGAACACTTTCCATTGATTGTTCGGAAAAATAGGGGTGGAGAGGGAGAGAGAAGCATGAGAAAAAACAAAGACATGAGAGAAACCAAGAGAGAAATGAAGAGAGAATCACAACGACACACGCCGCAGAGAAAAACAAAGAGAAGCCTGCTGGCATTGCTGACGCTGATGTTGAGTGTATCCATGCTGCTGGCCGCCTGTGGGGAGAACACGGCATCCAATGGAGCCAGCAACTCCGGAGAAGGTACCCAAGCCAATGGAAGTGGAAGCGCGGAAGAAGGAATCAAGGTTGGAATCTTACATTCATTGTCCGGAACGATGGCAATCAGTGAAGTATCTGTGAAGGATTCAGAGATGATGGCGATTCAAGAGATCAACGCGAACGGCGGTGTACTCGGCAAGCAAATCATCCCGGTCGTGGAGGATGGCGCATCGGATTGGCCGACCTTTGCAGAGAAAGCCCGCAAGCTGATCTCTCAGGATGAGGTGGCTACCGTGTTCGGAGGCTGGACATCTGCAAGCCGCAAGGCGATGCTTCCTGTATTTGAAGAATTGAACGGATTGCTCTGGTATCCGGTTCAGTATGAGGGACTGGAATCATCTCCGAATATTTTCTATACCGGAGCGACGACGAATCAGCAAATCGTGCCGTCTGTGAGCTGGTTGCTGGAAAACCGGGGAAGCAGTTTCTTCCTGCTCGGATCTGACTATGTGTTCCCACGTACGGCAAACAAAATCATCAAAGCTCAGCTGGAAGCAGAAGGCGGAGAGCTGGTTGGGGAGGAATATACCCCGCTTGGACATACGGAATACAGCACCATTATTAGTAAAATCAACTCCGCTAAACCGGATGTGATCTACAATACCCTCAATGGGGACTCGAACGTAGCTTTCTTCAAGCAGTTGAAGGATGCAGGCATTTCCTCTGATGACATCACGGTATTGTCCGTTAGTGTAGCGGAAGAAGAAATTCGCGGAATCGGGGCTGACGTACTGGAAGGTCACCTGGCTGCATGGAACTACTTCCAGACGACGGATACACCGGAAAATGCCACCTTCGTGAAAAATTATCAGGCACAGTACGGCAGCGACCGGGTGACAGCTGATCCGATCGAAGCTGGATATCTCGCGGTATACCTGTGGGCGGCTGCAGTAGAGAAAGCGGGTACCACGGATGTGGATCAGGTTCGAGAAGCAGCAAAGGGCATTGAATTCCAGGGTCCTGAAGGACTGGTTACCATCGATGGCGACAACCAGCATATCTACAAGAAGGTCTTGATCGGCGAAGTGCAGGCAGATGGTCAGTTTAAGGAAATCTACAGCACACCGGAACCGGTAAAGCCAGATCCATTCCTGGAGGGCTATGACTGGGCGGAAGGACTCGGAAACTAAACCTCTTCATCGCTGAAAGGCATAATAGGATTGAAGGAGGCCTCGCCTCCTTCTGTCCTTCTATGTTCCTGGATGCACAGTCTCCCAAATCGGAAAGGAGAGAAATGGCATGGAGCTGTATCTTTCACAATTATTCAATGGCATCAGCTTAAGCTCCATTCTGCTGCTTGTCGCGTTGGGGCTTGCGATCACATTCGGTCTGATGAATGTCATCAATATGGCACATGGGGAATTCATTATGATTGGTGCTTATTCGGTATACGTTACCCAGCTGGCCTTTTCTAAATATGCGCCGGAAGCGCTGTTCAACTGGTACTTTCTGTTGTCGATCCCGATATCCTTCCTAGTGGCAGCTGTATTCGGTCTGTTGATGGAGGTCACGCTCGTGCGCTTCCTGTATGGCCGACCGCTGGACAGTTTGCTGGCGACATGGGGCGTAGGTATGGTCTTGCAGCAGCTGGCACGCAACATTTTCGGTGCGCCAAACGTAGCGGTAACGAGTCCTACCTGGCTGGATGGCGGACTGGTCGTCTCCAGCGGATTGACCTTGCCGTATAAACGGTTGTTTATCATTGCGCTTGTCGCTGTTTGTCTGATAGCCATGTATCTGTATATTTATCGCAGTGCGTCAGGAAGACGGATGCGTGCGGTCATGCAGAACCGGGAAATGGCAGCTTGTTTGGGGGTTTCGACACGCAGAGTAGATGCGGTTACCTTTGCGATTGGCTCCGGGATTGCCGGTATCGCAGGTTGTGCCCTGTCGCTGATGGGTCCGATTGGACCATCTCTCGGCACGTATTACATTGTCGATGCCTTTATGGTCGTGGTACTCGGCGGAGTTGGTAAGCTGATTGGCACGGTAGCGGGTGCGCTTAGCATCGGGGTAGCCAATACGATGTTCGAATCCTGGCTCTCTGCCTCGATCGCCAAAGTGCTGGTATTCCTGTGCATCATCGTATTCCTGCAGTGGAAGCCGAAGGGCTTCGTTGCGATGAAAACTCGTTCATTAGATTCCTAGGAGGTGACGACCATGATGGAACGACTACACACGAATACGACAAGGAAGTGGCTCTTGTTCGGCGTTTATATGCTGTCATCCGTTTCCCTGTTTTTAGCTCCTTATATGCTTTCTGATTTTCGATTGAATTTGCTGGCCAAATTTCTGGCCTTTGCGATTTTGGCGATTGGGCTGGATCTGATCTGGGGCTATACCGGCATATTGAGTTTGGGTCAGGGTGTTTTCTTCGGCCTTGGCGGCTATTGTATGGCGATGTATCTGAAGCTGGAGTCTTCTGGAGGTAAACTACCAGATTTCATGTCCTGGAGCGGGCTGGAGGCCTTGCCCTGGTTCTGGGTTCCTTTCCAGTCCTTCTGGTTTACGTTGCTCATGATCGTATTGGTGCCGATGGCACTGGCTGGTCTGCTCGGATTTTTCACATTTAAAAACCGGATTCGCGGGGTTTATTTCACCATCCTTACGCAAGCGCTGGTAATCATCGCCGTCACCCTGTTTGTTGGTCAACAGGCCTATACGGGCGGAACGAACGGGATTACGGGCTATCGCACGATTCTGGGTTTTTCGATGAGTGATCCAACTGTGAAGCAGACTTTGTACTGGATTACAGCGGCTGTACTAATCGGCGTGTTTTTCTTCGCCAGATGGCTGACCAAAACCCGGTTCAGTCGCGTGCTGCGTGCTGTGAGCGAGGGGGAAAATCGCGTACGCTTTCTTGGCTATGACCCTACCTACTACAAGACCTTTGTCTTTATGCTCTCCGCAGGTCTGGCAGGTATTGCGGGTGCGCTGTTCGTCCTGCATGTCGGCATTATCTCCCCATCGATGATGGGCATTGTGCCATCGATTGAAATGGTGCTGTGGGTAGCGATTGGCGGCCGTGGAACACTCTTGGGAGCAGTGATTGGCACTTTACTGATCAATTACGCCAAAACGGGCTTTAGTGAGGCTTACCCGGATGGCTGGCTGTTTTTCCTCGGTGGACTATTCGTCATCGTCGTCATATTCTTGCCAAGAGGCATCATGGGATTACTGCAAGACGGCTACAGATATGTGAAAAGGAAGGTGAGCCAGCATGAAAAGAGAACCTATTTTGCGCTCGGAAAAAGTGACCGTGGAGTTTGACGGCTTCGTAGCGGTGAGAGAAATGAGCTTTGAATTGGCGGACCGGGAGCTTCGCTTCCTGATCGGCCCCAATGGAGCAGGCAAAACAACCTTCCTGGACGTCATCTGCGGCAAGGTGAGACCGAAGAATGGGCAGGTTCTGTACCGTGCACAGTCGTCGGGCTCGGAGGTGCCGCTCACCCGAAGAAAAGAGCATCAGATTGCCTCGCTCGGGATTGCCCGCAAATTTCAGGCGCCGTCGATCTTCACGGATTTGACGGTCTTTGAGAATCTGGAGCTTTCCGTTCAGAAGAAGAAGGGGATTCTGGCTGCGATGACGACCGGTGTAAAGCGTGAGATGAGAGACCGTATTCAAGGCCAGCTGGAGATGATTGGTCTTTCCGACAAGTCGGGATTTCGAGCCGGAGGGTTATCGCACGGGGAGAAGCAATGGCTGGAGATTGGCATGATGCTCCTGCAAGACCCCCGTGTCCTGTTGCTGGATGAACCGGTAGCCGGGATGACCGATGCGGAAACAGAGAAAACAGGCGAATTGCTGAAGGAGATTACGAGAGAGCGCGCTGTAGTCGTGGTGGAGCATGATATGGAGTTTGTGCGCAACTACTCGTCTCTGGTCACGGTCATGCATGAAGGTCAATTGCTGAAGGAAGGCACGATGAGCGATATACAGAGCGATGATCGGGTCGCGGAAGTCTACTTGGGAAAAAAGGCGGGATGAGTCATGCTAGCAGTGAAGAATATGGAAGTTGGCTACGGTGAGAGCACGGTCATTCGCGATGTAACCATGCAGGTGGAGCCGGGCAAGGTCGTATGTCTCATGGGGCGAAACGGAGTCGGCAAGACGACGCTTGTGAAGGCGATCATGGGTATTTTGAAAAGCAGTAAAGGTTCCATCACTTATAAAGATCACAAGCTGCATACCGCTTCTCCTCACCTGCGGGCGAAATCAGGCATTGGCTATGTGCCGCAGGGCAGAGAGATATTCGGTCAATTGACCGTCTACGAGAACATCTGGATGGGACTGGAGGGGACGAAGCCTCGCAAGAAGGAGATTCCACCTGCTGCTATCGAGAAGTTTCCCATTCTGAAAGAGTTTTTTGCCCGCAAGGGCGGAGACCTGAGCGGAGGGCAGCAACAGCAGCTGGCATTCGCCAGAGCGCTCGCGTCTGAGCCGGAGCTGCTCATTCTGGATGAGCCGACGGAAGGGATTCAGCCCTCGATCGTACAGGATATCCAGCAGGTGATTCGAGACATCAAGGAGCAGCACGATACTGCGATTTTGCTCGTGGAGCAAAGTCTGGAGTTTGTGAAGAGTGTGGCAGACTACGTCTATGTCATTCAAAAAGGGACCGTTGTTGCTTCCGGGGATGTGTCTATTTTGGACGACGAGCAGGTGAAGCACTATCTGGTGGTGTAGCATTGCTGACCTGTAATGGCGCTGTACGGAAATCATTGCCATGCGTTATAATAGAGGGACCGGACAGAAGGGAATGCTTGGAGAATGGCGGCGGAGAGCCGCTTTTTTTCTTCCTCATGACGAACGGCTCAAACGGCTCAGGCGAGCGGCTTGTATCTGTTTGACGATCGGAGGAAGCCGAGCAAGTCCACAACCTTGATGGGAGGTGGAACCGTTATGAACCCGATTACCCTTGATATGATTCCGATCTCGGAACAAGCCATTACCGTTCAGTTCTATTCCAGCACCTCGATTCCGTTATTCCCCTATATTCAAGCATTTCTGAAGGAACTGCGGGTTCGGCCCATTTCAGGCATGGTTGAATGTATCGCGACGGATGAAGTGTTGACGGTTTATTATGATCCTGCAGTCGTGCAGCGACTGCATCGCTCGTCGCTTGCCCTTTCGTCCGTGTCACATTGGATGAAAATGCAGATTCACGAGCGGCATCAGCTTTTTCGTATGCAGGAGCGGATATCCGAAAAAGGGGCTGGCAGTCTCAAAATCATCCCGGTTTGCTACGGTGGTCAGTACGGACCGGATTTGGATGTGACAGCGAACCATCTTCAAATGGATACGTCCGAGGTGATCCGTCTGCATTCGGAGCGGGAATATGTCGTCAGCCTGATCGGGTTTGCGCCCGGATTCCCTTATTTGCAGGGAATGGACGAACGGATCGCAGTTCCCAGACGCGCCGAGCCTCGTATTCAGGTGGAGAAGGGAAGTGTGGGCATTGGCGGCGTCCAGACAGGTGTGTATCCACTCACCCTTCCAGGCGGATGGCAACTGATTGGGCGAACCCCCATGTCGCTCTTCGATCCTCATCGCGATCAGCCTTCCTATCTGCAACCGGGGGATCGCGTCAGGTTCGAACCGATCTCGAAAGTGGATTATGAGCGTTATCGTGAATAGGGACGTCTGCCCAGACGGCCCTGTTTGACGGTTGCAGGAAATGGCGAACAAGGAGGTGATGCCCTGTGGAACAGCAAGGGGGAAGGGAACCAGTTGAGCCTGTCCGTCAGAACGGGACGGACCGTGAAGAAGAGGTCAGTCAGCGTATTGGAATGAAAGTGAAGAAGCCCGGAGTCTATACGACCTTGCAGGATCAGGGACGAATCGGACACCGGCATCTGGGTGTGCCGGTCAGCGGTGTGATGGATCGCTGGTCGAGCCGAGTCGCTAATCGATTGCTGGGCAATGAAGATGAGGCAGCCGTGCTGGAGATGACCTGGGTCGGTCCCACGCTCGACATTCAGCAAGGGATGTGGATCAGTATTTGCGGAGGTGCCTGTTCGGTTCAGGCCAATCAACAGGAAATTCCCATGTGGCGACCTGTCTATCTCCCGGCCGGCACGGTACTGAGCATCGGCAGTTTCAGAAAAGGATGCAGGGCCTATCTGGCGGTACAGGGTGGGTTCGAAGCCGAGATTGTGCTGGGCAGTCGCAGTACGTATGTACGCGGAGGATTCGGTGGGATCGGGGGCAGAACGCTACGGGCAGGAGATGAACTGGTCATCCGCCCGTCGGCTGCCTTGAACGCAGAGCAGCCGCAGAACCCGCCATGCATCGGGAGACGAGCAATCCGAACGGATAGGCTGTACCGTCCGTCATGGCGCGTCCCCATTCTGGATTGGAAGGAGCCTGAACCGGTCATTCGGGTCATGGAGGGACGGGAGATCGATTCATTTCCCAAGCGCAGCAGAGAGAAGCTGAAGTCAACCGACTTTCGAATTTTGCCGCAGTCGGATCGGATGGGCTACCGGCTAGAGGGCAGTCCGCTACACCCGTTGGCTTCGTTTCAGATGAAGACAGAACCGGTGACAGTCGGGACGGTTCAGGTGCCGCCAAACGGGCAGCCTGTCATTTTGATGGCGGACGGTCAGGCGACTGGCGGGTATCCGCGCATCGCCCAGGTGGCCTCGGTGGATGTGCCGGTTTTGGCGCAGCTGCCCCCAGGCACATCCATTCGTTTTGCCTGGGTCTCGGTCACAGAGGCGGAGCAGTTATGGCTGCAAAGGGAAGCAGAACTGGAAGCACTCACCCGAGCCTTGGCGCTCAAGGGGAGGCTTGGGGATAAAGATTGCAGCCGTCTTTTCTGACTGGCTGATAGCCTTTCTCCTTAATCGCTCTGCAAACCTGGGCCACCGTTCGGGTATCGGAGATTTCAAATTGCCCCGGTGTTTCTGAAGCCAGCGCATAACCCCCAACAGCGGTGGAAGAGGCGGCAGACATTTTCGTGACACCAAGTGGCAGCAACTGATCGCGAAGCGCTGCCCGTTCCCTGGTGGAGAGGGTGATGCCAGAGGCAGGCATGAAGAGTCGATAAGCGAGCATGATCTGGGTGAGCAGGCGATCATCAACAGGATGGGCAGGTTGAAAAGAGCCGAGGTGAGGGCGAATTCTAGGAAAAGCCATCTGTATGGCCGTTTCTAAATAACGAGACTGCAGCGTCCGGGCATGCAGGCCGGCTGTAAAGGCTTCGGTTCGTGCATCACCCAAACCGAGAAGGGCACCGATGGTGACCGAAGGGATGCCTGCGGAACACGCTCTTTCCGGTGTATCGATTCGCGTGCGATAGTGTCGCTTGGGCCCTTTCAGGTGCAGCTTGGCATAGAGGTGTGGATCATATACCTCCTGATACACGGTCAAGCCCTCGACCCCGCATTTTGCCAATGCTTCATATTCAGCGGTTTGCAGCGGCTGTACCTCCAGGGAGACGGAAGGGAACCAGGTGGACAATGCGCGCACACAGCGCTGGAAGTAGGCGGCAGAAGCCTGCAAGGGAGACTCACCGCTCAGCAGCAGAACATGGCGCAATCCGGCCTGATGCAACAAAGCGGCTTCTTTTTCGAGCTGTTGCGGCTCCAGTTGTTTTCTGGGGAAATCATGGACGACACTGAAACTGCAATACGTACAATGATTGACACAATGATCGGACACATAGAGTGGAGCATATAGCAAGATGGCGCGACCAAAGTGCTGAATCGTCAGCTGGTGCGCCTTTTGGGCCATCGGCTCCAGGTAAGGCTCTGCGGCTGGAGAGAGCAGAGCCAGATAGTCCTGCTCGTCCAGATGGGACTTCAGCAGCGCTTTCTCGACATCGCGTGCATGCATGTTAGCCATGATCGTGCTGAGTGGCCTGGACTGGAGGGCAGTGCAGGTTTCATAGAAGCCCATGGATGAATCAGCTCCTTTCACCTAGAAATCCTGTCAGGGGAGAAGAAGCTTGGGCTTGAGCAGATGCGGATACCGGACCGAGCCCGGCGAGATGGGCTTTGCGTCCGGCCTGTACGGCGAGATGAAAAGCCTCTGCCATGAGGACGGGATGCCGGGCGGTGGCAATGGCAGTATTGACCAGTACCGCTGCTGCTCCCATTTCCATTGCCAGTCCAGCATCAGACGGTCTTCCGATGCCTGCATCGACAATAACGGGAAGGCGAGCCTCCATGATCATGATCTGAATCAGTTCTTTCATTTGCAAGCCCCGATTGGAACCGATCGGAGCGCCGAGCGGCATTACAGCTGCGGCCCCTGCCTCTTCCAGTTGCCTCGCTGCCATCAGATCGGGCGACATATAGGGAAGCACAATGAAGCCTTCCTTCACTAATCTTTCTGAAGCCCGAATCGTTTCCAGATTGTCCGGGAGCAAATATTTCTGATCACGAATCACCTCGATTTTGACCCAGTTGCCCATCCCGGCTGCCTGTGCCAGTCTGGCTATGCGAACGGCTTCTTCCGCATTTCGGGCACCGGAGGTGTTGGGCAGCAAGATGGTGTTATCCGGCAGATGATGCAGGATCGAATCCTCCGTTTCTGACCATTCGGCTCGTCGCACGGCGACGGTGATGACCTGTGATTGCGCAGCCTGCAAGGTGTCTTTCATCGTTTGCATATGGCCGTATTTGCCGGTGCCAAGCCATAGACGATTCGTGATCGGTGTGTCGCCGATGAGTAGGGTATCGCGCGTATCCATCATGGTATTTTCATCCTTTCCAAGGAAAATGGGACACAAAAAACAGCTTACCGGCGCGGGCAAGCTGGGAGCGGTCACGGTCGGGTCTCGGACGAACAGACAGCACGTCACGATGAACGGAGTGAAACAGATCGGGACAGCTTTCCTACGCTGGTACGAACCAGATCAGGTACAAGGGTTGGATACTTCCTCTCAGCCGTCGGCAAAGCGCCGGGCACCCCTAGCTGTATCGTTGTCATATGTAACGCAATCGTACTATGCCAGACAGTGGGAAGCAAGATCATTTGCGAGTTGTTGACAAACTGTCAGAGGTAAGTGAGAACGGGATCACAATGAGGATAAACGGGGATAGATGGGAAGAAACGAGGATAAGTGGATATAAATCGGGACAGATCAGGAGAGAGAGGGTAATAGACAGAGACTGAAAGGGACAGAAAGGGACAGATGGGGATAGAAAGGAATAATCGAAACGGTTAAAGAATCAAGTCGATGTCATGTATGACGATTATCCAGAGAGGAAAGAAAAGGAGGAGGAGGATTCATGCGATTGAACATCGATCTGAACTGCGATTTGGGCGAGAGTTTTGGCGTTTATCAGATGGGTCAGGATGCAGACATATTGCCGTGGATCACGTCCGCGAATATCGCCTGTGCCTTTCATGCCGGTGATCCTTCTGTGATGAAGCGCACGGTGAAAGCGTGTGTCCAGCATGAGATTCATATCGGTGCGCATCCCGGCCTGCCTGATCTGCAAGGCTTCGGACGGCGGGAAATGCAGGTTACGGCAGAGGAAGTCTATGACATGATCGTGTATCAAGTCGGGGCCTTGCGGGCGTTTGTGCAGATTGAAGGGGCGCGCCTTCATCATGTGAAGCCGCACGGGGCGCTCTACAATATGGCAGCCAGACAGCCGGAGCTAGCAGCGGCGGTGGCAGCGGCTGTCTATGATGTGGATCGGGAACTTGTGCTGTATGGACTGGCCGGTAGTGAGTTGATCGAACAGGGAAGGAAGCGGGGTCTGCGGGTAGCTCGCGAAATATTCGCAGATCGCATGTATGAAGACGATGGCGCCTTGACGCCAAGATCGCTGCCGGGGGCCGTGATTCATGATGCCCAGCAGGCCATTTCACAGGTGATGTCCATTCTGGAACGGAAGGAAGTCATGAGCAGAAGAGGCCTTGTGGTGCCACTTGAAGCGGATACAGTCTGTGTGCATGGAGATAATGAGCAGGCATTGGTCTTTGTGCAGGGACTGCACCAAGGCTTGACAGAAGCGGGATTGCTGGTTAAAGGGGAGAAGTAGACTGTGGCTACTTGGCAAGATTCCGTCGTATCGGTTTTCGTATATGGAACGCTCCTTCAGGGCGAATGCAATCATCACCTGGTCAATACTCATCTACGGGCGTTGGAAGCAGGACAGATATACGGTACGCTCGTGCATCTCGGTCCCTATCCCGGTCTGTTGCTGTTGGACGAGGAGAAGGTTATGCAATCGCGGCAGGCAGCCAAGGTCTCTGAGTTCAAGCAGACCTCTCAGGAGACTTCTCTGGCGGCTCAGACGGCTCAGAATTCGCAAGCAAGGCGGATCTCCCAGCAGACGCCGACCTTACAAAAAGCGCGGACCTTACACGCTTCGTCAGCCAAAGGGATTGTGCATGGTGAATGGTTGACGTTAAATAAAGAAGCGTTGTCTGTGCTGGATGCATTGGAGGACTATTTTGGGCCAGCGCATCCAGATAATGAATACGACCGTGTCTGGATTCAGGATGTCAGCCGTGCAAGGGAGGGCTGGGTGTATGTGTGGAGAGCGCATAGACATGCTCCGTTGATTCCAAGCGGGTCATGGCGCAGGCGATCGACAGCCCATTCCTGATTGTGCAGCGATTGATAAATAAGAAAAGAAAGAGGGATGGTTATGAAGAGAGCGATTCTGGCCGGAGCGAGTGGTTTGGTAGGCGGACATTTGCTGGAACTGATGCTGGCTGACAATCGTTATGATGAAGTTGTATTGCTTGGAAGAAGAGAGCTACCCCTGCAACATTCGAAGCTGGTCCAGCGAAAGGTGGATTTTGAAAAGCTTCATGAGCTGGAGATATCCTTCGCACAGGCTGATGTTTACTGTACGCTTGGCACAACGATCAAGAAAGCAGGGTCTCAGGATGCATTTCGCCAGGTAGATTATGTGTACCCCTACGCGCTAGCTCAAAAAGCGAAGGAAGAGGAAGCCAGTCAATTTCTCATCATTACGGCACTGGGCGCAAATGCCAGCTCCGGTGTGTTTTACAATCGGGTGAAAGGCGAGCTGGAGAAAGCTCTTCAGCAGATGAAGCTTCGTTCGCTGCATATTTTCAGACCTTCTCTGCTTCTTGGAGACCGAAAGGAATTCCGACTGGGTGAGCGTGCGGGTGCCGTCATCGGTAAGGGCATTTCCTTTGCCATGACTGGCAAACTGAGACGATACAGACCGATTCAGGCCATGACTGTCGCCTGTGCGATGTACAATGTAGCTACAACCGAATCGATGGGGATGCGCGCGTATGAATCGGATGAGATTGAGAAGTTGGGAAAAACAGGTCGAGAGCTTGTCTGACTGGTCATTCAGTCCCCTTTGTAGTAAGGTTGACAGGAAAACGAATAATCTACGGGGAAGAGGTGACTCGAATGCTGTTGGTCAGATTGATCATGGCAGGATTGGTGGTTTTGCTCGTGATTGGCGCGTACTCGGTGGTTAAAAGCGTTCGATCCTATATGAAGCAGGCCAAACAAGGCATTGAAGCTTGTCCGGCCTGTGAACAGATGATATCGGTGCCCAGGGACGTGGCGAATTGTCCCAAGTGCGAGGTGAAGTTGGGAAGGAACAAGGACGGTTCCCTGCTGATTCGGCTGAATGATTAGCCAGTACGGCCTGGTCCGGGTCAGGGAGAAGCTGGAGAAGACAGGAGTGTACGAAAGAGCTGTTCGTAGTTGCGTACCATCCGTTCTGCGGTAAAGTATACTTTTTGAGTTTGCAGCTTTTCCAGTTCGACCTGAATCATACTGGCCTCATCTCTTTGAAACTGACATATAGCGTCGCGCATTTCTCCTGGCTGGTATGGATCGAACTGATATTTATAATCTCCGACAATCTCCTGAATCCCACCGCCGTTAGAAGAAATCAGGGTAATGCCTTCATCGATGGCTTCTAATATGACATAGCCGAACGGTTCATACAGAGAAGGCACGATCAAGGCATCCAGCGACTGCAAGAAAGCGTCCCTTCTGGTTCCGCTACACCACCCCATGAACCGGACCTGCGATTGCAGGTTCGCCGCTTCGATATATTGCAACACCGCAGACAAATGTTCCGGGTCTTCTCCCCCGCAGGCGATGTGCAGCTCGAAGTTTAATCCTTTTAGCTCCTTGAGCGCTTCTAGTAATCCTTTTCGGTAGTCCAGGCGACCTAAAAATCCGAAAATAGTTCTTTCCTCTCTTACTTCTCTTAGTTCTCCTAATTGACTTGCCTCACTTAATTCTCTTGTTTCACTTGCATGGGTCGAGTGTGAGATTTCTTTGAAATTCATCCCGTTATGGATCACGACCGCCTTGCTTTCCAGATCCGGATATATGGCGCACAGCTTTTGTTTTTCAGCATGAGAGACACATACGAGTGAATCGGCTGCGTAACACAGGTTTTCAAACTTTGCTCTAAGCTCATCGTGTTCTCCGAATGGATTTTCTGGATAATAGGGCTCAGGAGTGGGTATGGAATGAATGACATAAACGAGTTTGCGTCCTTGCAGAAAGGATGGTTCAGTCATGAACTGAAACTCATAGAAATGACATACCGCAATATCAAAAGATAGGTCCCCCGCCCTCCCGGATTCGGCATAGGAAAAGGCTACGATATCCTGCTGCCCCGGAAAAAGCGAAGACTCAATATCTGGATACTCCTCTTCGCGGTAAATAAAGGCGAAACCAGTTGACTCGCTGCGATGAGGGAAATAATGATTCATAAAGGTGCCCATGCCGCCATAGAGATAATGACCGAATTCATTTGTAAAATGAAGGGCTTCATAGTGAGGTTTGAAAGCCAGTTTAAACATCCCCATTCACTTCTCCTAACACAACATTATATTTATGTATAATATACTTTTCCTGCTTGGTTCGAGCCGACATCACCATCGCAGGCAATTTGCGCAAATCAGGTTCGGTGAACTTTCTGGAAAAATCAATGACAAAATAGTGCTTCTGTTCAGGGTGTAGCGTGACGGCATGAGGGAGAATAAGGATATGGTCCTGATATATCCATTCTTCCGTTAATGTGATTGGTTTCAAATTGATTCCTTCTTTCTAGTATGTGTTAAAAAATAGCTATTCAAATGACTAATTATGTAATATTATAAGATATTAGAACCATATCAATCAATATACATAGGAGGAAAGCCACATATGATTCCTTACTCCGGCTCCGCATTTTCTCAGTTTGGCCGTAGTTCTCAAGGGAGCAGCAGACAGGGGGCTTGGGCAAGTACAACCAGTACGCCCGTCAATGGGATAACATCAAAATCTTATTTGCCCCACTTGCAAACGATACCATCTCGAAGTAGCTCCTCATCAGACAGACTGACGATTTCTAGTACGGCTCGATCGACCTACCAAACTCAGTCGTCCAGTTCTGCCACCCATACTTCGAAAAGTTCGTCCTCTTCCAGCAGTTCCGATTCGAATCAGAAGAAGTATCTGGAAAATCTCACGAAGACCGGAAACGAAGGACAGAAGAAATGGGCAGAAGCTGAACTCAGCAAAATGAATCAGAACCAATATCTGAACAATCTGATTCAAACCGGCAATGAAGGGCAAAAGAAATGGGCACAAAATCAGCTTGCTGCAAACGCACCGGTACATAGTGGTCAAAGTCAGTCCTCATCCAGTTCCTCTCCTGCGACCAAATCGAGCACGGTTTCCTCATTGTCGTCTACTTCAACGAATACCGCATCGTCGGCAGCAGTGTATGCTTCTACTTCTAAAGTCAGTCCATCTTCAAGCATGAGCTCGAATCAACAGGCTTATTTGCAAAATTTATTGAAAACCGGTAATGCGGGAGAGCAAAAATGGGCGGCTTCCCAACTAGTGTCAAACGCGAGTCAAACGGCCAGAAGTTCCTCCGGTACGGCTGCCTATACGCGCACCAGCTCTGGAACTCCGGCTTATTCTGCCTCTTATACAGCTTCTCGTACTGGATCAGCCTCACAAACTGCGTCAGTCGCTTCTGGCACAACTGGAAGTTCCTCCAGTACGGCAAATGCGAACCAGCAAGCCTATTTGCAGAGTTTGCTTCAAACGGGGAATGAGGGCCAGCAAAAATGGGCTCAGGCAGAACTGAACAAAATGAATACAAATGTACATGCTTCGGCGACGATCAGTGCCAATCAAAAAGCGTATTTACAGAACATGCTGAATACGGGGAACGAAGGTCAGCAGAAGTGGGCTGCCGATCAACTGGGCCGAGCATACAGTACAAGCTACACGCCAAGCCATACGCCAAGCCAATCCTCCACTTCCTCGTCCCCTGCTGCCTCAGGCAGTCATAATGTCCAGCCTGCTCCACCGAGCGTGGTAAAGGGAACGTCCAACCAGAATATGGACTTGGAAAATGAGAAGACTTATTTGAATAACATGTTGTCCACCGGTAATGCTGGAGAGAAAGCGTGGGCCAGAAACAGACTGGACAAAATCAATCAGCAAGCCTATCTTCAAGATATGTTGAGGAATGGCAGCAGTGGTCAGCGAAGCTGGGCGAAGATTGAGCTGGAAGAATTAACGAAGGAAGAGGAGCTCCAGAATCAGAAAGCATACCTAAGCGATACGGCTCAAACCGGGAATGCAGGACAGAAAAAGTGGGCGCAATCCGAGCTGGATAAAATCAATCAACTAGCATATTTACAGGATATGGCGAAAAACGGCAGCAGCGGACAGAAGAAATGGGCTCAAAATGAGCTGGATGAAATAAATGAGAAAGAAAAGCGCTTAAACCAGATCGAATACTTGAATGGACTGAATCAAACCGGCAATGCCGGACAACAAAAATGGGCGCAATCCGAGCTGGATAAATTGAAGAGAGAAAATCAAATGGAATACTTGCAGGATATGATCGAAAACGGGACTTCCGGTCAGAGAAAATGGGCGCAATCCCAACTGGATGAAATGAATGGAAAACAGAGCCATACTACGGCTTCAACACAGCAACATGCTACTCCAACTCATTCTTATTCCAGTCGTACTCCTTCTTCTCATGCCAGTGGTACAGCAGGAAATGGCAGTTATTCCGGTATGGAGGAGCTTCGCCGACTTGGAATCATTTCCGATATGTCCATTCCAGCCTCATCAAAAGGTTCCACTTCCAGTATCAAGCTCACCAGTCATTATGACGAAACGTCGAACGGGAGCCATGTATTCGTAACCGATGAAGGCAAGCGACTTACTGTGAATGAAACCAATTTGGAAAAATTGCTGAACGAATACAAGCTGTCCCCAGGCGGATACTCCCTGTCTAAAGGGGATGTGTTCCATCAAAGCCACCTTCATAGCGGTAAGGTAGTCGATTTTCTGGCCTATGCGGCTTCCAAAGGATATGACCCTCGTACCTTCCAGCAAGTGGGACAGCAGGCTCAGCAAAGTACCCAGTCCTATCTGGAGCAGAAGCAATACGAAGCAGGAATTTATGAAGGATACTATGCCAGCCCAGGACGAAAAGTATTAGGAGAACTGGCAAGTATTACACTGGATTTTGCGCCTGTTGTAGGAAGTGTGAAGGGCATTGTCGAATTGGTAAGAGGCAAAAACATTTTCACAGGTGAAGAACTAAGCAACCTGGAAAAAGCCCTCAATGCCGTATCGATTCTCGCCGGAAGCGGATTTATTGACAATGTGGCCGTAGGCACCTACAAGGTAGGCCAGAAGACAATCCCCATCACCGCTGAAGTGAAAGCAGAGTTAAACAAGTACTATGACAAGTTTTTCGTGAAGTCGGGTAAGGCGGCTGAGGGAGCGGGTTATACTGGTAAGGCTTTTAGTGGAACGCGAAACCCAGAATTAGACTTTACAAGAGCTAATGGTAAAAGTACTTTGCAAAAACATTTTAACGACCATAAAGATGACTTTGGTTATACGACCGAAACCGAATATCTAAATGGTGCAAAAAACTTTCTTGAGAAGTCTCCCACTTCAACAACACAATCTTTTGTTTCAGATGGAGGTACCTATTTTAGATATGATACAGCTACTAATGAATTTGGGATAATAAACCAATATGGTGGTATATCAACTTATTATAAACCAACAGACGGACTAAAATATTGGCAGGAACAAATTAGTTTATATGCTCCTAAGTGAGAAGGGAAGTCAAAATATGAAAAGAATTCAATGTCCTTGTTGCAACAATTTCACAATAGAAAGTGAAGATGAGATTGTTGTAGATATTTGTGATGTATGTTTTTGGCAGTTTGATGTTGTGGCTCATGCAAAGCCTGATAAAATCATAGGAGCAAACCACATTTCATTAAATCAAGCAATTGAGAATTACAAGCAATTTGGTGTTTGCAAGCCTCAGTACAAAGATATGGTCAGAAAGCCGTTAGAAGAAGAACTACCAAAGAATAACTTAGAATAGAGATTGATATAAACCTTGAGCGGCTTCATGCCTTTCAAGGTTTATTTCTTAGTGGGGGCTACCAAGTGTCGGATGACCCCATCATTCAACCAATAAGTAGGCGTCAAAAAGTCCCCACCTATTCAATAAGCGAGGATCTCTGTGTTATGCTAAGTTTGTTTCATACGACAGTGGTCTGGAATCCCTTTGGACCAAGGCAGAAAGCTTCTGGATCGTTTAGATCTGTTAGTTGCGGCAACGATTCAAACAAATACGCTAGGTAAGGCATAGGATTCAAGCCATTTTCTTTCGCTGTCTCGATGATACTATTGATCATTGCGCTGGCGTGGGCATTCCGTGGTGTATTGCTGAAGAGAAAATTTTTTCTCAATAACAAAGGGCTTTATCGATCTTTCGCACCGGTTATTGTCCAGCTCCAATCTGCCGTCTTGCAGGAAGGCTTCTGGCTTTTCTTGTTGGTTCAAGCAGTAGATCATGGCTTTACCGAGTAATTTTTCGGGCAATACTTTGGGGCGTTGCTTACGAATCCGTGCGAAAAAGTCATCGACCACAGGGCGACTTTCCTCTGTACGTATACGCAAACGTTCTTCGCTTGGCATATCTTCGATGCCTCACTCAATCGAAAATAACCGGTTGCAATACTCCAGCTTTTCATTCTCATAGAGCTGTACCAGTTGCTTTTTGAATTCGGTTGTAAATGTGCGTCGTTGTTTTTTTGACATTGTAGAGAACCGCTCCTTAGCATGATAGATCTATTCTACAAGCCCTTATTTTTTCTGTTCAACTTAGTGTATCCGATCTAAAAGCTTGTCAGCGAATTGAGAGAGAACCTGAAATAATAAGAATTGGTTTGTATAACTGGAAGGACAGGAGAATCGCCATGAAAAAGGTCGGGATTTTATTTCAGTTTGTGTTGTTGATGGTACTGCTTCCATCTTGTTCGAATCATGATCCTTCCAGTCAAGAAAAACAGTCGAAAGCTAAATTAACGAATATCCACATCCTTTACTATCATCCTCAATCAATCAAACCACAGCCAGAACTCATTGACGTTGAATATGAATCAAGTCAATTACTAACCACGCTCATGGAGGTTGAGGAAGCTGGGTCTGAGCCTCAGTCGGTTATTCTGCCTGCATGGAATCAAATCAAGCGTATTTACATTCTGGACTATGTATATGAGAGTGACTCGATTACTTCTGAGTCTGATCATGAAATGTTGCTATGGGATAATGATGGCAATTACTATATAAAACCATTTGTCATGACAAGTGACTATCTGTATGACACCTATAATGAAAAGACAAAAGAAGAGATTCTGCACAGAGTAGGTTCAGATAACTGGAAATCGATTAAACCGTTGACGATCTTCACAAACTAGGTGGAGATGAGTACCTCCTCTATAAATCATGTGCATGAAGAATTATAGAGAAAAATAGCCCGAACAGTTTGTTATTCCACACTGTTCGGGCTATTTGTCATAAAAAGCAGCTTCGAGCACGGACTAAACTCTTCGTAGGCCATCACCGGATCACAACTCCGAAGAGTGTGTCAATCATCCCACAGTCAATTCTTATCTGTAAGACTCCCAATCCATATAGATGCTGGACTGATGTTCATTGATGGTAGGGAGCCAGCTTTCCCATTCGCGGATTGTCTTTGCCAAATCCTCGCCAAAAGCCTTGGCATATTTGTTTTGGATCGTTTCCAGAGAATCTTTTTCCGATAGGGAAAGCAAAAACGTGCCAAACTTGTCTTTTTCCTCAAGGATGTTCACATGATAATAAATGAACGATGTGAGCAAATAAAAGTTGATTTTGGAATGATCGGACTGGGCCAGCATGTCCATGAGTCCGGAAGTACCATTGCTGACCTGGAGGAAATCTCGGGCAGATAAGTTTCGATTGTAATGTTTGTCCGCCAAATTTCCTTTCAGTTCGTACGCATATCCCATGGCTATTTCAAAGGCGTGATGATCCAACGGAAACAAGATACGAATGAGAAAGGCGGTATCCAAATTATTATTTTGGTTAAATAATTCTTTCGTGTTTTCAATATAGAGCGAATAGCCCCCTTCCTGATAGATGCTTCCTTCCTCATCATGCGTATACTCAGCCGCATAAATGCGTATTTTCCCAGCTGTGACAGGCAAGTAATCAATCAGACCGGTAGCGCCTCTGTAGAAGATTTCCAGATGTTCGGTGTAATCCATATCTTCTACCGTAAAGTAGTCAAAATGTTTACTGGAGAAATACTTCATGTCTGAATGCAATTTATTGGTTTTGGCATCCGGTTCAATAATGGCATCGTAATTGATACCGTTCATATTCGGATTGAATGGGTCATAATGATAGGATCCGTCTGCTATGAACTTGTATGTAGTGGTATGGGCGAGAGGGACGGTTACGGTAAATTCATTCCCATTTTTCTTCATCGGAGTCTCGGTTTCGGACCAGCCGTTGAAGGAACCGCTCAGATATACGTTCTTCGCCTGACTGCTATAGAAATAGAAGGTAACATCGGTAAATTCAATGCCAAGCAACTGGATGAATGCTTCATGGTTCGTCTGGGTTACTTGTTCTTGAGTAAAGGCACCCAACTCAACGAGATGCTCCAGCAATGTCTTGTTATCCTTCTTCAAATGAGTGGTTAATGCCTCATAGGTAAGGGTTGCAATGGACGCTCTTAGAAATGGCGAATTGGCCAGTTGAGAAGAGGTGGAGGCAGACAAGAGACCGATTTCCTCTGCTTTCTCAAATGCTTCTGTATAGAGGAAGTCGCCCCGACTGTCATCGTAGCCCAGCACTCGCAATATAAATGTGACATATTGAAGGGCATTCATTTTGCCGCTGCCAAAGGTGGTCGCACTCATACCGCTGGTCAGGTCATGGTGATAGAGATAACCGACATAAGGGCTCGCCCACACCGGAACATCCTGGAACGGATGAGTGTATTTTTTGTTTTGTGCTTCTGTTTCTTTGCCCAGCAAGCGGACAAGCATCACTGCGCCTTCAAGACGGGTGGAGGCTCTGTCCAGCTCAAATCCGTATGGACTTCCGGTAAAGATGCCTAGTGTGTTTAGCAGTTCTGCTTTTTGTGCCGCTGTGCTGGAGTCCTTGGCAGCATGAGCCGTGGATGTGGAGGATGAGAATGTGGTGAGGATAGTCACCATAACGGCGATGGTGAGAGCAAGGCTCATCCAGTGTGTTTTTTTCATGTCGGACACTCCTTGAAATATTAGTAGGTTCTCTACTATTTTACATGTTGCAAGATATTAGTAAATACATATTTTTATTACCTATAACCCCAAGCTCCTAGTTTGCAAAGACGACTTGACAGTATACCGACCGGTATGGTTATATACTTGCAACAAGGAAGTATACTGATCGGTATACTCTATCGCATCAAATAAGGAGGATGAATCATCATGACAAGCAACCAGAAACAGCTCCTTGCTGCCATCGGGTTTGTGATCTTGTGGAGCTCAGGTTTTATTGGTGCCAGATGGGGGACGGATGAAAAGTGAACCTGACAGGAGATCGGGTCATGATGTAGAGCGGAAATCAGTTTGCTAGCATAGCCTCGTGCCGATCAGAAAGGGGAGATAGAAATGGATAAAACAAAGATGATACATGGATCTGAGAGAGGACATGGTGGAATTAAAATGACGCCGGCTGCGGTGAAAATACTGGAGACAGCCTCTCACTTGTTCTACTGGAAAGGGATTAACGCGGTAGGGGTGGAGACGATTGCCAGTGAGGCCGGGGTAACCAAGAAGACGCTGTATGATCGGTTTGGTTCGAAAGACCAGTTGATCGTCGCTTACCTCGCCCATCGGGATGAGCAATGGAAAACGCATCTTCATCAAAGTTTAGCTAACGTACCTGCAAATGAGCCCTTGCATAAAATTCTCCGTATATTCGATGCATTGGGAAGCTGGCTGGCCATGAATCATCAGCGAGGTTGTGCGTTCATCAATGCCCTGGCAGAGCTTACGGATGAATCCCATCCAGGTAGAATGCTGATATTTGAAGAAAAGAAATGGCTGAAGCAATTATTTGCTGATTGGTTGACCCAAGCAGGCGTAGAAGAGGCAGAAGCGAAGAGTGAAAAGCTGCTGATTCTGCATGAAGGAGGAACGGTGGCGTATTCAATGAATCTCTCGACGGACGTCGTGACTACGTTGAAAGAAACGGCCATGTCCATCATCGGGGAAACCGAAAAGTGATGAACCATGATGACGAAATGAAAGTTGTCGATTCAAGCTTGACGGTATGAAAGCGCTTTTATATAATAAAGCTAGAGTGAAAAGAAATCGTTTACGTAAACGTACAGACACACGTACACATTACGCGCAATGATTTTCTTTTTATTCCGTGTTATATAAACGATTACGTAATCGTTTAATAAAACGAATGGAGGGTCATACATGAAGGGCGCTACATGGAAAGGCAAGCAAATCATTTCGTTATTCAGCAGTATTCTAATGTTTGTTTCGACGGTTGTACTGGCTATTCCGGCTAACAAGAGCTATGCAGCAACCAATACGATTGTCAATCCAGGGTTTGAAACGGGGGATTTGACAGGCTGGACGGTCGTCCATGGCCAAGCTTTCTCTCAGGCTGATGTAACCGATGAGACCACGTTCTGGAACAAGCAAGCCTTCGGACAGCACAACTTTTGGCACATCTGGGGAGGTGCCGGTGATAACGCAAAAGTGGGCGTATTGGAATCCGAAACTTTCACCCTTGGTGGCGATGGTCAGATTGATTTTCAGGTCGGTGGGGACCAGGATCTGAATCAGTTGTATATTGCCCTTGTGAGAGAATCGGATGATGCAATCCTGATGAAAGCAACAGGAACAGGCAGCGATGCGTATTCGACTGTAAACTGGGACGCATCAGCGTATACAGGAACCGTGGTAAAGATCCGCGTGGTCGATCAATCCACGACCGGGCATATCAATCTCGATGATGTGAACGTGCCGCCGACTCCGTCGTTGCACAATCATACGGAGCCGGCGATATATAATCATGATTTTGAATATACCGAGCTTGTTCCGTTCGTCATTCGCGGATGGAATCAGGTAAGCGGGGACGCCTTTGCACCGTCCAGCTTGACGCATCAGGAGCTGTACAGTGAAGGAGGTGCTTTCCGACATGCTGATTCCTACCATCTATGGAGCTTTAAGGACGGTGGGGACGGACAAGTAGGAGAACTGCGATCCACGACCTTTACCCTTGGAGGGAATGGGGGCATTGATTTTCTCATCAGCGGGGGACAGGATATCGACAATCTGTACGTCGCCCTGGTGCGTGCCTCTGACGGTGCCGAATTATTCAGAGAAACAGGTCGAAATTCCGAAGCTTACCAACGGGTGTTCTGGAATGCGTCGGCTTATGTGGGACAGGACGTCTATATCCAGATTGTTGACAACCAGACCGGAGGATGGGGTCATATTAACGTAGATGATTTCCATGTGCTCAACTCCGTGTTTGCCGGGGGCCTGCTTGGCGAATGGTCCTTGAACGAGGGAACAGGAACCCAGGCTATGGAAACGGTGACGGGTACATCCGATCCGATCGATTATCATTTGAATACCGGCGTGTACCAGCCTGCGCAAGACCCGATGTGGAAATCGGACGGCATTCGCAGCCATGCCCTGTTGTTTGATGGCTATTCGACCTGGATCACGCGTACCCCGGACGAGATTCCGGCTCCAAAGCGTGCCATCACGCTGGAGGCATGGGTAGCCCCGCGGAATTTCGAGCACGGAGATGAAAATCGCTTGTCCGCGATCATCAACCAACATGACCGAGAAGCAAAGGAAGGATATATACTTGGTCACTTCCGTCACGGGACATGGGGGTTGCAATTCGGTGCAGATGGAAACTGGCGGGAGATCATGACCGATTCTCTCCTTCCATTAAACGAATGGACACATATTACCGCTACGTATGACAGTCTGACAGGGGAAGCTGTCCTGTATCAGAACGGTGAGAAGGTAGCCTCTGCAGATTTCCCGGCAGGAGAGGAAATCACCCCAAGTGTCAATGACTTGCTTATCGGGAAAAACAATGATGGCATGTGGCTGTACGGCTACACCATGAACATGTTCAGCGGGCTGCTTGATGAAGTGAAAATTTATAACGAGGCACGTACGGCTGCTCAGGTGAAACAGGCGTATGATCTGGACATTCAGGCCCTGGGGGGCAATCTTCCAACGGTTGATCGTACAATCGACCGAAGCCTGCTTGCCGCAGACAAGCACCGTCCGCAATTCCATGCTTCCCCGCCAACGGCCTGGGGAAATGAGCCCGGTGGACCGATCTATTTCAATGGACAATATCACTTGTTCTATCAGAGCAATCCGAGGGGACCGTTCTGGAATCATATTCGCTTCGGACATCTCGTCAGTGACGACATGGTTCATTGGAGAGATGTAGATGACGCGGTGATTCCCGGCTATCAGAATGTAGATCCGGAAGGGGCCTGGGCGGGAACCTCTGTCGTCGATGACCAGAATGTGCCGGTTATTTTCTATACGGCCGGAGATGATCGTTTGCGTGCCACTCTCGGCTCTAATCAAAATATCAATATTGCAAGAAGCACCTATCCAATGGATGGTGACAATGATCTGAATCGCTGGGAGAAATCCCCGGAACTGATTGTGACGCAAGAGCCGGGTGAAGGTATACCAGGGGAATTCCGAGATCCGTTTGTATTCAAGGACGGAAACGAGTGGTTTATGCTGGTGACTTCAGGGATTCAGGATGGACAAGGTCAATCGGTAGGCGGAACGGCATTGGTGTATTCGACCACGGATTCCAGCTTTGAATCCGACTGGACGTTCCGAGGTGAACTCTATGTTGGTGATTTCAACTCCTATCCATTGACGGGCAGAGTATGGGAGCTTCCGATTTTGCTGCCGCTAGGCAATTCCGGCAAGCACATCTTTCTGATTAACCCGGCTAAGGTGGATCGCAATGAGGATCAATCCCGATATACGTTCTACTGGATCGGGACATGGGATGCTGCGACTGCTCGCTTTACGCCGGACGATCCAGAACCGCAAATGTTTGATGTGGGTCAGCATTTTACTGGGCCTGCCGGGATGGTGACACCGGATGGAAGAACCATCATTCACAGCATCACGCAGGGACGTAGAACAGCGACACAGGACTATGATGCAGGGTATGCCCATAACTATGGTCTTCCAGTCAGTGTATCGCTGCGGCCCGATGGTCGTCTCGGTGTTGAACCCATTTCCGAACTGGATTCGCTCAGAGGACAGCAACTTGTCAATATCACATCTGACACTTCATTTGCCAATGCCAATCAGATTTTGTCCAGTGTGAGCGGAGATATGCTGGAAATTCAGTTGGAACTGGACAGCGGGCTGGCCAATGAGGCAGGTCTCAGTGTTCGCCGTTCCCCTAATGGAGAAGAAGAGACAATTGTGTACTACAAGAAGAGTTCCAAGGAGTTCTTCGTCAACCGGACAAAAGCCAGTCTCAATGAAGACACTGACAAATGGTTCCAAGGTGGTGTAGTCGATATCGGGACGGAGTCGATTCAGATGCACATGTACGTGGATCGTTCCCAGATCGAGACATACCTGAATGGCTTGAAGGGATTGACGACGCGTACCTACCCAACCAGGAATGATGCCACAGGCGTGCAGCTATGGGCGAATGAACAGCCAAACACGGTCGTGGTGAAGTCCCTGCAAATCTGGGAAATGAACTCGGCCTACACGCCGGTGAATCCGACAGGGATTAGCCTTAGTCCTGCCAGTATGACCTTGATTGAAGGAGATACAGAGCGGTTGACGCCGACGATTGCACCGGCTCAAGCGACGAACAAGGACGTCATTTGGACATCCAGCAACCCGGCTGTCGCTACCGTTGTCAATGGCAACGTAACAGGTCAGATGCCGGGCACGGCGACGATCACGGCAAAGACGAGAACCGGTCTGCATACGGCAACCGCTGCCATTACGGTTACGGCGGAGCCTGCCCATGATGGATTGCTCAACCATGATTTTGAGGATGGTTTGACGGGCTGGACTGTTGTGAGCGGCGATGCCTTTGGTGCACTGGATGTGACTGTTGCCGATGACTGGGGCTGGGGTGGTCCTTTTAATCAGAACGGCAATCGCCATCTTTGGGGAGTGAAGGATGGTTCGGATGCTCAGACAGGTGTATTAACCTCACAGACCTTTACGTTGGGTGGAAACGGTCAGATCGATTTCCTTGTAGGCGGAGGCAATGATATTTATGATCTCTATGTTTCCCTGGTTCGCGCTTCAGACGGGAAAGAACTGATGAAAGCGAGTGGCGGGAACAAAGAAAGCTATACCCGCATATACTGGGACGCCTCTGACTATATCGGACAGCAACTCTACATCAAAATCGTCGATCGTGAAACAGGCGCTTGGGGACATCTGAACGTGGACGATGTCAACGTGCCGGTTGAACCCCCTGTCAATTCCACCCTTACTAACCCCGGTTTTGAGACAGGGGATCTTGCGGGCTGGACAGTGACAGGCGATGCGTTTACGGTCGCGGACGTGACTTCGGATACAGGTTGGGGCTGGGGAGGCCCCTTCCATCATGAAGGAACTTATCATCTCTGGGGGTTCAAGGATGGAGCCGATACCCAGGTGGGCACGCTTCAATCCACCCCCTTTACCTTGCATGGCTCGGGCTGGATTGATTTCCTGATTGGTGGCGGAGAAGATCTGAATCAGCTGTATGTGGCTCTCGTTCGTGCAGCAGATGGCACCGAACTGATGAAAGCGACGGGACATCAGGATGAAGCCTACCGAAGGGTTTTCTGGGACGCATCCGCTTATGTGGGTGAAGAACTGTATGTGAAGATCGTTGATACTGCAACAGGTGGCTGGGGACATTTGAATGTGGATGATTTTCACGTATTCAATTCGACATCTGCAATTGTGACAGAGGATCGATATCAGATGTACCGTCCCGCACACCGTTATACCGCGGAGAAACATTGGCTGAATGATCCGAACGGGCTGGTCTATTATGATGGCGAATATCATCTGTTCTATCAGCATAACCCGACTGGAAATACGTGGGGCCCGATGTACTGGGGACATGCGGTCAGTACAGACCTCATCTCCTGGACAGAACTGCCAATCGCCCTGGAACCTGATCAAAACGGATTCGCCTGGTCAGGTTCAGTGGTCATAGACTGGAACAATACGACGGGCTTCCAGGAAGGCAAAGAGCCCCCGATGGTAGCGATGTACACGAGTGAAAAGGCAGGCGTGCAGACGCAAAGCCTCGCCTACAGTTTGGACAAAGGACGCACTTGGACGAAGTATGCGGGCAATCCAGTCATACCAATGCCCGCTGATTTAGGGGTATTCCGTGATCCCAAAGTTTTCTGGCATGAGGAGACGAATCGATGGGTTATGGTGATTGCGGCTGAAAATAAATCGGGCGGACAATTTATTCGCATTTTCCATTCCAGCGATATGAAATCCTGGACATTCGCCAGCGACTTTGGTCTGACAGACGGTAATCATAACGGAGTCTGGGAAGTACCGGATTTGTTTGAACTGCCCGTCGATGGCAATCCGAATCAAACCAAATGGGTCATGCAAGTCAGTTTAAGCTCGGGGGCACCTGCCGGAGGTTCAGGCATGCAATATTTCATCGGTGATTTCGATGGGATCACCTTTACCAATGCCAATCCGCCTTCCACAGCACTTTATTCGGAGTACGGATCGGATTTTTACGCCGCCATTACCTTTAGCGATATGCCGGTGACGGATAATCGTCGGATTCAAATCGGTTGGATGAACAATTGGAGCTATGGGCAGGCGATTCCGGCAACCATTTTCAGAAGTGCGATGTCTTTGCCACGTGAACTAACCTTGCAGACCACCGACAATGGGATTCGTCTCGTTCAATCCCGGGTCTCGGAAGTAGAAAGCTACAGAGGTGCAGGTCAGAGCTGGAGTCCGCAGTCACTTGCGGTCGGGAATAACTTGCTGAGTGGGGTGAATGGAACTGTGGGCGAGATCATGGCCCAGTTTGATGTTACCGGGACGGCTGCCACGGAATTTGGTTTCAAGGTTCGCAAGGGTGCCAGTGAAGAGACTATCATTGGTTATGATGTGGTCAATCAGAAGCTGTTTGTTGATCGAACACAGTCTGGAGAAGATCATTTCAGCGCTGCCTTCTCTGCCCGGCATGAAGCGACCATGGTCCCTCAAAATGGAAAAATCCGCATTCGCATTCTCATTGACCGTTCGTCTGTAGAAGTGTTCGGTCAAGATGGAGAAGTGCTGTTTACGGAACAAATCTTTCCCCGACTGACAAGCGATCAGCTGGAAGTGTATACGAAAGACGGTCAGATTCAGTTGGACCAATTGGACTGGTTTGCGATGTAGGCAAGTCGTGTTGCTATCCGATTCATTCGCAGATCAAGTAGAACCGTGGAATCATGATAAATAGAAATACTTGGCGCTAAAACACAAATAAGAAACCGCTCCTTGGTAGATGGTCGTTTTTGACACTTCCATTCTATACAGTGAGCGGTTTCTTGGCATGTCCTGCTATTGATTCCGTTCATAACAAGTACGACATTTAAGACATGTACGACGTATAAGCAGGTGCGCATGACTACTAGGTGAGGAAGTGAATGCGCTGGTTGCGACTTCCCCTGAAGGAAAGCGTGAGATCTCGCTCAGAGAGAATGAAGGGTCCGTCTACCAGCACATCACAGCTGGCAAGCAGTTCTATCTCGTCGGGATCATTCCTTTCTCGTAGTTGCTCGAGCGTATAACCTGAATAGATCCAAATGTGCCTGCCGGAAGCCTTGAGTCTTTTGGCGAGAGGCTTGATTTGCCTGGCCTGGGCAAAGGGCTCCCCGCCGCTAAAAGTAATGTTGGTGAGCGGATTGAACGTTTCCTCGAACAATTCATCCACGGTCATATCCGATCCGTTGTCCATGTTCCAACTGTACGGGTTATGACAACCGTCACAACGGTGTGGACAGCCTGCAAAAAAGATAACGGTTCGCAAGCCCTCTCCGTCTACCACAGAATCGTGCACGATATCCAGCACTTTACACGTTTCCGTATCGAGATGGCCAACGGGAAGCCTGCTCATGCTTGTCCCCTGATCGCTGCCTCGCGTGAAGGTAATCCGTGGCGTACACGCTGACGCTCTTCGCTCCGCTTGGCAGCATTCCATTTGTCCAGGTCACCGACGAGATAGCCTGTGATTCTGCGGATTCGGCTGATTCGATCCTCCTCAGAGATTAGACAACGGGGACATGCCTGTTCGATGATCCCTTCATAACCGCAACATTGGCAACGATCTACGGGATGATTAATACTGCCATAGCCGATGTCATGCTCGGCCATGCACTTGACTAGCGTGTCCAGTGCCTCGATGTTCTTCCTTGCCTCTCCGTCCAGTTCAATATACGTAATATGTCCAGCATTGCATAGGGAATGAAACGGTCCCTCCAGCCGGATCTTGTCGATGGCTTTGACCGGGAAGTGAACAGGGATATGAAAGGAATTCGTATAATAGTCCCGATCCGTAATGCCCTCCAAGCGTCCAAACGTGATTTGGTCATGCCTGGTGAAGGTACCGCTTAACCCTTCGGCTGGCGTGGCGATCAGCGTAAAATTGAGATCATGGCGTTCACTGGCTTGATCCATTTTGTGACGCATAAATGAAACGATGGAGTTGCCCAGTTTCCAGGATGACTCGCTTTCCCCGTGATGGCTGCCGGTCAGTGCCTTCAGGCATTCCGCCAGTCCAATAAAACCAAGAGACAGCGTGCCTTGCTTCAGTATCTCTGCCAGTGGATCGGTCGGTTTAAGCTGTTCTCCGCCAGTCCATACGCCCTGGCTGTAGAGAAAAGAGAAATCTCCGGCACATTTCCTGGCCTGATAATCGTAACGTTCAAGAAGTTGCCGTACGACGACATCCGTTAACTGGTCGAGCTGATGGAAGAAGTGGTTGGGATTGGCGGACAGCAGAGCCAGTTTGACGAGATTCACACTGGTAAATGATAGGTTTCCCCTGCCGATACTGTTCGCTGTTCCGTGGCGATTGCCCATCACTCGCGTGCGGCAACCCATGTAACTTACCTCCGAATAGGGCTGGTCCATCTCATAGTAGGAACGATTAAAGCTGGCATCGAGAAAGGAAAAGTTCGGAAACAGCCGTCGCGCCGTCGTTTCCAGCGCAAGCTCATACAAGTCGTAATTGGGATCGCTCGCTTCAAAGTTTACGCCTTTCTTCATCTTGAATATCTGAATGGGGAAAACAGGTGTTTCTCCATGTCCAAGACCTGCCTGGGTGGCTAGCAGCAAATTTCGTGTGAGCAGGCGTCCTTCAGCAGAGGTGTCTGTGCCGTAATTGATGGAAGTGAAGGGGATTTGACCTCCCCCTCGACTGTGCATACTGTTCAGATTATGAATAAATGCCTCACATGCCTGATACGTGGTGCGATCGGTTTCTTTCCAGGCTTGTTCGGCTAGTGTTTCCTCTGTCCATGAAACGGGATAGGCAGACAGTCGTGAAATCCATGTTTTATACGTTTTGCGAATGTAAGGCGCCAGATCATGATCGAAGGCGGCAAAGGACTGTCCGCCATGCTGCATGTTCTGGTTGGACTGGAAAAGGATCGTAGCGAGTGCCATCGCACTGGTAATGTCTCCCGGTGTTCGCATATGACCGTGACCGGTATTGAAGCCGTGCTGGAGTAGCTTGCCCAGTGGAATCTGGCAGCACGTGGTGGTGCCGCTCGCATAGTAATCCAGGTCGTGAAGATGAATCAAATTATCTGCCATTGCCTGCCGAGCTTCTTCACGGAGCAAATATTGGCGGGCATAATATTTCGCACTCTCCCCTGCAAGCTTGCTCATCATCCCGCAAGGACTTCGGCCATCCATATTGGCATTTTCCTGCAGCAGCTCCTGGTCCTTGGACTGGATGACCTGATGAAAGGCGTAATGAAGCTGCGAAACCGCCTCCTTCTCAACAGGTGACACCTGTTGTGCTGCGGAGATAGGTGGATGCATCATGGATCAGATCTCCTTTCTATTCACGGTAACTTCTGTACGAATGAATGACTGTTTAACTGTATAGCTGTATAACTGTATACTTTACGATTGTCTGTTCTCTCCTACAGCTCATCCCAGTTCAGATTGGAGGACTTGGCATAGTTGGTCACCTTTTGCTCAAAGAAGTCGGTCTTCATCGCATTCATATTACTGAAGTGCTCGACCCATTTCATGGGATGCTCGGTGACCTCAGGATATAAAATGTCCAGGTCCAGCTTTTTCAACCGTTCATTGGCCAGGTACTGAATGTATTGCGCCAGTACGTCATTGGTGATGCCGGCAATCTGATTATTTGTAATGTACTGGCCCCAGGCAATTTCATGCTCTACGGCTGTTTTCATCATTTGTCGCAGATCTTCGATCATGGCAGGGGTGAAGAGCTCCGGATTTTCACGGCGCACCTCCCGGAAAATATGCTGGAACAAGGCCAGATGGGTCAGTTCATCACGCTGGATATATTTGATTTCCGACACCGTGCCGAGCATTTTTCCCTGACGGCCAAGCGCGTAGAAAAAGCTGAAGCCGCTGTAGAAATAGATGCCCTCCAGAATATAATTGGCCATAATCGTTCTCAGCAGATTCTGGCTGTTCGGCTCGGCGATAAAACGTTCATACAGATCGGTGATGAAACGGTTACGCAGCAGCAGATGCTTGTCATTGCGCCATTCGTTGTAGATGCGGTCTCGAACTTCAGCGGAGCACACACTGTCCAGAATGTAGGAATAGCTCTGGCTGTGAACCGCCTCCTGGAACGTATGCACCGTCAGAATGAGATTAACTTCGGGTGCCGTGATATATTCATTGATATTGGGCAGGTTGGCGGTTTGCAGAGAATCGAGAAAGATCAGAAAGCTAATAATTTTGTCAAAACTCTGTCTCTCGACATCCGACAACTGTTTGTAGTCCTTCGCATCCTGGGCCAGTGGAATCTCTTCTGGAATCCAGAAGTTGTTCATCATGGTGCGGTACATCTTCGTAGCCCAGTCATACTTCACATTGTTCAGCTCAATCAGATTGGTTGTGTTGCCGCCAATGATTCTTCGCTTGCCCCAGTCTCGTTCTCCGTGTTCGTTGAACAGTTTTTTCTTGTGCAGTTCCACAACAATCGCTCCTTCAGATCAGATGGTTTACAAATAGATATAGTTGGTCAATCAGTCAATTGATCATTCAGTCAATCGGTCAATCAATGCATAAAGATGAAGGCTTCCGTACAGATGAATGCGTGGATCACGATGAGCAGCTTTCACAGTCCTCGACTTCCAGCGATTTGTTACGGCAGTAGTACACCGTCTTCAAGCCTTGCTTCCATGCAGCCAGGTACAGCTCCAGAAACTGCTTCGCACTCAGCTCGGGCGTAATATAGAGATTGAAGGATTGCGCCTGATCAATATGTCGCTGTCTGCGCCCCGCAGCGGCAATGCTCCATTGTTGGTCAATATGATGGGCTTCTTTGTAATACCACATCGTTTCCGCAGACAGATTCGGAGCCGTTTGCGGGATGACCGCTTTCTTCTTTTCTTCAATGAAGAACTTCTGGAAAATGGGGTCGATGCCCGCTGTGGAACCGGCGATCAGTGAAGTGGAAGCTGTCGGGGCAATCGCGAACATCCAGGCATTGCGCACCCCGTACTGGGCCGCTTCGCTGCTTAGTTCTTTCCATTTCAAATCGGTATAGCCGCGATCCGAAAAATAGGCTCCTGTCTTCCAGTCGCTGCCCTCACAGACCGAATAGGCACCCTTCTCCCTGGCCAATTGGACGGATGCCTTGACTGCACAGTAGTTGATCCATTCATACAGCTCGTCCACTTCATTCAGGTGCTGCTCGCTTTCCCAGGAAATGCGATGCTGGGCGAGCCATTGATGATAGCCGCTTGTTCCGAGTCCGACCGCCCGATATTTCTGGTTGGTCATTTCAGCCTGAGGTACCGGATATTGATTCAGATCGATTACGTTGTCCATCATCCGCATCTGAATGGTGACAACCCGCTCGATGTCTGCTTTCGTCTTCATCTTCCCCAGATTCAGGGAAGACAGATTGCAGACAACGAAATCGCCCCCTTTGATGGACGTCGTGATCATGCCATTTTCATGCTGCGTGGATACCAGCTCGGAGGGACTCATGTTCTGACAGATTTCTGTACACAGGTTGGAGCAATAGATCATGCCTTCATGCTTGTTGGGATTGAGTCGGTTCACCGTATCCCGGAAGAACAGGAAAGGGGTTCCCGTCTCGAACGAGCTGGTGAGGATGCGTTTCATAATATCTATCGCTGGCACAGTCTCCCTGCTAATCGTCGGGTCCTGCACGCATTCCTCGTAACGCTGTTCCCATTGCGCTCCCCAACTGTCCTCGATGCTATAGCCTTTTATTTCCCGTATCTCATGCGGATCGAACAAGTGCCAGTCTTCTCTGGCCTCGACTTTTTTCATGAACAAATCCGGGATGCAGACGCCTGGGAAGATATCATGCGCTTTCATGCGGTCATCGCCGTTGTTGGTTTTCAGATTGAGAAAATCAAAA
Organism: Marinicrinis sediminis; assembly: GCF_042685085.1. Lineage (NCBI taxonomy): Bacteria > Bacillati > Bacillota > Bacilli > Caryophanales > Paenibacillaceae > Marinicrinis > Marinicrinis sediminis. The sequence continues at coordinate 124,747 of NZ_JBHUMM010000010.1, forward strand.
ATATCTTTATGCCACACATCGAGATACACAGCTACGGCACCCGAACGAACACCCAGCTGATCCACCGCTACTGCAGTATTGTTGAAATTCTTGATCCACGGAATTACACCGCCGGCTGCATGCTTGAAGCCGCGGATGGATGAGCCTCGGCTCCGCACTTTGCCCATATAAATGCCCATACCGCCGCCCAGTTTGGACACCTGGGCAAAGCTGGAGTCCGTATGGTAAATGCCCCACAGATCATCCGGTACCGTATCGATAAAGCAGCTGGACAATTGATGGAACGGCTTGCGGCTATTCGCAAGGGTAGGAGTGGCGACGGTCATTTCCAGTTGGCTCATCACGTCATAAAATTGCTTCGCCCAATACACGCGATCCGTTTCCTTCATAGCCAGATGCATGGCCACGCCCATAAACATCTCCTGTGGAAGCTCCCAAACTTCGCCATCATAGCTGCGGATCAGGTAACGGTCACTTAGTGTCTTCAGTCCGATATAATTGAACAGGTAGTCACGTTCCGGTTTCACATAGCTGCCCAGCTCTTCGATTTCTTTTCTCGTATAGTGCTGCAGGATATAGCCTCCGTACAGGCCGGCTTCGGTCAGTTCAACAATGAGGTCATAGAGCGAGCCATAGCCGAGATGCTCATATCTCCTACGTAAAGCCGCATCTCTGTACAGGTCATAGACGAGCAGTCTAGCTGCCACGTACTGCCAGTCTGGCGTTTCGATGGATGTCTTCTCAACGGCAAGTCGGATCAGAATTTTTTGAAGCTCGGCTGTTTTCATTTCATTGCGGAAATACGGCAAAATCGCCGTCTCCAGTTCAATCGGATCACAAGCGGAATAAGGCTCGCAGGCAAAGTCAATGACGTTTTTCAGTTTGGAAAAGGTTAGTTCTTCCGTCGTACCATCTCGTTTTAATAGTTTCATGCGGATGCTCCTTTGCTGTTTAAGGTTATTTCAGGCATAAAAAAAAGCATTTTTACGAAAAACGTAAAAATGCTTTACAGGGAACAGATCCGGTGTCCTTGCAAAACACCTCCCTATCTCCCGTAGGTATATCAGTGTTGACAGAACAGGCAGGTCTCCTGACTTCAGCTGGATCACCAGAATCGTTCGTGATCCGTCTATTCCGGCTCGAAATGGAATAAACTTGAAAAGACGCCTTCCCAGTCATGCAGAAATGGATTGGACTAGTGGCCGATTGTCTTTTCACTCAGCTGTTACAGTGGCGGGACCGTGCTGGAATTGCACCAGCTTCCCTATTATGCGGCAGCGACAAAGAATAAAGTTGCGTAAAGATCGTGTCGCTGTAGCACCTGTTCCCACAATATATAGTTGTTGTATGTAAAGATATAACAATATATAGGGGTTGTCAATGTGTAATTGCAAAGATTCGTCACATTTGAATTCGGGTAAGGGATGAAATAATGAGCAGAATCCCATACAATAAGAATAAGGAAATCACGTAAACATGAACCGACTTTCAGCTGAATAGAGAGGGGAAGAACATGGACAAGTATTTTACGCTTCAGGAAGCAGAACAATTGCTGCCACTCCTGAAAAAGGAAATTCATTCTCTTCAGCAACTGCAGCAAAGCTTAAAGGAAAAAGCAGAATATTTACATGAACTTAAAGATCAGCAAGCAGAGGATGGAGCGATATTCCAGACGGAAAGTGAACTGGAATTTATTCAGCTGCAGGCGAAGCTGCATATTCAAAATATTCATCGCCAGGGTGTCTGGCTGAAGAGTGTCGAATTCGGATTGCTTGATTTTCCTTCTATGCTCGATGGTGAAGAGGTGCTGCTTTGCTGGAAGCAAGGGGAGGACGAGATTCGCTATTATCACGCCATTGACAGCGGATTTATGGGCCGCATCCCGATTGAGAAGGATCAGGACTTCTCCTCGTAAAGATGCGTAGAGGTGCGTAAAAATGCGTAGAGATGCGGACCTGTCTAAAAGTAGGTTGCAGAGGAAAAATGCAAAAAAGAGATGCAAGAAAGAGATGTAAAAAGAATTGGAAGAGCGATGTCGGGATGAAAGCAGGATAGGCATGAAAGAAAATGAGAAATTGCAAGTGGGAAAAGAGGAAGTGCAAGCGGGAACAAGCGATCTTGCCGTCGATCAGCGGCGATGTGACTGGGTGACGAAGGAACCGCTGTATATCCGGTACCATGATGAGGAGTGGGGCGTTCCGGTTTATGATGATCAGAAATTGTTCGAAATGATCATCCTGGAGGGAGCTCAGGCTGGGCTTAGCTGGTGGACCATCCTGCAAAAGCGGGCGCACTATCGCCACGTTTTTGATCAGTTTGACCCGCACAAGGTGGCAGCATATGGATCAGACAAACTGGAAGCGCTGCTGCAAGATCGCGGTATCGTGCGGAATCGGCTGAAAATTCAGGCGGCGGTGACGAACGCTCAGGCATGCCTCGCTATTCAAGACAAGCACGGCAGTTTGACGGACTATTTGTGGTCGTTCACAGGCGGGAAACCGATTCAGAACAGTTGGTCCTCGATGTCCGAGGTGCCGGTGACCACACCCCAATCTGACGCCATGAGCAAGGCTCTCAAGAAAGCTGGCTTCAAATTTGTAGGCTCCACCATCTGTTATTCGTTTATGCAGGCTGTGGGGATGGTTAATGACCATCTGGTTCACTGTTGTCGATATGAGAAAGTAAGGGATCTGAGCCGCTGAATGGGGCAAGGTCCCTTTATAGGTTGTTTCCATATGGATTTCTGTTTGTGTCTGTTTCATTTTGCAGGATACTTGTATATCTGAAACCCGCTATGTCTGACCGCTATTATCATATAAATTAATACGTTAGTTCAAATTATTAAAATCATATAACAAGGTTTATATGAAAATTATAGTAAGAGGATTTGTTCATACACATGTGCAATCTTTAACTTAATTTTAGGAGGGTGAAGCGTGACTATACCGAAAAAGTAGGGAATAAATCTGATTCGAGGATGAAGAACATGTCCATACATAAGCAACCGGAACACAAGGCTTCTGTCGTGTCTCAGGCAGGCAAGCAGGGTCTCCATCACAGCCGCACAGGCGGGCATCACGATCAGGAGATGTCTGCCGTAGCTGCTCCTGCTCTCGGGATGCATGCAGCTAAGGCGAATGTCCTCTCTATGCAACGTGCGGTTGGCAATCAGGCGATTCAGCACATGCTCCGCACATCAGCTCACACTCACCCGCATGTGTCGCTTCGTTCCGTTGTACAGAGACAGCCGAATGAACGCACTGCGGATGATACAGACGCTGTTTTACCGGAGGATGAGGTAGGAGAAGCGAATCTGTACGCTGCAGCTGCAAGGGAGGAAGCAGATGAGGGGCTGCCCGAAGATGGGCCAGCGGAAGTTAATTTGGCTGCAGCGGCTGCGAGAGAAGCAAGAGGATCGGGTGATGAGCTGCCAGAGGATGGACCTGCCGAGCGTAATTTGGCTGCAGCCGCAGAACGGGAAGACGCGCCCCCTTCCAATAGGACGGTTCTGCATGAGCTGGGGTTCGGCGCTTACTATGATTGGCTGAAATATAAGGCGAATAAACAGGAGAAAACGGACTTGTTCAGTTTTTTCGACAAGCTGTCACCTGCCGAGCAGGTAGAAGCGATCAAGTTGATGGCAGGTTCGGATGCACCGGATTTCAGCAAGTTTACGGATAACATGTCTACACGTTCGAAGCTGGTTAAACGCGTGAATTGGGACAAGTTCTCCGAGGATTGCCGTAAAGCGAAGAGCATGCGGACAGAAAATTACAACGAAGACGGCTACATGGATCAAGCCTATTATGCTGGAGTGGGCGCCTCTGCCGGTGCAGCTGCGGCCAAGGGAACGGCCAATGCGATCGGTCAGGCAGGAGACAGCGGTGCGACGTCTTTTGTCTCCCATGTTGCACCAGGGGCTGCTGCCCTGGGCGCGGTTGCTTCCGGTCTTCAAGTAGCCAACGGAGTTCGTGGGGTAATGGAGGAAGGTGTGGGTTCCTATGACACCATGCATCAAGTGGCGGAAATAGATGCAGGTCTGGCAGATATGACTCGTTCTACCGCGCAATCCGTAGAAACTGGACGTGCGCTCGCGGGCAAAACGGCTGCTTCTGCTGCAACCACCGTAGCGGGAGTAGCGGGTGTTGTGGGCGGTGCATATTATTTAGCGGACGGTGTAGCGGGTACGGCTATCCATCATGGACGCAAACAGGCGTTGGAAGGCATAGCGGAGCGGGCGGGAAGTGATGGGCAACTGGAAACTGCCGCGCGTCTGGGTGCGGATACGCAGACGCTAAACCGCAACAAGAGTGCGGCGACAGCCGTGAAGGGTGCAGGGATGATTGTAGGAGGGGCTTTGCTGCTGGCAGGCTCTGGTCCGATCGGCTGGATTCTTCTCGGTGCCGCCGGCGTGGTAGGCGGAGCCGCAGCGGTGTACAAGTTCTGGAAGAAACGCTCCCGCAAAGAGGGTGTGGTGGAAAGGTATTTGGATGTAGAGAATCATATGCAGCAGCAGGGACTGGATGACAAGAACAAAGAGCAGCGCAAGCAGGTTCGTGAATCATTGATGCAACAAAACGGCTTCAACAGTGTAGCCCAATGCTATAATCATATTGTGACCGATCTGGCCCATGCGATTTATGAAAAGGGTGTACGTGGTGATGATGCAGAATACATGTCGCTGATCGAGAATATAGGTTTGGAAAGAAATGCGGAGCAGCAACAGCCGAAACCGGAGATGATCGCCAAAAAGCTGCATACGTAGCAGATGAACCATATTCAGTGAACAAGACGTGAAAGGAGTGGAAGGATGACAGGAACGGAAATGGAACGTATTTTACAGGGTTGTCAGGCCTTGTACGGGGAAGCGGGGATCCCGGTCAAAGTGGTGGAAGCGGATGAGCAATTTCCTTATGCCTCGTTGCTGGTGGCCTTTGACGGAATCGGAGAGCAGGAACGAAATATTCAACTGGATATATGCTTTTTGCCGAGTCTGCAGTCGTCAGATGAAGATCCCGTACAGTTGCTGCAAACCTTTGTTTCGATTTGTGAAGCACCTGGCGTGACCCTATCACCGGATATGCACCGCTTCATTCAGCTCCTGAATACGAACTTGCCTCTTGGCGCTTTTGGCTGGATGGAGGAAGCAGGCGTACTCTTTTACAAGGCAAATACGATCATCGATACCGCTGTCGATCAAGCCCAAAATGTCAAAATGATGGATCGTCAAAATGGCCTCATCCTTCATATTCACCAGCTGTTTATGGACGTGATACTCGATGTCTGGGAAGGGAATGCCAGCTATGAAGAAGCGAGAGAACGCACCCCTTTTACATGAGTGGACATGAACAGGGACGATAAATGATGAGAAATGACTATAAATGAAACAGCTGGTGTATGACAAACGCCGAGATGCAGAGTGAACCCGCATCTCGGCGTTTTATGTGGAACAGGAGCAGCTGCTCCGCTGTACTCCGTTCAGTTGCGAAGATAGGTGTGCCATGGCCGAAGTAGGCTGATGAGATTTAAGAGTGAGATGCTGAATCTGTATCCGAATTTGGCTTTGTCTGCTGAGGATGCTCGTCCCCGATATATTGCAGGGCTTCGACATTGGCCGCTACCTGCTCCGGCGTTTTGCATCCAGGGATCACGGTGGTGACGGCATCATGCTTCAGGCACCAGGCGAGCGCCCATTGCGCCATATTGATTCCCTCCGGCACTTCTGACTGCTGGATAGACTGCGCCTGCTCAATTTGCGACTGAACAAGCGCCTGATCTCGATGAGACCGCACATCGTTTGCAGCAAAAGTCGTCCCGGGCTTGTATTTCCCGCTTAGCAACCCGCTGGCGAGAGGAACCCGTGCCAGTACCCCGAGATTTTGCGCCATACAGGTAGGAAACACTTCGTCTTCAGGTCCACGGTCGAGTCGATTGTAGACGATTTGAATGACTTCAGCACCGACTTGCTCGGCTGCGTTCACCTGGTGCATGCTGTTCTGCTTATTGAGCGATATGCCAATGTGCTTAATTTTTCCCGCTTCCTTTTGCTTGCTTAACGCGGTCCATAATGCCTCATTATCGAAGGCATCGTCCGAGCCGGAGTGAAACTGATAGAGATCCACATAGTCGGTTTGCAGCGCTTTTAATGAATCGTCCAACTGCTTGATCATGGCTTCAGCTGAAAAATCATCTGTGCGGTCATACAGATCATGAAAAAAGTGTCCGAATTTAGTGGCTACGATCCAATCTTCACGACGATCCTGTTTGAGGTATTGGCCAATCAACTGTTCAGATAAATGATCTCCGTAACATTCAGCGGTATCGATCAGGTTAATTCCGAGCTCTTTCCCCTTCGCTAAAATGGCGGCTGCTTCTGCAGCTGTATAATCCACTCCCCATTCACCGCCAAATTGCCAAGTACCGATTCCGATGACCGAAACGTCCATCCCCGTTTTTCCAAGCGTCCGATATTTCATCAAATGCCCCTCCTTTGCATATACATAAACATGGAACTTGCATTCAGTATAAAGAACCTGAAAGTGAATCTCAAACTCATCATGGGCTTGCACGATCCTCCGATTCGTGATATATTATTCAACGTTACAAAAAAACACAAGCCTCATGCGGGTGTAGTTCAATGGTAGAACTCCAGCCTTCCAAGCTGGTAGCGTGGGTTCGATTCCCATCACCCGCTTTTAGAAAAAAGAGCCGTCTGGCTCTTTTTTTGTTGGGTGAAGCGGATGAGAAGCCACGCCGGGTTCGACCAGCCGTGAAGACATCGAGGGAAAGTCAGAGTAGGCTGAGCGTCCGTTCCGACCGCTAGTGATAGGGATACATCATCGAACGAGCTTCTATTCCATGGAGGAACGGAGTATTCCCATCACCCGCTTTTAGAAAAAAGAGCCGTCTGGCTCTTTTTTTGTTGGGTCGTCCCAATCTTTGATTGTCATGGTACAATGAGGGAAAACGAAAGGTTTGGGGGAATAAGATTGAAGCAACCGCCTGTCTTCCACTCGAATTCGAGTGCCCTCCATCTCGCTGAACACACGTACATACATAGAATCACCAAATATGAGCGTCCTCGCACAGCAACAGATATGATAGACCGCCGTCAAGTAGTATGCAAGCTGAATAAAATTGCCACGGTTCCATGCATTGTAGTGACGGCTCCAGCAGGCTATGGGAAAACCACCACCGTAAGCAAATGGGTGGCGGAATCTGTACCTGTGCGGAAGCATGCCTGGCTGACGCTGGATGCATTTGACAATGAGCCCTCGAGCTTTTGGAGATCCGTGGTATTGGCCTGCAAACGGGTGGAATGGATGAAGAGTGAAAAGGTGCTCCAGTTGCTCTCTGACCCTATTAAACCGTCGATGGTGTCCATTGTACGTATGCTTTTAGCGGAGTGGGAGATGCTTTGCGAACAGGCAACCCTTGTGCTGGATGAGTTGGAAGAAGTGAATCATCCGGAGATTATGCAGAGTTTGCGGTATCTGATCGATTATCTCCCCGGTCATGTCCAGCTTATTTTGCTTACTCGCGAGAAGGGGAGCCTGCCATTGGCCAAGCTGGAGCTGCAGGAGAGAGCGGCCTCTCTCGAAGCCTCCGATTTCCGTTTAACAGCAGAAGAATTGGATGCGCTTATGCGGAATAAAGGGCTGCCTACTATGAATGAAGATGAAAAAAATCAAGTGCTGGTCTACTTTGACGGCTGGATAGCTGGCCTGAAACTGGCCATTGCCCAAATGGCTCAAACCAATCATAAATTAACAGAAAGTTGCGATAAATTAACTGCGTATATAGAGGAAGAAATTTGGCGTAGTCTATCTGAGCTCCACCAACACATGCTCTTGTTTTGTGTCAGGCAGAAGTCGCTGCCTACAGCCATGCTGGAGACGGTACTGGGTGATGATTTTAATTTCTTCATTCGGACCATGATGAGCCGAGGAATTGTAACCGTACCAAACGGCAACCCAGGTATATATCTGTTGCAGCCTTACATTCGGGACAGCATGATGAAGCTGGTGCCCTGCTGTGGAGAAGATGCGGGATGGTATGTGCGTGCTAGCCAGTGGTACGAGGATACAGGATTACATGAAGAGTCGCAGCAACAGTTTCAATATGTCCGTGATCCGGATCTGTATGTCTACAAGCCAGTAAAATCCACTATGCCTGATGTGAATTACAGCGAGCCTGCTGACAAAGTCGATGTGATACGAACGTATATATGTGTGAGAAACAAACCGCATTGCCTCGCTGAATACGCCCCTATACCGGAGATAGACACAGAAGAACTGGCACCGGTGACAACCGATGCTTCAGAACGATGCGAGCATAGCATAATGAATACAGAACCTGACCTGTTACCTGTTCCGGTTGGCCTGTGCCCTTCATTGGATACGCGACTGATTGATCCGCTTACCAGAAGAGAGCAACAGATATTGATGCTGCTTGCCACAGGGGTTTCCAACCGTGAGATCGCGAATGAGATGCATATCTCAATCGGGACCGTGAAAATTCATTTGAATCGAATTTATGCAAAACTCGGCGTACGAAGCAGAGTACAGGCGCTCATTCAAGCCAAAGAGAACGGTATACTGGATTTCAGAGCGAATCATCGCTGACAGGCAAGTTAAAATCACAGGAAGAATCTGACTAAATCATATAACTTTAGTTAGATTCTTTTTTGTTTGGCTTATTTTATACTATCGAGGAGATTTTACGAAAAGGATAAATTTCAGGGAGGAATAAATGAAGATGACCGATCGAACACAGGAACCGATGATCAAGCTGCAACCAGGCGGCACGGCTCCTATATTGAGCTACAACGTGCCGGAGCCAACCACCTACAGCGGGCGCAATTTCATCGATATGCAATTTCCGGCAAGCTATTATGTGTCAAGCGCAAACCAAGTCGCCTCCATCCAAGCTTCACCTGCATTATCCGGTCCGGTCATATCGAGGAGCGCAGAGAGATTGCTGGCCGATGCAGGGATTCAGATCCCTTCTGAACATTTGGAGCAAATGTCTGCGGAAGGTAAAAAAGTCCACGTATACCGTAATGTAGCCGGAGGTCTGAAATATGCGTATCACGCGGCCAAGCTGGGTGAAGAGCCTGCCTTTGCAGCCGTCTCAGCGCGGGTCATTGAAGATAATGAAACGCCGCCGTTCGATCCGATGCGTCCGCGTGATAATGAGGACCCAGATCCAATCCCTGATCCAGAGCCGACATCCATTGGCATCCATATCAGTTCTCCGGCAGCCAATGCTTCGATGACAGGTCCCCATACCGGGGCGAAGTTGGATGTAACAGGCTCCGTTCAAATCTATAGCGGTGGGGGCACCATCACGAAGGTTCAAGTTCAGGTCGGAGCAGGCAAAGGCTATCTGAACGCTGCATTGTCTGGCGGAACCTGGGCGCTGTACAACCACCTTGTCACTACACCGGGACCGATAGCCATTACAGCCAGAGCGACTCATTCAGACGGTACGACCGCCGATCATACGATTACCGTACATATTTCTCTGCTCGCAGAACCGGACACGACGTTGCCTGTTCTGAAGATTACGGCTCCTGTTGCCGGAAGCGTTTTTTCTGCAAAAGGAAAGCCGACGACGAGCATTACCGTCGAAGGAACGGCCTCAGACAATAAAGGCGTGCAAAAGGTAGAACTGGCACTGGATGCAGGCGCATATACACAGGCAGATCCTGTAAGCGGGTGGAGCAGCTGGAAAAAAACACTTGCGGTTAGCCCCGGCCTGCATGCGATTCACGCGAGATGTACGGATATGAGCGGAAACGTAAGCTCCGCCAGTATAAGTGTTCATATTGATGCCACCCCGCCACAGGTCACGATCACGTCACCTGTGAACAGCGCACACGTCTCCGGTTCCTATAACCAGGGAGCCCTGATTGAAGTGAACGGCACAGCAATGGATGCGCACGGCATCGAAAAGGTGGAGCTTTCCGTTGATCATCGTCCCATTTTCGTAGAGGCGACCGCGCTTTCACCGGATTGGAAAGAATGGACGGGATCTGTCGTCATCACAGAACCGGGCCTGCATTTCATCACTGCACGCTGTACAGATGTAGCCAAAAATGTCGTAGAAACTACCATTGCGGTTCAGGTTCAGATCATTCCAGAGATTACGAGTCGTTTGAAGCGTCTTATTCTCGTCGAATCCTATCGACTCTCTTCCTTTACAGGCAACTACGGAGCAGGCATGACATTCAAGACCTTCTCGCTCCTTCCAGGAGAAAAGACAAAAATCAGCATCAAAACCTACAAGCAAAACGAAGAAACGGCGAAGAGTGCATCCTGTATACTTGACTCCGTTTCGGACGAAATAGCCGATACATTCGAAACGATGCTAGGTAACGAGCAGTCAGACAAACGCAACTATGACGAGAGTTTTGAATACAAGGTTGCGGCAGAAGCGGGAGCAAGCTGGGGCTGGGGTCAGGCTTCGGTTGAGGCGAGCGTAAGTGGCGGAACCAATGCTTCGCGAGAGGAATTTGCCAAGAATATCTCCAACGCTACACAAAAACACGTAGCAACCGCATCCTCCCGCCGTAATATGGAGGTGAAATCAGATTACGAGGTCAAGTCTACGGAGTCTGAAGAAGTTTCTACCGTTCGAGAAATTGAAAACATCAATATGAGCCGGACGCTCAATTTTGTGTTCCGTCAAATGAATCAGGAATACATTTCGATCTTGCATCTGGTGGATGTGCGAATCGGCTATTTCACCATCGATATCGTAAATGGTGTAGAGGAACCGAAGTATAAAGAAGTCACGTTGCCTCAGCTCGATTCACTGCTGAAGGAAGCGATCGTTCCGGAACGGATAAAGGATGTTCGAAACAGCATTCTCCATCAGCTGGCCAATATATTTGATTACCAGGATCGCCATCACTGCTTTGTCGAGGAGGAAGCATTCCAAGATGCAGACGGCACGCTTGTTCCCTTCTCCAGCTATTTGAGGATCAAGAAAAACTACTATTCCGAATACAAGCTCGATCCGGATGCAGAGAGCGGCATCAAAGTGCCAGGCATTATTATGGCGGCTAATCGTCATGTGCTGCGAACGGACGGTATCATCGTGGAAGCGGTACTCGGACAGGGTGAAGCGCTGGACGATTATTCGAAAAAACTGCAGGAAGAAACCATTCGCGAAAAAGACTTGCGCAATGATCTATTGTATGAGGAAATTCGCATGAAGCGGCAGGCGAATGAAATATTGAAATCAAAGGATGAGCAAGCCGCTCACGTTTACAGTCTACTTCAGCCGGTTCCGAAGGCAGAAGAAGAGGAAGAGGACAGCAATAACTAATCGATGCTGGATAAGACTGCTGACAGTCATCATTTACGTTGTACAGCCAGGCTCCAGATAAAAGGAGGTGTAGGGACTGGAAAACAAGGCGTTGAAAAATAAGGAACGGCTGACCGAGCCTGCTGCGACGAAAAATAGCACCAAGGCGGCGTTTGATCTCACCGAATTTTTACTGAAAAAATCTTCGATACTGCTCAAGGTGTTGACCTTTTTCTCTAAAGCTGCGCCTGCCAAGCTGTTTCGTCAATATCACAAAACCCATGTCCAATTCCTCATGCTGACCCTGTACGCATTGAAAAAGGCGGAAAAAGTAGATCAACAGCTTACAGAAGTGGAGCGGAATCTGGATGCATATGTCCGTTCGGCGGAAGAAGCGATGCGCTATGCGGAAGACATTCCGAATTCCCTTTGGGAAGGGGCGAATACCGGAGAGATGATGATGTCCCTGCTGCTCGTGAACGATCCAACGTTTATTCGGCATTACAATACGACGGTCGAAATGTATCAGGAACTGTCTACCCATGCCTTGCAGCTTGTCGAGGAAATGGCAGAGGCAGGAAGGGATATTGAGCTGGATACGCCTGACAAGCTGACAGACCTGCTGAAGGAGTTGGAGCAGATCGAAGTGAAGCGGGCCATGGACAGAGTGGTCGTGGAATCGTATCGCAAGAAGATCCAGTTCGTTCAGCTGGATTTGGCAAGGAGAATCATGCAGACGAGAGTCAAGGCAGAACGAACCGTGCAGCGAATGCGAATCATTTACCAGGAAGCGATGGCGATTCAGAAGCTAAGATCAACTGATAAGCGATAAATATATTGTTTCAAATTTAACAATTATTGTAATAAAATAAATATTAGTTTTTTTGATGCGCCCGGTATGGGCGATAACTAGGCAATGTAAGTCCGCTACAGGCTTGACAGTAGGAATTGTTAGCCAAAGGCAAGGGTGTCCGTCGCGAGGCGGAATCTAAAGGAAGACGGAGGCAAACCCTCGGTCTGATGAATAGAAATCATATAGAAGGCAGGATGGGGCGGACGAACTTGTTGAACGAAGCAAAGTCCAATACTGCCCGAACCCCAGTATGTAAATGTGGCAGATAGATGAGCGGAAGGGCTGAACAATCGTGTGTCTTGAGTACCAACCGAAAGGAGAATTGATGCGACGAAAGCAGAATACCGAAAGGGCTGCCTGCAAAGGGATAAAGTGGAATGCGAAGAGTATGCAAGAGCTATAGAGCAGGGATACGGTCAAGCTGTCGAAATCGAACTGTCCCAATACTTCGACACGTTGAATCGTAAATTGCTTTTGAATCTGTTGCGCAAACAAATTCAGGATTAGCGCGTCATCGACCTCATCAAGAAGTACGTGAAAAGCGGAATCTATGGAAAAAGGCATACGCCGGGCAACAGAAGAAGCCTCGCTACAAGACGGATCGTTGTCCCAGCTTTTGGCGAACATCTACTTGAACGAATACGATCAGGAGATGAAAAGCCGAGGGGTGACGGTCATCCGTTATGCAGATGACATCGTGGTGCTTGTGAAGAGCAAGCGAGCAGCCGTACGGCTTCTGGAATCGAGCCGGACGTATTTGGAACAGAAGCCAAAACTCTAAATGAACACGCAGAAGAGCAAGGTGGTTAGCGTCGTGGCACAGAAATACTTCAAATTTCTCGGATTTGCGATGGGGAAGAACGGAAAAGGCGTACACATACGCGTACACTGTCAATCCCTTGCTGAAGCCAAGAAGAAGCTGAAAGAGTTAACGAGCCGAAATCAAGGAAGGAATGGGCGGAAGGTCATGGAGAAGGTGAAGAACTACATTCGGGATTGGATCGACTATTTCTACTTAGCAGACATGAAGAGAATCCTGCAAAGCTGAAATGAATGGATGAGAAGAAGGATGCGAATGTACATTTGGAAGCAATGGAAGAAGCCGAGAACGAAGGTGCAGAACCTGCGAAAGTTAGGCATACCGGAGTGGCAGGCTCACTAATGGGGAAACACTCGCCTGGGTTACTGGCGAATCGCCGGAATCGCAATATTACACCGCTCTGATACAAACGAAACGCTCGCACAAGTAGGGTACTATGACTTCCCTGCTCAGTACGAGCGTTTACGACAATTGCACTTAAATGGTTGAACCGCCGTATACCGAACGGTACGTACGGTGGTGTGAGGTCGGCTACTCAACTAATGGGTAACCTTCTACTCGATTCTAGCTCTAAGGACAACAAAATATGGTATTATGCTGAAACCTCTAATGTCCATAGTTCGTCATTAGTATCATAAGAAAGAGTAGTATAAGTTAAAATATCAAGATACATGAAATTGAAGTATCTTCTAGGTTAGTAACAAAATTAAATAAAATTAAAATTCGACAACAAAATTCGACAACAAAATTCGACAACATTTTCTAGTTCGTCTAGTTATACTATTAGTAGTTATTCAGGGAATTTTTAGTTAAGGAGGTTGGAAATATAAAATCCTGGATAATAAATAATATCAAAAGGAAGTGGTTGATTTGAAAAAAATAACTTCTTTATTACTGATTTGTATATTGCTATTATCTGTACAATCAGCTTCATTGGCAAAACAAGATAATAACGAAGTAGATAAATTTAATGTTCATTTAAATCTAGATGAATCAGATCAAGCATTGGATTTATATGAGAATGTGGATTCAATTAAGAAAGGTAATAAAAATTACGCCGATTACTCAAACAAGACGACAAAAAAGTATAAATTGAACTATAATATCGAAATAGGGAAAGATGGAATTTCAAATGGTTCAGGAGTAATAATTACTGAAAATTATACAATTCCTTTCAATAATGAAGGTGAGATGACAGAATATACTCTTGAAAATGGTGAAAAAGTATACTTAGGTAGTTTAATCGGTAGTGCTAAACCTAAGAAGTATGAAGACACATTTATTGGAATGAGATTGTTTATTGACCCGAATAGTGACTCTCATACAGCCATGATAACAATTGGTGATATTGATTTAGAAAAAGGGACCGCTTTTTTAGCTTTCGGAAATCAAACAGATAATTATAAGAAAACTGTAGATGCATTTAGACTAGAAGATAGTAATATCCTTGAAAATAATACTAAAACCAACTCTTCTGGATCATCAATAATTGCAGCTGCATCATCTGATTATAAATTTGATTCGGAAACCTACTCTACTGCTTATCAAGATAGTCATGGAGATTATCAACTTGCAGGAAATTGGGTGATTGGCATGCATACCCACATGAGAGGACCCGACATGCAGGGGAACGGGGGTGGTTCTGGTATTGTAAGAGTGTTTTCAAATACAACCGCAGTTGAACAGTACGTTAAGTCAAAAGAGAGCAGTTGGTCTTCTGAGCCTGTTGCAAATGTAAAATGGATAGATATTCAGTTTGGCTTGGAACCAAACGAACCAAATGGTGGCATCAATATTACGAATACAGGTCCAACTGACGATGTGAATGTAATCGTATCTAAATTTAATTTTGCTTCAAAGATACCTGGCTTATCAACCGCAGTGAATTTGCTCGCACAAGGTTATGTGGCAATTGAAAATGCAAATCCTAGTGTTAAAAGTTCCGTGATTACGAAGGACTATGCAACTAATCGAGTAGAAGTAAAGCAAAAAAGTTTTAAAAATATAGACAGTACAGCCCCGGATTACTCAACATCAGCCTCAGCTAAGCCTCCTGTAGGTCTTTATAAAGGTGGTGTTACAGCTAGTTTTGATTTTTCAGAATATTTAAGCGGGTATGGATGGATGTTCGCAAAAAGTGCAGTTTATTATTATGTTGAAAGCAGTGGTTTTTACTATAATGGTTTATATGCAACTTTATTGATTAAAGATACCATGTATGTTAATTTTAAATAAATGTATATATTCAATTTGATAACCTAAAGGGAATCCTTTGGGTTATCTCTTTGATGCAGGAGGAAAGAGAATGAAGCGAAAATTTTTTGGTATTATACTTTCTGTGTTTATCTTCACTCTCTTTATTTTATTAGTTCGTTCATACAATAAAGGGAACCAATTAAATGATCAGGCCATTGGTGCGGAGATTCAGCTCATGTATGTTCAACCATATGAATCCATACAGTCAGCGTTTGATTTAGCAAATACATATAAAGATGAGCAACACTATAGAAATCTATATTTTATCTTGCGTTCTTTTGAACAAACTGTAAATGCACTGATACAGCTAAATTATAATGAGATTCATCAATCTATAAGTAAGGAAATAATATATGATCAAACGGGTGCTAGTTTGTATGGAGCAGCCCCCACTGTATTATTAGACCCCCATATCAATCATAGTGAGGTAATAATTCCTCTTGAGGGACATTGGGCATCTTTTATTTCAAATATTAAATCCGGTTTGTTCAAACAAGGAGATTTTGATGCTATAACTTTAGCAATCGAGTATTATGAGCTAGTGAAGAAAGTCAATGCAGTGCAGAGTAAATAATTGTATTGTGTAAAATTCATGGTCAATAAACTTTCGGCATGATCGTTTCAAACCTTCCGCTCGTGTGTAATACATGGTCAAGGAGGGATACAAAATGAGTAACCCAACACAATCTTGGATAGGTGTATTCCAGTCAGATGAAGCGACCATTGTAGCCATTGAAGATTTGAAGGCCAGTGGTGTTCATGAAGACCAGATTTCCATTGTGACCAAAAATCAGGAGAACGCCTCTTACATTGAAACGGAGACCGGAGCGGAGTCTGACAGTTCCGTCAAGCAGGATAAACCAGAAGGCTTGCTCGGTATGATGTGGATCGGTTGGCCGATGCGTGGAGCAGCTTCGTCAGCGACCCCGGGTATCGGAATTCCCGGCTATATGATGACAGGTCCGATGGCAACGGAGACGGTAGAAGAACAGGACGATGCACTCGACAGTGATATTCTGAAAAAGAAATTAAGCGATCGCGGCTTCTCAGATATTACAGCCGATATGTATATTCGTTTGGCAGAGAAAGGGTATTACCTGGTCATAGTGGAAGGAAGCCAGCAACAGGAAAGCGAGATTCTGAAGGTGCTTGGAAAAGGTATTCCGCCAGAAGATCCGAAGCATTTACAGCAGCAAAACTAACGATCCCACCCCATCACATTTCACCATAAATAAAGTCATGAAAGAGCCTAGTTATGGATCATCTTCCCCCGGATGTTTCAATAGCCAGGCTCTTTCCTGTTTCTGCCCTGCTGTCTTTGCAAACACTTCACAGGATAAACAGACAAAATGACTTGCACTGGATGCATTTATTACATATAATAGCTAGGAAAAAGTAGTCAGATCAAATGCATTGAAGGAGAAGAGTAAGCCGTACTTCCATACAGGGAATAGCTGCCGCAGACTGGAAGCAGCTTTTGGAACCAGACCGCTGAAGTTCGCTCCTGAGCAGACCTTTGAAACCCGATGAGCGCATGCGTACATGTAGCCATTGTGTGCAAGTAGGAGGCTCCGGCCACAGACCGTTATCTGATTGGAAGTGAGAATGTGGGGAAGGTGCACATTCTAATTAGGGTGGTACCACGAGCTCCTGCGTCCCTAGCGGACCCGGGGGCTTTTTGTATTTCTCGAAAAGATCAATCCAGTTCAGGAGGTAGTAACATGAAAGAGAAACTGCAAGCTTTGAAGCAGGAAGCGCTCGAACAGCTGCAGCAAGTGGATTCGCTCGCTGCACTGAATGATCTGCGAGTCAAATATTTGGGCAAGAAAGGACCGCTCACGGAAATTTTACGGGGGATGGGTGCACTTAGTGCCGAAGAAAGACCGATCATTGGACAAGTTGCAAATGAAGTAAGAGGGGCGATCGAGAGCGGAATCCAGGAAAAGCAGGCACAATTTGAACGGGCTGAAACGGAAAAGCGGCTTCGTTCTGAAACGATTGATGTGACCTTGCCTGGCAGAAAGCCCAAAAAAGGGGCGGTTCATCCGCTTAGCAAAATCGTGGAAGACATCGAAGAAATATTCCTTGGCATGGGCTTCAAGATCGAGGAGGGACCGGAGGTAGAGCAGGATTACTTCAACTTTGAAGCATTGAATTTGCCAAAAAATCATCCAGCTCGGGATATGCAGGATTCCTTTTATTTGACAGAAGAGTTGCTGATGCGCACCCATACCTCGCCTGTGCAGGTCAGAACGATGGAGCGTATGCAGGGCGAAGTGCCGGTCAAGATTATTTGCCCGGGTCGTGTCTATCGCCGGGATGACGACGATGCGACACATTCTCACATGTTTACCCAGATTGAAGGGCTAGTCATTGATGAACATATCCGCATGAGTGATCTGAAGGGAACCTTGCTGCAATTTGTTCAGGAAATGTTTGGAGCGGACACTCAAATTCGCATGCGTCCAAGCTTTTTCCCATTCACCGAGCCTAGCGCGGAAGTCGATGTATCCTGTATGATCTGTCGGGGCAGTGGATGTCGGGTATGCAAGCAAACCGGATGGCTGGAGATTTTGGGAAGCGGGATGGTTCATCCGCGTGTCCTGGAAATGTCCGGCTATGATCCGAAAAAATACAGTGGCTTTGCCTTCGGCATGGGTGTTGAACGGATAGCGATGCTGAAATACGGCATCGAAGACATTCGTCATTTTTATACCAATGATGTCCGGTTTCTGAATCAGTTTGTACGAGCTTAAACCATAGAGCGGAATATAAAGGAGTGAATGAGCGTGAAGGTATCTTATCAATGGCTGTCCCAATATATAGATGTACAGGATCTCACTGCAGCGGAGCTGGCAGAAAAGATGACCAGAAGCGGAATCGAAGTCGATATCGTGGAGAACCGCAATCAAGGGGTGAGTAAGGTCGTCGTCGGGTACGTGAAATCGAAAGAAAGCCATCCTGATGCAGACAAGCTGAATGTGACCCAGGTGGATGTCGGGGGCGAAGAAGACCTGCAGATCGTATGCGGCGCGAAAAATGTAGATGCCGGGCAGAAGGTTGCGGTAGCTGTGGTCGGGGCGGTGCTACCAGGAGACTTCAAAATCAAGAAAGCGAAGCTGCGCGGCGTGGCCTCGCATGGCATGATCTGTTCGGCGAAGGAACTGGGCATCAATGACAAGCTGCTTCCGAAGGAACTGCAGGAAGGGATTATGGTGCTTCCTGAAGACGTAGAGGTGGGGACGGATGTCGTCGAGCTTCTTGGTCTGAATGATCACGTGCTGGAGCTTGACCTGACCCCCAATCGCGCGGATTGCCTGAGTATGCTTGGCACCGCTTATGAACTGGGCGCCATTCTGGATCGGGAAATCAGCCTGCCGCAGACCGAATCGGGCAAGGAGAGCCATCAGCCTGCTTCTGATGCCGTTCAAGTCCGAATTGAAGCAGCATCACTTTGCAGTCATTACGCAGCGGCAGTCGTGGATGGGATCAAGGTTCAGCCTTCTCCGTTGTGGCTGCAAAATCGTTTGATGGCTGCAGGAATTCGACCGATTAACAACATTGTAGACGTCACCAACTTTGTGATGCTGGAATATGGCCAGCCGCTACATGCTTTTGACGCCGATAAAGTGAAGGATGGACAGGTAATCGTCAGACAGGCCAGGGAAGAAGAGCAGATCGTGACGCTGGACGATCAGAAGCGCACGCTTGCCCCTGAGGATCTGGTCATTGCCGATGCTGAAAAAGCGATTGCCATCGCAGGGGTGATGGGCGGAGCCAACTCTGAGGTCAGCGAAGCCACGACGCGTATTATCCTGGAATCTGCGAAATTCGACGGCGGATCGGTACGTAAAACATCTCGAAAACTGGGTCTGCGCTCTGAGGCCAGTCTTCGATTCGAAAAAGAGGTAGACCCGGCAGCGGTTCGTCCGGCACTTCAGCGTGCGGCAGCCTTGATGGCGGATATTGCAGGCGGACAGGTATGGCAGGGAGTGGTGGAGCAAGAAGCTTCGAAATCCGAACCGCTCCAGCTTACGCTAACGATGGATCGTGTCAATCGATACCTTGGAACAACATTGTCTCTTTCGGATATCGAGCACATCTTTAAACGACTGCAGTTTCATTATGAGCAAACGGGAGAGAACGAATTGCGTATAACCGTTCCGACTCGTAAAGGTGATATCACCCGTGATGTGGATCTGATTGAAGAGATCGCTCGTTTGTATGGCTATGATCAGATTCCGACGACACTGGTATCCGGTGTAACCACACCAGGAGCCTTGACGAGAGATCAGAAGATTCGCCGTCTGATTCGTCATCAGCTAACCGAAAGCGGACTGCATGAGGCGATCAATTATTCCTTCACGCATCCGGAATGGTCAAAATCCTGGCCGGGTATGTTCGCGGATGGCATTGATGTGCCACTTGCCATGCCTATGAGCGAGGAGCGGAGTGTGCTTCGCACAAGTCTTATCCCTCATCTGATTGAAACGGCTGAATACAATCGCAACCACAGCAATTATCATACAGCGGTGTTTGAAATCGGCAGTGTATTCATCAGTCAGGAGCAGCAAATTAGCAAACAGCCGCAGGAGCAGCCGATGCTTGCCATGCTGTGGACCGGGCATACCCGTCAAACACATTGGTCCGGCAAAGCCCGAAATGTTGATTTCTATGACCTCAAGGGTGTTCTGGATCAGCTTTTGGCCTTTTTCGGTCTCGAGGCTTCGGTGCGACTGGAGGCCACTCAACTGGAAGGGATGCATCCTGGCAGAACGGCCCGGATCGTGCTGGACGCAGCGGGAGAAAGCATGGAAATCGGTCGTATGGGTCAACTTCATCCGGAACTGCAGAAGGAGCATGATCTCGAAGATACGTATGTGTTGGAGATGAAGCTGGAGCCGCTGTATACCCATGCCAGTTTCGGACCGGACTACCGCATGCTTCCGAAGTTCCCGGCGATGACACGGGATATGGCAATTGTCGTGAGCGACGACGTTGCTGTTGGAGAGGTGATTCGGGACATTCGCCAATCTGCCGGTGAATTACTGGAGTCGGTGGACGTATTTGATATCTTCCGCGGAGACAAAGTTGGCGAAGGCAAGAAAAGCGTGGCGCTCTCCCTCGTGTACCGCCATCCGGAGCGGACACTGACCGATGAGGAAGTAACCCAGGCACACGGACAGGTTCTGAACAAAATGGAAGAAACTTACGAGGCAGAACTTCGCAAGTAAGAGAAGGAATAAGCGCCACTCTCATCGAAAGTATCAGGATACCGATGAGAGTGGTTTTTTCTGTGCATGATTTACTGTATAGTAGAGATTGTAACGATTGCAACCTGGGAAGTTTGGAGCAATTAGGAGGACTCGGCTTATGAATTCCGATGCAAAAACACGCGTAACGGTTGAAATATATGGCACTCATTATACGATCCGGGGAGAAGACGGCACTTCCAGAGAGCATATCGAGAAAGTGGCCAGGCTGGTCGATGAGCAAATGCGACATATTGCCAAGGCCAATCCCAAGCTGGACATGCCCCGCATTGCGGTTTTGTCTGCCGTCAATGTCGCTGATGAATCCATTCAGACGAGAGATGAACTGATAACCGTACAGCAAAAGCAACATTTAAATCAGCAGCTGCAATCCGAAGAACTCAATGAGCTTCGGGAGAAAGTCACGCTGCTGAAGCAGCAGAACGTGTCATTGACTGAACAGCTCCAGCAGCAGGAAGAGCAGCATCAGGCTTCCCGTTCTCAATTTCAGGAAGCAGAAGAGATGACCGCTCGCCAGCTGAAGGAAACAGAAGAGAAGAACAAGCAACTGGAAAGCGAGCTTACCCAGCTGAAAGCGCAGTTGAATCAAAAGGACAAGGAACAACAGGAAACGAAGAACAGCCTGTCCGGTCAGCTGCGTCAGCGCACAGAGCAGCAGGAGAAATCCGCACGCCAGCTGAAGGAAACAGAAGAGAAGAACAAGCAGTTGGAAAGCGAGCTTGCCCAGCTGAAAGCGCAGTTGAACCAGAAGGACAAGGAACAGCAGGAAACGAAGAACAGCCTGTCTGGTCAGCTGCGCCAGCGCACAGAGCAGCAGGAGAAATCCGCACGCCAGCTGAAGGAAACAGAAGAGAAGAACAAGCAGTTGGAAAGCGAGCTTGCCCAGCTGAAAGCGCAGTTGAACCAGAAGGATAAGGAACAGCAGGAAACGAAGAACAGCTTGTCCGGTCAGCTGCGCCAGCGTACAGAGCAGCAGGAGAAATCCGCACGCCAGCTGAAGGAAACAGAAGAGAAGAACAAGCAGCTGGAAAGCGAGCTTGCCCAACTGAAAGAGCAGTTGAACCAGAAGGACAAGGAACAGCAGGAAACGAAGAACAGCCTGTCTGGTCAGCTGCGCCAGCGCACAGAGCAGCAGGAGAAATCCGCACGCCAGTTGAAGGATGCGGAAGAGAAGAACAAGCAGCTGGCGCAGGAGAACGAGAGACTGAAACTGGAAGGGACGTCGTTTCTGGAACGGATTGAGGCGCAGGAGCATGCCTACCAGAACACGATTGAGAAAATTGCCGAACTCCAGCGAAAATATGACCGCCTTGAGGTGGAGCATGAAAAGTCCAGACAGGAGCTTGAGCAGAACGTGATCGACAGGCAGGAAAATGAACAAAAAGAAAACTCCTTTGAAAAGGAGTTTCAGAAATTAAAGATTGAGTATGAGAAACTTCAGTCTGAATACAATGAATGGATTAGCCTGATCGAACAGGATGAAGCGGCTGCTGCAAGCTCCAACCGTTCCTCATCTTGAGTGTCTTAACGAAATAGGCAGAGTTTCAGGAAACTTGAATATGTTGCCCGTTTGGCTGCTGTTTGTGCCAGATGGCAAGTTCAATGAGCTGGGATACGACTTGTTCCGGCTCTTTTCCTGTGGCATGCATGGCAGTACGGATTTGCCCCGGATTAAACAGATGGGCCCGAATCCCATATTCCTCTTCCTCTTCTGCGAGCGTTCGGGTGATACTTTCCAGAGCAGCTTTGCTGGCACCGTAAGCGGCATAGCCGCCTGACCCGTTATCTGCCATGCTGGAGGTTACGTTGATAATGATCCCCTCACGCTGCTCTCTCATCTGTGGCAGCAGGGCTTGCGTCAGCAGCAGTGGACCGGTCACATTCACCTGCATCTGGTGCTGCCAGTCTGGCAGAGAGGTATCTGCCAAGGAATTGGCAATAAAGACAGCCGCATTGTTTACTAGGACGTGAACCGTGCCATAAGCTGCAGCGACTTCCGCTACCGCCTGCTTGATATCGGACAATTGGCTCACATCGCCGCGTACTGCGATGGCTTGCCCGCCTGACGCCTGAATCGCTTCTACTGTTTCCTGCAGCTTCTGCGGCTGACGTCCCATGACGGCGACCTTCGCCCCTTCTTTGGCTGCCGCAAGTGCTGCGGCCTTTCCGAGTCCACTTCCGCCACCGGTGATAAAGACGACTTTATTCGTTAATGAGCCCATAATTCCGACCTCCCAAGTATGATTTAACTTTATCATACGTGGAATTTGCTCATTTGAAAAGGGATATGGCTATAAGGATTTTTGAGGAATGGTTTCAGTATTGCTTATAGAATCATAAAACAAGGCTTTGCCTCATGGATCATCATGAAGCAAAGCCTTTGTTATCATTCTTTTTCGTTTATGATCATCCCCCTGAGTCTTGTCGAGATTCAGGGCATGAGAACTGATTTTGTATATCTCTGCGTCAATGACATCCAAATAGGAAGCAGACATTCAAGTGGGACGATGACATGAAAGGGTTGCTGGGGCTATTGGACAATCAGGGTGGCTTTCATGTCGCGGTGTCCGCTTCCACACATCACACTGCAAGTGATCTCGTATTCACCTGCTTCGGTAATTTTGTATTGCGGCTGTGTTTTTTGCTCAAACTCAATGCCGAGTTTTTTGATGCCAATCCCGTGATAGCCTTGTTCATTTTCCAGAATAAACTGGACGGGCTGGTCTTTCTGAATCGTATAGGTTTCTTGGTCAAAAGACCAGTCTGAAGCGGTGATCACAAGCTGTTCAGGTTCAGCCTCATTGGTTTCCACGACAGAATTTGCAAGGGAAGAGCCTCCTCCGCATGCAGACAGGACGGTCATCGCAGTGATTAAAAAAAGAAAAATTAACGATTTTTTCATGAAATTTCTCCTCCATCTGGCATAGATATAATATCAAATAAATGGGTTTAATCGTCCACATATGATGGCTGGTTGCTTTCTATATTTTAACGTGTTCAGCCATTATTGTCTGTAGCTATATTTTGAAGTCTTCTTGTCCAAATGTTGAACGCTCTACGTCAGAAACCGGCTGGGCTGAATGTCCATTCTGTCGACTGTCACCTTCGTATAGGCATTTGCATAGGATACATAGGCCTATCAAGAGAGAAAAGGAGTTTGATTTCATGGAAAAAAAAGCAGTGAAAAAAGCTGCCGTTTCAAATGAAGTAAATGAAGTGAATAGAACGAAAAAAGCAGCGGAACATTCCGATTCTCAAGCAGGGGTGCATCGCAACGAAGCGGCGATGTCAAATCCAAATCCAAATCCCCCGACTTATGAGATGCCCTTGCATGGGATGCAGGGAATGAACGCGATGCCGAATGTGAACGCTCCATCTTATGACATGCCCATGCATGCAATGAATGGGATGCCGAATACGATGATGGCTCCCGCCTATGAGATGCCCATGCACGGGATACACGGGATGCATTGTCCCCCAATGCCCAATATGGAATATCCGATGGCCATGAACATGCCGATGTCTAACATGCCAAACATGTCCAACATGCCCAACATGTCCAACATGCCAAACATGCATATGTCTCACATGTCTAACATGCCAAACATGTCTAACATGCCAATGCCAAACATGCCGATGTCCGATATGAATATGCCTAACATGCCGAACATGCATATGTCTAACATGCCCAACATGCCAATGCCCAACATGCATATGCCGCTCGCAACCGGCCCTGCTGCCCACGGAAATGCACATGCCCATGCAATGCCTGCCTATCAACAGGCACCCAATCTGTCGGAGCAGGCTGCCCCGATGTATACACATATGATGCCAAATCCCATGCATCCGCAGTATGTGGCTCCGATGATGGACCATCAACCGCATACACCGAATGCACCGAATGTGCCGATGCATCCAGGCATCACAAAATCGGAGGCGCTGAGACAAGTGAAGCCTTGGGTAGAATACGGTCTGAAAGAAGCCAAAAAAACCGGTTATCCACATGCCATGACAGAAGTCGCCCTGATTACGTATTTGATCGGCATGGGATATGAACCGAAAATGGCCTATCAAACCGTAGAAGGCTGGGAAGTGAACGAAACATTTGGTTGACGAAAAGAAGACCAAACCAAAAAAACAAGCAGCTGCCCTTTTCCCCCAAGGTGCGTAGCTGCTTGTTTGGTTTTCGTACATGATGTTGAGGTAGTATCGTGTTTTCAGGAAAGCTAGTCTTTTGATCTTCCGTGTTTGCCATAATCGAATGGCGTCGCAACCGGAATAAATAAATCAATCACTCCGATCAAGAGAGCGGCCAACAAAGCTCCAATGATACTTGCCCGAACATCTCCAACGATGAACTGGGCCACATAAATGACCAGCGCACTTACCAAAAAGCCGACAATCCCTCTGCCAAACGGGGTCACCCTCTGCCCGAACACCCCTTCCACGATCCAGCCGAGTGCCGCGATGACAAGGGCAAGCAGCAAGGCACTGGTGAAGCCGCCGGTGGAGAATCCGGGTACGAGCCAGCCCACAATCATCAACATGATGGCGGCTACAATAAAGCGTACGATATGACCGATAATATGCATGACCATCGCCTCCTTGTACTATTTACCGTTCCCGATTTTCCTTGATTTATTCTTTCCGCTATAATATAAGCAGCAAGGAGGCTTCTACATGAATGAGAAAATATTAAAAACACTGGATTTTCCTCAAATCCTTGAGCGTCTGCAAGCTTATGCAGCGACCTCCTTAGGGAAGGAAGAAGCCAGTCAGCTTCGTCCCTCCACGGATATTCAGGATGTACAGCATAGATTGCAAGCCGTATATGAAGCGTTGCAGGTGATTCGATTGAAGGGCATCGCGCCGTTTGGCGGGATCACCACCGTGTCGCCTTCCCTGAAAAGAGCGAGAATTGGCGGCATGCTGAACAGTACAGAATTGATCGACATCGCGACAACCATCTATGGAGCCAGACGATGCAAGCAGCACCTGATGGCAACAACGGAAGAACAGGATATTCCGATCCTTGTCCATCTGGCTGAGCAGGTGAATGATGAGAAAGCACTAGAGCAATTAATCAAAAGCTGTATTGATGATCACGGTGAAGTGATGGATCAGGCATCGCCTGAGCTTCAGCGCATTCGCAGAGAGCGAAGAGGCGGAGAAGGCAGAATCAGGGAAAAGCTGGATCAGATGATCAAATCCCCGAATACCTTGAAGAAACTGCAAGACGGGATCGTGACGATTCGCAATGACCGCTATGTGTTGCCCGTCAAGCAGGAGTACCGCGGAGACTTTGGTGGCATTGTCCATGATCAGTCTGCCTCCGGGGCGACGTTATTTATTGAGCCTGAGGTCGTCGTCACCCTCAACAACAAGCTGCGTGAGTTGAAACTGCAAGAGGAACGGGAAATTGAGAAAATCCTCAGACAACTGACAGCCCAAGTGGCGGAAGAGGCAGATTTTCTCCAGCTGAATGAGGATATGATGCGTCAGCTTGATTTTATCTTTGCCAAAGCTGCCTACGGA
Source organism: Marinicrinis sediminis (assembly GCF_042685085.1). Classification (NCBI taxonomy): domain Bacteria; kingdom Bacillati; phylum Bacillota; class Bacilli; order Caryophanales; family Paenibacillaceae; genus Marinicrinis; species Marinicrinis sediminis. Next base: position 150,797 of record NZ_JBHUMM010000010.1, read on the forward strand.
CTGGCTGAGCGCGGCTCTATTCCGAAGGTCAATAGTGAGGGCTATATTCGGCTGAAGCGAGCCAGACACCCGCTTATTGGCAAAGAGGATGTCGTCCCGCTCCATCTGGAGCTTGGGGAAAGCTATAGCTCGATTATCGTAACAGGACCGAATACCGGGGGGAAAACCGTCTCCCTGAAAACGGTAGGTTTACTCACACTGATGGGGATGTCGGGGCTACTGATTCCGGCAGAAGAAGGCAGTGAGCTTGCCGTCTTCGACGGGGTTTTTGCCGATATCGGGGATGAGCAGAGCATTGAGCAGAGCTTGAGTACCTTCTCCAGCCATATGACCAACATCATTCGTGTGCTGAAGGACATGACCTCCAACAGCCTGATCTTGCTCGATGAGGTGGGTGCAGGAACCGATCCGACGGAAGGGTCGGCCCTGGCAATTTCCATTCTGGAATACATTCATCGTACAGGCTGCCGACTGATAGCGACCACCCACTATAGTGAGCTGAAGGCGTATGCCTATAATCGGGAAGGGGTCATCAATGCCAGTATGGAATTCGATGTCCATACACTCAGTCCCACCTATCGTTTGCTCGTAGGTATCCCGGGTCGAAGCAATGCGTTTGCCATTGCAGAGCGACTCGGACTGGACCACGGCATTATCGAGCATGCACGCTCACAGCTGAACGAAGACAGCCAGCAGGTGGAGAGTATGATTGCCTCACTGGAGGAAAATCGGATATCGGCAGAATCAGAACGGCTGACAGCTGAACAGCTTCGCGGGGAGATGGAGCTGCTTAGGGAACAGATGGAGCGCGAGCAGGAGAAGCTGGAACAGGAAAAGCACAAGGTACTGGAGAAAGCCCAGCTCGAAGCGAGAGAAACCATTGCCAAGGCGAGACAGGAAGCGGAGAAGATCATTTCCGAGCTGCGAACGCTGGCGATGGAAGAGCGTACTTCCATCAAGGAACACAAGCTGATTGAAGCGAAGACAAGGCTGAATCAGGCTGAACCGGCGCTGGCCTCAGCTCCCGCCAAAAAGCGGAAGAATACAGATCGTGTGGGACCGGGTGATGAAGTTTATGTACACAGCTTCGGGCAGCGGGGTCATATCGTCGAACTTAGCGGGAAGTCTGAAGCATATGTCCAGCTCGGCATTATGAAGATGAAAGTAAAGCTGAAGGATCTGGAGAAGATCAAAGGTGCGCCAGCTTCGTCATCCAGACCACCTCAACCTTCGGCTATGGTCAAGAGGAGCAAGGACGAGCATGTCAGAAGTGAGTGTGATCTGAGAGGGACCACACTGGACGAGGCCATCGTGGAAGTGGATCAGTTTCTCGATGACAGTCTGATGGCTAATTTGAATCAGGTCTACATTATTCACGGTAAAGGAACGGGCGTCCTGCGCAGCGGCATCTCGGATTTTCTCAAGAAGCATCGTCACGTCAAAGGCTACCGACTGGGTAATTACGGAGAGGGCGGAACCGGCGTGACCGTGGTAGAATTAAAGTAAGAAGGATTCAGACAGGACAGGCAGGGGCATGGGAGCAAGGAGGGGAAGGCATGGATCGGGATATACTCGTGGATCAGTTGGATGCATTGCTGCAACATGCATTCATGGAAACACTCGCTTATTTTTCTGTAGCGGTTTTGGCGCTCATATTGTTTTTGGCCTTGTTTGAGATGGTCACCAGGTATACGACCTGGACCCAGATCAAGGCAGGGAATGTCGCAGTGGCCATGGCCGTGAGCGGAAAAATATTTGGCATTTGCAATGTGTTTCGCTATGCCATTGAGCTGAAGAATGATTCGATGTATGTGGCGTTTGGCTGGGCATCCTATGGCTTCGTGCTCCTGCTCGCTGCCTATTACATCTTTGAGTTTCTGACACCGGTCTTCAAGGTGGATGAGGCGCTCGAACAGGACAACCGGGCGGTCGGCTTTATTTCCCTGACCTTGTCTGTAGCCCTGTCGTACGTCATCGGAGCCAGTATACATTAACGGAATCCCAATAGTGGAGTGATGGGTTATGAAATATTTATGGGGAACTTTGTTTGCTATCGCCGTGATTTTCATTGTGGTGGGCATTGTTTATTTTGTGAGAAATGCGTAAGGAGGAACGGCCGGCATGAGTGAAGTATGTCCATGGTGTCAAAGTGAGCTGGTATGGGATGAGGAAATCGGACCCGAAGAGGTCTGTCCTTTTTGTGAAAATGATCTGAGAGATTACCGTACCGTTCGTCTCAGCTCGGATGAAGTGCAAGAAGAGACGATTGCAGCAAAAAAGGCAGAAGAGGAAGAGCAATGGGACGAGGAAACGATGGCTCTGCTGGAATCGCTGGAAGTGGATCAGCAGACTGAAACGGTGGATCAGTATGATGAAGGTATTCAGCAGCTCCTGATGGAGCAGGAAGAAGTGCTGCTCTGCAACAGCTGTCAAAGCGAGATGATCTGGGCGGGAACCGAAGAGGTCAAGGCTAAGCGGTTCAACCCGCGTCAAATGGCGGATGGAACCCCTCTGGTTGCACTACCCTTTCGGAAGGATATTCATCTCTGTCCGCATTGCTTCGAATTGAAGGAAGTGATGAACCGGGAGGATCGTCTCAAAAGTTTACAGCAGCTTGCCCGTCATACAGACAAGCCATAACAAGCATCAACTGCAAAAATCCAGTCAATTACGGGTAAATAGGGATACGTTCTAAGGCATAGGCAAGCTTGCACAAGGCTAGACAAGTGCTAACAAGCAAGCGCGAGCGCAGGGAATCAAGGAATGAAAACAGGGATTTGGGGAAGCTTATGGGAAGTTAACTTCTCAACGTGAGGAAAAGGTGAAACGGATGTCAACCGGTTCCAAGCCGAAACAGCTTCCATTTTTGTTTGTTCATCATGCCCCGCATGGGGAAGCGAAGGAGCCGAGCAAGCGAGCGGAGCAATCCTTTGACAGGCAGGCGATTCTGCTGCTGACTGTCCAGGGTCTCTATGCAGCAGCGACGGCTCTTTCCATTTTGTTTGTGAATGTGTTTATATGGAAAATCAGCAAGAACTATGCCCTCATCGGCTGGTTTGCCCTGACCCAGCATGTGTGCGGGACGCTGACCTTTTTTCTGGCTGGGAAATGGGTGAAGCAATGGAACAAGATGAACGTACTGCGTGCAGGCATTGCACTTTCTGCCCTGCAGTATCTCACGATCTTGCTGCTCGGACAGCAGGCGGCCCGTTATGCGCTGTTGATCGGAGCTCTGCAAGGTATATCTGCTGGTTTCTTTTGGCTAGCCTTCAATGTGGTCTATTTTGAGATTACCAATCCGGGAAACCGGGACCGATTCAACGGCTGGGCGGGTCTCCTGGGTTCTACAGCGGGGATGATTGCGCCTTGGGTGTCAGGTGTATTGATCAGTCGTTTGGGAGACCGAGGCTATACTGTTATCTTCTCTGCGTCCCTCGCCATTTTTATCCTTGGTGTGGCGATCAGTTTTTTTCTGAAGAAGCGCGAGGCACAGGGGCAATATGAATGGTTTTATGCGTTCAGACAGCTCTCTTCATCCAGATCACCATGGAGACCTGCCTTCATGGGGCTTTTTTTTCAAGGCATTCGGGAGGGCGTCTTCATGTTTCTGGTCGGTCTTCTGGTCTATATCGTGACGAAGGATGAATTTCGACTTGGCACGTACTCTTTTATCACTTCTGCAGTCGCGCTGGGCAGCTTCTGGTTAATCGGCAAGCTCATTAAGCCCGTCTCTCGCAATACCTATTTACTCCTGGGTACGGTGGCCCTCAGTCTAGTGATGACTCCGTTATGGGTGGAAATGAACTATGCCATGCTGCTCGTATTCGGAATCGGAACGGCTATCTTCTTCCCCATGTATATCATCCCCATCACTTCTTCCGTGTTCGACCTCATTGGTCGAGACGAGCAGGCGGTGGCGCATCGGGTAGAGTATGTGGTGCTTAGAGAGGCAGGATTGAACGCAGGCCGGGTAGCAGGGACCATCCTGTATATCGGCTTTGTCGTCTGGATCGGCACCGAAAAGCATATTCCGTTTATCGTATTTCTGTTGTTGATAGGCAGCTCTCCCATTTTTAGCTGGTTTTTCATTCGACGACTTTCCCGCTATTTGCAGCAGGGAAAAAATACCGCAAATTAGAGGTTGAATAAATATACATTTTGATGTATATTTATTTTGTATCACAGATTGCGATGAAGGAAGGATGAACAGACGGATGATGCTTTCATATGAGAGATTGAATATACAGGAAGTAAGTCAGGAACAGCGCGAGACGATGCCGACCGGGGACTACGTCATGGGTGTATACGATGGAGAGACCTTGATTGCTTACGGTGCATTGAATTTGCAGGGCGATCATGCGATCATTCAGAGCAAGACGCTGCAGGAAGAGTTATACAAGCACCGGAATGTCATGCGTCCGATGTACCGTTTGCTGGAAGCGGAGTGCAAGCAGCAGCAAATCCGGCATATTGAATACCAGGGACAGTAATGCCAGTTACAGAATTGCAAGCAGCCACACCACCTCAGCCGATTCGTTAGAGCTGAGGTTTTTTGCTGTGTCTGTCCGTGACCGTCTATCCATCACTCCTTGCGGACCCGATTTCAGGAGCTGCGCAGCATGCCGGAGAACAGCAGCAGGTGGCATTTGCGGAAAAGCCTTTTGCGGTCATTCACAATTCATTGTAATATGGAGTATAATGCAAAAAAACAAACAGGTGCGGAGGTGTCTTTTCATGAATCCATTACATTCAGAAATTCTAGATATATTGAAAGAAGACGCGAAGAAAAGTGCAGCGGTTATTGCGACCATGCTGGACCGAGCGGAAGAGGAAATCGAGCAGGCGATTGCGGATATGGAGAAGGACAACATCATTGTGAAGTATGCAACCGTTGTAAACTGGAGCAAGGTGGCCTCCGACAAGGTAACCGCACTTATTGAAGTTCAGATTACACCAGAGCGGGGCAGAGGCTTTGACGCCCTGGCGGAGCGAATCTATCTGTACCCGGAAGTGAAGGCGGTCTATCTCATGTCCGGTTCGTATGACCTGCAAGTGGAGATCGAGGGGAAATCCTTGCACGAGGTCGCTTCATTTGTCTCGAACAAGCTGTCTACCCTCGAATCTGTGATCTCGACCAAAACGCATTTTATATTGAAAAAATACAAACAGGACGGCATTATCTTTGAAGATCATCAGGATGATCATCGGATGCTGGTCAGTCCATAAAGGTGTGATTGGAAATGAAGACGGAGCGCGAAGAGCAGAAGCAGTCCTCCATGCAGGACTATGTGAACCCGCTGGTACGCAATATTCCGCCATCGGGCATACGACGATTTTTTGATTTGGTTAGCGGGAGCAAGGATGTCATCTCGTTAGGTGTGGGGGAGCCGGATTTCATTACTCCCTGGCACATCAGAGAGGCCAGTGTCTATTCGCTGGAGCAGGGCCGAACCGCCTATACGCCGAATGCCGGGATTCCGGAATTGAGAGAGACGATCTCCAGCTATCTGCAGGAGCAGTTCAAGCTCCAGTATGATCCGGAGAAGGAAGTGCTTGTGACGGTCGGCGGCAGTGAGGCCATCGATCTCGCGCTGCGGACCCTGATCAGTCCCGGAGATGAAATTCTGGTTCCGGAGCCAAGCTATATCTCCTACTCGCCGATTTGCCGGATCGGGGGAGGCGTTCCCGTGCCGATTGAAACGTTTGCCCGTGATCAGTTCAAGCTGACACCGGAAGCGCTGGAGGCACAGATTACCCCGAAGTCCAAGGTATTGATCCTCTGTTACCCGAGCAATCCAACTGGAGGAATTATGACCTACGAGGACTGGCTGCCGATTGCCAAGCTTGTGGAGAAGCATGATCTGATTGTCATTTCGGATGAGATTTATGCCGAGCTGACGTATGGTACGAGGCATGTCAGTTTTGCAGCCATGCCGGGCATGCAGGATCGAACGGTGCTGGTAAGCGGCTTTTCCAAGGCCTTTGCGATGACAGGTTGGCGAATGGGCTATGCCTGCGGTCATCCTGATCTGATTCAGGCCATGCTGAAAATTCATCAATATACCGTCATGTGTGCGCCGGTGATGGGACAAGTGGCGGCAATGGAAGCATTGAAGAACGGTCTGGAGGAAAAGGACCGGATGGTCGCCTCCTACAATCAGCGCAGACGTCTGGTGGTCAAGGGCTTCCGTGATATTGGACTGGCCTGCCATGAGCCCCAGGGTGCGTTCTATGTCTTTCCATCGATCGAGGCCACGGGACTGAGCTCGGAGGAATTTGCGCAGCGGTGCCTGAAAGAAGCGAAGGTAGCAGTTGTACCGGGTCATGTGTTTGGCATTGGCGGAGAAGGATTTATTCGCTGTTCATATGCGACCTCCACCCAGCAGCTTCAGGATGCTATACAAAAAATTGGAGAATTTGTCAAGCCATTTTTACGTTAGTGAAACCCCCCTTTACGAACGTTATGGAATTCCTTATTCTGTAATAGTGTAAATTTTCCAAAGTCATCCACGCAACTTGTTCTAGACAATTGGAAGCAGTTGTCCTATAATGAAAATATTACTTTACAAATGTTAACATTATAGCCTGTGAATGTGTTTGCAAGGGGCATGTGGAATTTTCGTATGAAAGGGAGGGGTAAGATGATCGCCGTGGAATATAATCGACTGAACCACTATTTCGATACGATGATTGCCGAAAGAAGTCGTTTAAAAACCAATGATCCCAAGAAAGATACCTCATCTCCTTCTAAGTTGATGACACTGGAAGAAGAAATTCGGATGCTGCGTAAAGAGATGGAGCTTGCCGTCATGAAGGAGAATTCCTTCACGTCGGATTTGGTCGTCCAGATCAGCTGCCTGCTGGATGTGAAAATAAACGAATATATGAAATGCAAGAAACAGCATAAAGTAAAACCTTGCTAATGACGGAAAACGTCGGATTAAGCTTGCATATACATGTTTTTTGAGAAAACGTCGTGCGAACTATGGCATGGCGTTTTTTTCATGCTTCAATTTTGCTATCATAGAGACGTAGAGAAACGAGTTTATGGACCAGGAAAGGAAGAACAGCGCTTGAGAAAAATGTGGTGGTATACAGCATGCGTAGTGCTGCTTGGTAGTATGTGGCTGATGACGGGCTGCAGCAGCGAGAATAAAAGTGAGCAATTGTCGGTTTTTGTGTATCCGAAGCAAGGTATTCCGGAAGGATTTGCGGATGGGTTGGCACAGCAGCTTGAACAGCGGTTGGATTTGCAAGGTCGGGAGCTTCGTGTCGCCGGACCGAGTATTTATAATGAAGTGAAGCTAATGGTAGAGGTCGCGGCAGGTGACCACGATCTATTCATTGTGAGCAAGGAGGACCTGACCCGATTTATGCAGTCAGGAGATGGATTCCCGCTGGAAGACTGGTTTTCTCAAGAAGATTATCCCGACGGCGTTGTGGAGAGAGTCAAGATGAATGAACAGACTGAAATGATCCCAACCGGCGAAAAGCATCTGTATGGCTTGCCTGTCCATGAGAGCAAGCTGATCATAGAGGCGGGCAAGGAAGGGGACGAGCCCTGGTATGCATTCATCGTCCCGCAGGCTGATCCGATGGATCTGGTCGAAGAAACGTTGAAACTGCTCGCAGAGAAGGGGGAATGAACATGAAAATCTATACGCGGACAGGTGATGAAGGGCAAACCCACATCATCGGAGGAAGAGTAGCCAAGAATGATGCAAGAGTCGAAGCCTACGGCACGATTGATGAGCTGAACAGCTTTGTAGGTCTAGTCATCAGCCAACTGGATGAGAAAGTCATTTCCATGAAACCGCAGTTGATAGACATTCAGCATGAGCTGTTTGATTGCGGGGCAGATCTGGCAGCGGTTAAACCGGGCCCGAAGGGCTATAAGGTGCATGCAGAGATGACTCAGCAGCTCGAGCAATGGATTGATGCTTATGAAGCGGAAAATACACCGATTACCCGGTTTATTTTGCCGGGTGGAACAGCGGTATCTGCTGGGCTGCATGTGTGCCGAACCATATGCCGCAGAGCGGAACGAAGTGTGGTGGCGCTGGCAGCAGAGAAGGAGATCAATACGGAAGTGCGCGCCTATCTGAATCGGTTGTCAGACCTGTTCTTCGCGATGGCTCGTGCCGCAAACTTGCGTGCAGGAGAAGAAGATGTCTCCTATGTGCGTAGCGCAGAGGTGTTCAGAAGAGACTCATGAACAGCCGATACTATCCCCCCATCGTCTATCAGATCAGTGAGCAGGAGGAAGGCTGGAGTGTAAAGGCCATCCTCCATCACAAGATGAATCTGTCGCGCAAGCTGGTCTCACGGCTTAAATATACGGAACAAGGTATTACATTAAATGGACGGCGGGTGTGGACCAATACGAAGGTAACCGCAGGGGATACCGTTGAGATTCGGATGGTAAAAGAGCAGTCTGACGATATTCTTCCCCAGCCCATCCCGCTGGATATCCTCTATGAGGATGATTCCCTGCTCATGGTAAACAAGCAGGCAGGCATCATCGTCCATCCGACACTTGGGCACTACAAGGACACCCTGGCCAATGGGGTCGTTCATTATTGGCAGCAAAAAGGAGAAAGCTATCGCTTTCGTCCGGTGCATCGACTGGATCAAGATACCTCAGGGGTCATCTGTATCGCCAAAAATCCATATGTGCAGCAGGCCATCCAGGAACAGATGCATGCCTTTACGGTACATAAACAATACCTGGCTGTTGTCAGGGGGAGACTGCCTCGTCCACACGGTACCATCGATGCGCCGATTGAACGGGACCCGGAAAATCCGCATTACCGCATGGTGATAGCCGAAGGGGCGCGTGCAGTGACACGCTATAAAGTACATCAGGCAAGTGAAGAAGCCTCACTGGTGCAGTTGCAGCTGGAAACCGGACGAACCCATCAGATACGGGTTCACATGGCCCATCTCGGGCACCCCTTGATCGGGGACCCCCTTTATGGTGATCCCGATCTCAATCTTCGCTACGAGATCGACAGGCAGGCTCTGCATGCCGCAGAACTTGGGTTTGAGCATCCCGTTACGAAAGAACCGTTGTTATTCCAGGCTCCGCTACCGGCAGATATGAGGGAGCTGTTAGATCGTTTGTCATTTACCATTTCCGATTAGGAGGATACCCGTATGACGTTAACCATTTACCATTACCCATCCTGCAGCACCTGCCGCAAGGCGATCAAGTGGCTGGAGGAGAACGGCCACCCATTAAACAAGATTCACATTGTCGATTCGCCACCGACCAAGGAGCAGCTTCAAGCCATTCAGCTGGGTGCAGGCACGGAGCTGAAAAAACTGTTCAATACCTCAGGTCAGCGCTACCGGGAACTGAATATCAAGGAGAAGCTGCCGAATCTGTCCGAAGATGAGCAGCTTGACTTGCTGGCCTCGCATGGCAAGCTGATTAAGCGACCGCTCGTAACCGATGGACATCAGGCGACCATTGGCTTTAAGGAAGCACAATATGAGCAAGTATGGGGTAAGGGATAAACCCTGCTCAAGGTGCAGAAGGATACAGGTAAAAGAGAGAGGACAAAGAGACGGGAGAGGAATAAGGATGAAGAAATGGCGCTCAAGCCGACTGGACAAGATGGGCTCGGCGATCTTTGCCGAAATGGAGACATGGAAAGAGCAGGCGAAGATGAGAGGACATGATATCATCGATTTGGGTATCGGTAGTCCTGACCAGCCACCGTCTGAGGCAGTCATGCTTACATTGGCTGAAGCAGTACAGGAAGAGCGGCATTATGGATACCCGTCCTCCCAGGGGAGTCTGAAGTTCCGGGAAGTGGCTTGTCAATGGCTTCAGCATCGCTTCGGTATTCACATGGATGCGCAGCGGGAAATTGTGACGCTGATGGGCTCACAGGACGGTCTGGCCCATCTGGCTCTATCTATCACAGATCCAGGAGATGTCGCCCTCGTTCCCGATCCTGGGTATCCCATTTATGAAGGAAGTCTGGTTTTGGCTGGCGTGGAGGCGTACAGAATGCCGTTGAAGGAAGTCAATCAGTTTTTGCCGGATTTCGATGCCATTCCGGATGCAATACGTTCACGGGCCAAGATGATGATTCTTAATTTCCCGAGCAATCCGGTTGCAGCGACTGCAGATCGGGCATTTTACGAAAAGGCCCTGCAATTTGCGAGGGAACATGAGATTTTGCTCGTGCATGATGCAGCCTATTCAGAGATGGCGTTTGACGGGTTTCGCCCCATGAGTATTTTTGAACTGGATGATGCATACGATCATGCGGTAGAGTTCCATTCCATGTCGAAGAGCTTCAATATGGCCGGGTGCCGAATTGCTTTTATGGTGGGTTGTGAGCCTGTGATAGAAGCGTTGAAAGTAGTGAAATCGAACATTGATTATGGGGTGTTTGAACCGATTCAGATTGCGGCCGCTGCTGCACTCGAAGCAGATATGAAGCAGCCATTTTCAGTAGGACGATTGTACGAGGGCAGGCGAAATGCACTCGTTGATGGATTGAGGCGGATCGGATTTTCCCTGGAAATGCCGAAAGCTACGATGTTTGTATGGGCGAGAATTCCAAAAGGATGGACATCTCGACAGATTTCCCGGGAAATTTTGCTGCATACCGGTGTCGTGGTCATCCCTGGTGATGCCTTTGGCGAACAGGGCGAAGGCTATGTACGCATCGCGCTCGTTCAGCCTGAAGAGGTATTGCATGAGGCGACTGCACGCATTGGCACATTTTTGCAGGGTGGAACAAATTCCCTTTTCGGATTACAATAGAGTGAGAAGACAGAATCTTTTCCAAACAGCTGCTAGGGCGTAACGACATGACATGGCGGCTGTTTTCTTTTGTCAGGAGGCGGCAGCAGTGATTCGGATTGAAGAGCGGATTGCAAATAAAAAGGCGAAGGAAATTTATGAAATTTTACGCAAACAGCATATCGTATCCAAGCAGCAGCTGCTGGAACAAAGCACGCTGACCGTCAGCACCCTGACACGAGTTTTGGAGGATTTGCACAGCAGCGGCTGGATTGAAGAAGTCGGTTTTGGGGATTCAACAGGTGGCAGAAGACCTATTTTGTACCAGCGTACAGCCAAACAATGCTATGCGTTCGGTCTGGATATTTCCCGGATTCATACGAAACTGGTTTTGTGTGACCTGCATTATACCAAATATGACACGCAAACATGGGCGGTCACCACAGACACGTCGCCAGACATTCTCATCCGGGAAGTTGTGGGAAGAATTAAAGTCATGATGGAGAAACACCAGCTTAGCCATGATCAGATTCTGGGTCTTGGCATCGGCGGGGTCGGCCCCGTAGACCGTCATCAGGGAATCATGATGAACCCGATCTATTTTCCAGCTGAGGGCTGGGAGCATGTTGCGATTACAGAAGCGCTGGAAGAACAGCTTGCGTTTCCCGTGCTGCTCGACAATGGGGCCAATACGGCGCTCCTGGCTGAATACTGGTGCGATCGCGAGAGCAGGCTGGATCATATGCTGTACGTTCACGTAGGAACCGGACTGAGGAGCTCCGTGATATCGGAAGGGAAAATTGTATACGGCGCAGTCGACATGGAGGGGGCGGTCGGTCAGATGATCATTCAGACCGATGGACCGCCGCCGAGAGATCCGAAAGGAAACTATGGCTGCCTTGATTCCTATGTATCGGTCTATGCGATTGAACAGCAGGCCAGAGCAAGATTGAAGCAGGGGCGTACCAGTGTGCTCAGTCAGTGGGTGAAGCGGCCTGAACAAGTTCAATTTGCGCACTTGCTGCAAGCGCTCCAGAAAAACGACGAGATGACCAAGGAAATCTTTGTTCAGGCAGCGGTCTATTTGGGGATTGGTTTGGCCAATCTGATTCATATCTTGCATCCTGAGCGCATTATACTAGGCGGCCCGCTTGGCAACAGCAGCACGTTGTTTTTTGAAACGGCTGTGGAGAGCGCCAAACGTCACTGTTATGACCATCCTGATTACCAGGTGGATTTCACAAGGGGATTGCTTGGAGAGGAAGCACTGGCCACAGGCGCTGCTATTCTCGTGATGAATCGATTGACACAGCTTCCAGCAAACCCCCAGACCAAAGAGGAACAGGCTATGTTATGATATACGCAGCTTGTGAACCACTATAGACTCGGACAAAATACAGAAGAACGGTAGTTAGAGAGTCGGACAGGAAACGATAGGGAATTCAGTAATGAACAGTACGAAAGTCTTAAATGAGGAAAGGGAGGATTTCAATGAAACAGATCGAGATGATGCAGGACGAGCATGTCATGGCAACGGAAAATCATCAGCCGTCTGTCTTGATCATTGACAGCTTTGCGCTGTTATTTCGAGGATTCTACGCGATGGCGATGTCAGGAAATTACATGAAAACCTCATCCGGCCTATATACAAATGGTATCTACCAATTCACCAAGTACATGCTGCATGCGATCGAGACGTTCAGTCCTACCCATGTTGTCTGCGCGTTTGACATGGGGGCTTCCACATTCCGCAATGAAATGTACGGAGCGTACAAGGCCAATCGTGATGCGCCGCCTGCTGAGCTGATCCCCCAATTTGACAAGCTGTGGGAACTGGTCGAAGCATTTGATATCCCTTGCATCGGTGTGAAGGGATATGAAGCCGATGATGTGATTGGCACTTTGGCGAAGCAGTATTCCGCCAGCGGAACGTCTGTGAATATTTTGACCGGGGATGGAGATACGCTGCAACTGATCAATGCGCACACCCGTGTGTCCTTGATGAAACGAGGATTTGGAAACTATGAGACCATTGATCTCCATAACCTTGAGGAAAGCAGAGGCATACGCCGACCGTCCCAGATTATTGACCTGAAGGCTTTGATGGGGGATGCATCAGACAATATCCCGGGTTGTCCGGGTGTGGGACCGAAAACCGCGCTCAAGCTTATTGCCGAATATGATTCATTGGATCAGGTATATGCCCATATCGACGAGATAAAAGGGAAGCTGAAGGAACGCTTGATTGCACATCGGGAACAAGTCTATCTCTCGTATGAACTGGCTTCCATTATGACGGATGTGCCTTTGCAGTGTGAGCTGGATCAGTGCCAGTACAGCTGGAATCAGGACAAGCTGATTCCGAAACTCGAGGAATTTGAATTCAAATCCATTATCCGATCTATTATGAAAGGCATCGCTTAGGAGCCTGAGGTGTCGGCTACGTGTTCATCCTCTGTTTCTTCCTGCTTCGTATGCGTATGATGACCGGGCGGGTACTGACGCGGAAGCTCGGCATGCAATTGTCGATTCTCATAGGCAAATCGGTTAGGCGGACGCTGGTCTGCGCGCCAGGGCGTGCTTTTTCCGAGTGATTCTGTTCGCAAGGTGGAGGCATAAGGGCCTTCTGGAAATTCTTCCGGGATGGTATCATTGCGCTGTGATTCGACTGTCGCGACATCGGTATAGGAACTTCGCCTTTCTCTTACGAATCCATCTGCCATGTTCGTGTATTCCTCCTTGTGCTAAACGTGAATGTGCGCGGGGAGTGAGCTTTTACACCTCATGATCGTGCAAAGGCTGCGCTGAGGGAATTGCTTATAGCTTGTACGGAATGTGTCAGATTATGTACAAAGTGTGGGTTAGGAAACAATCAGGCTTGAAGCTTGAACATACACATCGGATAAATTGAAAAAGAAGACTGCACGAACAGCCCGTTGAGAGATCTAACCTGACCTCTCGCTGCTGACGTGCAGTCTTTTTTTATGAATGGCATGGATAGAAGGTGCAGAAAATAAGGAGTGGGGTGAAGGGGAATTAAATATCCGTAAAGTTGATCGGACCGACAATTTGAACCAGAAAGGCTGCCAGTTCTTCCGCTTCATCTTCCTTGATCTTGTACACATGCTCCAGATATCCTTCTTCTTCCAGATCATCTGGGCCAATAATAGCCGTTCGGCCTGATTGAAGGTCCGTCACCAGTTTTTTTCCGTAAAATCGATTTGTGGTCGTAATTGCCAGATCAAATCTGTGCAAACTTTCTTCCCCTACAAAACAAACGAAACGAGTTGAAGTATCTTCCGTGCTGTCTGATAAAAAATCAAATTGAGCCAATTTCATCCCTCCACGTAGATTGTTCTTTTATTATAACGGATGAGAAAGAGAGGAACCAAGTTTCGGAACAAAAGAAAATTTAGTACCAGGTACTAGGATCAAGTGATATAATCAGTGAAGGAGGTGTTGACATGAAACAGCAACGAGCTGAAATCACGGCGATAGGTACATATGTACCAGAGAGAAAAATGACGAATTCCGATCTGGAGAAGCTGGTCGAAACGAATGATGAATGGATTGTGCAACGTACAGGGATGAAGGAACGTCGCATTGCAGAAGAGAATATGTATACCTCGCATTTATGCGTGCAGGCCGTTCAGCAATTGTCTGAGTCGTATGACAAACGCATCGATGATGTAGATATGGTACTAGTGGCGACAACAACGCCGGATTATGCATTTCCTAGCGTAGCCAGCATGTTACAACAGACCTTTCATATCACTTCAACTGCAGCAATGGACTTGAATGCGACCTGCGCAGGATTTGTCTATGGTCTTCATCTGGCTCATGCCCTGATTGCTTCCGGCCTGCACCGCAAGGTTCTGGTTGTTGCCGGAGAAACGTTATCCAAAGTGACTGATTATACAGATCGATCGACCTGCATTTTGTTTGGCGATGGTGCGGGGGCGGTGCTGGTAGAGGCTTCGGACAGGGAACAGAGCTTCTTGTCTGCCATGCAAGGAACGCAGGGGAATGGCGGCATACATTTATACCGGACGAATCTTTCGAAGACCATGAACGGTACTTCGCTGTCTGAGAGTGGATATATGGTGCAGAATGGAAGAGAGGTGTACAAATGGGCGGTGCGCACCGTGTCCGCAGGGGTCATGCAAATGCTGGAAAGGGAAGGAATCGGTCCGGAGCAATTGGACTGGTTTGTGCCTCATAGCGCCAATCTGCGCATGATTGAAGCGATCTGTGAGCAGACCGGATTGCAGATGTCTCAGACCTTGTACAGTCTTGTGGAGATGGGCAATACCTCTGCAGCCTCGATCCCGCTTGCGCTCGATAAGGGGATCAGAGAAGGAAAGCTGAAGGAAGGCAACTTAATCATGTTGTACGGGTTTGGCGGAGGACTGACGCATGCCGGACAGCTTTTGAAATGGACGGTTCCTGCGCCAACCTCACCGTGATAGAGCCACTCAAACAGGCAGCCGTCTGATCGATCGGCTGCCTGTTTGACATGCGAGTGGAAATGAGGTTCATTCGGATTGTCATGCTGATATTGGATGGCAGGTGACTAGCCGATGCCGCCCGTTCCTTCGCGGAAACGACTGATAAAGGATTGAAGCCGATCGCTTTCCGGGTTCTCGAAAATCTGCTGAGGCGGGCCTTGTTCCACGATATATCCGCCATCGGTAAAGATGACCTTGTCCGCCACTTCATAGGCGAAATCCATCTCATGGGTAATGAGCAGCATCGCCATATCCCCTTCACGAGCGATATCCTTGATGACTTCCAGCACCTCTCCGACAAGTTCAGGATCGAGTGCAGACGTCACTTCATCGAATACCATCACCTTCGGGTGCATAACCAATGCTCTTGCAATCGCCACACGCTGTTTCTGACCGCCTGAGAGCTGTGACGGGTAGTTGTCGGCCTTATCGGACAGCCCGACCTTCTCCAGCATCGCCATTGCTTCCTGCTCGGCTTCTTTTTTCGATTTGCCCAGCACTCGAATCGGCGCCTCCGTTACATTGCGCATAATCGTCATATGCGGAAACAGGTTGAAATGCTGAAAAACCATTCCGATACTGCCCCGTACCTTGTGCAAATGCTTCTCGTCCGCTCGCACCAGCTTGCCGCCGACTTCCTTATGCCACAAATATTCTCCGTCTACCTTGATGGTGCCGGATGTAGGTTCTTCAAGGGTCATCAAGAGACGTCCCAGCGTGGTTTTCCCTGAACCACTGGGTCCAATGATCGCTACTTTCTCGCCCGGCCTGATATCGAGATCAATCGAATGCAGAACCTCCAGATCCCCGAAAGATTTGCTAATTTCCCGATATTCCACGACCGATTTGACTGCTTCATTCATCTCATCACTTCCTTCTCATGCTATTTTCTGTCATTCCAGTGTTTCTGTTGTTGCAGTGTATTTGTCATTCCAGTTTATCTGTTAATCCACGGCTTTTCAGCGTTCTCCCTATACTTAAAATGAATGTCTCTATCACGAATCTATTCTGCAAATCTTTCACTATGAGATCTCTATCTGGGTGTTCACTGTGAATTCTTCAGCTGAATATTCTTTATGATTTCTCAAAATCTTCTCACAGCGGTTTATATCTTTTCTTTTCGAATATGCACGCAGGTTATTCTGGTGCTTCGCTTTAATACCGTAACCTGCATAAATTAGAGCTCTTTACGCTCTGCCTTCCTGTCGGTTGAATTTCTTCTCCAGCCAGCTTACAGCCAGCGAAGCCGGATAGCTGATAAACAGGAACAGGAAACCGACGATCGTAATCGGCTCCAGAAAACGCCAGTCTACCGATGCGATTTCCCGGGCAGTCCCGAAGATCTCCAGCAAGGTAATGGCAGCCAGTATCGGTGTTTCCTTGAACATCACGATCAGATAATTGCCGAGCACCGGAATAATAGGTGGAACGGCCTGAGGCAAAATGATGCGTATCCAGGTTTGGATCGGGGAGAAATTCAGCGCTCTGGCCGCCTCCCATTGTCCTTTCGACACGCCTTCAATCCCGGAACGATACACCTCGGACAAATAGGTGCTGTAGTGGAGTCCAAGTGCGACAAAACCGGCTACAAAAGGGGACAGGCGGATGCCATAGAGAGGCAGAACATAAAAGATAAAGAAGGCCTGAACCAGCAGCGGTGTGCTGCGTATGAACTCAATAAAAAAGGCGGTAGGATACGAGATCAGCTTGCTCTTGCTTCTTCTGAGCAACGTAAGCACCAAACCGAATACCAGTGCCAGGAAGAAAGAAATGAATGTGACGCTGACCGTGATCTTGAGCGCCGAAAAAATTTCCGGAAATACTTCAAATGCATGTTCCCAACTCCACATGTTTACATCCTCCCCGCGGTTATCCGACGTTCTAGCTTACGAATGGCAAATGTCATGGAATAGGCCAGGACAAAATAAATCACCAACAAGATCAAGAATATGAAATCTGACTCCGAATAATAGAAGTTGCGCAGGTTCTTCGCTTCATAGGTCAGATCTGCCAACGTAATAAAGGAGACGAGTGAAGTCCCTTTTAACAGCTCTATAAGCAAGTTGCCGAATGGTGGAATCATCCGCATGAGCGCCTGTGGAATGATAATGCGCATCATAATCTGAAGCGGAGAGAAATTGAGGGCAATGCCAGCCTCACGCTGTCCGCCGGGAACCGCCTTGATGGAGCTCCGCACGATCTCTGATCCATACGCACCGTAATTCAGCCCGATTGCCAATACACCTGTAAAAAGGGCGTCAAGTTGCAAATCAATATTGAATTGCTTGAGCACGATCGGCAGCACATAGTAGAGCCAAAATAATTGAACAAGCAATGAAGTGCCGCGAATGAATTCGACGCAGATATAGCTGATCCAGCGAATAATAGAAACATTTGAAAGTCTGCCAAGTCCAAAAACGAAGGCAACAATGAATGCGAGAATCGCAGACAGAATCGTGACTTCTACGGTCACCCAGGTTCCTCGCAAAATATCCGGTAAATACTTGTCAATGGAAATGGTGTCCAACTCCTCTCAACTAGAAATAATGACCCTATGTGGTCGTTGGACCAGCATAGGGTCAATCTTACCTTCCATCACAAGCGATGCGATGGATTACTTTCCATTTGCAGATTCAAGAATAGATTCGAGAGACATCGCCGTCATGGTCACGGCATCCGCACGACCCGATTCAACTGCACTCAGTGCAGCAGCCTGATCCGGGACTTTTACAATTTGATCATCTTTCACGCCTACTTTGGTCAAGTATTCAATTTCGATGGCTCCCTGCATAACTGCTATTTTCGCATCCGGATCGGCTGCGATATCTTCATAGCTGTGCAGATCCTTCGGATTGCCTTCCAGTACGCCGAGTGCTTCCCCGACACTGTATTCCGGCTCAGCAAATATGACCTGACCACAGCGCTCTGGTGTAATATACATCCCTGCGGTAATGACATCAAAACGGTCAGATTGCAGACCTGGAATGAGGGAATCCCAATCCACCAGCTGTCCTTCTACCTCTTCAATGCCCAAATTGTTGAATACTTTGGTTGCAATGCTGATGGCTTCACCCTTGAGCTTGCCGTCCTCATCCTTGTAGGCGTACGGCACTTCATTGGCGAATCCAACCACAATTTTGCCGGAAGCCTTGGCTTCCTCTAATGTATCGCCGCCGCTGCCGGTCGATTCATTTTCACCGCAAAGGGCTTTCATCGTTTTATCTCCTGGCAGTTCTTGCTCGGTAAATCCATTCTCTTCAAGCAATTCCAGCAGCTCGCCGGATTCCTTGAGTTTGGCCAGTTCCTCGTTAAAGGCATCTCTTAGCGCGACATCCTCTTGTCTGAAGGCCGCTGCCCCATAGCCTCTTACATCTTCGCCTTCAATGACGGGCTGCGTGAAGTCATCTACACGAACCACCTTTTTTCCGTCTTTGCTGCAAGCTGTTCCGACTACGACCAATGCGACAATGAACGTGAACAATACCAACTTTGTTTTCATAATCCTTAAAACTTCCCCCTTTGTTTTTACTGCTTCAAAATGAATGTAGCCTAACCCTAAACATTCATCATGAACCAGTATGAAAACCTACCTCACATACTCTCAAATAAATAGATGCAAAATGGTAGGTTTTTTACAAAAACTAGATTTTTTCACGGCTTACAGTTACTAATGCTAACATGAAACGAGACCTAGGATCACCTTGTATATACAAGGATGAGATTCCGTCAGTCCCCTTACATTTATGTAAACCGTAATTAGAGGATTGAAACAGCCGATTTGGGTCACATCCTCCGATATCCTGAATAATTCCCCAATCAGACCTCTTTTTTTCCACATTCAGGCAAGTGAAAGACAGGGTGGGGGAGTAGAAACAGAGAATCACAAAAGGCATAAAGTAGAAACACAAAAAGGCCTGCTTATCATAGCAAGCCAAAAAGGTGATCATCTAAGGTATGTGCAATAGGCGCCCGATATTTCGCCCTTTCTCCCGCACTTTCCCCCAAGGAAAAAGCAGAGAAACAAAAGGGCACCATTTGCGGTTTGTGCAACAGGCGCCCGTTGTTTCGTCCTTTCTCCCGCACTTCTTCCACAACGAAAAAGCAGAGAAACAAAAGGGCAACATTTGCGGTTTGTGCAATAGGCGCCCGCTGTTTCGCCCTTTGGCCCGCTCTTGTTCCACAAGGAAAAAGCAGAGAAACAAAAGGGCAACATTTGCGGTTTATGCAATAGGCGCCCGATGTTTCGTCCTTTCTCCCGCACTTCCCACAAGGAAAAAGCAGAGAAACAAAAGGGCAACATTTGCGGTTTGTGCAATAGACGTCCGTTGTTTCGTCCTTTCTCCCGCACTTCCCACAGGGAAAAAGCAGAGAAACAAAAGGGCAACATTTGCGGTTTGTGCAATAGACGCCCGTTGTTTCGTCCTATCTCCCGCACTTCCCCCCCAAGGAAAAAGCAGAGAACCAAAAGGGCAACATTTGCGGTTTGTGCAATAGGCGCCCGTTGTTTCGTCCTATCTCCCGCACTTCCCACAAGGAAAAAGCAGAGAAACAAAAGGGCAACATTTGCGGTTTGTGCAATAGACGCCCGTTGTTTCGTCCTATCTCCCGCACTTCCCCCCAAGGAAAAAGCAGAGAAACAAAAGGGCAACATTTGCGGTTTGTGCAATAGACGCCCGTTGTTTCGTCCTATCTCCCGCACTTCCCCCCCAAGGAAAAAGCAGAGAACCAAAAGGGCAACATTTGCGTTCTGTGCAATAGGCGCCCGTTGATTCTCTGCTTTTTCCTTCTTCCCTACAACCAATCTTTCTTCTTAAACAATAAAAACATGCAAGTGCCAATGACCACCATCGTCCCCAGCACGAAAAAATAGCCGTTGTTCATATGAAGCTCGGGAATATGATCAAAATTCATTCCGTAGATGCCGGTGATCACTGTGAGCGGCATAAAGATCGTCGTAATGGCCGTAAATACGCGCATGATCTCATTGGCTCGGTTCGCGACACTGGACTGATACGCCTCACGCAGGTTTCCCATCAAATCACGGAACGTATCAAAGGTTTCCGATATTTTTACGGCATTTTCATAAATATCGCTGAAATATTTTTGCAGCTCATCGTCAATCAGCTTCAATTCCTTGCGATTGAGGACGGCAATCAGATCTTTCTGCGGGCCGAGTGCTTTCTTTAGCCATAAAATCTCACTGCGCAGTCCGACAATTTCATTCAGGTGGGATCTGCGGGTGCGAATCAGAATGTCTTCCTCCAGGTTATCGATTTTCACTTCAATCCGGTCAATGACCGTGAAGTAATTGTCGATGACCAGATCAATCAGGTGGTAGAGCAGATAATCCGCGCGGTTCACTTTCTCTTCCAGCAGCAAAGGTTTAATCAGCCGCAGCTCATTGATTTTTTGCTGGGTAACCGTGATGATATAGTGTTTCCCAAGAAAGATATTCAGCGCACGCAAGAATATTTCTTCGTCATCGAAACGAATGCTGTTAATCACAATAAAATAATGGTCAGAGTCATACATTTCCAGCTTGGGCCGCTGTTCTTCCTCGTTCATGCAGTCTTCCACCGCCAGATCATGGAGATGGAACAACTCCTGGAGCTCTTCCAGGTCTTCGATCGAGGCATCAATCCAGTAGAAGCCCTCTTCAGGCGGCGTCACCGCCATAGATGCATGTTCATGCTCTGTGAAAATTCCGTTTTGCACCAGTCGAACCCTCATCGTTTTCACGCCCTTTCAGCAGGAAAACAAGGTACGACCTTGCTGACCTAACGAAGTGGATCGAAGCTCATGCACGGAGTACCTATGCTTTCCATTCTATTCATTTGTTTGCATACCGGCACGTTGTCCCTCGGTCGGTCCCCGTCCATACGCTGATTCACCTCGAATTATGAAGTCATTGCTAACAAAAATGTCGACATTCGACAATTCCTCAATTAGTATACCTTGACTGTTGTTGATCCATCAAGAGAAAACCGTCACGGACATCAAAAACCTCATGCTGCTCCCAAATGAGGCCGGGTTGCAGACATGAGGCGTGAATGCCGACTTACGTCAGGGACGCAATCAGCAGCGTCGCGAGTCCGAAATAAACTGTGAGTGAGAAAATATCATTGAGCGTTGTAATGAGAGGGCCGGAAGCAATCGCAGGGTCAATCTTCAGCTTATGCAGCAAGATTGGAATGACCGTGCCGGCCAAAGTTCCGATAATGAGTGTCAGCAGTAAAGAGAGTCCGACAACCAGACTGAACATGAGATTTCCTTGCCATATATAGGCGATAACCGCAACCAGTCCCCCGCAGACTCCGCCGAGAATGAGTCCGACGGTCAGATCCCGTGTGACCAGCTTCATGAAGGAGCTTTTGTCAAATTGCCCGCTGGCAAGGCCCCGCACGACAATCGCGAGTGATTGCGTCCCGGTATTACCCGTCATGCCGGCAATCATGGGCATGAAGAACGTCAGGGCCACGACTTTCTCCAGGGTATCTTCAAACTGGGCGATCACACTGCCGGACAGCAGTCCGAGAAAGAGAAGAAGGATCAGCCAGGGCAGCCTGCGCCCTGCGGCCTTGGACGGCTCGGTTTGCAAATCGATGCTATTTCGACCGGAGCCGGTAGCGGACAGCTTCTGGAAATCCTCCGTCGCTTCGTTCACAATAACGTCGATCACATCGTCAACCGTCACGATTCCGACCAGCTTCTGCTCATCATCCACGACAGGGACTGCAATAAAGTCGTAACGTTCAATCGTGCGCGCGACATCTTCCTGATCCATATCAACGTGAACATGAATTACTCTGGAGAACATAATGTCTTCGATCCGGTTTTCCATATCAGCCAGAAGCAGATCGCGGTAGGAAACGACCCCGACCAGTTTCTTCTGATCATCCAGCACATACAGGTAATAAATGTTCTCGGCAAACTCTGCAAATGCCTTCAGCTTGTCTACGGCCTCGCGCACCGTATAATGATGGCGAATCCAGACAAATCGGTTGGTCATAATGCCGCCTGCTGTCTCCGGCTCATATTGCATGAGATGCTTGACCGTTTCTGATTCTTCCTTCTTCATGGAATGAAGGAATTGCTCCATTTCTTCAGCGGTCAACTCATTAAGCAGATCTGCCAGATCATCATTTTCCATCAGGTCCAGTACGGGCGTAGAGCGCTCAATCCCGAGAAAATGCAAAATCTCCAGCTGCAACTTCTGGTCCAGTTCCTGAATCAGATCGGTCAGCATTTCTACATCCAGGAGTGTAATAAATTTCGGACGGTGCTTGATGGGAAGTTCCTGATACAGCTCAGCCAGGTCGTATGGCTGTAACTCCTCCAGCATCTGTTCCAACTGCTCCGTTCGCTGTTCCTTCATCCATTTAATCGTATCCATTAACAGGTTTTCCATGTTCATGTCTTGTGTCATCTTCATCACCTATTCTCCAGTATCACATGACTAAAAAATACCACATCATTTCAAGGATTGAAACTAACTTTTACTTGACGTGCATGTAAAACTTTATTAAATTAGTAAGTAAATCAATCGAATCTGATGTTTCGAACTCTTATCAAGAGCAGGTGGAGGGACTAGCCCGATGATACCCGGCAACCGACATTTCGAAAGAAATGCACGGTGCTAAATCTTGCAGACAGACAGTCCGTCCAGCGGACTGGTCTGAGAGATGAGAGAGGCCTTTGAACGGAACTTTTCAAACGACCTTTCTTGCTCATCGCAGGGAAGGTCGTTTTTCTACTGTTTCCGCACTCACATCGCTGCAAGTGTACCCGCGGATTAGCTTGATCATGCGCAAACAAAAAAACAGAAACCAGAAGGGGTGGAGACATGCCAATCAAAGTACCGGATTTACTGCCAGCCAGGGAAGTGCTATCAGAGGAAAATATTTTCGTGATGGATGAGACCGTAGCCAGTCACCAGGATATCAGACCGCTGAGAATCGCCATTGTGAACTTGATGCCGACCAAAATTACAACGGAAACACAACTGCTGCGCTTGATCGGCAACACAGCGCTTCAGGTCGATCCTGTTTTGCTGCATACCAAAACCTACATGTCCAAAAACACTTCTCATGAGCATCTGGACCAGTTTTACAAGACCTTTGAGGATGTAAAGGATGAGAAGTTTGACGGAATGATCATTACGGGGGCCCCGGTGGAAACGATGGACTTCGAGGATGTGGAGTATTGGGATGAGCTGCAGCAAATTATGGCGTGGTCCAAAGAAAACGTCGTCTCGACCTTGCATATTTGCTGGGGGGCGCAGGCTGGACTTTATCATCATTACGGCATTCGCAAATATACGATGGAGGAAAAGATTTTCGGCGTATTTCCCCATCATGTAAGCAAACAGAAAATCAAGCTGCTGAGAGGTTTTGACGAAACCTTCTACGTCCCGCAATCCCGTCATACTGAAGTGCGGAAGGATGACATCATACAGGTGGAGGATTTGGAGATTCTGTCCGAATCGCCGGAGGCGGGCATCTACATCGTCGCCTCAAAGGACGGCAAACAAATTTTCGTGACCGGGCATTCCGAATATGATCCGCTTACGTTAAAATGGGAGTATGATCGCGATGTTGAGAAAGGGATGGACATCGAGCTGCCGAAAAATTATTTCCCTAATAACGATCCGTCCCAATATCCGATGGTCACGTGGAGAGCGCATGCCAACCTGCTCTTTTCCAACTGGCTGAATTATTATGTATACCAAGTGACACCTTATGAATGGAGCAGTCATAAAAAATCATCCGGAGCCGTATAAGCATACGGACGGAATCAACAAGTTGAGAAGATGGAAAAAGGGCTGTTCGACCAAAGCCTTTTTTCCAACCGTTAATTCTGAGTAAACTGAGGGGGATTATAAGGAAATGAAAATAGAGAGTCGTCTGGCTCAAATTGGTTCTCGATCCGAGAAAACAACGGGTGCAGTGAATTTCCCGATCTTTCAATCTACCGCCTTCCGCCATCCGAAGTTGGGGGAGAGCACAGGGTTTGATTACATTCGTACGCAAAGTCCGACCCGCAAAGTCCTGGAGGAAGCGATCGCCGATCTGGAAGGCGGAGACAGAGGATTTGCCTGCAGCTCAGGCATGGCAGCCCTGCAAACGATATTTTCCATGTTCTCTCATGGTGATCACTTGCTCGTGTCTCTGGATCTGTATGGCGGAACCTATCGGCTGCTGGAACGCATCCTGTCCCGGTTTGGCATCACGGCCAGTTATGTGGATACCCAGCAGATTGAAGAATTGGAGGCGCTGCGTACGCCTGCCACGAAAGCCATTCTGATCGAGACCCCGACGAACCCACTCATGATGATTACAGACATTCGCAAAGTCAGTGAATGGGCGAAGCAGCATGATCTGCTCTGCATCGTGGACAACACCTTGCTGAGTCCGTATTTCCAGAGACCGATTGAACTCGGGGCGGACATCGTCATTCACAGTGCATCCAAATATCTGGGTGGTCACAACGACGTGCTGGCCGGATTGATCGTAATCCGTGGAGAGGCCCTGTCCGAAGAAATGGCTTTCCTGCACAACTCCATCGGGGCGGTGCTGGCCCCTCAGGACAGCTATCTGCTCATGCGCGGAATGAAGACGCTAGCCCTTCGCATGGAGCGCCACCAGTCGAATGCGACGGCCATCGCCGCCTATTTGAACGAGCACCATCTGGTCGAAACTGTCTATTATCCGGCCCTTTCTGCACATCAAGGGCATTCGATTCAGAACGGGCAATCCTCAGGAAATACTGGCATCCTTTCCTTTAAAGTAACGGACGCCAGACTGATCGAGCCGATCCTGAGACATATCGATCTGATTGCTTTTGCGGAGAGTCTGGGCGGAGTCGAGTCACTGATGACCTATCCAGCTGTGCAGACCCATGCCGATATTCCGCTGGAGATTCGGGAGAGAATCGGGGTGGATGATCGCCTGTTGCGTCTTTCGACAGGGATTGAACATATCGACGATCTGATTGCGGATTTGGAGCAAGCTTTTACCAAAGCCGAGCAGGAATGCAAATAGAAATGCAAATAGAAATGCAAATAGAATGGTAGGTGGGCACCTGGTCAGATTTTGCGGACACGGCGGGAGTGTCCATTTTTTTTGCATGCAAAAGGACAGCCGGAGATCGGGATAGTGAAAAGCATGACGTTCTATGTTAACATGAAAGCAGTAGCTAGAGAGGGAGTGTGACGATGAGCCGGATCGATGAGATATTACAACGTGCTGTTAACGGCGAACGGCTGTCGCTGGAAGATGGCGTCGCGTTGTTTGAATCCAATGAATTGGAAAAAATCGGACAGGCCGCTAACCAGGTGATGCAGCGATTCCATCCGGAGCCGCAGGCCACCTTCGTTGTAGGCCGTAATATAAACTATACCAATGTGTGCAACGTATACTGCCGGTTCTGTGCCTTTTACCGCAGACCGGGTTCTGAAGAAGGATATGTGCTTCCAAATGAAGAGATTCATCAGAAAATCCAGGAGCTCGAGGAAGTAGGAGGCACCGAGGTGCTGATGCAAGGCGGAGTGAATCCAAATCTGCCTTTTGATTACTATCTGGATCTGCTCAGAGAAATCAAGCAGCGTTCCAAAGTCAACATGCATTCCTTTTCCACCGTTGAGATTCGGGAGATGAAGAAGCTGTCTGGACTCGCCACCTATGAGGAAGTGCTGGAGAAGCTGCATGAAGCGGGGCTGGATTCCCTGCCCGGAGCAGGCGCTGAAATGCTGGTGGATCGCATTCGCAACAAGATTAGTCGACTGAAGGGCCCTTGGCAAGAGTGGATTGAGATTATGAAGGCAGCCCATCGAGTTGGCATGTCTACGACAGCCACAATGGTCATCGGTTTCGGTGAAACGATGGAAGAACGGGTGCTTCACTTGCTGCGCCTGCGGGATGCTCAAGATGAATGCATCGAGAAACAGCTGCCGTCTCCAGGGTTTTTGGCCTTCATTATCTGGACCTTTCAGCCGGATAATACGAATCTCAAGGCAGAGCGTGTCAGCAGCGAGGAATATTTGAAAACGTTGGCGATCAGCCGCCTCATGCTTGACAACATTCGGAACTTCCAGGCTTCATGGGTGACGATGGGACCCGAGGTCGGCAAGAAATCGCTGTCCTATGGATGCAATGACTTTGGCAGCACTATGATGGAGGAAAATGTGGTATCGGCTGCGGCCTGTACCCACAAAGTCAACATCGATCTGATTCTGAAACTGATTCGGGAGGCAGGAAAGACGCCTGTCCAGCGTGATACGTACTACAACACGATCAAAGTGTTTGGCGAAGAGGAACGAGTAGAAAAAGACTTCATCTTGCAGAACTAGACAACCCAAACTTCGAATCTCTCGAAAACTTTTTGTGTGTTACGAATAAAACGCGTTTTATTTGGCATACGGAGAGCCTTCGGGAGATTTTTTTGTCCGTTTCTCTCCGTATGCGATTATTTGTCTCTGGAATACAAGATGATATTTGGTAGGAAAGGAAGAAAGAAGATGAACCACAACATGCATATGCATGGCACCTACGATCTGGAGCTGGTGCTGTTTTCCTATATTATTGCTGTATTTGCCTCTTACACAGCGCTGGATTTGGCCGGTCGGGTGCGATTGAGCAAAGGGGGCAGGCGTGTGACCTGGCTGCTGCTCGGAGCGATCGTCATGGGTATGGGCATCTGGTCCATGCACTTCGTCGGCATGATGGCATTTTCGCTCCCCGTTCCGATTGTCTATGACCTGGTGGTCGTCTTGATATCGGTTGTTGCCGCCTTGCTCGCTGCATTTATTACACTCTATATCGTCAGTCGAGAGCGCGTAACCGTGGTTGGTGTACTGGTGGGTGGTCTGCTGCTTGCTATCGGCATTTCATCCATGCATTACATCGGTATGGCCGCGATTACGATCCATATTACGTATGATCCGATGATGTTTGTACTCTCGATTGTGATTGCGGGTCTCGCTTCCATTGGCGCACTGGCGTTTTCCTTCTACTTCAGTCAGGATCAGTCTGGGCGAGGGTTCTGGAAGAAGCTTGGAAGCGGCGTCATGATGGGGATCGCCATAGCCGGCATGCACTATGTGGGCATGATCGCCGCCAATTTTCATATCTCACAGAAATCACCGCCATTTTTCGGCATTGACCTGGAACAGAAATATCTCGGTTACATCATCACTGGCGGAACGCTCTTTACCCTCGTCATGTCGCTGATCGGCATCTATGTATCCAAACGGCTGACCATCAAAGATTCCGAAGCCAGACAGAGTGAAAAGTGGTTTCGATCCCTGTTCCAAAACAATCAGGATGGCATCATTACCATTGATCTCAATCGTCGGATCGTCGGCTTTAATGAAGCCGCCTCTACCATGACGGGCTATGACGGTTCACAGTTTATGCATGAGCCTATCGAAACCATCTCCGCCCTTATACCAGAAGCGGATCGGGATCGGATCAGACAGCTATTCCAGCAATCCTTTACCGGCAAAAGCATCTCCTACGAAGCAGATATGATACATAAGCAGGGCCACTTGATCTCGCTCTATGTCGTCGTCGTTCCCGTGACCATCGAAAATGAAGTCAATGGCATTTTCATTATCGCCAAGGATGTGACCGCAGAGAAGAAGAGCAAGGAATTGATTCAGCACCTGGCGTACCACGATGAACTGACGGGACTGCCTAATCGCAGAATGTTTAATGAGCGACTGGATGCCCGGATTACCCAGCACCAGGAAGCGAATACCCGATTCGCAGTCATGGTCCTCGATATCGACCGCTTTAAAATGATCAACGATTCCCTCGGCCATATGTACGGCGACCTGTTTCTAAAGGAAGTGAGTGAACGCATCCGGCAAGTGGTGATCGATCGTCCGATCTGCCTCGCTCGAATCGGAGGGGATGAATTTACGCTGATGGTGGAGCAGTTTGACCAGCTCACAGAGGTATCGGCCATCGCGGACGAGCTGATTCACCAGATCCAACAGCCATACAGTCTGATGGAGACCGATTTTTACGTCACCGCAAGCATCGGCATCACCGTCTATCCGGATCACGGTATCGACAGCGGTCAACTGCTCAAGCATGCGGACAGTGCCATGTATGAAGTGAAGAGAGAAGGCAAGAACGGATACTGCTATTATTCTGCGGAACTCAATCAGCAACTGATAGAGAAGATTGAACTGGAAAGAGATTTGAGAAAAGCGGTGCAAAATGAGGAGCTTTTCTTGCATTACCAGCCACAGATTCAGACAGAGGGACAGCGCATGATCGGCGTCGAAGCGCTCATCCGCTGGCAGCATCCCGCCAAGGGGGTCCTGTCTCCCGGGGTGTTTATCCCGATTGCGGAAGAAACGGGTATCATTTACGAGATTGGCAGCTGGATTTTGAGAGAGGCATGCCGTCAAATGAAAGATTGGCATGATGCAGGCGGGCCCCTTATTCCGATTTCGGTCAACCTGTCCTCCCAGCAATTTCATCAGTCGAATCTGGCCGCTCATGTCCAGCAAATTCTGGAGGAAACTGGACTGGAACCGAAATACCTGGAACTGGAAATCACGGAAAGCATGATGATGGACGCCAATACTTCCATTAGCATCCTGAACGAGCTGCATCAATTAGGGGTACGGATCAGCCTCGATGATTTCGGCACCGGCTACAGCTCGCTGAGCTACCTGAAGATGTTTCCGATCCAGAAACTGAAGATCGACCGCTCCTTTATCCAGGATATTACCGTCAACCGGAATGACAAGGCTATCGTTTCTACCATTATCGCCATGGCCCAGCATTTGAACATGTCCGTCATCGCGGAAGGAATCGAGAGCAAGGAGCAACTGGATGTATTAACCCTGAACGACTGTCGGGAAATTCAGGGCTATTACTTCAGCAAGCCGCTGTCCGCCTGGGATGTCGAACAGCAATTTTTCGTTCCGCAGCGAGCCGTGCAAAGGTAAAATAGGAGAAAGATAGGAAAAAAGTCATGACGAATGACTTGTTAAGTGATATACTAGAGACTGCTTGTCACTGGAAAAAGAAGGAGAGTTGGTAGATTTGAAAATGAAACAAAAGCATTTTACAATCATTCCACTGGTTATGACATTTCTCATTGCAATTGCCAGCTGGAGCCCAATCGCTACTTCTGCTCAATCCTACAAGGATTCGGTCTCTGATTCATTGCCGGATGTGATTGAACAGATTTCACCAGCGGTTGTTGGCATTATCGGAAAGCCTAAGATAGACGGTGAATCCAATCCGACCGCTGATCGTTTTCAACTGGCTCACGGCACCGGCGTGATTGTCAAATCGAATGGTACGATCGTCACCAATGCACATGTGGTGAAAGATTTGGAGAATATTGTGGTCGTTACGTCGGACGGACGTCAATTTATGGGACAAACGACTCACATGGATGAAGAAAGTGATTTGGCCCTGGTTAAGATTAACGCTTTGCAGCTTCCGACTGCAACATTAGCCAAGGAAGCCGTGGTTCGCCCAGGGGAAACCGTCATTGCCATCGGCACACCTGTTTCCTTTTCGTTGCGTAACTCCGTATCCGTAGGGGTGATCAGCGGGGTGGATCGATCGGTCAATGCCAAATACCGCCTGTTGCAGACAGACGCCGCAATCAATCCCGGGAATAGCGGGGGACCGCTGGTCAATGCTCGCGGTGAGGTGATCGGAATCAACTCCCTGAAATTCGTGGACTATGCTGTGGACAATCTCGGATTTGCGATTCCATCGGATACTGTTCATTACGTCATGGATCACTTCGAGCGTTTTGGCTATGTGAAGCGCGCTTATGTAGGAATGGAACTGGAAGAAAGCTGGGCGGCACTCGTTGGCTTCCCGAATGATGATGCACTGACTGTATCCTATGTAGAAGAGGGTTCAGCAGCCGAAAAGCTGGATATGCAAACCGGTGATCAGCTGATCTCAATCGATGGTCATAAAGTACATACATTATTGGAACTGAATGAGCTGTTGAAGGCATACATACCGGGCGACAAGGTGAAATTGTCCATGGTGCGAGACCAGCAGCCTTATACTGTAAACATGGTACTGGAAGAAGATTTGTATACGAAGACCGACAAAATAGAACGCCCGGAAGACCAGGGGATTTCCATCTGGATGAAACTCGGTGCCAAGCAAATGATGGTGAACGGCCACATTCACACCATTGCAGCTCCGAAATCTGTAGACGGACATACCCTTGTGCCCCTGCGAGCGATCAGTGAGGCCTTTGGCGCACAAGTGAAGTGGGATGCAGCCAGCAAGCAAGTCTCCATTGAACAGGCGGATACCCGCATCGTGCTGACACTAGGCAGCCAGCAAGCAAGTCTGAATGAGGCAGAAGTTCAGCTTTCAGCTAAACCGATCATGCAGCATGGCTCAGTCCTCGTGCCGCTGCGCTTTATTGCCGAATCACTCGGGGGTCTGGTCAAGTTTTACAACAGCACACAGGAAATTATTATTACCGATGCGACCAGTGATGTACACGGCAATTCCGGTCTGAAAGCAGATGCCAACAAAAAATGGATTGGCGACAGCTATCAGGACTGGTCGATGAAATACCCGAGCGGCATGTCCAAAGGCTACCAGTCTCTCGATGCCAGCAGCGTCAGCTTCTTCGACAGTAAAGGTGAATACTATCTCTCTGTTGATATTTATGACGACCTGGCGGAAATGACGGATGATGACCTGGTCAGCTGGCTGAAGGATGAATTGTATGACAACGTCCTTGATTCCGGCTACGTGGCCGATGCCGAGGCTCCATATGCACGTGTACTCGGCAAGTATGATACGTACTATACCGAATACCGCGCCTACCAATCTAACGGCAAGGTCTATCAATTGAGCCTTGAAGTGGAAGAAGATATCTACAAGAACGCAGCAAAATGGAAGATCTACCTGGATCTGCTGAACAGCTTCAAGCCTTCCTTCGACCTGGCCAAAGGGGCAGTCAAAGACATCACCGAAGTGGTGAACGGCTATATCAAGTACGAAAACAAGGATTATGGCATTGCGTTTGAATTGCCGGCCGGATGGAATAAAACGTATTTCGACGACCTCTCCTTCAGAGATAAGGACAGGGAAATGAACTTGCAGGCTCGTATGACTTCAACCGTCGATGGAGATACCTTGCAAGCGTGGATGGAACGACAACGCAAGCATTTGAGTAATACGTACGCACCTGCGTATCTGGACATCTCGGAGACACAGTCTGCGAGTATAGCGGATGCCGAAGCCAGCTGGTACTACTACAAAACCAAGCAGGACGACAGCTGGAAGACCCACTATGTGCTGTATGTGTGGCAGGGCGATTACAAGTATGATTTCAACTTTACCTTCACCGATCAGATAACGGCTGATGAAGCATCGGATATCTTCGAGCATCTTGCAGACACGCTTCAGGTTGACAGCACGTCTATTGCGGACGGATTTGGTCAACTGGAAGACAAGCAAGACTTCTATGATGATGCGAAACCGAGAACATTCAAGAGCAGCGAATACGGATACGAGGTTCAGACTCCGGCATTCTGGAATGAATCCGAGTATGGCGATGGTCTCTTCCTGAATTACAGTTTTGCAGGCGGCAGCTTTGACGTGAACGTCAGTGAAGAGCTCACGCTGGATCTGTTCCTCAAATCGCTGGACAAATCGATCGAGGAAATGAAGGAGTATGGTCTGGAGATAAACGAGAAGAAGAATGAAGCCATTACCTTCCTCGGCCTGGATGCCTGGTACATCGAGTATGAGACCAAGATGTCCGCAGACAGTCAAATGGAATGGGAGCGCATATATCTCGTTGAAAAGGATGACAACATGTATCTGATCAGCCAGAGCCTGTCCGAATCCAATGATACCGCGTATAATCGTCAGTTATTGCAGGAAGCACTGGATTCCTTCACCTTTACCGAATAAGCACAAACACGTAAACAAATTTTAGCGAACGCATAGAGCCTTCGGGTCCAGATTGCCATTCAGGTAATCGGAGACCTGGAGGCTCTTTGTGAATACGTATCATAAAATAAGACACGATATTTGTAAACGAATACATTGACATCAAATCTGGGTTTCGATACGATGGAAACAGTAAACGTTTACTCTAACAGAAAAGAGAATGGTAATGAGCAAACCGACGATTCGAGATGTATCCAAAAAGGCAGGCGTATCGATTGCGACCGTATCCAGGGTACTGAACGGTCAGGAAGGATACTCCAAGACAACAAAGGAAAAAGTATTACAGGTCATTCATGAACTCGGATATACGCCCAATGAGATTGCAAGAGGGCTGGTCAACAAGAAAACTTCTACCATTGGGGTCATGTTCCCGACCGTATCTAGCTTCTTCTTCTCCCAGCTGCTGTCCGGGATTGAAGAGGCTGCCCAGCAGCAGCAATACAACGTATTTATTTGCAACACCGCGAAGAACGGGGAACGCACCGAAAAGTACTTGCAAGTGCTAAGGGAAAAACAGGTAGAAGGCATCCTGTTTGTCAGTGATTTCATGAAGGAACCCTATTATGAGCAGCTGATCGCTTCCCGCATGCCGTTTGTCCTCGTATCTACCGAGTCGATGCGGTATCCGGTTCCATTTGTAAAGGTGGATGATCGCAAGGCTTCCTATGCAGCGGTGCAGTATTTGCTGGAGAAAGGACATCGTCACATCGGAATGATCAGCGGGACACAGGGCGATCCCATAGCTGGCACCCCGCGTGTTGAAGGGTACAGACAGGCGCTGGAAGACTATGGCCTTCCCTTCGAGGCTTCCCGGATGTACTATGGCAATTTTGGCTTTAACAGCGGTGCGGCAGGCATGGAACAGTTATGGGAGCAGCATAGAGACAACTTGACAGCCGTATTCGCGGCCAGTGATGAAATGGCGGCAGGTGCCATATCGGCTTGTTATCGTCTGGGCATTCGAGTCCCGGAGCAGATGTCGGTGATTGGCTATGACAATACCCCGCTTGCCAGAATGGTCACACCGCCTTTGACTGCGGTTGAACAGCCATTGGAGCAAATGGGCAAGGCAGCAGTGAAAATGCTGCTCGAACTCATTGTGAAGGGACAGGTAGACAGTCGCATCATGCCATATCAACTGGTTGAGAGAGATTCCGTACAGGCGATTCAGACTTAGGGTACCGCATATGTCTGGATCGGCTGTCTGACGCCACAGAGAGTAACCGTTTACGTAAAATCCGTCAACAATACAGAGCGATAGCAGAGAAGGAGTGTCGGAATATGCAAAAAGCATTTTGGAAAGAAGCGGTTGTATATCAGATTTATCCACGCAGCTTCAAGGACAGCAACGGGGATGGCATCGGAGACATCCAGGGGATTATCTCCAGACTGGATTACTTGCAGGAACTCGGAGTAGACGTGATCTGGCTGTCACCCGTTTACAAATCACCTAATGACGACAACGGCTATGACATCAGCGATTACCAGGACATCATGGATGAGTTCGGCACGATGGCTGACTGGGAGGAAATGCTGGAGGGGATGCATCAGCGTGGCATCAAGCTGATGATGGATCTCGTCGTCAATCATACCTCTGACGAGCATGAATGGTTTATCGCCTCCAAATCGTCCAAGGACAGTCCATACCGGGACTACTATCACTGGAAACCGGGCAAGGACGGCAAAGAGCCGAACAATTGGGTGTCGGTATTTAGTGGCTCGGCCTGGAAATATGATGAGCAGACGGATGAATACTTCCTGCACATCTTCTCCAAGAAGCAGCCTGATCTGAACTGGGAGAATCCCAAAGTGCGCGAAGACGTATACAACATGATGAAATTCTGGCTCGACAAGGGCATTGACGGGTTCCGCATGGACGTCATCAACTTTATCTCCAAAGTGGATGGCTTGCCAAGTGCCGGCAACCCTGATCAGTATGAGTGGGGCGGAGACTACTTCATGAACGGTCCGAAAATTCATGATTACCTCCAGGAAATGAACCGGAAGGTACTCTCCCAGTATGATGTGATGACCGTCGGGGAAATGCCGGGCGTATCTGTCGATGAAGCGAAGCTGTATACCGGTTCGGAGCGCAATGAGCTGAACATGGTCTTCCAGTTCGAGCATATGGATGTCGATTCCGGTGAAGGCGGGAAGTGGGATGTGCAGCCATGGACGCTGGACGGAATTAGAAGCATTCTGCATAAATGGCAAGTCGGACTTGCGGAGAATGGTTGGAACAGCCTCTACATGAACAATCATGATCAGCCGCGCATGGTGTCCCGTTTCGGCGATGACGGTGTCTATCACAAGCAATCTGCCAAAATGCTAGCCACCTTGCTCCATACCCTGAAGGGAACGCCGTATATTTATCAGGGCGAAGAGATCGGCATGACCAATGTCCAGTTTGATTCCATCGATGACTATCAGGATATTGAAATTCTGAACATGTACCAGGAGAAAGTGGTCGAGGGCGGCGAGGATGCAGACAAGATCATGAACGCCATCTATGTGAAAGGGAGAGACAATGCCCGTACTCCAGTACAGTGGGATGGCAGTGAGCATGCCGGATTTACAAGCGGCACGCCATGGCTGAAGGTCAATCCGAACTACACAGACATCAATGCTGAAAAAGCGTTGCAGGACCCGGATTCCATCTTCCACTATTACAAGCAACTGATTGCGCTTCGCAAACAACATGATGTGATGGTGTACGGGGACTATGAACTCATCCTGGAAGACAGTGATCGCATTTATGCCTATACCCGCACGCTCGGGAATGAAAAGTGGATCATTATTCTCAACTTCTTCAAGGAAGAGACTGAATTCCAGCTGCCGGCTCACTTGAAGCATGACACCCGTGAGCTGATGATTAGCAACTATGCGAATATCGACGAACAACAACCGATTGACCGTTTCACGCTTCAGCCATATGAAGCGCGCGTTTACCGCATTCAGTAATCTGGTTGCAGGATCACACTTTCACACAATTGCAATTGCGTGAGCTTGCTGAGAGGCTCTCTTGCCCTGTTTTGGGGCTGGGGGGCCTTTTTCTATGCCATCGGTTTCAACATGGTTCGTGGAGGAAGTGTCTTTTCTTCTTCTCTGCTTTAGAAAATAAGACACCATTTCCAGTTCACCCAAAATGAAAGCGTTTCAAAAACGGAATAAATGACACCGTTTTCATAACGTAAACGGTTACGGTTTTTCCTTTCTCCCTCCATAATAAGACTTGTAGAGCACACAACATCTAGCCATCACAAACGTGATGAAGGAGGAGAAAGTATGAAAGCAATCAAGAAATGTACGATGGGGATCTTGGCATTTGTTCTGATGTTTTCCTTGGCCGCATGTGGAGGAAACAACAACGCTGGCAATGCCGGAGGAAACGGCGGCAGCAACAGCGGCGGAAATGACAGCGGTTCCAGCAAGGACCGTGTCGTGATTGAATACTGGCATACGTACAGCGATGCCGAAGAGAAAGTGTTGAATGATGAAATCAAGCCACTTTTCGAAGAACAGAATCCAGGCATTGAATTGAAGCTGACCCGCATGCCGTATGAAGGACTTGAGCAGCAGGTCATTGCAGGTGTAGCAGGCGATGCCGCTCCTGATCTGATGAGAATGGATATTGTATGGGTACCGAAATTTGCAGATATGGGCGCACTGACCGATGTGTCTAAGCTCGATGGTTTTGAGGAGATCAAGAACAATGTCTTCGAAGGACCGATGCAAACAAACTTCTACAACGGAGGCTACTATGGCGTCCCGGTCAACACGAATACCAAAGTAGGCATTTACAGCAAAGCCCTGCTTGAAAAGGCTGGACTGTCCGAGCCGCCAGCTACGATGGAAGAATTGGCTGCTGCATCCGGCAAGCTGGTTGAACAGGGTCATCTCGGCGGTATCGGTATCGGCGGTGCTTACTCTTGGGGTTACCTGCCATATTTCTGGAGTTTGGGCGGCACGATGACCAATGAAGATTACAGCCAGGTGGATGGTTATCTGAACAGTCCGGAAAGCATCAAGGCACTGGAACAAATTGTGGAATGGAACAAGCAAGGTCTTGTATCTCCGACCATTCTTGGTGGTGAGCCAGGCGGATGGGACGGTATGAAGAGTGATGAATACCTGATGATCGATGATGGCCCATGGTTCTACAGCATTCTGATGAATGAAGAAGGAGATTTCAAGCCGCTTGAAGATACCGTTCGTGGACTAATTCCAGCTGGTGACGGCGGATCACGCTCTGTCATTGGCGGTGAGGATCTGGTTATCTTCGCGAACTCCAAGCATCCGGAAGAAGCGTGGACGTTTATGAAATGGATGCTCTCTGAAGAACCGCAAAAAATCATGTCCAAAACCGGCCTGATTCCGGCCAACAAGACAGCAGCGAATGATCCGGCATTCCTGGAAATTCCGTTCGTTGCAGAATATGTGGAGCAGTTGAAAACCGCTCTTCCTCGTACACCTATTGCGAAATGGGGCGACATGGAAGGCATCGTCAATCTGGCCTTCGAAAAAGCACTTCGCGGTGAAGCTTCCGCAGAAGACGCGCTACAGGAAGCAACGGAGCTGGTTCAGTCCGTACTGGAAAACTAATTCAACCCATGTAACTCATGTAACTCATGACTCTGTCAGACCTTCGGGCTGGCAGAGTCCTTATCCTTATCTCCTTGTCAGCCTGTTGCTGCAAGGTGTTTGACAGATTGTTGCAACCTTGAAAGGAGGGACTCCACATGACGAGCTTGACACCAGGTATGCAGTCGGAGCCTACGTTCAGAGAGAAAAAGAGCTTTAAAGATGCCTTTAAAAAAGGGGTAAGGCAGTGGCTGAAAGTATTGCCATTTGTCATCCTGGGTTTTATCGGTACTTCCGTGTTCGTCATCTATCCCTTGGTTAAAGGGATCATTATGAGCTTTCAAGATTATAAAATTATGCCGGGACAGAAGAGCGAGTGGGTTGGCTTCGCACATTACGTGGATGCATTCACCGATCCGATCAAGTCCAGGGCGTTTTTTCAGGCCATCAAGAACACGATACTGAATACGGTATTCACGGTTCCGATCAACTGGTTTTTGGCGGTCTTTTTTGCTGTCTTGATCAACGCCAAATTTGTGAAATACAAAATTGCCTTTCGGACGATCTACTACTTGCCGATTATTACGTCCTGGATCGTGGTCGCTTACCTGTTCCGCTTCCTGTTTGCAGCTGGTGAGAACGGGATTGTCAACTTCATGCTGCTGAATGTAGGAATCATTGATACCCCGATTAACTGGCTGGGCAACTACTGGACAGCCATGATGGTGATCTGGACCTTCCACATTTGGAAAACGGTCGGCTGGGGCATTGTGATTTATCTGGCTGCCCTGCAGGGCATTCCCAAGAGCCTGTACGAAGCGG
This sequence comes from Marinicrinis sediminis, assembly GCF_042685085.1. Lineage (NCBI taxonomy): Bacteria > Bacillati > Bacillota > Bacilli > Caryophanales > Paenibacillaceae > Marinicrinis > Marinicrinis sediminis. The sequence continues at coordinate 188,440 of NZ_JBHUMM010000010.1, forward strand.
CCAATATTGACGGAGCGAATGGCATTCAGCAGTTCCGCTTCATTACCCTGCCGATGCTTGCCCCGGTCACGATCTTTATCGTGATTAACCTGATCATGGGTGCGTTCAACATCTTCCCGCAGGTATACTTCCTGACCAAGGGTGGACCGATGGGACAGACGGAAGTGCTGCCGAGCTTGATCTACAAGCAGGCCTTTACGAGCATGAACTTCGGCTATGCTTCAGCAATGGGCGTCATGATGGGACTGACGATCTTCATCATCACCTACACACAAATGAGAAAAATCGGGAAACAGAAATTCCTGTAAGCCCTATTACTTGCCAAGAAGAGGAGGGAGACCATGAAAGTCAACTGGCTGTCTAGAACGGTTATTTATACCATTATCATTTTAGGTGCGCTGGCCTTTATGTTCCCATTCATTTATATGCTCTTGACTACCTTTGTCAAATCGGCCTATACCTTGCCGAAGCCGAAGGAAATCTTTACTGTCATTCCGAACCTGACCAACTACGACATCGTGTGGAACCGGGAGAACTTTGCCAGAGCCTTTATGAACAGTGTCATCGTGGCAAGCGTGGCGATGGTTGGCGGGTTGTTCCTGGGAGCGCTGACGGCTTACGGATTTTCACGCTTTGAGTTTCCGGGCAAGGAATTTATCTTCCGAGGCTTCCTGCTGACGATGATGATTCCGGTGGTCATCGCGATTGTACCGCAATATATCGTGATCAAAAGCTTGGGACTGGTCGATACGTATACCGGTCTGTGGCTCATTTACATCGGAGGAGGCGTGGTGGGTTCCACCTTCTTCCTCAGGGGATTCTTCGAGAGTATACCGAGGGAGCTGGAGGAATCCGTCCTGATCGATGGAGGCGGGGACTGGCGCATATTCTGGAACATTTATTTGCCGCAATCATTGCCTGCCATCGGAACGCTGGCTATTTTCTCCTTCAACGGAACGTGGGATGAGTTTTTCCTTGCGCTCACGCTGATCAAGGATGAGGCGAAACGGACGCTGCCGGTTGCCTTGCAAATGTTTTACGACAAGCATGCTACCAACTATGGCTGGGCGTTTGCCGCTTCCATCATTGCCCTGTTCCCGGTGATTGCCATCTACATCACCTTCCAGAAGAAGTTTGTACAAGGTGGATTCAATGAAGGTGGTGTAAAAGGCTAACGCAGAGTTGCAGGATGGAGCACATGTGCGCATAGAGAGAGGACCACACCCCGCAAGAGGGTGTGGTTCAACAGGAAGAAGGAGGGAGCTAGACGTATGTTTTTAAAAAAGAAAGCGATCGCAATCATCGTGGCCGCCGGCCTGACCGTATCCGTAGCGGGATGTAGCCAGGACAAGGAGATGAGCATCATGGAGGTCCAGTCGAATGGATGGATTCAGGGTATCACAACCGATCTGGCCCGTTATGAACCGGGCACCCCCGTCCAATTTACACTCCAGGCTGATTCACAGGTGGATGGCAGCAAGCTGCTGGTTCGCTATAAACACATGAATGAAGTATTGAAGGAAGAAACCCACGAGCTCAGCGGAGAAGAACTGACCTGGAGCTGGACACCGCCGAAGGACGATTTCAGAGGCTACATGGTGGAAACGTTCATACAGCAAGATGGCAGCTATATCGATCAGGAAAATATAGCAGTCGATGTATCCAGTGACTGGGGAAAGTATCCCCGTTACGGCTATTTGGCTGATTTCCATGAGATGGAGGATGAAGAGCGAAAACAAGTTATCGAGCGTCTGAATCGCTTCCATATCAACGGCATTCAGTTCTATGACTGGCAGTATACGCATCACATTCCGCTGAAGTGGGAGAGCGAAGGCGTGCCCGCTCAAACCTGGCCGGATATTGCCAACAGACCTGTCTCTTACGAAACCGTTGAGGACTATATTGACCTTGCCCATGCCTACAACATGAAGGCGATGAACTACAACCTCCTTTTCGGAGCGTATGAAGGGGCAGAAGCAGACGGCGTGAAGAAGGAATGGGGCATGTTCAAGGACCCGAAGGCGAAGACACAGGACACGCATCCGCTTCCGGACTCCTGGGCGAGCGATATTTATTTGCTGAATCCGGCCAACGAAGAGTGGCAGCAGTATCTGTTTGAAACGGAAAAAGAAGTATTCGAATTGCTGCCCTTTGACGGCTGGCACGTTGACCAGCTGGGAGACCGGGGCCTGCGCTTTGACGCGAAGGGCAAAAAGATTGACCTGGCACAGAGCTACGCGCCTTTTCTGAATAACGCCAAAAGCGAAATCGATGTGGATTATGTCATGAATGCGGTCGGTCAGTACGGACAGGCGTTTCTGGCTACCCAGGCACCGGTGAAGTTTCTGTACACCGAAGTGTGGGGCGGGCATCCGCAATACCGCAACCTGAAGGGCATCATCGATGAGAATCTGCGATATAGCAAAGGAAAGCTGGGCACGGTGCTGGCTGCCTATATGAACTATGACCATGCCAACGCACAGGGAGAATTCAACACACCTGGCGTACTGTTGACCGATGCGGTGATATTCGCTGCGGGTGGATCTCATCTGGAGCTGGGTGAAAATATGCTGGCAAAAGAATACTTCCCGAACAAAAATCTGTCGATCCCGAATGAACTGGAGCAGGCGCTCGTTCGTTACTATGATTTTGCCGTAGCCTATGAAAATGTACTGAGAGACGAGTTGGAGGAAATCGAACTGACCGTAACATCGGAGCAGATGGAGATCTCCGCAGATGCTGAGAAAGGAAAGGTATGGAGCTTCGCCAAGCAAAAAGACAACCGCACCATGATTCACCTGATCAATTTCTCCGATGCCGTTCACATGACCTGGAACGATGCGGTGGCGAATCAGAGCGAGCCGCAGTTGAAGGAGCAGGTTGAAGTGACGGTCGAGATGAGCGAGAAGGTCAGCCAGGTGTGGATGGCCACTCCGGATGCCTATGAAGGCTCTGCTGTTCCTGTGGAATTTGAGCAGGAGGGCGATCAGGTGAAGCTGACGCTGCCAAGCTTGAAATATTGGGACATGATCGTAATGGAAACCGAGTAATGACAGACAGAGAAGCCCATTGAATACGATCGGAACAGGAATCGAGGCAGGAAGACGGGTGAGAAAGTGCGCACTTTGTCTTCCTGAATCGGAGAGACAGCCTGCTGATATCAACAAGAGGAGTTGTCAGCAGATGCAGATGACTAGAAAAACATTTTGGATGCAGGTTCTTGTTACCCTTCTCATTATTTCGATGCTGCCTCTCGCAAGCACCGGAGAGAAAACGGCTCAAGCAGCTTCCACCCTGATTGAACGAGTCAATACCGACAAGGCCATGTACAGTCCAGGGGAATCCGTCAGTCTGTATGTGGACCTGGTGAATCGGACCCAACGTGCCCTTACTGGCACCGTATCGATGAAGCTCACCCATTTGGGGGAACGGGTGGAAACCATGAATCAGCCGGTCCAACTGTCGGTTGGCGCCTCCACCACCTCTTCCTTCAACTGGTCGCCTCCCCTGACAGATTTTAAAGGCTATCACGTCGAGGTGGTCGTGTCGGGATCAGACGGGACCGTGCTGGACCGCTCAGCAACGGCCGTAGATGTATCCAGTGACTGGAAGAAGTTTCCTCGATACGGCTTTCTAAGCAGCTTCTCAGCAAGCGAGGTGCCAGATCCCTACAACTGGATATGGCAAATGAAAAACTATCATTTAAATGGCATTCAGTTTTATGACTGGCAGTGGAAGCACCATATTCCATATTCCCCGGCTGCGCAATGGCCTGAAATTGCCAATCGTCCCGTGGATCGCAAGGTCATTGAAGATTTCATTCAAGCTTCCCATCAATACGGGATGATGGCCATGAATTACAACCTGATTAACGGCGCCTATGACCGTTACTGGGAAGACGGCAGTGGCGTACAGCTGTCGTGGGGATTGTTCCGCAATGGAAATGGTGGATATACGCAGACCGATCAGGATCAGCACTGCTGTTTGCCGCCATCCTGGGCGACGGAAACCATCTATCTGTTCAATCCGGCTCACACAGGCTGGCAGTCCTATTTGTTCCAGGAGGAAGCCAAGGTGTTTCAGAATCTCGGATTTGACGGATGGCATATCGACTCCCTGGGCGATCGAGGTGCGTTGTGGGACAGTCAGCAGCAGCCGGTTGACTTGAAGCTGACCTTTGCGCCGTTTGTAAATAACGCGCGGACTCAGCTAGACAAGCGGATGGTATTTAATTCAGTAGGCACTTACGGTCAGGACGAGATTGCAAGTGGAGCCAACGTGGATTTCGTGTATTCCGAACTGTGGGATGATCCGGGTACGCTCACCTATGGCGATCTGAACCGGATTGCAGAGGATGTGCAGGTACGTACTGACAAGGCGATCGTCTTCGCCGCATACATGAATCGGGACTATAGCAAGTCCATCCCGGACGGGCAGACCGCTTACTTCAATGAACCCGGCATCCGATTGGCCAACAGCACCATATTCGCTGCCGGCGCCTCCCATATTGAGCTGGGGGACGGAGATGGCATGCTGTCTACGGAATACTTTGTTGATCAAAAGCTGAAAATGTCCGATTCACTTCGCGACGCCACACTGGATCAATATCATTTTCTAACGGCTTATGAGAACCTGCTTCGTGATGGTATGAAAAGAGGCAACCACGTTGCAGAGCTGACTGGATATCCGACGAGCATGGACGGGGAGTCCGGTAAAATCTGGACACTGGCCAAGAGCAAGCCCGGTGTAGACGTCTTGCATCTGATCAATTTAAAGAACAGCGTGTCTGACAGATGGAGAGACCCGAATGCCAATGCGCCTGCTCCAGATGTGTTGTCTGGCATTCCGGTCAAATGGCATGTGGAAGGCACACTGGCGCCGAATGCCAAGCTTTACATGGCCTCTCCGGAAATCGAGCATGGCAAACCGCAAACGCTTTCGTATACCACCGGACAGGATGCCAAAGGTCGCTATTTGTCCTTCCAGCTTCCGTCCCTGCATTACTGGGATATGCTCTGGATCGACAAGCAGACGGAAACTTTCGGTACGATAGCACTGGATGAAAATTTTGAAACCGCATTCAATGGTGCAATTCCAGCAAATTGGCAGGCTGAAAGCGGAAACTGGTCTGTTCAGCAGCCTGCGGGTCATTCCAAGGAAATGACGGTTTCCCAAGGTGGAATTCTCAGCTATCAACCCGGCTTCAGCCAGGGAGATTACGACCTATCCGCACATGTCTTTTTGCCGGATCAACAGACGAATGCCGCCCTGCTGGCACGCAAGCAGTTCGCAGGCGGATTCTATCAGCTGGAGTTGAAGGACGGATCTCAGTGGGCGTTGTGGAAGAAAAACAATGACAGTTCATGGAGAGAGCTGGCCAGCGGCAGCTTCCCTTATGAGGCCAATAGCTACCATTACATGCAAATGAGCTTGACCGGTACGACCATCTCCGTCTCGATTGATTTGCAACCCCTGGCCGTTGTGACCGATGAAGATCAGCCTTTCTACCGGGGAACGGTGGGACTGCGCAGTGAAAACGAGGCGCGATTCGATAACATCCAGGTAGAGCTTCAATAGGAGCAGTCAACATGCTCATACCAAATGGCGTAACGAATGAAATGTCAAATGAAATATCAAAAATGAAGTGCCTATCGAAATATGAGACGGATGATCAAATAGAAGATTAGATCAAACATGACGCTGAACAGGAAGGGCACAAGGGTGCTCTTCCTGTATGTCAGCATGGTTAGCAGAGTTAGCAGAGTTAGCAGGGTCAGCGATGGTCACCAATGTCAGCAAGATGGATTGGAAAATTTAACCGATCCAAACGAACCAATCCGAACCAATCCGAACCAAACCAAACCGAACATCATACGAAGGAGAGGACACGATGAAGAAAAGAACATGGATAGCTTCGCTTACCGCAGGGATGTTAGCCTTGCAGCTTGCAATTCCAATGCCGGAAGTACGGGGCGAGCGGACGACGAATGCACCCGTTTCGATTCAAGCCGTACAGGCCCAGTTGCCGGATCAGCCCATCCATAAGTTGGTCGGTGCAAAGGCCAGATATGCACCGAATGAAGAGGTGCAGATGACCTTGACGCTAGACAACCAGATGAACTGGCAGGGGACGCTGCACGTAGAGGTCTACCATATCCAGCATCTGGTTGCGACGGGAACAAAGCCGATTCAGATGGTGGCGAATACGCAGCCGGAGCTGACGTTTACGTGGGAGCCCCCAGGTACCGATTTCCGGGGATATTTGGTCAAGGCTTATGTGGAGGGCAGGGAAGATGAGTTTGTCACTGCCGCGGTTGATGTATCCAGTGACTGGACACGTTATCCACGCTATGGCTATACGACGGAATTCCCGCAAGAATCCCAGCAACAAAGCGATGAGAAGTTCAAGGAACTTTCTCAGGAATATTACCTGAATGGCTATCAGTTCTATGACTGGATGTGGAGGCATGATGTCTCTGTCTATTCAGAAACCGATGCAGAGGGCAAGCCGGTTCTGGATGCAGACGGCAACTTTATCAGTGCTCCGATCGATGAAGAGACGGCTTATATGGACTTGCTCGGTCGATATTTATATCCCCTGACCGTCAAACAGCAGGTTACCTCTGCTCAAAAATACGGTTCTGCCGCGATGGCGTATCAGATGAATTATGCGGCGAGGGAACATTATGAGGATTTTGGCGTGCAGAGAGAATGGGGTCTCTATCGCAAGAATGCGACCTTCCCAAATCCCGATCCGGTCAAGTTTCAGGAAGGCTATTTCTTTGATTGGGTAACGCCGCCGACGGCTCTGTACTTGCAGGACCCGGGCAATCCGGAGTGGCAAGCCTACATTACGAAAGAATTCAACAGAGCGGCCAATGAGTTTGGCTTTGACGGTATGCATCTCGACCAGTGGGGCTGGTGGGATGGCGGCTTCTTGTATGACTATTTCGGCAATGAACGGTATTTCTCTCTCGATTATGATGCACTGATTAATGCGGTGAAGAACGCATTGGAGACGAATAATCCGGAGCAAAGTGATGTCACCTTTAACATGGTAGGGGGCAATGGCGGCTATTCGGAAGTGCCGAAGCCATCCACCCTGACGGACTTTGACTACAGTGAAATCTGGCAAGACATGGACCTTTACCGGGATCTGAAGAAGGTCATTAATGATACGCGCTTAAGCAATGGCGGCAAAGCCATGGTGATTGCGGCATACATGAACTACAAGCAGGCCGCCGGACAGCATTATGATGCGGCCGATGTGCAGGATGTACCCCGCACGGTGGTCTTCCAGTCACGGATTGCCCACATTCCGGGCTGGGTCGGTGACTTTGGCAAAAAGGACGAGGACCAGATTGTCTGGACCGTCGATGCAGCACAAGCCGGTACGGCTGAGTTAAAGCTGGTGTACGGACATGGCAATGACAGCGGATATCCGGAAGGCAGACTGACCGTCAACGGAACGGTAGCCGCCTCACAAATTGCCTTCGATCAGCAAACCGGCTGGGGAAACCCGACAGCCGAAGCCGTTGTATCTGTAGAGCTTCAGGCAGGCAGCAACGAGATCAGGCTACAGCTGAACACCAGTGACAAATGGCTCAATATCGACAGCCTGATGGTGAAGCAGGGTGCGATGGAGCAAATCTATGAAGCCGAATATGCGGAACTGATCAGCTCCAAGATCGACAAGGTGGGCCATGTCTACTACTTCGAGACGGATGGCGATTATGTTTCCTTTCACGTAGAGGCTGATGCGGCAGGGAATTACCCGCTAGTGTTCCATTACGGAATCGAACAGCAACCCGTCATGCGGGAATTGACCGTTAACGGTCAAGCGTATGGCAATCTCTATTTTGAATCCACCGGGGACTGGGAAGCCTTTGAAGCGCTTACTGTACCGGATGTTCCCCTGCAAGCGGGAACGAATACGATCGAGTTGAAGGTCAACGGCATCAATGACCAGGGCATGAAACTGGATGCGCTGCAACTCGGGGCGCAATATTATGAGGCGGAGAATGCAGCGTACGGCTGGAATCCGACACAGCAGGCACAGATCCAAACCCAGGAAGGGACGGTGCTTCGGAATTATGTGACACAGGTGAAGCAGTCGCCGGACTGGATTTCCTTCCCGATTGAAGATGAGCAGGCTGCCAGTGCGGTGCTGAAATATGCGAGTAGCAATACGCCACAGGTGGACGTAACCGTGAACGGGGCCGTATATGGCCAGCCGCTCGATCTGTCTTCGACAGGAGGCTGGGGCAGTGAAGGCAGATGGCAGTTGGAGCCTTTGCCATTCGTCAATGAACCTGGCACCGATACGCTGCGGTTGACGATGAAGAGTAGCGGTCAGTTTATGGATGTGGATGGACTGTTCCTGAATCCACAAGAGGTGTTGGTTTCCGACAGTAGCAAGGTAAGCACACAGGGCACGATGAGTGTGAATGAATCACAGGCGAATACGGATGATTTCAATGGAGCCAATGGCAATGCCATCACCTTCGATGTGGACGCCGCTCAGTCTGGTACACAGACGATCATGCTCTGGTACCGGACCGGTACGGACAATACGACAGGAACCCTGAATGTAAACGGCACGGATATGCCAGTTGCCTTTGCCAACAATGGTTGGTACGGCGGAGACTGGTGGGGAACGGTCGAAGTACAGGCGAATCTGAACGCCGGTAGCAACTCGCTGACCCTGACCCTGGATCGTGCCGATACGTATTTGAATCTGCACGGTGTGGTGGCCGGCCTGAAGCTGGAAGCCGAAGCTGCTGAGACAGGAAAGAACGGGGTACAGACCCAACCAACCTTTATTGGTGATTTTGGTCAGTCCGGAGACGCGGCAACCTTTGCGGTGACCCATGACACGAATGAGACCGTCGCGCTGGACTGGATCTATCAGGCAGACGAAGCCTTGACCTATGAAATAGAGGTGAACGGACAGCTTCAATCGGTCACCTTCCCTGCAACAGACGGTGCTTGGAGCACGCTTACGATGAATCCTTCGTTGATTGCAGGCAGCAATACGATCCTGATGAAGCCGCAGCAGACGTTATCCACCTCCATCAGACTGGATGGCTGGCAGCTTGATGGCAATCAGATCGAAGCGGAAACTGCGTTGCAGCAGGCACAGGGACAAGCGACGACCGCCAGCGAGCCTGGAGAAGTCGGGTATGTCTATGATTTTGCACAAAAAGGGGACTTCCTGAAAGTGAGCACGGACGCTACCTCCACAAGTGGAGTAAAGCTGCTCACCATCTATTATAAAAATGAAGGATTGTCCACGAAGCGAGCCATCTATGTGAATGGCAAAAAGGCAGGCTTGATTACTCTCGAACCAGCAGCAGACTGGACAGCGGTCCAAATGCCGATCTATCTCGATCAGGCAGACAGTGAATCCGTCATCCTGATCAAGCAGGAGCAGGAAGATGCGCAAGCAGTCGCCATCGACCGATTCGAGCTGGAGGGACTGTCTTATGAAGCGGAAGCGGGCACGACAGGCTGGGAACCAGTTGTCGCGCCAGTGGGAGAAATCTCCACATCGCCAGGCAAGACGGATAATCACGGGAATACGGGTCAGACCGTTCGCTTCATGGTAGAGGCGAGAGAAGACTTGGATAAGATGACCTTCACGTATCGCTCCGGCAACAATCCGGTCTTCGATATCCTGGTGGACGGTGAGATTGTGCTGGACGACATCACGTTTGGCGCCACGCCTGGAGGCTGGAACGGAGGCATGGGCGAGAAAACCGTAGACGTACCGCTCACTACAGGAAGCCATACAGTGGATCTGGTGATGGTAACCCAGGGGCAGTATGTGAATCTGGATAGTCTGATTGTCGGAGAGACGGAATATGAAGCAGAGGATGCCCAGTTGTTTCCAGTCGATCACGGAATGACCGTATCGCGGGGTGTAGTAGAAGGCTTCCAGGACGAAGGTGACTTCATCGACTTCACCGTACAGATGGAAGAAGCAGGCACGTACACACTGGACTGGGCCTATTTGAATCAGGCTACTTCAGGCCGGACTGCGGTTCGGACGGTCACCGTCAATGATACATGGACAGAAGAAGTGGTATTCCAGAACGATACGCAGTGGCAATTATTAAGTCAAACCGGTGTCCCGCTCCAGGATGGTCTCAATACGATCACGATTCAGGTTGCAGATCGGGATGATGATGGCGTCAAGCTGGATTACCTGCAAATAGGCACGAAGAAACTGCATGCCGAAAAGGCTGGATTTGTGCCTCCGATGACGATTTACAAAGATGTCATTACGAACTTCGGACACCCGGGTGATGAGGTGACCTTCGATATCGAGCTGGATCGCGCAGGGGAGACCTCGCTGATCTTCACTTATTCGAATGAAGGCGCGACGGCTACACGGACATTGTACATCGATGGAGAGCCTGTGTTGGGTTCCGATGGCAAGCCCGTCAAGATCTGGTTCAGCGCGACCGAGAACAAGGATGCCTTCAATGAAGATATTTACTATATTGTGCCTCACCTCGAAAGCGGCGCCCATGAGGTCACGTTGAAGTATGAGGAAGACGACAAAGGTTCCATCAACCTGAGAAAAATGACCGTTGGATTTTTCGATGAGCCTTCGGTGCGATTGATGGATGCGGGACTGGCTGCGATGGGCGCGACGCATATTGAACTCGGAACCGCTGAGGACATCACGGAAGGGCCGAATATGCTGGCTCATGAGTATTACCCGAACCGCAGCAAAAAAATGACGGCATCTCTGAAGGCCGCCATGAAGGAATACTACAAATTTTTCGCGGCTTATGAAAATATTCTGTTTGACAGCGTGGAAGATACCCAGGCTCAGATAAGTGTCACAGATCGCGACGGACAAATGCTTCCGGTCAGCTCAGACGGATCGAAGCAGTCCCTGTGGACGATTGTACGCGAGAATACGACCAATACTGGTTTTGAACAAGTGGAACTGATTCATCTGATCAACTTGCTTAACAATGATGACAACTGGCGAAATGAAGCGAATGAACCGCAGACCCAGGAACAACTTCGCGTTCGTTATGAGACGGGCATTACCGCTGCAGACGCACCAAATCTGGCAGTGCACGCAGCTACACCGGATCGCAATCAGGGTCTCATGCAGGAGCTGACATTCGTTTGGGAGGGAAGCGAACTGGTCATTGACGTACCGGAGCTATCCTACTGGACGATGCTGGTGCTCGATTATGAACCGGATTCGGTTGCCGTGTCCTCCCTGTTTGATTCCGTCACGCAGCCGGGAAATCCGCGCTCCGGAGGCGGAAGTGACCGGGATGATGATGCGGACCAAGATGGGGATGAAGATGAAGAAGATCTGGAAGAAGAACAGGAAGTCAGGGTGATTCGTGCGGAAGACCTGAAGCCGAATGCGAAAGGAAGAATCGTCATTACCCTTCAGGAGCAGCAGCGCAAGGTACGGATGCCGGCTGAGATCGTTACCGCTTTGTCCGATCGTGAGGAAGTAGAATGGCAAGCCGGGAAACGGACGGTGGTTTTGACCGGCAAGCAGCTCAAGGACATGCTGCGGGCAGGCGGCAATGAACTGCAAGAGAAGACTTCTCTGTTGATGGAGATGAAGCCGGAGACGGGCGCACATGCCGACAAGCTGTCCGTTTCCTTCGGTGGAAAGACGCGCATTCAGCAATTGGATGCATGGTCTGTATCGATGGAACTGGTTCAGGAAGATGGAACGGTAACGGTGGTACAGGAGGATGTGAAGCTGGGGTATCGCTTCGACAATCCGGATGTGACGGGAGCAGACTACCTGATCGGTCTCTACCGTTATGATGACCAGAAGAACAAGTGGCTGTTCACCGCACCATGGAAGGAAGGGCAATCCATGCCTGTCGTGCAAGATACGACCTATGCCTTGCTTCATGTGGAAGTAGCGTATGAAGACTTGCAAGCTGCTGACTGGTCACACGAGGCCGTTCAGGTTCTGTCGGCCAGAGGTATTGTAAACGGAGATACAGCGGGGCGCTTCCTACCAGAGCAGGCCACGACCCGGGCGCAGTTTGCCGTTCTCCTGGCTGGTCTGTTGAACCTGGACACCGGAAAAGCAGGGACTGTGACCGCATTTGACGATGTGGCTACAGACAGCTGGTATGCTGGAGCTGTTCAGGCCGCTAGCGAGGCCGGACTGGTATATGGCCGTGGCGAAGGACAGTTTGACCCGCAAGGCTTATTGACCCGTGAGGAAATGGTGGCGCTCATGGTACGGGCCTGGCATTATGCCAACGCGTCCGAAATGTCCGAACCATTCTCAGAAAAATCGGATACACAAGGGCTCCGTGCACTGTTTTCCGATGGGGATGTGATATCTGACTGGGCACAGTCTGCGATCATGGAAGCGTACCAACTTGGGCTAGTCAAAGGAAATGCGGATGGCACATTTGAGCCGGAAGATCCGTCCAAGCGCAAAGAGGGAGCGCAAATGCTGTATAACTGGATCAGGCAACTGGAAGATAATTAACATTTGGAAAAACGGGAAGAGCTGATGACCACGATGATGGGATCGGCTCTTCCCTGCTCTGTTTCCACGATTTCATGGACAGAATTATGATAGAATAGAGGGACTATTGAAAGCGCTTAGGTGATGCAGAATGTTTCCAATCAACCACTTTCGCCAGCGGATTGCATCCAAGATGATTATAGCCATGCTGCTTGTGATTTTGATTCCGACCTTGCTTACAAGCCTGTCCTTTTACTGGGTGTCTACCCAAACGGTCAAAAACAATGTGAGGCAATCGTCGATTCAAATTATGAAGCAGGCAACGGACTCTCTGTCCTTTGTTATGGATGTGGCCAGCGATACATCAGATTTGCTCTATAGTGACACGAATATTCAGCAGCTGGCCAAAAATGAAGGTCCATGGAATCAAGCCAGTGACCAGGATCGTTTTATGACGGCTACGTTGAATAATCTGGTTTATTCCAGTTCGTTCGTCAAGATGATCTACGTGCTCCGGGAGGAGCAGGACAGCTGGGGGAGCGGGACGTTCTCCCAACCCAAGCTGAATCAGTATACGCTCTCTGAATTTGACTGGGCACAGCGGGCAGGTGAAATGGACGGTGAGCTGGTCTGGAGCGGCTTGCAGTATGACCTGTTCAGCGGTGCTGGCAAGCGAACGGATCTTGTTATTCCCGTTGTACGGGTGCTGAAGGATTTTGAAACCCTGCAAAATCAGGGATATATTATGGTCAATCTCAATGGCAGAGATTTGCTTGAACGCATTGACGCCATTCAACTGGGCCAGTCTGGGACCTTGTTTGTCGTCAATGAGGCGGGAGAATTTATGATTCATGATGATCTGTCCCTGATCAACAAGAAAATTCCCAATACGGAATTGGCAAATTGGGTCATTCAGCGTCCAGAAATCGAATTTGAATTCTCCCATCGTGATATTCCCTATTACGGGGTCAAGCAGAGACTGAGTAATGGCTGGCTGCTGGTCGGGGTCGTGCCGATCCAGGAGATTACCGGTCAGCTTGATCGTCTGCACGAGAATATATGGCGTTCTTTTCTGATCTATACGTTTGCGGCGATCATAATCGGGCTGTTTATCGCCTCTCGCGTCACCAAGCCGATCAAGCAACTGACAAGACAGATGAAGCGAGTGCAAGAGGGGGATCTGACGGTTCGAACCCAGGTCCATACACTGGATGAAATCGGGCTGATGAGCCGGCATTTCAACAAGATGCTCTCCCGCGTCAGTGAATTGATGGAGCAGGTGAAGGAGAATGATCGGAAGAAGCAGGAAGCGGAACTGAGAGCCGTTGTACATCGCATTAATCCGCACTTCCTGTTCAACACGCTCAGTACGATCAGGTGGCTGATCAAGTACAATCAGTCGGAACAGGCTTACAATGGCATCTCGGCCCTAATCAGGCTGCTGGAAGCCAATATGGGCAAGAAGGGCAATTTCATTACATTGGCGGAAGAACTGCAAATTATCGAGAAATACCTGGTGATTCTGGAACTCCGATACAACTTGAAGTTCCATCTCATCCTGGACATCGATGAACGGGCGGAGGATTTCATGATCCCGCGCATGCTGATTCAACCATTAGTGGAAAACGCCATTTTCCACGGCATTGTACCGCGCAATCAGAATGGAGAGATTACCATTCAGGTTCGCAAGCGTCTGGCAGGCATTGAGATGGTCATCACCGATAACGGCATCGGGATGCCTGTTGAAAAGGTAGAGCTGCTGAACGATCCTGAGCAGGCGATCGAGGAAGGATGGCTTGGTATTGGACTGAAGCATGTTTATGAGAGCATGCAGCTTTATTTTGACGGTTCCTCCCGCATTCAGGTGGACAGCCGGGAAGGGGAAGGCACCGAGATCCGGATTCTGCTCATGGCGCGGCAGTCATCCTGATTCAGCTCGCATACAGGCATACAGTTCAAAACATCCAGAGAAAGAGAAGGGGGAATCACTGTGGCTTATCAGGTGCTGATTGTAGATGATGAACCGGTCATCCGTTTCGGGATACGGGCTTCCATTCCATGGGAGCAGCATGGGATGCAGGTGATCGGAGATTGTGCGAATGGAAGTGAGGCATTGGAGCTGCTGCACAACCAGTCGCTTGACATTTTAATTACGGATATCAAAATGCCGGTTATGGACGGATTGGCGCTGACACGGGAGGTCATCGCACGTTATCCCCATGCCAAGGTGATCTTGGTGAGCAGTTACAATGATTTTGATTATGTGCGGGAAGCGATGAGGCTCGGCGCGATGGATTATATTCTGAAGCCGACGCTTGAGCCTGAGGAACTCCTGGAGGTCTTGCACACGTGTATCCGACAGCTGCAGGCAGAGCGCAGCATGCACGATGTCATCGATGCGTATGCCAGCAGCACGAGGCAACTCGAACGGAAGAAAGTCGAACAGCTGCTGAAGCGCAACCTGTTGCAAAAGCAACCGATTGAATCGGCTGCTTCCCTTCCGTCATGGATGGAGACGAAGATGTGGGTCGTGTGCGTGAGACTGGACAGGGTGCACGAAGGCCGGAGCGAGGCGGAAGTCGGGGAACTGGAAAGAACGATTGTTTGGGAAGATCTCGTGGAGACCTTCTATGATCAGCTAGACCGAGGTTATGCCCTGCACATTTCCAGTGAGGAACTGCTGCTGCTGCTTCCTGCTGAATCCGAGGATGCATCGTTCATGGAAAAGCTGAAAGGGGATCTGGAGTCGGTCATCGGCTACAAGCTGACGATGGGAATGGACCAGGCCGATCACGCTGGACAGTTGAATGAAGCCGTTGAACATAGCCGTTTGGCCTGCCAGCGCCGATTTTTTGAAGGGCTGGGTCATATATACCAGCATGAAGTGGAAGCGAAAGCGGTTCAGACAACCCCCCTGAGCAGCCAGGGAGAATCCACTCAGGCAAACCAGCCTGAGTTTGACCGCTTCAAGAGTGAGCTGATGCAGAAAGTTCGCCTGAATGACAATGAGGCCATGCAGTCCTTGCTTCAGACATGGATAAAGACCTGGCAAGCGCTGTCTCATACAGCCTGTTCACATGGGGATGAAATGCGGATCAAGCATGAAGCGTGCGAATTGCTTTCCTTGCAATTTTCCAACCATATGGAATCCGTTCACTTACTGGAGCGGTTTGATGCCATGAAGGAGACGGAAACGATCGAAGATTTTCTGGATACGTTTCTGACTCAGGTAGAGGAATGTCATCGTCTGCTCGATGAGAAGCAGGATCGTCATCCCTCCTATGATTCTCCGATGGAACGGGCGCTGGATTACATTCATGAACATTATCAGCAGGACATTCATTTGCAAGAAGTAGCCGATATTGTTCACATTAGCAAAAATTATTTCTCGATCTTGTTCAAAAAATATACGGAACAAAATTTCATTGATTACGTCATTCAGCTTCGCATCCGAAAAGCGAAGGAACTGCTGGAGCATACCGAATTAAAAGTGTACGAGGTGGCAGAAGCCTCGGGCTTCAATGACGTGAAATATTTCAGCAAGCTGTTTAAGAAAATGACATCCTGTTCGCCCGTTGACTATCGGGAAATTCATCGAGGCAGGTGAAGCCAATGACGCCCATTTCACATACACTTTCAAAAGTGCAAACACTGGGAACATCCCCAAAACCAAGAACACCGGCAACACGGAATACATCGACAACACGGAATACATCGACAACACGGTATACATCGACAACACAGTCACGAGAACCATCGAGAACACCGAGCAAACTCACAATCCTGAAAATACTCACAACCCTGAGCAAACTCACAACCCTGAAGATACTCACAACCCTGAAGATACTCGCAACCCTGAGCAAACTCACAACCCTGAGCAAACTCACAACCCTGAGCAAACTCACAACCCTGAGCAAACTCACAACCCTGAGCAAACTCACAACACTGAGAATACTCAAAACACAGTCACGGGAACCATCGAGTACACCAAAAACACCGAGAACATCTAGTGCACCGCAGGCATTTCATCCATTGCCTGCGCCGCAAAAATCTCGAGTCGTGAAGGGGCTTTTCCTGTGTGTTCTGTGCATGCTGTCGATCGTGCTGCTGAGCGGATGCCTGAATCAGCGAATCATTGAAGATCCCGACGAAGTGAAGAAGCTGCATGAGCAGGAGAATGTGACGTTGGAGCTGTGGCATACGTACAGCGAGGAAGAAACTCGAATCTTTGAGCAGGAGGTTGTCCCCCGCTTTCATGCCTTGCATCCGGATATCCAGATCAAGCCGGTTCGGGTCTCGCATACTCGGGAGCTCAGATCTACCCTGATTGCCCGAGCGACCTCGCACAAGACACCCGATATTATTCGCATGGACATTGTCTGGGTGCCGCAATTTGCTCATCTGGGTGTGCTGTATCCGGTGAGCTCCTTTCCTGATTTCGATGAGGTGAAGCAGTCACTTCATCCGGTTGCCTTGGAGACGAACATGTACGAAGGCGTATACTATGGCATTCCGCTGAATATCAACACAAAAACTGCCGTGTACAACAAACTGCTCCTGAAAACCGCAGGATACAGCGAGCCGCCTGATACGATACAGGAGCTGTTCCAGATTGCAGAACAAAGGAACTATGTCATCGGGATGGCCAGTGTGGAGCCCTGGTACAGTCTGCCTTACTTTTACGCGCTAGGCGGGAAATTGACCGATCCGGATTTCAAGCAGGCCAGCGGCTACTTCAATCATCCTGACAGTGTCCGGGCAATCGATGAAATGGTTCGCCTGCATCAGGCCGGGGTGCTGGGACCCGATATGTTCTCCCGGACGGCGGATTTGTGGGGCGGGATTCTTAGCAATCGCATCTTTATGATTGATGCGGGGCCATGGTTTTTCAGCATTCAGCAGAGCCAGCCTGCGGATCGGTTAAAACTGGACAAGGTGATTTCGGTTCCGTTTCCCAATCAGTCACTCGATACGTCTATTCTGGGCGGGGAAAATCTGGTCATTTCGAAGGGGACTAAATTTGCCGAGGAAGCCTGGACCTTTCTGAAATGGATGGCGGAAGAAGAAGCCCAGATGCTGATGGCAAGCACCGGGATACTGCCTACGCATATGGAGACCGCGGAGAAGCTGCATGAGGATGCTGAGAAAATGTCATATGTGCAATCTTATATGGATGCACTGGATCATGCTTTTCTGAGACCGCCGGTGATTAACTGGGAACAAATTGATGAGGTATATGTGACCTACCTGACTCACATTTTTCAGGGAGAGATGGAAACAGAGGCGGCTCTTACAGAAGCTGCGCAAAAAATGGATCAGTTATTGCAGGTTGAACCGTAGGCCGTTGTCCAGTCTGAAGCGTGGATGATCGGGTTGACAGCGGGTCATGGCACCGTGTTGTTGGCCATGCTTTTTCCAATCGTTTGATTGTATATCTGTGGTTGGCACCCCATATACTTTAAACAGTTGGAGAAAGGAGTGGGCAAATGAAGCATTTTGCTGTCGTGTTTACAGGGCAGGGGACGGAGGAGGCGGCTGCATTTGCGACCGCGCTCAAAAGCGAAGTAGCGCCTGTTTACACGGAGGAAGCGGTTGTCATTAGCTTGCAAAGTTATATGGATCGCAGGGAAGTCCATGTATCATATAAACCGGAATTGCTTGCATGTGATCTGAAGGAGCCATTGAGCCGGGCGTCCGCCTCATTTATGATCGGACATTGCGAGCATGCATTTATAGAGTCGCTCATCCAGCGAATCTGTCAGGAAAAACGATCCGAGGAACGGGTGAAGATGGCGGATTACACGAAACAGCTGATGGAGGAAGAGGATGAGGAAGGCGGCTATGCGTGCCGGGTGAAGCGGTTGTCACAAGAAATATTGCCCCATTTGACGCTTGAGGGACAGCTGAATCTGATTGGACTGTTCCGGTTTCGCTTGCACGGGTATCAGAACGAACTGCGTGAGCTCGCTGAATTTGCGATCGATGAATATGTCATGGAGCGGCAATATCAGGATTTCATTCATTTGCTTAAATATTTCGTATACGTGCAGGAAACGAAGGTCCCGTATGTGCATCTGGTGCATAAGGGAGATTATGAATTTGTACTGCTTGATGAACAGCTGCAGCCGATCAAGTCCAAACAGATGGAGTCGGTGGTCGTCGAGATGCTGGATCAGGATCTGAATTACGAGGATATGATCGTCAGCACGCTGATCCATGTATCCCCGAAGAAAATATACATCCACACGGAAGAGCCGGAGCTTCAGGTCATTCGCACGATCGAGCAGATTTTCGAGTCGCGCACCCATATTTGCAGGGATGCGCCGTTTCCGCTTGAAGCGAAGCGACCGATCCCGCTTCCGTGAAGGGCTCTATGATCAGCCAAGGGATCTGCGATCAGTATGAAGAATGTGTAAACGGGCTTGACAACGGTTCGCAACCGACTATAATTAAGGCAAATAACATGTCAGAAACAATCAACGCGAAGATCAAAGATACCAACTTCTGAAGCGAGCTGTACAGAGAGAGGGAACATGGGCTGCAATTTCCTCCAGTGTCGACAGAGGTTGACCCCTTTGTAGCTGTAATGCGGAACGCTGCCAGCAAGCCTGTAGCAGCCAGTATGCATGACCGGGTTATTTCCGTTATCGAATACCTGAGCAGCATGAGTGTGTCTGATGCTGGAAGCTAGGGTGGAACCGCGGGTTGAACAGACGCCGTCCCTTTTGGGACAGGCGTTTTTTGTTGTTTTCTGAACACTTGATGGAGGGATATGAAATGTCAATTCAAATTACTTTTCCTGATGGCGCTGTAAGGGAATATGATGCCGGGATCACGACAGGTGACATTGCTGGCAGCATCAGCAGCAGTCTGAAGAAAAATGCAATCGCAGGCAAAGTCAATGGCAAGGTCGTTGATCTGGATGCACCGATTATCGAAGACGCCGCATTCGAGATCGTGATGCCAGACAGTGCGGATGGACTGGAAGTCATTCGGCACAGTACCGCGCATTTGATGGCACAGGCGATCAAGCGTCTGTATGGAGACCAGGCGGTTAAACTGGGTATCGGTCCCGTCATTGAGGACGGCTTCTACTATGATATGGACTTGGAGCATTCCATCTCCGTCGAAGAGCTGGACAAGATTGAGAAGGAAATGAACCGCATTGTGAAGGAAAATCTGCCGATTCAGCGCAGAGAGGTAAGCCGCGAAGAAGCGCTGCGCACTTATGAAGAACTGGGCGATCACCTCAAGTTGGAGCTGATCCGTGATCTTCCCGAAGATTCGGTGATCACCATTTACGATCAGGGCGAATTTTTCGACCTGTGTCGAGGCCCACATGTACCATCCACTGGCAAGCTCAAGGTGTTCAAGCTGCAAAGCGTTGCAGGAGCTTACTGGCGGGGCGATTCCAACAACAAGATGCTCCAGCGGATTTATGGCACGGCTTTTCCGAAGAAAGCGGAGCTGGATGAGCATCTGCATCTGCTTGAAGAAGCGAAGAAGCGCGATCACAGACGTCTGGGCAAGGACCTCAAAATTTTCTCGTTTAACCGCGAAGTGGGTCAGGGGCTACCGTTATGGCTGCCCAAGGGTGCCAAGCTTCGACGCATCCTCGAGCGGTATATCGTAGACAAGGAAGAGAAGCTCGGATATCACCATGTCTATACCCCTGTGCTGGCAAACGTGGAACTGTACAAGATCTCCGGTCACTGGGAGCATTATCAGGAAGATATGTTTCCTAAAATGGAAATGGACAATGAGGAACTGGTGCTTCGTCCAATGAACTGTCCGCATCATATGATGGTGTACAAGTCGGACATGCGCAGCTACCGTGAACTGCCAATTCGGATCGCCGAGCTGGGCACCATGCACCGTTATGAGATGTCGGGAGCCTTGACCGGCCTGCACCGGGTAAGAGCTATGACATTGAATGACGCCCATATTTTCTGTAGACCAGACCAGATTAAGCAGGAGTTTGCCAGGGTAGTCAGACTCATTCAGGAAGTGTATGAGGACTTCGGCATCACCGATTATCGTTTCCGTCTCTCGTATCGGGACCCGGAAGACAAGGAGAAATATTTCCAGGATGACGAGATGTGGGAAATGTCCCAGCGCATGCTGAAGGAAGTCGTGGAGGAACTGGACATTCCTTATTATGAAGCAGAGGGAGAAGCTGCATTCTATGGTCCGAAGCTGGATGTGCAGATTCGCACTGCACTGAAGAAGGAAGAGACCTTGTCCACTGCACAGCTGGATTTCCTGCTGCCGGACCGCTTCCAGCTGGAATATGTCGGCGAGGACGGGAACAAGCATCGCCCGGTCGTCATTCACCGCGGAATTATCAGCACGATGGAACGCATGACCGCATTCTTGCTGGAAAACTTTACAGGTGCCTTGCCTGTCTGGCTTTCTCCGGTTCAGGCAAAGGTCATTCCTGTCTCCAATCATTTCGACGACTACGCCCACCAGGTGGTCGAGCAGCTTCAGGAAGCGGGCATCCGGGTAGAAGGTGACTTCCGAAATGAGAAGCTTGGTTACAAGATTCGCGAAGCCCAGCTGGAGAAGCATCCGTTTATGCTTGTCGTTGGTGAAAATGAACGGGAAGCTGGAGGCGTATCGGTGCGTAAACGCGGCGAAGGAGATATCGGGATGCGTGCTGTGGCAGAGTTTGTCGAGATGATCCGGGAAGAAGTCGGCAACAAACAGTATCGCTAACAATCCCTAAGAATCCCTAACAGTCCCTAACAACACGAAAGCCAGAGACGTTCTTCCGTCTCTGGCTTTTTTAACGAATCATGAACATGGGCATCATTTATTTTTTTACAAGCCAACCACATCAGACGTTGTTATTTTTCAGTTTTCCAAAATAAATAAGCCATATCGTGAACAGGGTTAACCCAAGCAGAAATGACAATGATCCGATTAAAAAATATTTTACGCTGTAACTTTGCAGAACAGCGGTTTGAACTTCTACTGAGGGCCTTCCTTTTGAAACATTCTCCAGATACACTTTTGATGAAAACGTATGGGCCCATTTGCTACTGTTGTTGAGAATATAGAAACCATAAATCATAGACAATACCGCGGTAGCAAGTAATCCATATTTTGTAATCTGGTGAGGATTTCCCATCACATTGACCTCCTTAAAATAAAACTGGCAGCACATCGGTGCTGTCAGGTATGAATAACCAGCCAGAGGTGTCCTGAAGACATACAGTATAACCCATCATTTCCTAATAATCGTAAAGAACAATGTAATTATCATACCATATATTATCTCCCCAAACCTCTCACAGGTATAAACGGGTTCCATTGTGGACACGCTCTTATCTAGGAGGGGTGAATCGTATATGCGATTTCTTATTCGACGGGTTCATAACTGGCTCAGTATCAGTATGCTGCTGATGCTCATGATATCCATTAGTATGGTCATGTCCGGGCAGGACAGACATTCGTTGCCGACACCACGATCGGCAGCGCCATTGCCAACCACTCTCTCGACAGAAGAGCAGGTTGAGGCACTTCAGCTTCAGCGGCAAACGGAGTTGTCCGCAGCACCAGCGGAATCGGTCAAGCCGCCGACTTTGTTTCAGACCAGTACCTATGAGCGCAGAGTAGCATCATTGCCACTGATAGAGGAATCTTTACAGCAGGAACAGACAGCATCTGCGGCAAATCAGCCGCTGGAACCGACCGCGGATCAAGATGTACATGCCGAAGAGACGGCACAAGCAATTGAACCGGTCACGCCACAGCAGAAGCAAATAGCTGACGAAAGGGAAGGTTCACACCAAGTGGATCTGGCCGCATGGAGCGATGAGCAGCTGTCTGGTCACTATGAGACCGTGGAGGTTACCGCAACCGGTTATTATGCGGGGATCGAATCGACGGGCAAGGAACCGGGTCATCCGGAGTATGGCATTACTTATTCAGGGGTCAAAGTGAAGCGGGATATCGTTTCGACCATCGCGGCTGATCTGGATATGTTTCCTCTGGGAACCGTGTTGTGGATTCCCGGTTACGGCTATGGGGTCGTGGCCGATATCGGTTCTGCCATTAAGGGGAATGTCATTGACTTGTATTTTCATACAAAAGACGATGTCTTCACACAGTGGGGAAAGAAAACGCTTGATGTCTACGTCATTGAACGAGGCTCTGGAAAGCTGACTGAAGAAATGTTTGAACAGAAAATGAAAACCTATCAGGCGATTTGAGTATCACAATCAATCAAACGTACGCCCGGCGGAAGCCTTACACTTCTGTCCGGGCTTTTTTGCTCTGTATGGCTGTATTTTCATATTGGTGTGAGGGTCGTGTGACATTAATCGCGTCTGCTGTTGATATCCATCAGATTTTGTCAAGAAAAATATAAGTGTTGTAAATGAGCATCCAATTGTTGTTGGATATGTTACAATGGAGGAACCAAAAGTAAACAAAAATAAACATTTGATAAAGTTTAGTGAATATTGTTGAACCTTCCCACTTGTTCGACGATTGTCCGAGACCGGATTTCGACAAGACGGGAGACGGTTCGGTTTAACTTCTCACCAATTTGGGGAATGGGGGAAATTAAATCATGGAGTATTCATCCATTGAGCCAATGAAAGAACCCACTTTTCTGGAGGAAGTATACCGCGACATGATGACGGTTGCCTATGCCAGAATGCGGAATAAAGCGGATGCACTGGATGTCGTCCAGGAATCATGGATCAAGATTCTGCAGCATCTGGATTCGCTTGATCACAAGGAGAAGTTTATCCAGTGGGCAAAGTCCATTGTCAACAAGACCGCCCTGAATATGATCAAACGCAAATCAATGGAGGAAGGCAAGTACCGGTTGATTGCCGACCAGTCACATGGTGGCGAGATGACCATTGAGGAGCATTTGGCGGGTTATGATGTCAGGGAGCAGCTGAAAGAGCTGGACAAGGATCTGCGTATGATGATGGAGTACAAGTATATGTACGGTTACAAGGATCAGGAGATTGCGGACCGGATGGGCATTCCGCTCGGAACGGTCAAGATTCGTCTGTTTCGTTGCAGGGAGAAACTCAAAAAGAAGCTGACGGATCAAAATTGTTAAAGGGCATTACATAAAAGCACGATCACTGAACCATACTAGGTGTTGTGGAAGGGCATGTTCTCTTCCAAGCAGAGTATGGGGAGGTGAACAGACATGGCGAAGAACAACAAAAACAAACAAAACCAACAACCACAACAACAATACAACGCTGAGTTTGCAGAAGAAGTAGCCGCGAAGAATGCAGCGAATGCAGCGAAAGCAAATCAACAGGCTGAAAAGTAATCCGGCCACTCGAAAAAGCATCAAGTCTAATGCGTGTGCCGCCGAATTTGCTCATGAAGCCAATGCGTTGCGTATGTCTTCTCCTGTGTTCACTTTCACAATGTTCAGGCTCACGCAATCGCAGAGAAAGACCGTCTGATGGATGCAAGCATCCCTGTCAGGCGGTCTTTTTTTGCTGTTGAACTCCGTCTGGAGACCGAGAAGAATTCCTACCCCCGCTCCTTTACCCGCCATTTCCAATTGGATACACTGGTGATAGAAGGTTGGGATGAGAGAGAAGAATGCTCGTTCCAGGATAAGCAGGAAGCAGGAAAGGAAGATACAGATGAAACTCTCTTCGCGCATATTTTGGGGACTATTGCTGATTGGGATGGGTGTGGCCTTTTTTCTGGATCAGATCGGATACTGGCATATTAATATCGGTATGCTGTTTGCCGATTTCTGGCCTGTGATTTTGATTTATTATTGTACGATCGGCCTGTTGTCCAGACAGGATGGAGCGAATATGCTGTGGTCTTTGCTGGGGCTGGCGTTCGGGATTTATTTCCTTGGACACAATCTCGGTTACATCCATATGGAATTCAGCCAAATTTATCCGTTGATCTTGCCGGTGGTGCTGATTGTAGTGGGGTTAAGTATTATGCTGAGTCCCAAAAAAAACTGGTCGCACTGGAAAGAGGATCAGCGTTACGAGCAAAATCATGCCCGTTCGGAATGGACGCGATCAAAGGACGAAATGAAAGAACAATGGAGAATGGCCAGAGAAGAACTGCGGAATGAAAAAACGCTCACGGATGAAGAACTGAAGGCGGAGCTGCGCAAGAAGATGGAGGATCTGGAACGTGAAGAACAGAGACTGGCTCGTGGCGAGACGACCGCGACAGACGTAGGCAGCATGCGTGAGGGCAATCATGCTCGGTACGATTCAGATGCGAGGATGGAAGACGACCATGAATACGGCTATATGGATGAGGAACATTACGGAGGATATGGCGGGAGACCGGACAAACGAAAGCCAGTGAATCATAATCAGTTTATCGGTGATTTCACGCTCGGTCATCAATTCTACAGACTGGAGCCGATGAACATCTCTCATTTTGTAGGCGATACGGTCATTGACCTGACAAAGGCTGACATTGCGTACGGGGAGACCAAAATAACCGTCTCTGCTTTTATCGGCGATGTCAAGATCTTTGTCCCGGAGGATACAGATCTCGAACTGAACGTGCACTTTTCTTCTTTCCTCGGAGATATGAAGGTATTTGACCGCAAGGACAGCGGCCTGATGAAGAATATGTCCTATCAGTCTCCTGCCTATGCAGAGGCACCCAAGAAGATTAGAATATCGGCGAGTATGTTTATCGGCGATATCAAGATCAGACAGGTGGGCTAGCTGAGATGATTGTATTGAAGAAGCTGAGACATTCGAAGTGGCAGCTGCTCGTCTCCTTTATGGGAGCCGCCGTGCTGGCTATCGGGATGGCGGGAGCCATGCAGGTATACTGGTATGACGGGGATTTTCTTACTGCGAAACAGATCTGGATCACGGTGCTGGTTGTGCTCCTTGCCCATGCCTTTATCGGATACTTGGTGGCAAGAAGCTACCAGAGACAGCTGGATGAGCTGCAACTGAGTCTGCTACAGATTGAGAAGGGCAGATACAAGACACGGATGAATGCGGCTGGTTGGGGCGGCTATGAAGATGCCAGTGAATCGTTCAATCGGATGGCTGCGGCTTTGGAGCAGCGGATGAAATTGCTGCAAATCATCGGAGAAGAGCGTACAATGAAGGAACAGACGCAGGAGATGGCCGTCCTGGAAGAGAGGAAGAGACTGGCACGGGATTTGCATGATACCGTGAGTCAGCAACTGTTTGCGATCCACATGTCGGCCTCTTCCCTCATCCGCATTCTCGAACACAATCCGCAGGCTGCGAGACAGGTCATGGAGCAGTTGACGGAGATGTCGCATTCAGCCCAGAAACAGATGAGGGGCTTTATTGCACAGCTGAGACCGATGGAGCTGGAGGATCGAACCCTGGGCGAAGCGTTGCAGTCGTGGTTTCCGGACTATTGCAGACAGAATGAGCTGCAGGGCAGCCTGGATATTCAGATGGATGAACCGGTATCTGAATCGATCGAGCATCAGGTTTTTTTCATCATTCAGGAGGCGATGGCCAACATTGTCAAGCATGCTGAAGCCAAGCATGCGGTATTGTATCTGCGCAGTGACCGACATCGTCTGCTGATGAATCTGACGGATGACGGAAAGGGATTCACAGCGCAGGAGACGGTCGGCTCCTATGGATTGAATAATATGAAGGAACGGGCAGAAAAGCTGGGCGGACATATTGAGATCGTCAGTCATGGAGGAGCAGGCACGAAAATCGTCATGCGCATTCCATTGTTCGCAAACGAAGCGGACAGCCAGCCGGATCGGTCAGAAGGAGAGGAGGAGCGTCAAGCATGAGCGACAGGATTCGTCTGTTTTTAGTCGACGATCATGACATGGTTCGTGCCGGACTGAAGACCTATTTCATGGTAGAGCCGGATGTAGAGATCGCGGGAGAAGCAAGCAGCGGTGCGGATGCCATTCAGCAGCTGGCTGCGTTGTCCGATGCCGATTTTCCGGATGTGATTCTGATGGATTTGATGATGAAGGGCATGAACGGGGTGGAAGCCACGCAGCAGGTGCTCCGTCAACATCCCAAAGCGAGTATTGTCATTCTGACAAGCTTTCTGGAGGACGAGAAGGTGGTGGAGGCGATAGAGGCAGGTGCGCTCACCTATGTGATGAAAACCGTGTCCTCTGGGGAGCTCGTTGAAGTCGTGAGACGGGCCAGCAGAGGTGAGCAGATGATGGGATCGGAAGTTTCCCAGGCTTTGACTCGTGGTATTCGCCACCGACTGACTCATCAGGAGCATGAAGAACTGACCCCGCGAGAGAAGGAAGTGCTGCTCTTGATTGCCGAGGGGAAAACGAACAAGGAAATATCGGAGGAACTACATATCAGTATCAAAACGGTCAAAACCCATGTCAGCAATTTACTTATGAAATGTCAGCTGGAGGATCGTACGCAGCTCGCGGTATTTGCCCATCGAAAAGGTTGGGCAGGCTCATCGTGATGCATGGCGAATGTTTAAAATGAGAAGGCGAGGCTCATCCTATGGAAAAAACCAAAGGAGAGCCTTTTTATGTATCCGATCTCATCTACCATCGAAAACAGGCAAGATCGCTATATGGCCATTCATGAGGCCTTGAAGCAGCAAGGCTTTTCCCTCGGAGGCAACTGGGACTACGCGCATGGCTGTTTTGACCGGGCGCTGGAAGAAGGACAGAAGGTATGGCTTCGCATCCCGTTTCAAGTGGTCTCCGGTACGTTCGACGGATTGCAGGACGATCCGGATGCGCAGATTCAGCTGGGGACACCGTATGTGCTGAAGCATGTCTATCAGGAGGGACTGGACGGGGAAGCCCGTATCCGAACCTATGGGGCCATGCTCGATCAGTTTCAGGCTCCGGTGGATGCGGATGCGGAGGTAGAGAAGAAATGGATCGATAGCGCGGAGAAACTGCTAGCCCGCATTGAACAGGCATTTGTATAAAGTTTTAACTCCTTTTTAGCTGGAATTAAGGTTCTATTAAGGTTAAAGGTGCAAGATATAGATATCGCACATGAACACTTCCAGTCATGCATGCATGTGAAAGGATACATGAAAAAGGAGGCTGTATTTCGATGAACGATTCCAATAAACCTCGCAATCCATATGATGATTTTTTCAAAAATGATGCCCGTGACGCTTCTTCCGAAAATGAGCAGCAACCCGATCGCTCCCGGGATGAAGATGACGCGTCTCCACCTGCCGAGCGCCCTGAGCGTACGGTAAGTACGTATTACGCATACGGGCCTTATCGGTCCAAGGAAGATGCCATTCCGGTACAGGATGCGTCTACTGAATCCACCGCTCCTGACCAGACCCCTGTCTTGATGGACGCCGGTTCTGCCGAGCAGACTTCCTCCGCGAATCGAACCTGGCGCGTACAGCAGAAGCCTGCCAGATCCTCCGGGATCAAGCGTATGTTTGCCAGTTTTCTTGCGGGTGCAGTGGTTGTGAGCGGCCTGATGTTTGCGGCAGACCGAACCAATCTGTTTACCGATGATCCGGTGCAAATGCAGGCTGCGTCCTCACAAGGTCAGTCCACAACTACACCTGGTATTTCCCAGACGGCTTTTAACGGCAATGTCAGCCCGGATTCATTCTCCGGTATTGTCAATCAGGCCAGTCCGGCTGTTGTGAAGATTGAGACGTACGCGTCCCAGTCTTCGAATGCAAGTCCGTTTTCCAATGATGACTTTTTCCGATATTTCTTCGGGGATCAATATGTGCAGCCGGATAACAACAATGGAAACGGTCAGAAAAGACCGGCGGGCATGGGTTCCGGGTTTATCTTTGAAGAATCCGGTTATGTGCTGACCAATGAGCATGTCGTAGGCGGCGCGGATGAGATTTATGTGGAAATTCAAGGCCACAAGGAACCGTATAAGGCGGAACTGCTCGGATCGGATTTTGATCTGGATCTGGCTGTTCTGAAAATTGAGTCAGATAAAGCATTTCCAACGCTGAAAATGGGTGATTCCGCCTCCCTGAATGTAGGAGATTGGGTGGTGGCGATCGGGAATCCGGTCGGCTTTGACCATACCGTTAGTGTAGGGGTACTCAGTCAGAGAGAGCGGGAGATCTCGATCCCGGATGGAAACAGACAACGCAATTATGAACATTTGCTGCAAACGGATGCTTCTATTAACCCAGGTAACTCAGGCGGCCCGCTGCTTAATTTGCAGGGAGAAGTCATTGGAGTGAATACGGCAGTCAGCACAGATGCCCAGGGAATTGGCTTTGCCATTCCAACAAGTACGATCCTGGATGTCGTGGAGAAGCTGAAGACCAATGAAACCATTCCGAAGCCGTACATTGGCGTCTATTTGACAGATATTGAACCAGCTTATTTGGAGAGCTACAATCTGGAAAGCACAGACGGCTCCTTCGTCACGCAACTGGAGCGTGGCGGCCCGGCTGCCAAGGCAGGTATCCAGCCTGGAGATGTTGTAGTTGAAGTAGATGGCAAGAAGGTAAAGAACACGGAAGAATTGATCGACATCATCTCCAGCAAGGACGTCGGTGACAAGGTGAACATGGTCATCATTCGGGACGGCAAACAGCTCGAAGCTGTCGTGATGATCGGCGATCGTAGTCAGTCTTGATTACCGTATTGATGATACGCCGCACACTGTACAAGGCGCGGGGAAGGCGCGGTAAAGACGAAGTGAGAGAAATTGATTGATGTGAATAGAGAAATAGATTGATGTGAATAGAGAAATAGATCGATGTGAACAGAGAAATAGATGGATGAAGGAGGCAAAAGCAAGGGTGCTTTTGCCTCTTTGGTTTTTTTTCGAGGCGCATTTTGTTATGATACAGCTAATTAGAAAATGGCGAAAACGGGATAGGCAGATATGAGGCAGGGGAGGCAGAGAGCAGGATGAGGGAACGAATTCTGGTGGTGGATGATGATGAGAAAATTACGTCTTTACTAAGGCGCAGTCTGGCCTTTGAAGGCTATCAGGTAGATATTGCGTCCAACGGGCAGGAAGGATTGGGCAAGCTGCTGGAGATTGAGGTCGATCTCGTCATTCTGGATGTGATGATGCCGAAGCTGGACGGCTGGGAGGTATGCCAGCGCATTCGCGAGAGCGGCATCCATGTGCCGATTCTGATGCTGACCGCGAAAGACGAGATAGACGATCGTGTCAAAGGGCTCGACCTTGGCTCTGATGATTATGTCGTCAAGCCGTTTTCCCTCGATGAACTGTTGGCCCGCGTAAGGGCGTTGCTGCGCCGCAAGCAGCGGGAAGACCAGGATTCATCGACCGTGATTCAGTTCAAGGACGTGTCCATGCACCTCGATGCGAGGGAGGTTTTTCGCGGGGATCACCGAATAGAGCTGACGACCAAGGAATATGAGCTGCTGAAGCTGTTTTTGCAAAATCCGAATCGCGTGCTTCCGAGAGATGTCATTATGGAACAGATATGGGGTTTTGACTATAGCGGTGAGTCTAATGTGCTGGAGGTTTATATTAATCTCCTGCGACAAAAAACAGAAGAGCACGGTTTCCCCCGAATTATTCAGACCGTGCGGGGAGCAGGTTACGTATTAAGGGGTGAATAAGCCATGTCCATCCGATTGAAACTAACATTATGGTATACGGGCATTCTGACGGTGATTGTCGTCGTATTTGGATTCATCCTGTATTATTTCCTGCAAAACTATCTGTATGACAATGTTCGCAACAACCTGAAGGAGAAAGGCATGGAGGTCTATGAGCAGAGACAGCTGCTCGGACGATCGATTATCTTTCCACTGGATGCGTTCGAATCCTATTTCTTTCAAATCGTCAATGCAGAAGGACAGATTATGCGTCAATCGGAAAATTTGCAGGGGTTGGCTCTGCCCGTCAAGGAGGGAGAGCTGGCTCGCTATCAGCAGGGGGATATAAGCGGAAGTCTCTTCAAGCAATATGCACTCCATTCCGATGTCACCTTTATGGTGTATGATATGCCCTTTTATCAGGGGACGACCTTTATCGGTTTGCTGCAGGTCGCGGTTGTGGTCTCGGATGTAGAGCAAACCCTGGAAGCATTCCGGTGGATCTATCTGTTTGCTGCCCTGGTATTGCTGGCGCTGGCGGCGAGTGTCGGCTGGTTCATGGCGCGCAAGGCCCTGACCCCGATTGACCATGTAATCGAGGCGGCCGAGCAAATTGAAAAAGGGGATGATCTCAGCCACCGCATCGCTTACGAAGGCTCCCAGCATGATGAGATCGGACGACTGGTGGATCGGATCAATCGGATGCTGGGACGTATTCAACAAGCGTATGATGATCTGAATGAGGCGTACCGGGCGCAGCGGCGATTCGTTTCCGATGCTTCCCATGAGCTTCGCACCCCGCTGACGACCATACGCGGCAATCTGGAGCTGTTGCAGAAAATGCAGCAAAAATGGATCGAAAAACCGCAGGAACTGGACCCGGTTTATGTGAAAGAAACGAATGAAGAGGCCATGAAAGATATCCTGTCTGAGACCGAGCGTATGAGCAGACTGGTGAACGACCTGCTCTCACTGGCCAGAGCGGATGCCGGCCATGATATCGTGCTGGAGGAGATTGACCTGCTGCCGCTTGTGCAGGAAGTGGCACGCAGAGCCGAGTGGTTGCCTCGCAAGGCGACGTGGCAGATTGGGGATCTCTCCCCTCTTGAGGGCGTGGTGATTCAGGGAAATGCGGATTATTTGCAGCAGTTGTTCTTCATCTTTATTGAAAATGCCTTCAAGTACACGCCACAGGGTGAAGTGATGCTGGATGCTGTAACCGGAAGCAGCCAGGTCGGCATTCGCATTCGTGATACGGGTGTAGGCATGGAAGCGGAAGAGGTTCCGCATATTTTCGAGCGCTTTTACCGGGCTGATGTGTCCAGAGGGGAAACGCCAGGAACCGGTCTCGGCTTGTCCATCGCCAAATGGATTATGGACGCGCACCATGGATCGGTAGAGGTAGAGACTCAAAAGGGAACGGGAACCACCTTTATCATCTGGCTGCCCCTCGGGTTTGCAGAATAGATGGGTTCATATATAATGAAGGAGATTTGCATGGCAAGATGAACGCAACCCCATCCACCTCATCCGTATAGACGACATTCCTTCATGCGGTTATCATCTGTGATGAGGATATCCATCGCGCCTTTCAATAGAGTAGCTCAACAAAGCAATTTAACAAAGAAACTTAACAAAGCTTATCTTATAGAAGACAATAGAAAGCTCGCTATCGATGTTACACGAGCAGGATCACAACAAACGGAGGTGGCCGAACAAATGGATGTAGTGAAAATTTCTCCACGCGGATACTGTTATGGCGTTGTCGATGCCATGGTGCTGGCCATGCAAACGGCTAAAAATCTGGATTTGCCTCGACCGATTTATATTCTGGGCATGATTGTACACAATTCGCATGTGACGGAAGCGTTTGAGAAGGAAGGGATTGTGACTCTGGACGGTCCCAATCGACTGGAGATTCTGGAACAGGTCACCGAAGGTACGATCATTCTGACCGCACATGGCGTGTCTCCTGAAGTGCGCAATACGGCAAGAGAGAAGGGACTGACCGTGGTCGACGCCACTTGTCCCGATGTGACACGTACGCATGACCTGATTCGGGAAAAAACGAATGAAGGTTACGAGATCATTTATATCGGGAAAAAAGGGCATCCTGAGCCGGAAGGCGCCATCGGTATCTGTCCTGAGCATGTGCATCTCATTGAACGGGAAGAAGAGATTGCCTCGCTGGAATTGGAGACAAAGCAGATTATCATTACAAATCAGACGACGATGAGTCAATGGGACATCAAGCATATTATGAATGCCTTGATTCGGAAGTTTCCATCCGCCCAAATTCATAATGAGATTTGCCTGGCTACACAGGTTCGTCAGGAAGCGGTAGCCGAACAGGCCAAGCAAACCGATCTCGTCATCGTAGTGGGGGATCCGAGAAGCAACAATTCCAATCGGTTGGCGCAAGTATCCGAGCAAATTGCAGGGGTAAAAGCGTACCGGATCGCCGATGTGACTGAGTTGGATCGCCAGTGGCTCATGCAGGTGCGCAAGGTGGGGGTTACCTCAGGCGCCTCGACCCCGACCTTGATCACCAAGGAAGTGATTGCTTATCTGGAGCAGTTTGATCCCGAGTTGCCTGAAACCTGGGATGTGCAACGAACGATTGACCTGAATCGGCTGTTGCCGCGTGTCAAGAATCAGCCTGCAAAGTCCTCGTAATGATTCTCCCGGTCTGACCGCCTGGCGGGACCGGGATGTTTTTTTCTGAAATGGGAATAGGGCACACTTGACGCATGAAAAAAAATAGGATATAGTTACTTTAATGATGAAAAGCTTAAAAGCGTATAAGCGTTGAAGCGATATATGGAATGGAGTGGATAATGAATGATCGCAATTACATCGAATACGATTTCAGATGAGCGTCTGCAGGAAATTGTCAATCACATTGAGAAACAAGGGGTACAGGCGCACATTTCCAAAGGGACGGATCGTACCGTCATTGGCATTATTGGCAAGGCAGACCCGCAACTAGTTGAACAAATCAGAGCAATGAAGGACGTAGAGAACGTGATCAAAATTTCAAAATCGTACAAACTGGCTAGCCGTGACTTCCATCCGAGTGATACGGTGATTAAAATCAAGGACGTGGAAATCGGTGGCGACCAGCTGGTTGTTATGGGCGGGCCTTGTGCGGTTGAAAATGCACAGCAAATCGACGAAATTGCAAAATTGGTGAAGGCAGCGGGCGGACAGGTACTCCGTGGCGGTGCATTCAAGCCGAGAACAGGTCCTTACAGCTTCCAGGGTGTAGGCGTGGAAGGCTTGGAGATGATGGCAGAAGCCGGTGAAAAACATGGACTTCTGACGATTACAGAAGTCATGACGCCTGAGTATGTAGATGTATGTGCGAAGTATGCGGATATTTTGCAGGTGGGTACACGCAACATGCAAAACTTTGACCTTTTGCGCAAGCTGGGCGAGATCGATACGCCTGTATTGCTGAAGCGCGGTTTCAGTTCGACGTATGATGAGTTCCTGAATGCGGCGGAGTACATTCTGGCTGGTGGAAATCCAAACGTTATGCTGTGTGAGCGCGGTATTCGTACCTTCGAAAGCTACACAAGAAATACATTGGATCTGACGGCTATTCCGGTTCTGAAGCAACTCAGTCACTTGCCTGTTATTTCCGATCCAAGTCACGGCACAGGTCGTCGTGAGCTGGTTGAGCCAATGTCCAAGGCTTCTGTGGCAGCAGGTGCAGACGGTCTGATTATTGAAATGCATACCGATCCGGACAATTCCATGACCGGTGACGGCGTGCAATCCCTGTTCCCTGATCAATTCGCCAATCTGCTTGTTGATTTGGAGAAACTGGCGAATGTCATGGGCCGCAAGTTTGATACTGTGAAACAGCCGGTCGGCTAACCCGCTGATTGCGCGAATTCTCATCGTTTATCGATCCTTCTTTCCGTGTTAGAGACGGGAAGAAGGATTTTTTGTTGGACACCTTTGCACGCGCATTTGTACTATTGGATTATTAATTTATACTAATGTTACGATACCTTACATTTATAAAAAAAATACCTAACATGGCTATTGACGAGGGTAGGGGTTCATCTTATAATAACGTCTATAAGGTTGAGAAAAGAGAACGTTCGTCGGTGGTAAGCCGCTTAATGTTCGGAAATAGGAGGAATTATTCATGTCAGTTCAAGACGTTTTAAAGGTAATCGAAGAGAACAGCATTGAGTATGTAGATTTCCGTTTTGTTGATTTGTCCGGTAAAGCCCACCATATCACCCTGCCTGCTACAGAAGTAGAGGAGGAGACATTTGAGAACGGCGTTGCATTTGATGGCTCTTCCATTCCAGGCTTCCGCGGTATTGAGGAATCCGATATGGTGATGCTGCCAGATACGGAATCTACCTTTATCGATCCGTTTACCGCACATCCTACTTTAAATATCATGTGTAACATTCATACACCAGAAGGGGATCGCTACGATCGTGATCCGCGCTCTATTGCACAAAAAGCAGAAGAATTCCTGCAAACAACCGGTGTTGGAACGGCTGCATTTTTTGCACCGGAGTCTGAGTTCTTCATTTTCGACGATGTACGCTACGAGAGCGGACAGCAGTCTTCCTTTTATGCGGTAGATTCCGAGGAAGCAGCATGGAACACTGGACGCAAGGAAGAAGGCGGAAACCTCGGCTTCAAAGTTCGTCAAAAAGGTGGATATGTGCCAGTAGCTCCAGTAGACACCCAACAGGATATCCGCAGTGAGATCTGTAACCTGCTGGCGGATGCCGGACTTCGCGTCGAGCGTCATCACCATGAAGTGGCTACAGCGGGTCAAGGGGAAATCAACTTCCGTTTTGACACCCTGACGAAAACAGCTGACAATCTGTTGAAATACAAATACATCGTTCACAATACAGCTAGACAATTTGGCAAAGTGGCTACGTTTATGCCGAAACCGATCTTTGGCGACAATGGATCAGGCATGCACGTTCACCAGAGCATCTTCGATGGGGATACGCCTTTGTTCTACGAAAAAGGTTCCTATGCGAATCTGAGTGAAACCGCACTTCATTATATTGGTGGAATCTTGCATCATGCACCTGCACTGATTGCATTGACCAACCCAAGCACGAACTCCTTTAAACGTCTGGTGCCAGGCTATGAAGCGCCAGTTAACCTGGTATATTCCAAAGGAAACCGTTCTGCCGCAGTCCGTATTCCGGTTGCAGCCGTGACACCAAAAGGCTGCCGCATCGAGTTCAGAACACCTGACTCAACGGCGAATCCATATCTTGCATTCGCAGCGATGCTGCTTGCTGGTCTGGATGGTATCAAGAACAAAATTGATCCACGCAAATTGGGCTATGGTCCACTGGATAAAAATATCTATGATCTGTCTGATGCAGACAAGGCTGAAATCCGCAGTGTTCCAGCTAGCCTGGAAGAAGCACTGGATGCACTCGAAGCAGATTATGAATTCTTGCTTCAAGGCGATGTATTCAGCGAAGAATTCATCCATAACTATTTGTCCTTCAAACGTGACGAAGCGAAATCCGTATCCATCCGTGTTCATCCGCACGAGTACTCCCTGTACTTCGACTGCTAATTTCCGAACACATGGCAAAACGTGCTTCATAAAAAATGGCGGTGCCAAGGGTCGAACCTTGCGCCGCCATTTTTTGTGAGGTTAATTAATGAATAGGGGATTGTATAAAGGACGGGAGCATGTTAAAATAATCACTGTAAAGCTGAAAGCGTTTGCACTCATGCAACGGTAAAGAACTGATTCGGAACATGGCAACACCTCCCTAGCAGTTCTTCTTTCTTTCAGAAATGTGCAAACGTTTTCATCTGTTTCTATTTTAACAGGGGAGAAAGGGGTCAATTCATGCAAACAATGTATCGTAAATGGCTTGCTTATGTACTGATGGCCGCATTGATCGTGGGCATGTTCCCGGTCATGGGCACACAGCAAGCGCAAGCCAGAGTCAATGATGGACTGATCGCAGTGGACGGTTCCATGGATTCCGCATGGGACAATGTACCGGTTTTGGGAAGGTCGCAAACTGGAGGTTGGCAGAGTTATCAGATTGACAATCTGAGATTGACGAACGACAGTGAGTACCTTTACTACTGGGTGGATGCGGTGAATGTGCCCAACTGGACAGATAACGGACAATTTATTGATATCGCGCTCAATGTGAACGGAGCGGATTCCGGTGTATCCGGTATCCCTTGGAACTATTCATACAATTTCAGTGGCGTGGATGCCAAGCCGCAATTTCATATCATGCAACGCATAAGCAATAACACGGATGTGAATGTCGCAGCGATCTATGCGGCAACCGATCTGAACAACCCGGTTGCTACCACAGACGGAGACCAGAAGGGAGCCGAATTCAAAGTCAATCGTGAACAGGGCTTTGAAGGGAAAATACCGCTCAGTCTGCTCGGACTTGAAAACGGGGATACCGTTCGGGCGATCGTCGTGCAGAGCGGAAATACGGACAATCAGCACGGCGCATTTGACGTCATTCCAGAGGACGCCTCCAATGTTGTCGCCTCGGACTGGAATCATGGC
Source organism: Marinicrinis sediminis (assembly GCF_042685085.1). NCBI lineage: Bacteria > Bacillati > Bacillota > Bacilli > Caryophanales > Paenibacillaceae > Marinicrinis > Marinicrinis sediminis. The sequence goes on from NZ_JBHUMM010000010.1 coordinate 224,995, forward strand.
AGCACGCCGAACGTGCAGTCCGTTTACAGCAACGAACTGACACTGCAGGTGTTTAATATTGAAATCGATGGCAGTCAGGACGCCACCTGGTCAGATGCGCCTGTACTAGGTCGCTCGGAGCAGGCTGGCTGGCAAGACTTCCACATCGACAATTTGCGTCTGGTGAATGACGGAAATTATTTATACTACTGGGTGGAAGCGCTTAACGTAGAAAATTGGCAATATCTGAATTTGGCCCTGAACGTCAATGGAGTGGATTCAGGTGTATCGGCAAATCCGGAGGGCTATCCGTTCAATTTCGGAGCTGCGACGGCCAAGCCGCAATATCATATTGTCCATCAGGCTGACAATAGCAGTGCCAAGCTGGTTGATGCCGATGATATGGGCAACTCGATCCTTTCCACAGATACGGCGACCAAGGGTGCTGATTTTGCCGTAAAGCTGAACAAAGAAAATGCAGAAGATCCTGCGGTTGGATTCGAAGGCAAGATTCCGCTGAGTGTACTGCAACTAGATAGTGGAGACGAGATTCAGGCGATAGCCGTACTGAGTGGAGACAATGCCGGACAACATGGTGCATTTGACGTCATAGTCGAACACGCAAATAATGAAGTCGCCGATAGCTGGAATGAAGGGTCTGATCCGAATTCCCTGGGCGCTTACAGCAGTTCGCTGACGCTGGAAGGGGTTATCCAGCAGCTGACCATCATGGACGCGACACCGGCCGTAGGAACAGCCAATATGCCGATTGATACGACGGAGCTCCGCATCGAGTTCAATGAATCGGTTACCGAAACGGTATATGGTGGACTGTCAGTTACCGTTGTGACGTATGACTACAGCATTAGCGGAAATGTCTTGACGTTTACAATCGACAGCAGTGAACTGGAGTACGGACAGACGATTGACGTCCAGATCCCGCCGCAATCACTGGAGAGTGAAGGCTATGGCTTGCTGGGTCATGATCTGTCTTACAGCTTGACGGTAGAGCCGCATCCGCTGACCAGACGCTATGTGCACTTCTACTATGATCGTCCGGAAAGAGATTACGAGGGCTGGAACTTATGGGTTTGGGCCACAGGCAAGACGAACGATGAAAAGAAATTTACGGAAACACGGGACGGGATGAAATTTGTCGAGATTCCCGTTTCTGATGGTACGAGTGCCATGGGCTTCAAGGTCAGGCTCAATGATTGGGATGAGGAAGATATCACGACGGATCGATATGTGACCTTGGCACCTACTCAGCGTACCGCTAAGGTATATGTGACTCAGGGCACAAGGGAAATTCGCCAGATTCCTCATCTGACAGGTCCTGAACTGGACAAAGGTAAGGCTACGTTCTATTACCGCGATGAGCTGCTGATGAGGGACAATGAAATGGATAGCATTGAAGGGGTCGAGCTCGTGCTGGAAAGCCCGGAAGGGACATCCCGACATACGATGAGCTATGACGCAGACAACGAATACTTCGTGTTTACACTGAACGACATTGCCGATGGTGTGACCACCTATGAATTTGAAGTTACCCGCGACAGCGAGATGACAGTAGAAGACGATGTGCATAATCCGGACAAGACGGACGGGAAGAGCTATATCGAGTACCAAAGTCCAAGTTTGGAGATCAGCGCTTCCATCTCACCATCCCCTGTCCATTATGATGAGAATACCATTCTCTCCGTACAAGTGAATGAGGGAGACCAGAACATAATCAAGAGTGTGAGAGCGGACTTATCTGCGATTGGCGGTAGTGACAAAGAGCCGATTGACCTGAAGCTGCTTACTCAAACCATTTCGGTAGAGGAATCGACAACAGCAGGTACCAAGACGATTCCGGTGAAAGTCATCGACAAATACGGGAATCATTATGACACTTCTACGACCGTCACCATTGAACCGAAACAAGCGGTCGGGGAACTGGCTTTTGACTGGGATGAAGCCAGAATCTACTTCATTCTGACAGACCGTTTCGAGAACGGCGATACCTCCAATGATGACCCGAATGGTGAAAACTATGATCAGGAACATCTGGAGACGTATCATGGCGGAGACTTCCAAGGATTGATCAATCGACTCGATTATCTGGATGAGCTCGGCATCAATACAATCTGGATTACTCCGATTGTCGACAATATCAACTATAACCTTGGTTTCGGACAGCCGCACCAGTATCAATACGGGTACCACGGCTACTGGGCCATTGACTTTACAGACGTAGACGAACATCTCGGGGATGTGGAGACGTTCAAAACGCTGATTGACGAAGCACATGATCGTGGCATCAAGATCATGGTCGATGTGGTGTTGAACCATACTGGTTACGGATTGAAACTGGGTGATACCAATACGACGGGAGCTACCAATTATCCGACAAGCGACGATCAGTCCAGATTCCAGAATATGATTCGGAAACAGCCTATTAATGACTCGGATCTGTTCGGCGAGCTTTCCGGTTTGCCGGATCTGAAGACCGAAGACCCGGCTGTGCGGGCACAAATTGTAGAATGGCAGGCGGGTTGGCTGGAGCGTGCGCGCACCGAGCGTGGTGACACCATTGATTTCTTCCGTGTCGATACGGTCAAACATGTCGAGAACACGACGTGGCGTGCTTTCAAAAACGCCCTGACCGAGATCAAGCCTGACTTTAAAATGATCGGGGAATTTTATGGCGGCGGCGTAGACAATCGCGGCGGCTATACCGGAACCGGACAAATGGATTCCTTGCTTGATTTTGATTTCAAGGTAAAAGCAGAGGATTTCGTACAAGGTCAGGTTGATGAGGTTGAATCTTATTTACAGGACAGAAATGGCAAGATCGACAATAACGTCACGATGGGACAATTCCTGAGCAGTCATGATGAGGATGGCTTCTTGTATCATTTGAAGGATAAGCTGAAGGGGAAGCATCCGTCCTACAGCAGCCAGCAGATTCACGACAAGGCTCTCAGTCAGCTGAAAGTGGCGGCTTCCCTGCAAATTACGGCAAAAGGCCAGCCGGTTGTGTACTATGGGGAGGAGCTAGGCCGCACAGGTCAAAATGCGAACTTTGATACTGCACTTGGTGAGAACAGAGACGACATGCCGTGGGATCAGATCGGTGTCAACGGTGAGCTTCATTATCATTACATGAAGCTGCTGAACATTCGGGATGATCATTCGAAAATCTTCTCCAAAGGAACACGCAGCAAAATTCAGGGCAGCAATGCAGATGAATACCTTGTATTTGAGCGTGAACATGAGGATGAGGCTCTATATGTCGGATTGAACACCTCCGACTCGGCCCAGCAGGTTACGCTAACACTCGATGGAATCACGGAAGGCATGGAGATCTATGATGCCTACAATCGTGTCGTATATACCGCCGATGCAAATGATCAGATTGAGGTGACCTTGCCTGCGATGCACGATGGGGGGACCTTTATCCTGACTGACGTACCTGCCGAAGAGCAGCTGGCATTGGAGCTGGATACAGAAGCGCTGGCAATTGGTTTTGCAGGCAGCAATTCGGCTTCCAGCGTGACCAATCATCTGACCTTACCGGTGGAAGGGGCCAACGGCTCTGCCATCACATGGAGCTCCAGCGACGAACAGGTGATCAAGGTGAACGGAGAGGTCAGCAGACCTGCATCCGGTCAATCTAACAAGACGGTAACGTTGACGGCAGAAATTGAGAACGGAGAACAGTCTGAGAAACGTTATTTCGCAGTGACGGTCATGAAAAGACCTTCCAGCGGTTCGGGCTCAGGCGGCGTGATTCCGCCGAATGATACAGAGGAAGATTCCGAAGAAGACACGGAAACGGTAACCAACCCGAAAGCAGACAAGGATGGCAAAATTGGCGTGAGTGTGGCCAAAGGCAAAAAGAAAGTATTGCTTCCTGCGAATGCAGCGGCTATTGACGGCAAGAACAGCCTGTCTGTGCAAAGTGAAGAGTTCACTGCAGAGATTCCGGCTGATGTACTGAAGCAGGTGCAGGGGCTGTTGTCTGATGAAGAAATGCAGGATGCTGAAATCAGCTTTGAATTTACAGCATTGAACGGTAATGAGACGGCACAGCTGCTGGATAAGGCGAAGGGCAAGAAAAAAGCCGAGATTCAGACAGCAGGTGAGGTGTATGCATTCACCCTGTCTATCCAGACGAAAGAGGGCAAGCAAACAAAGCTGACGCAATTCAGCAAGCCGATTACGCTGCGTCTGAAAGTCAAAGAGGGAGCGGACGAATCGCTAACCGGCATGTATTATGTAGGGGATGACGGAGAACTGGAATATGTAGGCGGCAAAGTGGAGAATGGCATGATGGTGGCACAGGTCAGCCATTTCAGTAAATATGCCGTACTGGAATACAACAAAACTTTTGCAGATGTCAAAGCGGGCTTCTGGGCAGAGCAAGCCATCAAAGAAATGGCTGCGAAGCAGATTATAGCGGGTGTGACAGACACGATGTTTGCACCTGGTGAAGAAGTAACGCGTGCCCAGTTTGCAGCATTGATTGCCCGAACCTTGAACTTGCAAGGCGATGGGGAGCATCCGTTTGCGGATGTGAAAGATCAGGCTTGGTATGCAGCCGATGTATCAGCAGTATACCAGGCGGGAATCGTCAATGGCAGAAGCAAAGAGCAATTCGCGCCGGATGAGACGATTACCCGTGAGGAAATGGCCGTTATGATGGTGAAGGCGTATGAATATGCAGCAGGCGTGACTGCGGAAATTAGCTCGCACCGCTTTGGTGACGAAGCGTCCATTTCCAAGTGGGCTGCTGACGATGTGGGCAAAGCCCATGCGCTGGACATTATGAAAGGACAGGGACAAAATCAGTTTGTGCCAAAAGGCAATGCCACCCGGGCAGAGAGTGCACAAGTGATGTCCCAATTGCTTCGTTTGATTAACGGATAAGCGAAGCGCGGATTGAAGGTCTGAATCTTTTCCCTCCTGTGTGTTTATGCAGGAGGGAATTTTATTGAACAGACTTGCATGAAAATTCAAAAAACGTTCTGATTCCGGTGTGAAATGTTTCTTGAATGGCATAGGGATACCTGCTATCATTACGTTAAATGAAAAGAGAAGGTGAGTGGAGAGATGAATAAACGCGCGTATAATTTCAATGCAGGGCCTGCGGCACTTCCGCTGGAAGTCTTGCAACAAGCACAAGAGCAATTCGTGGATTTTCAGGGAATCGGCATGTCCATTATGGAGGTATCTCACCGCAGCAAGCAATATGAACAGGTACATAATGAGACGCAAGCTTTGCTGAAAGAGCTGCTTCACATTCCCGACAACTATAAAATCATGTTTTTGCAAGGCGGGGCCAGCAGTCAGTTCACTATGATTCCGATGAATCTGGTGGGTGAAGGACAAGTCAGCAGCTATGTGCATACAGGAAGCTGGGCAAACAAGGCGATCAAGGAAGCAAAGCTGTTCAGCGACGTGCATATCGCAGCCAGCTCCAAGGAGCAGGACTTCAAGGAAATCCCGGATCTTTCCGCTCTGGAACTTCCGGAACAGGCCGCTTATCTCCATATCACTTCGAACGAAACCATTGGCGGCATTCAGTATCAGCAGTTTCCGCAAACCGGCAAGGTGCCATTGATTGCAGACATGTCCAGTGATATTCTGTGCCGTCCGCTGGATGTCTCAAAGTTCGGTCTGATCTATGCAGGCGCTCAAAAAAATCTGGGTCCATCCGGTGTGACGATTGTGATTGCAAGAGAGGATCTTGTCCAGGAGTCTCCTGCCAACTTGCCATCGATGTTCAGATACGACACACATATCGATAACAATTCCTTATACAATACGCCGCCGGTTTACTCCATCTACATGGTCAATCTCGTGCTGAAATGGGTAAAGGAAAAAGGCGGACTGGCAGAGATGGAACAGTTCAATCAAGAAAAAACGAAGCTGATCTATGATGTGATTGACCAAAGCCAGGGCTTCTACCGTGGCGTTGCCGCACCAGCTGATCGTTCCATCATGAACCTGACGTTCACTATGGAGAACGAAGCATTGGAAAAACAATTTATTCAGGAATCCCAGGAAGCTGGCTTTGTCGGATTGAAAGGACATCGCAGTGTGGGGGGATTGCGGGCTTCGACGTACAACGCCGTTCCTTATGAGAGCTGCAAGGCTCTTCAACAATTCATGCTGGACTTCCAGAAGAAACACGGCTAAGCAACGCATATCAAACGTGAAGGTTCTGGTCCTGAGTGGACCGGACGCATAAAAATAAGAAATGGTGGTATCAGGTCTGTAAACCTGTACCACCATTTCTTTGTGTATGAGAGCAAACTGGATTTGTCTGCACCAGATGCCCGGTTTGACCAGGATCAGATGCATGCGCCTGAGTGGTTGGCCGGTTGCTAGGCGAGCGATTCCTGCATCGCAGGTCCCACAAGCTTGTATCCGACACTGCGAACCGTTAAAATATATTGAGGATTGCGTGCATTTTGTTCGATCTTGTCTCGCAAATGGCTGATGTGTACATCGACAATTCGGGTATCTCCCAGGAAATGATAGTCCCATACACCATGAAGCAGTTGCTGACGGCTCAGCACTTTGCCGCGATACTTGCATAAAAACAGCAGCAGTTCGAATTCCTTGGGTGTCAGATCAATCATGTCTCCATTCAATGACACTTCTCTTTCCCGCGGGTCGATATTCAAATCGCCGATCACAATCTGATCGCTCTCTTCGGTGGAAGGGATGGTTTGAATACGTCGAAACAAAGCGCGAATACGGGAGATCAGCTCCTGGGGACTAAAAGGCTTGGTCATATAATCATCGGCCCCATGATCCAGCCCGGCAATGCGGTCGGATAAATCAGCCATCGCGGTCAGCATGACGATCGGAACGAGGTTGTTTTGTTCACGCAAGAGCTTGCATACTTGAATGCCATCCATTTTCGGGAGCATCAGATCGAGTACGATCAGATCGGGTCGGAATGTCTTTATGGCATCAAATACAGCTTCACCATCAAATACACATTGCACATCGTATCCAGCAAGCTTTAAATTGAATTCGATCAGCATAGAGATGGAAGGCTCGTCATCGACAACTAAAATCTTTTTTTTCATAGTTGAAGTCTCCTTTGATTCTCTCTATTGATAATGTTATTATGACAGCGTTCCATCAATCGAATATTAAGAACGCGTAAAAACTGTGTAAAAATTAATGACGACTTATGGAAAATGATCGTTAACGAAACAGAATGAACTAATGAGGTGAAGGAACGTGCCACTACATATTGTACTGGTGGAACCGGAAATACCGGCTAATACGGGGAATATTGCCCGAACATGTGCCGCTACGGGGACACATCTCCATCTGGTAAGGCCTTTGGGCTTTGACACCGATGACAAAACATTGAAACGGGCAGGCCTGGATTATTGGCATGCTGTTCATATTCAATATTATGATCACTTTCAGGAAGTCATGGACACACACCCGGAAGGACGATTTTTCTTTGCCACGACCAAGGCACGGCAACATTATGCTGAGTTTGCATTCAGAGACGGAGATTTTTTCGTTTTTGGCAAAGAAACGAAGGGATTGCCGGAAGACCTGATTCATGCTCATATGGATACGTGTATACGGATGCCGATGACTGATGCTGTCCGTTCACTCAATCTATCAAATTCCGCGGCAATTATGGTCTATGAAGCTTTGAGACAGATCGGATTTCCACAACTGAAATAAGGCTGGTGTCGTGGAAGACCACCATCGTATGATCAGGACAAAGACATAAAAAATAACCGATGTTCGAAATTTTATGTAGGAGGTGTTCAGAGGGAGGACAAAAATACATATCTTTTCGACAAAAAATGACACTTGCAAACTTCCTTGCACATCGTTTATACTACACATATTGGCAAACACCCAATATCCATCAAATTAATCGTTTCATACTTGTATCATCGATCCCAAATTTTCCTTCTATCAGGGAAAAACACAAGTATAAAAAATTGTAACAATCTTTTTGTAGAATTTTGTAGTATAATGAGTGAATGGGTTTCGACTACTAACACAATTAGACATTATAATATGAGGTGACCAAAATGAAACCAGTAGGCGTAGTAAGAAAAATGGATCAATTAGGGCGAATTGTATTACCGAAATCGCTCCGCAAACGTTATGGCATGAACGAAGGCGACCCAGTAGAAATTCTTGTACAAGGAGATCATATCATCCTTGAAAAATACCGTCCTAGATGCTCTTTCTGCACGAATGTAGAAGGTGTAATGGAGTACAAGGATCGTTTTATTTGCAAATCCTGCATCAAAGAAATGGAAAACATCTACAAGCACGCGTAAGCAACAAGTTTTTCCTCACATCAATACCGCTTGGCTTTGGCCAAGCGGTATTTTGCATGTTGCAGCGCAAGAGAAAATAGGGTTCATGGATATACAAGAGAAAGCAAGGTTCTTGCACAAATTCGAAAATATCATTTGAGATAGCAAAAAAAGTGAGAGCGAAACGCAAAAAAAGTGAGAGCGAAAAGCAAAAAAATGAAAATCGAAAAATAAAAAAGTGAAAAGCAAAAAACGAAAAGAGAAAAGCGGAATCAGAAGTTAGAAATTTAGAAAGTGACGAATTATAACATCATGAAGTCATCATGAAATCGTGAAGTCGTGCAATCGAAAAGTAGTGAAGTCATGATCTAATGAATTCGGGAAATTGAATCATGGACTCGCGAAATGGTGAAATCATGAAATCGTGAATTCGTGGAATCGCGAAATCGTGATGTCGTGAAATCCTCAAGATATGTAGTTTGACAGTGCTCGTGTTTTCCGGTATGATACGAACAAATTAATATCTTGAATTCAAGATAATTGGAGAGGGGAGCGAGACAACATGAGCATTCGTATATATCCCAAACATTTGCAGGGTGTCGGTCAGTTTGATGGAGGGGCGATCGTTGAACAAAAACCCATCGGTTTTCCTGGAGAGGGGTCTGTGGTGAAGCGGGTAGGTCCCTTGTTTTACTGGGCGTGGTTTCGAGCAGAGTCAGAAGGCCATATCCCGATGCATCCTCATCACGGCTTCGAAATTATGACCTATGTCATCAAGGGCAAAGCAGCCCATCAAGATTCACTCGGTACACGCAGTACGGTACAGGCTGGCGGGGTGCAGCTTATGCAGACGGGTTCAGGAGTGGAGCATGAGGAAAGAATGATCGGGCCGGAAATGGAAGGGTTTCAGATCTGGTTTGAACCGAATCTGGAGAAGACCGTTCACCATCCGCCTACTTATCGGCAGTTTGAACATGACGATTTTCCAAGGCTACAGCACGAAGGGGTGACGGTGAAGGAAGTGCTGGGAGACAACAGTCCCGCACAGCTTGAAGTACCCGCTGTGATGAAGGATGTGGAACTGGGTGAACAAGCGATATGGCGTTATCCGCTGAGCAAGGGAAAGGCGGTCGCAGGCTTGCTACTGGAGGGAGAAGCTCAGGTTTACACACAAATGAGTGAGGAGCGTGATACGCATCGGAATCCTTCCAATGCACAAATGCAAGCAGGTGATTTTCTCGTTTATGAGGCAGATGGAGAGATGGAACTGGTGTTTCAGGCGGCATCAACAAAACCTGTCAGACTGATTGTGATAAAGGTTCCGGCTCAGGTCGATTATCGTCTGTATCCGAAGCGGTAATGCGATGGACTTCTCACCTCATTTTGCTGCAATAACACGATTTGAAGGGCCTGTAGCACCAGAAAGATATGGCGCCTGTTTCGTTAGAACGATATAAGGTGACGGCGGAAGAAAACTCCTTGGATAGGATCATCACAGCTCGAAACAATATAGGAGAACAAAGACCAGCAAGGGAGCGATACGCATGAAAATTGAAGCACAGTGGCAGGGGAAAATGGCTTTTACCGCCAAAGGGCCGACGGAATATGAACTGAGAATGGACGCGGGTATTGATCATGGCGGCGAAGGTTCTGGTCATTCTCCGATGGAGTTGTTGCTGCTTGGTTTGTCCGGATGCATGGGAATCAATATCACGGCCATTCTGGATAAAATGCAACAGCCCGTGGACAGCTTGAAAATCGAGATTACAGGTCATCAGGCAGAGGATTGGCCCAAAAATTTCACCGGATATGACTTTGTCGTCATTGCAGAGGGAAAAGCACCTGCGGACCGGGTTTGGAGAGCGATGAAAATGGCGGAAGAAAAGTATTGTTCAGTCTCTAATTCACTTCATGGTGGTCTGAAAATGAGCCTTGTACTGAATGGCAAGCCGGTCAATGAAGTGGATGCAGTCAGTCATTCGGAGGCATAAATCCTGAATACTTTCATCCATACAAATACAAAGAAGACGGACTCCTGTGACTCAGAGTTCCGTCTTCTTGTGTTTAACTTGCTTGTATATCTTGCCTGCTTGACTTTTTACAGACCTTTTGTTTGATCTTCGTTGTAAGAAGATGTCATAATTGCAGCGAGAAAAAGTACCATCACCAGCATAATGATCCAAAATGCAAGACCCATGTTGAAACCTCCCCTGTGTATACCATTTCCATTGTGAAGTTGATTATACCTTATTATAACCGATTCGTGGGCAAGAAGAAAATGGAGAGGCTGTGACAATTATCATGAATGCGCGCGGGACCGGGAGGCCAGATAGGTGGCATAGGCAATTGGCTGGGTATACAGCCGCTTAATGATCGCATGATCGTTTAGTTGAAGAAAACATTTTTTGGAAGGCTTTCCGTTCACCTCTAGCACCCAGATACGGCCCGATGTGTCGAGAGCGACGTCAAAGCCCAGTTCCCCGAAATGGAGTCCAGACAAGTCAATGGACGCTGCGTGATGAAGACAGAGGCGATGGATGTTTCGCATATAGCAAGTGATCTGATCGGAGGAAAAACCGGCCCTTTCCAGGATGGTTGGGATATCGGTCACCTGCTTGGTCATATTTGTTACAAAATAGGCCTTATATGCAATGCGTGCAAGGGAGCCGGTTGCTTCCCAGCTTCCATATCTGTTCTTTTGTATCATGATCCGAAAATCAACGCAACGGCCGTCAATCTGAAGCAGCTCCAGTTTTTGCTGAATGAGATATCGGTGTGTCGGAGGCAAGATCATATGGAGAAGCGTGCGCAGTTCTTCAGAGGTCTGCGCAGTATGCAGCGGTGTATTCATATCCTGAAAAACCGTATAGACATGGTCGGAGCGTGAGACCCACCAGATGTTGCGTCCGAGAGAGCTGCGCGTGGCTTTGATCATCAGATTCGGATGGGATTGGATCATTGAAATGAGCGTGTCCGGATGGTAGAGAACAGTTTTGGGAAGGCTGGTGCTTGGCATGGAGGCAGACATCGTATTCATCACGTGATACAGGCTCCACTTGTCCAGTTTCGTAATATGATTAAAGACCCGGTTTCGTCCCATTTTTCGTTCCAGCCTGTGAACACGCTTCATCTGACTGGAATACGTTCGATTGAAGACCACATCAGGAAAAGGACGCACTGTCCGTCGCCATTGATCTGCAAAGTGTATGGCCGTGATTCGCTCGCGCTTCCAGCAAATATCCCGGTAACGGAAGAGATAAATCTGTGCCTGTGCGTGGTCAGAACTGGTGAAATAAGGAAGATAACGATCCAGCTCGTCAAAGGAATGAACGAGAATACCCAATCGGATGGCTCGTTTCATGCGATCACCTTACCGCTTGTCAATTTTCTATATCCTATGCTGGGAGAAGATGTTTTTATTGGATGGTTGTCCTCTCGACTCTTTATATCCGCATTATGACAGCCCGATTGATGAGAACCAAGGGGACAAATTCCCGTTCCCCCTCATTCAGACAGACATAACATGTAGGGTGAGCGATTCATCGCGCAAAGGAGAGGTGATGGAAATGGGAGGCAGAGATGCAGGATGTTCATGTGCGGCCTGGCAGGAAATCCTGAACGTGGGAGGAAGCTTTCGCGTGAATACGGAAGCCGGTGATGTTGAACCAAGTGAACCGCTGACGTTTACGGGAAACGACGAGAATTTTCTGTTTTTCACCAGGGCAAATGGCGATCCGATTGCATTTTGCTGTGTGAAGATTACCTCGATTGAAACGGAATCCTAGCTACCCGCAGCCAATTACACAAGGTCGTCTGGAAAAGCTGAAAAGCGCGATCCTTTTTTCCGGTCTCCACGGAATGGGATCGCGCTTTTTGCATGAAAGAAAACCTAGAACGGGTCATCTGAAAAACAGGAAATGAGTGGCAAGCGGACGCAATTGGCCATCGGGAATCCGGTTCATGACCCGGTTATTCCATACGAGCGTAGTAGATCCGCCTCCATCCAGATTGTAGGCATCCATCACTTCAAGACGCGATAACAGGCCTTGCAGTTCAGGCAGCGTAGCGCCTGTTCGTCCGAAGTCATCCGTGCCTTCAATGATCAGGAATAGCAGTTGACCATGCTTGAAATCCCCAATAATGGTTCTGGCTGCCCGTTTGGGCGAGGTGAGCCATTTCTTCGGAATCGACTGCTTGTGACCGTCGAGCATCAGAATCGGTACGAAGGAGGCGCCAAACATCGGCTTCAACTGATCGAGCTGGTCTTGTCTGGAGAATTTGCCTCCAATTAAACGCAGGTTTTCGTTTATCCCCACAAAGAACAGATCCTTGAAGGTCGGATAGAAACCGCCCATATATTGACCGTCGACAATGGTGGTCGCCAGTGGATAACGTTTGCCTGACCGATGATCATCGGCAAATCCGCCGGCGTTAATGCCCGCAGCGGCCCGGTAGCGCTTGACGGCTTGGAGCGTATTTTCACTGGACCCCATACGATCCTTGCCCAGCACCATTTTCATGGCTTCTCTCGATTTCAATTCGATTTTGACGGCATAGCCTTTGTACGTTTTTTCCTGGATCGGATACAGCTCCATATGCAGCTTGTCGGAGGAAATCGATCCTATTCGTTTGCCAAGCTTTGCCGTCACTCTTCGATCATAAATGGCAAGCGGACGCTTGCTTTGAACAGACGCCGATTGATAGGCTTCTCCTGCCAGCCGGGTCATGGTCTCATATTGCTGTATCGAGGTTTGAATGGCACTTTGAATATTCAAAGCCAGTTGCTCGGACTGCTCCAGATCCTTGAGCAGTTCATCTGTGCGCTCCTGATGGACTGTCTCAGCCTGCCCTGCCACCGGACTGCCTCCAGACTCGTCCGCTGAAGCCGGGGAGAGCTGCCATTCTTCATTCATCATCCACAGAGCCAGGAAGATCCCGATGAAAGGCGCGATCGCCAGCAACATGAAACGATGCATGCTCTGAGACGTATGCCAGATCGTCCTCATTTCAGCACATCCAGGTTCTTTTTAAGCTGTTCCAGTTGTTTCTTGATCTCGCTGAGCTGACTGTAGAGCTGTGTGCTGTTGTCTGTTGTATCCGTCGCATTTTCATTGGCGAAGGTGAGCAGTTCATTAAAGGTCTGGATTTGCTCTTCTAATGCCTGCATGTCTTGATCGATCTCCGTTTGAAGAGTGTCCATTCTCGTATTAAACCCGTCCTCGACCTGTTCGATTTGGGTCTTGTTCTGGGCAGACAGCTCTTCGAGTACTTGTTGCTTCATTTGTCCGATATACCATTTTCCTCCCCATACACCGCCTGCGACCAGCATCAGCCAAAGGAAGACAAAAAGAATACCGATGATCCAGGAACGCTTCTTTTGTATCTCTTTGCGAGAGGCTGGAGGTGGAGCGGGTACGGATGTCATTTCTGAAGACATGACGAATTAGTCACCTCACTGAATGGGTTCCAGTATGATCATGCTTGATTTGGTTGTTGATTGTGCATGATTGGATTGTATCATGAATTTATGTGCTTGTTTTTCGGTATTCATTGGGTGAAATACCAGCCAGTTTTTTGAATACTTTGCTGAAATATTTTTCATCCTGATAGCCGACCATCTCGGAGATCTGAGAAATTTTGAGATGGGGATTATGCAGCAGCAGCTTGGCTTTGTCGATACGGATTTTTCCGATATAATCGCTGATATTTTCATTCATTTCCTGCTTGAATTTACGGGAAATGTACTCACGGCTCAGATAAAAGCGATCGGCAATAAATTGCAGGGAGACGTCGCGATGATAGTTTTGCTGGATGAACTCAGCAATATCATAGATGACCTTGTGATCGTTTTTTTGCTGGGCTTTCGTGAGCTGCTGGGCGATTTTGAGAAAGTACAGATTCAGTTCCTCTTCCCAGGAATCAAAGGCGATTTTCCCGGCATCATTCAGCGAGATGAAGAGCGGGTTTTCCTTTTCCCCGTTTGGCTGGGAATCGCTGGAGCCGCTTTGCTGAACATCGGCATCCACATCCTTCAGCCATTGCTTCTGAAACACCTGGAATTCGTGCGACCACAGCTCGATCTGAACGACAGAAATGTGCTGAAGCTGCTTCACCTTGTTCATCCAGATTGAGACGGCATGGCGAATTTGCTTGGGATTGGCACTTTGAATTGCCAGACGGATATCTTCCTCGACGTCAGAGAAATGCAGGCTGCTCATGATCTTGTCTGCCTGTGGCGTCTGTGGCTGATGGAACCATTTGTTGCTCTCCAGCAAATTGCGCTGCTTGATCGCATTTTTGGCTTCATTGTACGATTCGTCGATCCGGTCAGGGAAGGGGGCGGTCGCTCCGATGCCGAAGTGGAATCTGCCTCCGAGCGTACGATACATTCCTTCGTTGATCTGATGCAATTTTTGTTCCATCGCGTCAAAATGTTCCCAAATAAATAAAATGATTTCTTTTTCCCGGTTCCAGAAGCGGAAGGCATAGCCCATTTTCGCATCCTTCAAGATCTCGTTGCAAATATTCGTCAGCGTGAAGTACAGCAGATCCATCTGCCGCTGAAATTTCTGCTTGATTTTTTGGGTAACCGTTTCGAGGGACAAGATGACGATTTTTCCTTGCCGAATCGGATTGTCCAGGTGAAATTCCTTGCGCACATCGGCGGAGATGGAATTCCAGTAAGAAGGTTGTTCGATGAGATTGGAGAACAGCTTGTCCCAGTAAACAGGCTTGAACTGGTTCATTTGAATGTTCTGCTGCTGTTTTTGCTGGCGCAACTGTTCATCCTCTTGCCAACTGGCAACCGCTTTGTCCAGCGTGTCCCGCAATTCATCGCGATCGATCGGCTTGAGCAAGTAGTCCATGCCGCCGTATTTTACCGTATTGCGAACAAACTCGAAATCATCATGACCACTGATCACGACCACTTTGGCTTGTGGATGCTGCTGATGAATCCACTTCAGCAACTGAACGCCATTCATGCCGGACATCATCATATCCGTGAAAATGATCTCCGGCTTGTGGGCTTCGATCAGCTGGATGGCTTCATGTCCGTCCGAGGCTTCCAGAATGGTCTCTATGGCATATTCCTTCCAGTCTATCAACAGGCGAATGGCTTCCCTGACATGAGACTCATCATCTACAATCAACACACTAGGTTTCATTTCGATCTCGGTCATACAGATATGGCACTCCTTTTTTAAGTGGGATTTCCAAAATGACTGTAAGGCCCTGCAGTCGCGGCTCCAGTATCATACGGGTCTCTTCCTCAAAGACAAGACGGAGACGGAACAGGACATTCCACAGGCCGATGCTGCCACCGCTCATATCCTGTTCATCCAGCTCATCGAGTTGCTCCTGCATCCTCCTTCGTTTCTCTTCAGGCATCCCGCTTCCATTGTCCGCGACTTCCAGATAAAGCTTGTCGGCTTCTACGCGGCTAGTAATGTCAATATGGGCGTCTTTCATCGTCTGCTGGGTGAAGGCGTGCTTGAAAATGTTCTCTACGATGGGTTGCAGGATCATCTTCGGAACCCGTATGGCGCGTGTTGACGGTTCGATCTCATAGGTGATAGACAGGTTCTCGGCAAACCGATGCTGCTGCAAGCCCAGATACGCTTTTACATATTCCAGCTCTTTTTCGAGGGGAACGATGCTTTCATTCGTATTCATATTATAATGCATCATCCGTCCCAGTGACGAGACAAGCTTGTAAATGTCAGGAGCCTGGCGCTGCAAGGCGAGGGTACCGATTGATTGCAACGCATTGTTCAGAAAATGCGGATTGATTTGCGCCTGCAACGCTTTGAGCTGATTGGTCTTGTTGGCGAGTTCCAGCCGGTATTCGCGCAGAATCAGGTTATTGATCGTCTGCATCATCGTCTTCATGCGGCGTGCCAGGGTGCCGATCTCATCTTTGGACGAAGTGTCGATGTCCGCCTGTAATTTGCCGCTCTGAATCTGGTTGATGGACTTGATCAGTTTCTTGATTGGTGCGGTGAAGCGGATGGAAATAACGAGCGTGCCCAGCACGACCACAATCAGAAAGATGCTGATAATGTACGAATTGATCTTGGTCAGTTCCCGTGCATCCTGGTAGAGCATGTTGAAAGGGATACGCTTGACGATCGTCCAGTCAGCAAATTCATTCTCAATCTGGCTGTAGACGTTCATCCCCTCCTCCCATTCAAAATGACCGAATGGTTCGGACATGGCGCTAAGGCGATCGGTCCAGCCCGCTACCATTTGCTTCCCTTGCATCTGCTTGTTATGGGCATAAATGACGGTCTGATTCTCGTCGAGAATGTATAGTTCTTCCTCACCGGGAACGTACAGATCCTTGGCCAGCTCGTCAATGCGATCGAGCTTGATATCCATAGAAAGCACGCCGAGCACCTGCTTGGTTGGGGTGCGGAAGATCGGTCTGTGCAGCGTATACACCCAGTGCGTTTCATTGTATGGAAATACGGGGAATTGGTACGTATGACTCAGATGAGTGGCCTCAACCGTCGGTTCGGTCAGTGAAATGTGCGGAGGAAGCTTATTGCCCGTATCTTTTTTGGACAGGTTATTGATGACCAGATACGAACGGTCGGCCTTGCTTGCGTACAGATACACCTGATGCGTTTCCTTGACACTGTTGGAAACATTGGTCAGATGGATGTGAAGATCATTCTCCGCTCCCCAATAAGCGGTACCTGTTTCAAGAATTCGGTATAATCCACGGTCTGCTGACAAATTATTATAAACAGACAAGGAGGCGAGATTCACACTGTTGAGATGATTCTCGATATTGCTGCGGGTCTGGTTGATCAGCACGGTGTTCTCCCGAATGGAGTCATCCTTGATCGATTCCTTCGTATACACATACGTGAAGATCATCGAAGTCACCATCGGCAAAATGGTGGCAGCAAGCAAAAGGACAATCAATTTATTTCGAATACTGTTTCTGAGAAAATTCATGGGCAGCCTCCCTTTCCATGTCTGACCACTGGCATAGTGACGGTTCAACGTTTCAGCCAAATCCCCGGCAGCCGATCCGATCGATGGCGCCAAAATTCAAAAAAGGGGACTGGTCAATATATTCCACCTGATGCGTTATATTCCTTCCTTTATGAACGAATTATTCTCCACATATAATAAAGCTATAGCAGATTAGTGCTCAAGCCTGAACTTGATTCAAGCGTGAGCCACATTTAAGAACATACCTTTAGGTAAGGGGGATCACCACATGAAGCCAAGAAAATGGATAGATTGGCTCAATCAGCTCGTATTTGTAGGACCTGCGTTTTTCTTTTTCGCCCTTATCGTACTCATTCCATTCTTCATGAGTATTTATTACTCTTTTACCAGCTGGAATGGAATCAGTTCGAATGCCGAAATCATCGGTTTTGACAACTTCCAGAGAGTGCTTTTTGAAGATGACGGATTCAGAAATTCCTTCTGGATCACGACCAAGCTGGCGGTTATTTCCGTTATTGCGATCAACATTATCGCATTCGGTCTGGCCCTGCTGCTGACACAGGCACTGAAATTAAGAAATGTATTCCGGACGATCTTCTTCATGCCTCAGGTCATCGGTGGCTTGTTACTCGGTTATATCTGGTACTTTATTTTTACCAAGACCTTCTCCACGCTGGGCAAATCCACGGGAATCGGCTTCTTCAATCTTCCGTGGCTCGGTGATGCCGAGACGTCCTTCCTGGCGATTATCATCGTCAGCGTGTGGCAGCTGGCCGGTTACATGATGGTTATTTACATCGCAGCCCTGGTCAACATTCCCAAGGACTTGTCCGAGGCAGCAGAGATTGACGGAGCCAGTGCATGGCAGCGTCTTCGCAATATCATCATTCCGATGGTCATGCCGGCGATAACTGTTTGTCTGTTCCTGACGATTTCCATGTCCTTCAAAAGCTTTGATATTATCATCGCTCTTACAAAAGGCGGGCCGTTCAAATCTACTGAAGTTATTTCCATCAATATCTATGAAGAAGCCTTCCGTAACAGCAGACTCGGTTATGCGACGGCAAAATCCTTCATATTCTTCCTGATTGTTGCCCTTGTGACAACCATCCAGGTTATGTATACGAAGAAGAAGGAGGTTGAAGCCTGATGAACAGCAAAGGTTATTCCTTCAGACTGCTATCTCTTGAAGTCATCGGATTCGTACTCGCCATCCTGTTCCTGTTCCCGTTCTACTTCCTGGTTGTCAACTCCGTGAAGAGCTTCCGTGACATCGTGGCAAACACGGCCAACCTGCCAAAGGAATTTATCTGGAGTAACTATTCACAGGCCTGGGAGATCATGCAGTATCCCAAAGCCTTTACGAATTCATTGCTCATTACCGTACTGAGTATTATCGGGATTATTTTGTTCAGCTCCATGGCAGCCTATCGCATGGTGCGTAACCCGAGCAAGCTAAATAAAGTGTTGTTCGTTCTGTTTGTCACCGCGATGGTAATTCCGTTCCAGGCCGTCATGATTCCACTCGTCAAGCTTGGTGGCATGATTACCATTGGCGGCGAAGCGATGATTGGGACCATGTGGGGACTGATTATTTGTTACTTTGGTTTCGGGGTACCGCTCTCCATTTTCCTGTATCATGGTTTCATGAAGTCTGTTCCACTGGAAATTGAAGAGGCGGCTGTCGTCGATGGCTGCTCCACCTACGGTGTATTCTGGAAGATTGTATTCCCGCTGCTCAAGCCGATGACCGTTACGATCATCTTGCTGAACAGTCTGTGGATCTGGAATGACTTCCTGCTTCCGTTGTTGTGGATCAATTCGCCAGACCTTCGCACGATTCCACTGTCCACGTACTCTTTCTTCGGACAGTACATGAAGAAATGGGATTTGGCACTGCCCGCTCTTATTATGGGTGCGGCTCCGATCATTATTTTCTTCCTGGCGCTGCAAAAGCACATTATTGAAGGGATTACCGCCGGTTCTGTCAAAGGCTAATGCTGTGGCAGATATGACATGAAAATCCCGATACGGGACAATAAACGACCTAACTTTGGTTGTTTGCTGGAAATGTTGAAAAATTTGGCGGTGTCAAATTAGTGCACCTGTTAGTACAATATCTTCGGTGTTACACTTGCACCCTTGTTTCTTATAATGAGGGTGCAAGACACAAAATAGATGTTCATTTAAAAAGGGGAGGTTTTCAAATGTTTAAAAAAGCAACTCTAGTTAGCCTGGCGCTCATCCTGGTACTCGCGATCGTAGCTGGCTGCGGTAACGGCAACAACAATAACGCAACAAACAATGCTACGAATGGAAATGCAGGAAATGAAAACGCAACCAATGCAAATAGTGGTGGCGATGCCGGTGAAGAAAAAACTTTGAAAATTATGCAATTTAAAGTTGAGATTGCAGACCAGCTGGCTGCTCTTGCCAGACAATATGAAGAAGAAAACCCAGGCGTGAAAATCGAGATTGAAACCGTAGGTGGCGGTGCGGACTATGGTGCTGCACTTCGTGCGAAGTTCAACTCCGGAGACAAGCCTGACATCTTCAACAACGGTGGATTTGCGGATCTTGACCTGTGGCTGGAGCATTTGGAAGACCTGTCCAATGAGCCTTGGGTAAATGATTTGGTAGATGCTGCGAAGCCTCCAATGACAAAAGACGGCAAGCTTTATGGTCAAGCGCTGAACCTTGAAGGATACGGATATATCTACAATAAAGACCTGTTTGAAGAAGCAGGCATTACCGAGCTTCCAAAAACAATTGACGAGCTGAATGCAGTAGCACAACAGCTTCAAGATGCTGGCATCACGCCATTCATGAACGGTTATGGCGAGTGGTGGGTACTTGGAAACCATTTCACAAACATTGGTTTTGCTTACACAGATGCAGACAAGTTGGTTGAAGATCTGAATGCAGGTTCCACAACTTTCAAAGATACAGAGTCTTTCCAACAATGGATGGATCTTGTTGATACGACGATCAAGTACTCCCAGCAAAACCCGATTCAAACAGACTACAACACGCAAGTAACTGAGTTTGCACTTGGTGAAGCAGCGATGATGCAGCAAGGGAACTGGACTCAGGTTCAATTGCTTGAAACCAATCCAGACCTGAACGTTGGCTTCTTGCCAATGCCGATCAACAACGATGCAGATGCCATGGATAAATTGCCAGTAGGCGTTCCGAACAACTGGGTAGTATGGAAAGAATCCCCGGTGAAAGATGTAGCGAAAGACTTCCTGAACTGGATGGTTACTTCCGATGCGGGTAAGAAAACCATTGTTGAAGAATTCAAGTTCATCCCTGCTTTCAAATCCATTGAAGCAGACGAAGCGATTCTTGGACAATTGGCTTCCGACATCATCACGTATGCAAACGCTGGTAAAACGATCAGCTGGAACTGGTTCAAATACCCAGGCGGTGAAGCAACTTCCAAGCCAATGGGTGAAATGATGCAGGCATACATTGCAGGTGAAGTGACAAGAGACCAATTGCTTGAGAACTTCATGAGCAAGTGGGAAGAAATGGCTGCTCAATAAGTAAAATGAGTCATATGATTCATTGAGACAAATCAGGCTTCGACTTCGGTCGGAGCCTTTTTATTTTGTAATACAGTCGTATGGTTGGTCATACAAGGATCGGATTTCCCATGTCCTTCCTGCTATTTTGAGAGAAAGCCACGTGATGAGATCACAGCCTGCACCGATTCCGCAACAGACGCATAGGATGAATCTGAATGCATCAGCAGATCTGCGTGCTTTAAGTTTTTTTGGAAACAAGTGCAAACCCTATTTACAGTCCTCTTCATCATGCATATAATTAAACCATAAATTCCTATTCGTATACTCGGAATTAAAATATACAACGATTCCGTTTGCGTATGCTAGCAAGGGTCTTGTACAAGGGTGGGATAAACGATGGATATGTGGATTGCGCTGATGGGACTGATGGTCGGATTTTTGGTGGGATTGACGGGGGTAGGCGGAGCTGCGCTGCTAACGCCAATTCTGCTGTTGATTGGGATTAGCCCAACGGTGGCCGTAGGGACGGATCTGTTTTACAATTCGGTAACCAAACTGTTTGGAACGATACAGCATTATCGTCAAAAAACCATTAAGATGGATGTGGTGCTTTATCTTGCGTATGGCAGTATCCCCGGCGCCGTTGTAGCGATCGGAATGCTGACGCTGTTTGAGCAAGTGTTTCAGAATCAGGAAGCGGTCATCAAGCATGCGCTGGGTATTATGCTCATCGTGGTGGCCATTGCCACGATCTACAAACAGTTTTTTGATCGCAATAGGAAGCAGAATCGCTGGCAGATCAAAACGCTGCAAGAGAAAAAATGGATGACCATCTCCATTGGCTTTTTGCTGGGGGCGGTCGTGGGACTGACTTCCGTTGGTTCAGGCTCTTTGTTCGCGATTGCACTCATTTACTTTTTTGCGATGAAGGGGTCGGAGGTCGTGGGCACGGACATCGCACATGCCTTTCTGCTGGTGACGGTCGCAGGCTTGCTGCATGCTGGTCTTGGCAATGTGGATTTTGGTCTGGCGTTCAATTTGCTGGCCGGTTCCATCCCTGGTGTCATACTGGGCAGTACGTTGTCTGCCAAAGTGCCAACGAGGCCGCTTCGAGCCATCGTAGCTACGTTGATTCTCATCAGCGGTATCAAGCTGCTGTAATCTTCACATAAATGCCACACAGCTCAAGAAAGAAAAGCAGTAGATAAAAAAACCGTAGATATAGAAAAACCGTAGATATAGAAAAACCGTAGATAAGAAAATCCATAGATAAAGAAAAGCGGGATAGAAAGAATCGAAAAAAACCAGTGCGTCTGCTTGCGCACTGGCTTTTTTGGTGCATATCGCCACCCCGAATCGGACATATTAGGTCAAGCATTTGAAAGGAGCAATGGCCATGACAAGGGGAAGGGAGACAGCATGTTCGAAGGCGGAAGCGATTGTGATTGGCGGAGGAATAGCCGGGTTGCAGGCCTCGATTCAGCTCAGTCGATATCGACATGTCACGATATGCTTTGACAAGGGATATGCCCGCTCACATCGCTGCAAGCAGTATCGCAATATACTCGGCTATCCTGACGGGGTATCTGGTCAGTCACTGCGAGAGGCGGGGCGTCAGCAGCTTCAGGGGTCCAGTGTAGAGATCAGAGCCGAGAGGGTAACGGATTTGTCCATGACCGGGACTCAGGAAGAACCCGGATTCAGGCTGCAAACGGATCAAGGACGCACTTATACAGCGAGAGTCGTGCTGCTGTCTGCCGGTGTAGAAGATCGACTTCCGTCCATAACCGGTTTGCCAGATTGTCTGGGTCTCTCTGTATATATTTGTCCCGATTGTGATGGCTACGAGGTATTTGAACAGCCAGCTGCCGTCATCGGCACTGGGCAGGCCGCTATTCATATGCTGCAAGAGCTGGTTTCCTATACAGATGAGCTGGTCTGGATCGTGCAGGAACCTTTTACGCAACCTTTGACTTCGGCTCAGCAAGCATGGCTGTGCTCTGCGCCCGTACGGGTATATCATTCGCCTGTGACAGATATCAGCCATGAGGAGGGTCATATGCAGGCATTACGGTTGGGTAATGGTGAGGTGATCCGGATCAGCAAGGCTTTTCTGGCAATGGGAGGCAATCAGGTCAACACGAGGCTAGCCAGACAGGTTGGAGCGAAATCCATGGACAACCTGCACCTGTATACCGAATCGAGAACGAAAATGACCTCTATACCCGGATTGTGGGCAGCAGGGGATGTGGGCTATCATTCTGAGCAGCTCGTTATTGCCATGGGTGAAGGGGCTCAGGCCGCAATCTGGATGCATCGCTGGCTGATGGGCAAACGGCCTCCTTCCAAGTCTGAATGAGCCACCTTCACAAACTGCGGTTATGTACGCGTTCGACGGCATCATGGGGTTTGATCCGGTTGATGGTGCAAGAGAAACTCCAGCATGTCCGCATAATCGATTAGCGCTTGTCTACCTTTATCGCTCAACCCGTATATGCCCTTCTCCACCCTGGTAAACCATTCATATACATTTCGGCTCAAGATCGCCTGCGTGTTGTCAATCGCGCAGGCTTTTTTGATTTGTACAGGAGTAGCGTGCTCCAGAGAGAGGAGGGTGTGCGCGACGAGCAATGATTTTTGTCGATAGGCGGTCATCAGCTTTTTCTGAGAGCTGCCTCCTTCGTTGAAATCGCCGATACGTGCTGCAAATTCAGTCATCAGTCGCGCGGACTTGCGGGCATTGCGTCTAGGCTCATAAGGTTCGGGTTCGCAGACGGTTTCAACAAATCCGGGATGACTCGTTGACAGATCGACCCGGATCAAGCCAATCCCCAGCATACGGCAGAGACGAATGACAGCTCGTTCCTTGCGGGACGATCGAAAGACGGGCAAATGGGCAGGCACACAGATGTAGACGGACGGGCTGATAGACAGACGCTCGACGGCTTGCAGAACGACGCTTAGATTGAACTGCATTTTGCATTCCAGGATCGTCGGGTGCTGGTGGTCGGCTTTGACGGCGACGATGTCACAATCCTGAATTTCTGATTTGACTTCATAGCCGAGATGCTCCAGAAAATGTTTCAGTGGCGGGTACAACACAGTCTCGCGACTCATGGTTATTTACCTCCGTGGGATATTGCTCATCATTATATCAAAAGGTGAATTAGTCGGAAACTTCCCAGACCCGTTCGCATAGATATTATTACATTGCATCTTAGGGTTACAGATCCTTCTGCAGAGATGAGCAGATTTAGTCATGGTAAAACAACTGGAAGGAGGCTGCTATGGATATTTTCAAGCGAATTTCAGCATTTCGGGCGAAGGAACAGGAGCTGGCCTGGGAAGGTACTTTTGCACAATATCTTCAAATGGTGAAGGAGAAGCCTTATCTGGCGAAGACGGCGCATACGAGAGTGTATGACATGATTGCCTCTCACGGCGTAACGGAGGAAAATGGTAGAAAAAAATATTTGTTTTTCGAACAGGAGATCTTCGGGCTGGATCGTTCGATGGAAAAGCTGGTGGAGGAATATTTTCATTCGGCTGCCAAGAGACTGGAGGTTCGGAAACGGATATTGCTGCTGATGGGTCCGGTCAGTGGGGGGAAATCGACGCTGGTGACGATGCTGAAGCAGGGCATGGAGCAGTATACGCGAACGGAAGAGGGCGCCGTGTATGCGATAAAGGGTTGTCCGATGCATGAAGAGCCGCTGCATCTGATTCCGCAGGAGCTGCGCAAGGAAGTGGAGCAGGAGCTGCAGGTACGCATCGAGGGCAGTCTCTGTCCATCCTGTCTCATGCGGCTGGAGCAGGAATATAACGGCCGGATGGAGGAGGTTCCGGTGGAGCGGGTATTTTTCTCGGAGGAAAAACGGATTGGCATCGGTACGTTCAGTCCTTCTGATCCGAAATCCCAGGATATATCTGAGCTCACGGGTAGCATTGATTTTTCGACTATTACCGAGTACGGATCAGAATCCGATCCCAGGGCCTACCGCTTCGATGGGGAGCTGAACAAGGCGAACCGCGGGATGATGGAATTTCAGGAGATGCTCAAATGCGATGAAAAATTTCTGTGGAACCTGCTGTCCCTGACACAGGAAGGGAATTTTAAGGCGGGACGGTTTGCCCTGATCAGTGCAGATGAACTCATCGTTGCCCATACGAATGAATCGGAATACAAGTCGTTCATAGGCAACAAGAAAAATGAGGCGCTGCAGTCCCGGATGATTGTCGTTTCGGTGCCTTACAACCTCAAGGTTTCCGAAGAAGAGAAAATTTATGAGAAGCTGATTCAGCAAAGTGATATGCGGCACGTTCACATTGCCCCCCATACGTTGCGCACGGCTGCGATGTTCTCGATTCTCACCCGCCTCAAGGAGAGCAAGAAGCAAGGGATGGATTTGATCAAGAAGATGCGACTGTATGATGGCGAGTCGGTGGAAGGGTTCAAGGATACGGATCTGAAGGAAATGCAAAATGAGTTTTTGGAGGAGGGAATGACGGGTATCGATCCCCGTTATGTCGTCAATCGCATTTCCAGTGCGCTCATCAAGCACAATTTGGATCATATCAACGCGCTTGATGTGCTGCGTTCACTGAAAGAGGGCCTGGATCAGCATCCGTCCATTACGAAGGAAGAGCGGGAACGTTATCTCAATTTCATCTCGCTTGCCCGCAAGGAGTTCGATGAGCTGGCGAAGAAGGAAGTGCAGAAAGCGTTTGTCTATTCCTTTGACGAGTCGGCCAAAACCCTCTTTGAGAACTATCTGGACAATATTGAAGCGTACTGCAACTGGGGCAAGATTACCGATCCGGTTACAGGGGATGAACTGGACCCTGATGAGCGCCTCATGCGTTCCATTGAAGAACAGATTGGCATTTCAGAAAATGCGAAAAAGGCGTTCCGGGAGGAAATTCTCATCCGCATGTCCACCTACTCCCGGAAAGGGAAAAGTTTCGATTACAGCAGCCATGAACGGCTGCGGGAAGCGATTGAGAAGAAGCTGTTCGCCGATCTGAAAGACATTGTGAAGATCACGACTTCCACGAAAACGCCAAATGAAAAGCAACTGAAGAAAATCAATGAAGTCATTGACCGACTGGTAGAGGAGCATGGCTACACGACCGGTAGTGCCAATGAGCTGTTACGCTATGTGGGCAGCTTGCTGAACCGCTAGGTCAATCTCCAGGCAACAGACCAGGCAACAGGTCAGGCGCTCCATTATCCCATCGTGCGTGTATGGATGATGTAATCAGTCTGGTTCGTTGTCTGTCTGCCCTCCTGCCTAGAATCCATCATGGGTTCAGTTACAGGGGGAGGCCCTCCCTGTAAAGGCAGAGAGGGCCTTTTTGTGTGCTCTTCCGGTCAGGTGGAGAGAGAGGGTTGTGTCTTTTTGGATTTCCAGAGGGCCATCAGCGCCATCAGGCCTGGCAGTATGTACTGCAAGGGCAGGTGCAGGTAGAAGGGCACCCACTTCAGACCGATGTGAATGTGCTGAATAAAATTGTTGGCCACCCAGTAGGAGGTCAGGAACAGAATGACGGCATACAACAAGCTGAGCGGCAGCCGGATATGGGATGGAGCCGGAAACGATACAGCAGGAGTCTGGGAAGAATCGTCGTCACAGGCAACTTTGTGGCTGTTGTGAGCCTTGCGCAGCTGGGCGGCTATCTCTTCGGTGGCTTGCAAGGCCGCATAAAAAAAAAGAGAGATTTTGTAGAACATCCCGATAATCAAAATAGAGACGGCCAGGGCATCCATTCGTTGGATAATCTCTCGAATATTAATTTTCGTAACCGTCGTGTAGAAGGGAAAAGCCTTATGCGTGGCTTGCTCCGTTCCGAGCACGACAATATCAAGAATGGTCGTGATGATGAGCAAAAGGGCGCTAAACAGCAAAGCTAGGACACCAATCCTCAGAACCGAACGCGGCTGCTTTACCTGACCCAAAAACATCATGAAGACGACCATTTCGCCAAAGGGAAAGGTGGCGGTCAGGGGAAAGGCCGTCTGCAAAACCGGCTTCCAGCCCTCTTCCAGCACCGGAAGCAGACGGTTGAAATCCGCGACATCCGATAGGAGCAAGAGGATAAACGTAATTAGCCAGAAAACAATCACAATGAATGTGAGAATGATCCCGGTCCGCAACAGGGGGGCCAGTCCGCTCTGGCAGGCATAGAATATAATAGCCAGCATGAGCAGCGAGATCATGTAGATCGGTGTCAGATCCAGGGTGACGATCACGATCAGTGAAATGAAGTCGCGGAGTACACGGGATGCAATATAAATAAAGTAGAGGATGTATACGATGGAAAGGCAAGAGCCAATCCAGGAACCGAACAACTGAAACAGAATGCCGACGAGAGAATAACGGGGAAAGACCCCATGCAGGTACGCATACACGGCAAAAATAAGTAGTCCTGGAACCAGTCCAATGAGCAGCGCCAGCCAGGCATCCTGCTTGGCCTGCATGCCCAGTCCTACCACAATGCTGCTGCCCAGCTCGAACAAAACAATCGAGGTAAACAGTTGAGGGGTGGTTATGAACGGCTTGTACATCGCCAATCCCTCCTTTTTTTGCTTGATTTGCGGAAATAGCCCACCCCGAGCGTGAGGAGGGGAAACACAATTCCGTACAGAAGGACGAGCG
Source organism: Marinicrinis sediminis (assembly GCF_042685085.1). Classification (NCBI taxonomy): domain Bacteria; kingdom Bacillati; phylum Bacillota; class Bacilli; order Caryophanales; family Paenibacillaceae; genus Marinicrinis; species Marinicrinis sediminis. The sequence goes on from NZ_JBHUMM010000010.1 coordinate 252,427, forward strand.
GCGTCCACGAGTGGGTCAGCATATCCTTGAAGTAAACAGTATTTGGTGCGATCGTGAGGCTGAGCAAGACGAGAATGATCCCCGATGGGACGAGAAAAAACGTATATTCCCGGCTTCCGGTCACATGCTTCAGGGCGATCAGCAGGGCGTAATAGCAAATACAGATTTTAATAAACATGGACAAGATCCAGAAACCTCCTACGATCACCTCTACCCGTTGCAGAAATTCTCCAATGTGAATACGCCGGGCGAGCATGAATCCGGCAAACAGCTGCCGGCCGGTGTAATTGGCCCCGATGACGGACAAAATGATCGACGTAATCAGGGTAATGAGGCTGCCGCCGATTGCGGTCGTCCACAGCATAGCACGAGGAATCTTATATGTGGCCTCCACATGGTGAATGAAGTAGAGAAAAATGACCAGATCGAGATAAGGAATGCCGACAATCGGGTACAGACCCTTGGCTACCCCTCTCCATCCCTCCTCCAGCATAGGCTGCAGGTTGTTCAAATCGAGGATAGGCATGGAAAAGATGAGCAGTATGCCCATTAAGGTGATGATCCAGGGAAACAGAATTTCGGCACAACGTGCAATGACGTTGATCCCGTGCAGGAGGCAATACAGGACAAACATGAGAAACAGGATGATAATCGGCTCCATCGGGGTTTCGGGCATAACGAAAATGGTCACAAAGTCACCGATCATGCGAAGCAAGTAGGCGGTAATGGCGAATAAATAAAAGATATACAGTAACGCAATCGCTCGACCGAGCCAGAAACCGAAGACCTGATCGAGCATATGGGGATAGTGTTTGCCGGGATGCTGCCGGATCAGCTTCACATACAGCCACACCGTTGCCACGCCAATGACTTGAGCGATGAGTGAGGAGATCCAGCCATCCTGCCTTGCATACTCTGCTACAATGGAGGCGTTAATCAGGGAAGAAGCCCCCACGATGAAAGTAAACAGCAAAATAATAAATTGGGAATAGGAGATGCGAATGGTATTTTGCTGATTCGTCACGACCCTTCCTCCTATTCGGACAAAATAGTGTACAGCCATTCGCTGATGGGGGACAACAGTTGATGAATCGGATCCATGATATTGTAGAGCGCATGGTGCTTCACATACAGGACTCCAAGCAGGCCTGACCAGATAAGCATTACAGAGAAGAGAGTCCGCTCCTTTTTCCAGCCAAGCCTGCTCAGACGATGCTGCTCTACCAGCCAGGTGATCAGAAGCAAGGTGAGAAACATGAGGACAATGAACATCACTTTGCCTCCTACATTTCAGACATGAAGGATCGATTGACCGTCCCCGTTCTGCGCAGCGTAACATCAAAGTTGACTGCAATGTCTACCTCTGTAAAATGCTGATCCCATTCTGATGCTATAGGTTTCCATACCTTAGGATGCTGACGGTGCAGAACCTGACCGAAACCGAATACGTCCGCTTTTAGTTCTTTCGCTTTGCGAATGCTTTCCAGTAAGGTTTTACGGGCGTGTTCCTCGACCATGCCTTCCATTTTGCTGATCACTTCGGGGTCGCTCAGATCGAGCTTGCATTTCAGTTCCGCTACGTTCGCTTCTACCGCAATATACACAGAGAAGGCAGGCTTGCCGTGTTGCAGCATAGACTCGATGTTTGTTTTTGCCCGTAGTACTTCGATCACCCAATGTCCCTCGTCTTCACAAGGTACAGACCCTACCGCATTACGTACATTGCCGGTAATATAGTTGTACCCCTTGCTTTCAACCTGATCCATATAGCCAATCAGCTTTTCCTTGTTGAAAATGGAAAGCCCGGTATATTCGAGTACAGTAGGTGTATCGATGTTTTTCACATTTTCAGATGTCATGTCTATATCGCCATTCCCCTTAATTTCCAGCGTCGTCAGCACGGGTTGTCTGCCTTTGTCAATGATCTGATACAAGAAATCACTTAACGGTACACCGACGGTTGGTGCCCATACTTTCGATGAATTGTCGAGTGAATCAAACAGCTTCTCGGCTGGAATGTGCACAAGCGGAGTGAGCACCTTCAGGAAGTTCTCCGCAGGATGGCCTTTTCCCAGCGCGACATAAAAGTCATTGCGGAACTCCTGATCCCTCGACAGCAGTTCCAGCGCTCCCGCAACGCCTTGTTTAGCCAGTTTTTCGCCGATAATGAGAATGCGCAGATGAGAGAAGTAGATTTTTCTCGGTGACACGGTGGACATTTGCCGGATGCATTCCAGCACTGAGTTGTGAGTCGCTTCATAGGTCGTTACCTGCGCCATCTCCCCGGTTCGGGTTTTGGAGGAGACTTGGGATGGAACCACAACCTGAACGGCTACCCGATACTGATTATGGGGCGCTGCATCGATCGACATGCCCATGGCAATGGCCACTTCATTTAGTTCTCGCCGATTCCAGCATCCTGTAAGGGCGGATACAAGCAGGACCGTGACCATCAGGCAGATTAATGATCGCTTCATGTTGGCATCAACTCTTTTTACCTCGCAATATATTGAAAATGGCCCTTTTTTTTCTCGCGTTTGCACGGGAAGGGGGCGGTGGCTGACGATTTTCATTGTGTACTCTCAGACTGGTGGGCCGCTTGTTGAGCTTGGGCCATGGTAAGCGAAGCATGCCATCCTTCTGTTCTTCCAGGTTAAACGGCGCCATCGGTGCCATATATGGAATGGTGAACGACTTGAGCGAGCACAGATGAATGATCATGCCGATCAGCCCAAGTGTGATCCCGTACAAGCCAAAGGAGGCGGCAAGGAAAATAAAGGCAAATCGCAGGATGCGAACGGCGATCGCCAGGTTGTAATTAGGGGATACAAAGCTGGCAATGGCCGTAATCGCGACGACGATGACCATGACCGCCGAAACGACGCCGGCTTCCACCGCCGCCTGTCCGATGACCAGGGCCCCGACGATGGAGACGGTCTGTCCGACCGCTCTGGGCATACGTACACCCGCTTCCCGTATGATTTCAAAGGTGACTTCCATCATGATGGCTTCAATGAATGCAGGAAACGGGATGCCCTCCCGCTGGGAGGCGAGACTGATTAGCAGCGGGGTAGGCAGCATTTCCTGGTGGAAGGTGGTAATGGCAATGTAAAGGGACGGTGCCAGCAATGAGATAAAGAATGCGAAATAGCGCAGCAGCCGGATCAGAATGGCCATATCGGCGCGCTGATAATAGTCTTCCGCCGCATGGAAAAATTGAATGAACAAGGTAGGGACGATCAGGACGAACGGTGTGCCCTGAACGAAGATGGCAATCCGCCCTTCCAGCAAGTTCGCGGAGACCACATCGGGCCGCTCGGTATGGAAAACGGTTGGAAACGGCGTCATGGTCTTTTCCTCGATAAATTCCTCTACATACATGCTCTCCAGAATGCCGTCGATATCGATCTTCTCGATCCGGCTTCGCACCTCTGCGATGATCTGCTCGCTGGCGATGCCGTGTATGTACATGATCGATACTTCGGTATGAGTGACCCTGCCGAGAATAAAAGTCTCACTGTGAAGCCGCTCATCCTTGATGCGTCTGCGGATGAGGGACGTGTTCGTGCGCAGGGTTTCCGTGAAGGAATCCTTGGGGCCGCGAATGACCGTCTCGGAGGACGGTTCTTCTACGGTGCGGTTGTCTCCGGCCGTCACACATGTCGAGAGCGCGAGCGGCTGATCGTGCAGGAACAGGATTACGTTGCCCGAAAACAGACTGTAAAACAGCGATTTGAACGTGTCCACCTGTTTGACATTGGTGCTTAGCAGTACATGATTTTGAATGTACGACATAGGGGCTTGCAGGGGGATCGGATGATCCTGCTTGACGAGCTCCTGAAGCGGGAACATCACGGAGTGCTCAATCATCATCTGATCGGTCAAGCCATCTACATACGCCAAGGCAGCCGGAATTTCCTCGTCTTTCTCTGTGTATACCGAGAGATAGCGCACCACCAGGTCATCACTTTTGCCTAACTGCTGTTTCAGAACCGCGATATTTTCTGCCAGTGAAGAATGCAGAAATTCAGGATACGTATGGCCTGAGGGAGCAGAAGCTCCTGCATGCTTCGTCTGTGTACGGGATGCCTGTGTCTGCTTTTCGTTTGATGAACGGTTGCGATTCAAAAATATTTTCATCTGGCATCCCCCTTTGCAGCATCGAATTCCTCTTCAGTATTTTCCAAGAGATGAGATTTTATGAAATGAAAAAAGCTTCCGCCTGAGCAGGCGAAAGCTTTTGGTACAAGTACGGCAGGGTTGAGCAGAACAATCTACGGGGTGGTGAAACAGAAACAATCACCGGTCAGGATGAAAGGGTAGATTGTATGGAAAGGAAGAATGGGCTAGGGCTGGGAAACCGGCGTAGCCTCCTGGAAAAATTCCTCCAGAGTCGTGCCCTCTTCCATGATGGTTTTGGCCAATGTTTTACCTACATAACGCAAATGCCACGGCTCATACGCATAGCCGGTGATCGCTTCTTTCCCTAGCGGATAGCGAATGATAAAGCCATGCTCGGCGGCATGGGCAGCCACCCATTTTCCTTCTTCCGTGTCGCCAAATGAAGCCTCTAGCGCATAGCCGGCACTTTTGCTCGATACATCCATCGCAAGGCCTGTCTGATGTTCACTGGTTCCCGGATAGGCACTGTAACGGCGCGCTTCTTCTTCGCCCTGATTGGCGACATTCCATTCAAATATCGATTTTTGTATGTGATAGGATCGATAACCGGAGACGGCTGCCAGCTCGATGCCATCTTGCTCAGCAGCGGCAAACAGGGATTCGAGCGCCTCAGCAGCTTCCTTGCGCATCAGTTTCTTCTCACTGGCACCCGTCACATAAAAGGGCACATCAGGTTCTACCAGATCATCTGCCTTGTAATCCTTAGGCAAGCTGCGCTGCTTGTTTACCACAACGGCCATGTCAGAAGGATTGGAAACGACCGGAATGGCATCATGCTGTTCATTGGACAGCTTCTTATCCAATGCATAGGTCACGGTGATGACCGAATCGGCGCGTCTTCCATCTGACTTTAGCTCCGCGCTGACCGTAATCTTCGCTCCGACAGGAGTTTCTTCACTGAGATGGAGCTGTCCGTCTTCCATGATCTTGACCCATTCGGGCGAACTGGTTGTATAGGAAACCGGCTTGTCGCGAGCGGTGGATCGTTTTCCGTCCTTTTGCAGCCACAGCGCCTCCAGTTTGACTTGATCTCCCGGAGATAGCGTCAATTCCGAGGGCTCCAGCACGAACTTATCGTCCGACTGGGGGTCAGGATCGGACTTTCCGGCATCTGCGTCTGCCTCGTTCCCTGAATCGTTTTCTTCAGATTTATGGTTTACGTCATCGTCATCCCTTGCCTCGTTAGTCTCACCATTGTCGGATGCCGACTGGGTCTGCGTCTGCCCTTTCAGCTTGTCCGGCACGGAATTTTCAGTGGAAGACTGGCATCCGGCAAGGACGACAGACAAGATCAGCAAGCTGCTAATCAGATAGGTTGGTTTTTGTTTTTGCATGGTCTGGCTCCTTTCTCCTCTCATCTTAACATAGACCATTGATTTTTAGACGCGAACAGGAGAAAATGAGTTCAGTAAAATTGAACAGCATGAATCAGACAGAGAAGTGAGAGGTGCATGAGATTGGGCCTGTTTAGAAGATGGGGCGCGATATTATCGCTGGCCATCCCCTCGATTTTTGCTTTTGCATCCATGACCGCGACAGGAGCCATCAATCTGGTTATGATCGGAGGATTGGGTGCGACCGCCATCGCGATCGTGGGGGTCGTCAATATCCTGATGTACAATGCGTTTGCGATTTTTTCCGGAATCGGACACAGTGTCAATTATTTGGTGGCACAGAACTATGGCGCCGGGGAGATGGACAAGGGCATTCAGCGGGCGAGTATGGCGCTGAAGGTGACGTTGCTGGTAGCCATTTTGATCGCTATCTTGGGGATGACCAGTTCCGAACTGCTGCTGACCTTGATTGGCGGTGAGGAGTCCAAGGGCATTCGCGTCGGGACGGAATATTTGTCTTTGCGTTTTTTAGCGATGGGCTTTGCGATTCTCAGTTTCGTCTTTCACGGTATTTTTCGCGGACTGGGGGATACGAAGACTCCCATGGTACTCTCCATTGCAACGAATGCCATCGTGTTGTTTCTGACGTATGCACTGACCTACGGGCATTTTGGCTTTGCCGAGATGGGACTGCGGGGAGCGGGCTGGGCTTACGTGGTCGGCGAATGGGTGGGTCTCGTCGGGGCACTGTTTATGTATTTCGTTTATTATCATCGGAAATATGAGACCCGAAGAAGCAGAAGCTGGAACAGAGGAGAAGGTAAACTGCTGCTGACAGAGAGTGGGAAGCTGGGGATTCAGGAATTTTCACTCAGCATTTCGATGCTGATATTCACCATATTTATTTCCCGGCTAGGGGAAAATGCGCTCGCTGCCAATGAGATTGCCCTTAGTGTCATGTCGTTCGGCTTCATGCCTGCCTTCGGCTTTGGCGCGACCGCGACGATCCTTGTCGGTCAGAATGTTGGCAAGCGAAATGCCCGGGAAGCGAGGCTCTCCGGTACGCATACGGCTTTGTTATGCTGCTTGTTTCTGCTAGTCCTCGGGATCATCGAATATGGATTTGCTTCCTCCATCGCCAACTGGTATACGGGGGAGAAAGAAGTCTACGAACTCGCTGGCAAGCTGATTATGATGTCCGCTTTCCTGCAACTGTTTGACGGACTGCTCAATACCTATGCCGGGGGACTGCGAGGAATCGGGGATACGACGTTTCTGACCCTGACGTCATTTCTGCTTGGCTTTCTGGTGTTTGTGCCGCTTACCTACCTCTCCATCTTTGTTTTGGATTGGGGCAGCACAGGGGCCTGGCTTTCGCTGTATACGTATCTGGTATTGTTCGGCATCCTGGTCACGGTGCGCTTTTATCGCACGAGATGGGAAGATATTCGTATGAAGGTGGCTTCATAAGAAGAGGGACGGCCTCTGACGCCATCCCTCCCATTACATGGCCTGCTGTATCATGCAACAACTCAACTGATAAATTTTCGGTGGCATTTGGCCCCGTCATAGGTGAACTGAACCGGCTTCTTCTCGACGACAGTTTTGATATGAACCGACTTGCCCCACAGGCGGTATACAAAGGGGAGCGTGCGCTCAATGTAGCGCAAATCCAGCTCAATCCCTTCATAGGCATGCTGGATGAACAGTTCCCCCTGCTGCTGATAATTGCCGTCAGTGACCTGTAAGTAGGGGAAGCCGCCATTGACTTTGGAGAATACAAGCTGCTCGCGCACATTCTCCCAGGTCTTGTCGGTAATTTTCCACTCCGGTCCCTGTTTTTCAAACACATACAGATCCAGTTCCTCGATTAATTCCTTCGTCAAATAGTTACGCAGAAAAGAGATATCCGCGTCCGTTTCGCGCACCTCGAACATTTTTTCTCTCCCGAACCGTTTCTCAATATCCTCGAATATTTTTAGCCCCAGGTAGTAGGGATTGAGGTTATGCTGATGAGACTGCACGACCCCGGCATTGAGCTTGGCGAATTCAATCGTTTCGTCAGAGGTCAGATCGAGCTCTCTCATGATGCGGATGTGCCAGTAGGAAGCCCAGCCTTCATTCATGATTTTGGTTTCGATTTGCGGCCAGAAATACAGCATTTCATTGCGCATAATGGTCAAAATATCCCGCTGCCATTCCTTTAATACGTTGGAATGCTCCTCAATGAACAGCAACAGATCCTTTTCAGGTTGTTTGGGGAACTTTTCAATATCGAACAAAGGTTGTTCGGTCTCTTCCTGCTGTTGTTGGTGATCGAGGGACCATAGATCATCATAAGGCCCGGGCTGTGGTCGAGAGTCCGCTGCGCTCTCCGTCTGACGTTTGCGCACTTGCTTGCGCCTTGGATGAATCAGGCTCGGATCGATATGCTCCTGAATGCTGAGCACCGCGTCCAGAAAAGCTTCCACCCTGTCTACGCCATATTCGATTTCATATTGGCGAATCCGCTCGGCTGCAGCGGACATCGACTCTACCATATCGCGGTTCGTTTGCTGAAAACGGGCATTGTTTTTGAAAAAATCACAGTGAGCCAGCACATGTGCGACAATCAGCTTGTTCTGAACCAGAGAATTGCCTTCCAGCAGAAAGGCATAGCAGGGATTGGAATTAATGACCAGTTCGTAAATTTTGCTTAATCCCAGGTCATATTGGGTCTTCATTTTGTGAAAAGCCTTCCCAAAGCTCCAGTGACTGAAGCGGGTAGGCATGCCGTAGGCACCAAACGTATAAATAATGTCCGCCGGACAAATTTCATAGCGCATCGGGTAAAAATCCAGTCCGCATTTTGCTGCGATCTCCGTAATCTCTTCAATGGATTTCTCCAACTGCTTGCGTTCTTCGCTGCTCAACATCCTTCGCCTCCCTATCCATATCTGCACCGCTGAACACGCATCGATTCAAGCATACTGTATGTATATTCAGGAGAGGGAAGATCATGAACGGAGAGATGACATGGCTGTTTTTCAAATTAATAGCACTTGAATACTCAAACGAAAGAAGTATTTACCAATAGAACCATTTTATTTGATGTGATATCCTTAATTTGAAAAAGGCATCTTGGAATAAATCAGATTTCCCTCATATCACTCATACTAATACCGCTAATAGTAAAGAGTGTACATACAGGGGTTAAGACGTATAATTCTACTTTCATGAACAAGTAGATCTTGACAATAAACATTTGTTAACTATTTGTTAACGCATAAGCGGTATAGCAAGGATATAGAGAGGCTTCAATACTGGGATGGTGGGTGACACCGGCAACATCAACCTATTACATGCACATTTTAAACATGCAGTGGAGTTGTGAAAAATGAACGTTTTAATGGAGAGGCTAAAGCATGAAGAATAAATTCATTGTAGTCCTAACTGTTTTGATCTTGATACCTGTCTTCTATTATATTCTCAATCCATATCTAAACAAAAATGAATATGAGGTTTATCCACATAAAGTAGCGAATGACATGGTTTGGCACACGACATCAAGAATTGAAGAAGCCTTTATAAAAAGTGTTGAGGAGCAGAACATTGAATCCTTTTATTTACGGCAACTGCTAACTTTGTATGGTTCTATGAACACTCAGCTGTCCTCTTTACTGGGAGAAGAAACGTATCCAAGGCAAGGAAATGGCTATGCAGTGAATAGTTATTTGCTTAGCATTGAAAATAAGGAACTAGATAAATCGGATTGGCAAATCATCGAACAACTAAGTGAGGATTACAAGAAACTGGATTTTGCTCAATCTCAGCTTGTTGACCGAGAAGGAAATGTTCATACAGACATAATAAAAGAGTTAATCGATTTAAATAACCAGATCATTCAAACCGTCAATCCAACCAAGTGAATGTCGAACATTTAATGCCTGTTTCTATAGGTAGATCTGTTTGATAAGGTAACGCTGAACAGACTTCATCTCTGTTTAACGTTGCCTTTTTTTACGTTGATCTTTTTATAGATCAGCCTGAAATCTTGAATGCATTGATCTTGCCAGTACATATGCACCTGCACACATGCAATAGATTGAAAAGAACAGCAACGAGGAAAGAAATAAATGGATTGTGAAAAAGAAGAGACTGATTTTGGTTGATCGTATAGTTGTCACAGTAAAAGCGAAGTATTCATGAAAATTTATAAAACGTTTGCATTATGAATTGTTTATTTCATGTAAGCGTACTATAATAGGAATAACATGTACAAAGAAGGAGGGAAACCTGTGGCAGAAGTAAAAGCTTGCCTGTTTGACCTGGATGGTGTCATTGTGGATACCGCCAAATATCATTATTTAGCGTGGAAGCGACTGGCCAATGAACTGGGTTTTGACTTTACAGAACAGGACAATGAACGTTTAAAAGGAGTAAGCCGAGTCCGCTCGCTGGAAATTTTGCTGGAAATCGGGGGCATCACCCTGGATGAGCAGGAGAAACAGGCAGGAATGGATCGCAAAAACGGCTGGTACCTGGAATACATCAACAAAATGGATAGCTCGGAAGTGCTGCCAGGCGTGAAGGCATTTCTACAGGCACTCAGAGACAACAACATCAAGATTGCATTGGGATCAGCGAGCAAAAATGCGATGATCATCCTGCGCAATATCGACATGGTTTCGTATTTTGATGCGATCGTGGATGGAACTAAAACCTCTCAGGCTAAACCAGACCCGGAAGTATTCTTGCTTGGGGCAAAGGAATTGGGCGTTGCACCGTCAGAATGTGTCGTGTTCGAAGATGCGGAAGCAGGGGTAGAAGCGGCCAAACGTGCAGAGATGTATTGTGTCGGCGTCGGATCAGCAGAACAGCTTGGCCAAGCTGATTTCGTCATTGCATCCTTTGATGAAATGTCTATAGACCGCCTGAAATTCTAATGAATGACAGCTTTTGTTTGCACAATGGTGCAAACGTTTGCGCATGGTGTGCCTAATTCTGACAGAGCAAAAAGGACAAAACAGGTAGAGAAACCGGTTTCATTCCGGTATGGAATTTGATACAATGTACACATACTGAAGTGGAACAGACAGAAAATGAGTTCGGCAATAGAAACAACCGAAAAAGTCTGCGAAGGAGTCTTTGGAATGAAAAAATATCTGAAAGTAGATCCGTGGTCCATCATTGAAGAGGGATTCGTTGCTGAGAACCACGAGATTTCCGAAAGTATTTTCAGCATTGGGAACGGTCATATGGGTCAGCGTGCGAATTTTGAAGAGCACTACACCGGTCAGAGCCTGCAGGGAAGCTACATGGCAGGCGTGTACTATCCAGATAAAACCCGAGTGGGCTGGTGGAAAAACGGATACCCTGAATACTTTGCCAAGGTGCTCAACTCAACCAACTGGATTGGGATCGACGTGAAAGTGAACGGGGAGACCCTGGACCTTGCGACTTGCACCGTGACAGATTTTGTTCGTGAACTGAACATGAAGGAAGGCGTTCTGCGCCGCAGCTTCACCGCTGAATTGCCTGGCGGCAAGAAGGTGAAAGTGGCATCCACCCGTTTTGTCAGCATGAGCATGAAGGAAATCGGGGCCATCAAGTATGCGGTGACGCCAGTAGGCTTTGATGCTGACATTACGTTCAGCCCTTACCTCGATGGCGATGTGAAAAACAAGGACAGCAACTACGATGAGAAGTTCTGGGATGAAGTAAGCAAGTCTAACCGTGCAGATCAGGCGGTACTGACGATCAAAACGAAGAAGCTGGACTTCTATCTGACTTCCACGATGACCTATGCCGTAGAAGTAGCTGGAACCAAAGCGGATGTACAGCCGGAGTTGACCGAGAAAGAGAAGTTCGTCGGTCATTCCTTCCAGGTACAGGCAAAAGCAGATCAGGAAGCTGTGCTCTACAAGTACGTATCCAATGTAACTTCGAGAGATCATGCGGTTGACGAATTGGCTTCTGTTGGGGCAGAAGTGCTGACGAAAGCAGTAGCAGCTGGTTTTGACAGTCTCCTGGATCAGCAAAAAGAAGCATGGGCGGCAAAATGGAAAGACAGCGATATTGTCATTGAAGGCGATGTCGAAGCCCAGCAAGGGATTCGCTTCAACATTTTCCATATGAATCAGACGTACACAGGTGAAGACAGCAGACTGAACATTGGTCCAAAAGGATTCACGGGTGAGAAATACGGCGGAAGCACCTACTGGGATACAGAAGCTTACTGCTTGCCGTTCTATCTCAGTACAGCGGACGAGTCCATCTCCAGAAACCTGCTCGTCTATCGTTACAAGCATCTGGAAAAAGCGATCGAAAATGCGGAGAAGCTTGGATTCACGGACGGTGCGGCTCTGTATCCAATGGTGACGATGAACGGGGAAGAGTGCCACAATGAGTGGGAAATCACGTTCGAAGAAATCCATCGTAACGGCGCGATCGCTTACGCTATCTATAATTACACGCGTTATACCGGGGATTATTCATACCTGGGTGAGTACGGCCTTGAAGTGCTGGCAGGCATTTCCCGTTTCTGGGCGCAGCGCGTGCATTTCTCCAAGCACCAGAACCAATATGTGATGCTCGGTGTAACCGGCCCGAATGAGTATGAGAACAATGTCAACAACAACTGGTACACCAACCGGATCGCAGCCTGGACGATGGAGTATACGCTGGATGTCATCGCGTATCTCAAGGAAAACGAAGGTGCCCGTCTGGATGCGTTGATGGCGAAACTGAACCTCAGCGATGCCGAAACAGCTAAATGGCAGGAAATCATCGAGAACATGTATTACCCGGCAGACGAAGAAAAAGGCGTGTTCCTGCAACAAGACGGCTTCCTGGACAAAGAGCTGATTCCGGTAAGCGAGCTGGATGAAAAACACCTGCCGCTCAATCAGAACTGGTCCTGGGATCGGATTCTTCGTTCCTGCTATATTAAGCAGGCGGATGTTCTGCAAGGATTGTACTTCCTCAATGACCAGTACGATTTGGAAACGAAGAAGCGCAATTTCGATTTCTATGAGCCATTGACGGTACATGAATCCTCCTTGTCTCCATGTGTCCATTCCATTTTGGCCTGTGAGCTTGGATACAAGGAAAAAGCTTATGAAATGTATCTGAGAACGGCTCGTCTGGATCTCGACAACTACAATAACGATACGGAAGACGGTCTGCACATCACCTCCATGGCTGGTACGTGGATGTCGGTGGTGGAAGGATTCGGAGGCAAGAAGATTGAAGATGGCACACTCTCTCTCAATCCATTCATTCCAGGGCACTGGCAGTCCTTCAGCTTCAAGATTGTGTTCCGTGGTGCCCGTCTGAACGTCCAAGTCACTCCGGACAGCATCAACATCAAGAACGAGACCGATGTTGAAACCGATCTGATCGTGAGCGGCAAGGAAGTTACGGTAAAAGGCAACGAAACCATTCAGGTTTCTCTCGCCGCATCTGCTGTATAATTTCACTCCATTGATTTGAATAATGGTTTTCAAGCACGCCAGCTGTACATTTGCTGGCGTGCTTGTTTGATTAATTTACCTGTTTCAAGCCCGAAACAGCGGGTTATTTACGAAAGGAAGTGATCATACAGAGAACCTATTGAGAGGAGAAGATGGAATGGCAGCGTTTCAGGGTAAAAAGTGGGCGGCAGTATTGCTCGCCATGGTACTGGTATTTAGCATGAGTATGGGGGTCTATGCAGAATCGTCCAACCAGTCCGTTGAGGTCAAGGTGAACGTTGAGGCAGGCACGGAAGGTGTGGTGCTGAACAGCAGCAGTGACACCAAGGTGAATGCGGGCGATGACGACGAAGAAGGCCGCGAAGACGATGACAAGGGTGAAGACGAAGAAAAAGATAATCATGGAAAAGTAAAAGTCTGGTTCAAGCATAAAGGCGCGGATGCAGGCGCTGTCATGATTAAAATCGACGGAAAAGTCGTGGTGGACAAGCTGTCTTATGAAGAGACTTCCGTTGAACTGGAATTGGAAAAAGGCGAACGTCTTCTTGAAGTGATCGGTGCTGACAAGGAGAACAAAGGGACCGTCTTGATGAAAAAGATGATCTATATAAGCAACAAACAGAACGTTGAAGCCGTCGTTATGGCGATTGGAAGCGAGCTGAAGCTCGATCTGAAATCTGAAGTCATCTCTGCGATGGAATCCGATGATGATGAAGATGAGGATGAAGAAGGAAAAGAGAATGACGACGACAAGGAACAAGAAGACAAAGATAAAGACAAAGAGCATAACGGCAAATGGGACAAAGCTGCCAAGCTGCGTCTGGTGCATCATGTAGAAGGAGCGCCAGCAGTAAAGATCTATCTGAATGGCAAGCTGCTTGTGGATGGTCTGAAATACGGAGATATTTCCAAGACGCTGGATGTGGAAGCAGGAACCCATGAGATCAAGATCGTCGCAGCGGATGGAAAAATGAAAGGCGAAGTATTGCTGAAGAAATCTTTTGACTGTGTCGACCATGAAGAGGTAACCGCTACCATCAAGAAGTTAATGAGCGGGCTCGATCTAGAGTGGAAGAAAGGGCTAAAAGCGGATGCGGAAGTAGACGCGGATTTGGATGACAAGGAAGAGCAGGAGAAGGAAGCAGTTGCGAAAGCATGGCTTCGCCTGATGCATGATGTGAAGGGTGCACCGACTGTCATGATCAAGATTGATGGCAAGCTGTGGGTGAAGGGATTGGCGTATGGCGAGCTTTCTGAAGAGCTTGAGCTGGAAGAAGGCGAGCATGACATCGTGATCTTTACCATCGATGCGAATGGCAAAGACCAGGTGCTGCTGGAAAAGAAAATCGATCTGAAGAATACAGCAGACAAGAAAGAAATGACAGCGGTTATCAAGGGTGTTCAAGATGGTATTGATGTAGAGCTTGAGGCGAAAACGGACACGGTCGTCGAGCAGGATGATGAGCAAACGCCACCATCTTCGAATACTGGCAATACCAGCAATAACAACAACAGTGGAAATACATGGACTGAAACGGAGCAGCCAAGGGTGATGGAGCAATCCAACTACGGGGTGCGCAATGCTTCCAGTGAAGGTGTGATCATGCCAACAGCCATGCCGCAAACCGGTATGGGCGGAACAGCTGATGCGGTTGCCAGCGAACAATCTGCGTCAATCGGCTTGTGGAAGGTATTGATTTCCCTGCTTGCTGTAGCAGGCGCAAGCTTGTACGTATACCGGCTACGTGCTCAAAAGCATGAGGCATAATCGAGATTTCCGGGAAGGTTCTGATCCAGGAAAGAGCTATCGCAAACAAAGCCTGCAAGGCATCGCGGCTGCGCTGTTGATCGTATTGATCATCGGCGCAGTTGCGTACCTGGCAGAAAGAATGGATCAGACCGAATCATCAGCTGGACATACCTCGTCCGCACCCGTATCCGAATCGAGTCTCCAATCCGTCACCCGAACATCTTCCGAGGTGGAATCGCCTTCTGTCTTGAAGGAGCAAGAGCCGGAATCAAATACCAACGCAAATTCCAGCACGTCTTCCCATGTTTCAGCTGATTCGAATTCGGTTATCGAAAAGGTCAATCTTGACGGCAAGGGAATACAGCCCGCCCGCTTAAGCATTCCGGCTATCGACCTGAATGCGGAGATCACCTCCGTAGGTCTGGAGCCGAATGGACAGATGGGTGTGCCTGATGCTCCAGAGCAGGTTGGATGGTATTCATTAGGCTACCAGCCGGGCGAACAGGGGAGTGCGGTTTTGGCCGGACACGTCGATTGGTCGAATGGTCCCGCTGTCTTTTATGATCTCGATCAACTGGAGAAAGGGGACCGGATTACAGTTGTGGACGCACAGGGACAGTCTCTTCATTATGAGGTGAACAAGCTGGAAAGCTATCCGTATGATCAGGCACCCATTCAGGACATCTTCGGAGAAGCCGACCAGAGCATGCTCAATTTGATTACCTGTACCGGACAATTCAGCCGTGAAACGGGCAACCATTCGCATCGGCTGGTTGTGTATGCCAGTCTGGTGACAATTGGATAAATCGGAAAGAAGGAAGGAGAAAGGCATCCTTCCTTTTTTTTGTTCTCAGCTTAATACGCTGACTGTTGGCTGTCGCATTTGCACCTATCCGAATTACGGGAAATCGAGCACAGGGACTGGTGAACATTGGGATGATAACGGTGTGCATAGCGCTGCACAGAAAGCTGAAGGGGCAACGGGCTGTATCTATAGGTGGCGATATCGGCAGGGTTTCAGAGAAATGACGGGGGCAGGCAAACGAAAAGAAATGAAAAGAAATACATGGATGGGATCAAAGTGTTTCGACCTCGAAAAGCGGGGGTAATTAGGAGACATGAAGCTTCAGCAAGTCCAAAAAAATTCTACACTTCGCTAAGAGAAAGGAGACATTCTTATGTTGAGATGGGCATTGATGTTCTTTATCATCGCACTGGTTGCCGCAGTATTAGGTTTCGGCGGAATTGCAGGTGCAGCAGCAGGCATCGCTAAAATCTTGTTCGTTGTCTTTCTGGTCATCTTCGTCATTATGCTCATTCTGGGACGTAGGCCGAGGGTATAGCGAAGCTGAACGCCATCCCGCTCTTACAGGTAAAACCAGATAAAGCGAGAAACAACGTGTCGTTGCAAAGATTTAAACGTAATCTGAATGTAACCAAAAAAGAAGCGCGAGCAAAACCAAAATAGGCAAGCAGAATAGGTAGCTTGAAATGTGCTAACAGAGCGTTAACACAAATGAAAAGAGCGAAAATGAGAGAGCAAAAAAGAGAGAACAAGAGAAGATATGAAAAAGAGTAGATATGAAAAGGAGGGAATAACCATGTTAAAATGGGCACTGATTTTCTTCATCATCGCGATTGTAGCCGCGATCTTCGGATTCGCTGGTATCGTAAGTGCAGCTGCAGGAATCGCAAAAGTGTTGTTCTTCGTATTCCTGATTCTGTTCCTGATTTCCCTGATCATGGGACGAAGGCCAAACCTTTAGCTGCATGACTTTGATCAATGAACATGATAGGTAATGAAATGGTTTTATATAAAAATGGCCTTGAGAAATGGGAAGAGACGCCCATCCTCAAGGCCATTTTTATTTGTTCCATTCCTTACGCATGCTGTCCAGCGGATTCGGGATGATGGAAAAAGGCGCGCAGCGCTTTCAGTACCTCGCCTTTTTCACGAATAATACAGTGCTGGAACTTCGGGTGGTTCAGGTTGCGATAGGCGGACATCAGCGTGCTGCTGCGGTTGTATTGGTTGACCTCTCCATAGCCAAACAGGTTGGTATGATGGAGAAGTTCATGAATATATTTCACGCATTTTTCATTGTCAGAGGTCAGGTTGTCTCCGTCTGAGAAATGAATCGGATAGATGTTGTAAAACTTCGCAGGATAGCGTTCTTCAATCAGTTGCAGCGCCTTGATATAAGCGGAGGAGCAAATGGTTCCGCCGCTTTCACCTTTCGTGAAGAAATGTTCTTCACTCACTTCCTTTGCCTCGGTATGATGGGCGATATAGGCGATCTCGACCGACTCGTATTTGTGTCTCAGAAACCGGGTCATCCAGAAGAAAAAACTGCGTGCGATGTATTTTTCGAATTGCCCCATCGAGCCAGATGTATCCATCATCGCGATGATGACTGCGTTGGATTGCGGTTTCTCTACAATTTGCCAGGTTTTAAACCGCAGATCGTCCGGTGTAATATTTTCAATGACAGGCTTGCCGCTGCGAGCGTTTCGCTTCAGGTTTTCCAAGATGGTTTTCTTCTTGTCCAGATTAGAGAAGATGCCTTTCTTGCGTATGTCGTGGAAGACGGGCTGGTCGGTGGTGATGTTTTGCTTCTCCTTCTGTTGAAGATGAGGCAGTTCCAGTTCTTCAAACAGCATTGATTCCACTTCCTCCAACGGTACCTCTGCTTCATAATAATCCTCGCCGGGCTGGTCTCCGGCTCCAGGTCCCTTGCCGCTCTTTTGCGCGGATTCAGGGTCCCTTCCCAATACATCTCCGACCTCGCTCTCTCCATCTCCCTGACCAACATGCTTGCCTTTATTGTAATTGTATCGAAAACGATATTCATCCAGACTGCGAATCGGAATCTTGACGATCTGTTTTCCCTTGGACAGAATGATATTCTCATTGGCGATCAAATCCGACAGATTTTGTTTGATGGCTTCCTTGACTTTTTTTTGATGTCTGGACTGATCCTGATATCCCTTGCGGTGAAGGGACCAGTCCTCCTCTGACACAATAAACAAGGGCTTCTCCATGTGAGCCACCTCCCGGAATGTCTAGCTCCACAAGCAGGATCGAAAAGCTTTGTTTTATCAATATATTCAACAAAGACAATGGTATGTGAACGCGAGATAAAAAATACACGTCCCGATCAGGCTGATTGGTGGAGCGATACGTGTCTATCCGTGAGCAAGCGTCCGCTGCTTGCGGTATTCGGATGGGGTGACACCCGTCAGTTTTTTGAATGTTTTGCTGAAGTGCGGGTAGTCCGAGAAACCCACCTCAAGTGCCACCTGGCAGGTACTGAGGTCGGTAATCTCCAGCAATTCTCTCGCCTTTTCCATACGGAGGTTAATTAAGTACTTGATAAACGTGACCTGCCATTCTTCCCGGAAGGAACGGCTGAAGTAGGCTGGGGAAATGCCAATATAGCCGGCCACTTCATTTAATGAGAGGTCCTCCCGCATGTAATGCGTCTTCATGTAATCCAGTGCCCTTTTCATATTCATGCGTGATCCCAGGTTGCGCCATTCCTTCAGAATCTGCATCCATTGCTGTACCTGTATGCGTGTCCGCGTCAGTGTCGATGCAATGGGATGGGATGAAGGGGGACTGCCTGCCTGCTCCTCCAATGAAATGCCTTTCTTGCGCAGCTCGTTTTCCAGCCAGAGCAACAGGTCATGGGTTAAATGGGTGAGGGGTACTTCCTCTGTTTGCCGCTGTTGCAAGTGGTGCAATATGGCTTCCAGGGTGGCGGATGCCTGTGCCCCTTTCAGTGACCACATCTCTTCGAACAGCTGTTTTTGCATCTGGTGGTAAGCGGTCAGCCATTCGTTCAAGGTAGAGAACCGTTCCTTGTCCTGTGTGAGCTTGTGGTGAATACGTTTAAGTGTATCCAGAAAGGCTTGCGGATCAATCGGCTTCAACAGAAAGTCAGAAACGCCGAATCGAATCGCCTTCTGCGCAAAGCTGAAGTCATTATAGCCGGATAAAATCATAAAGGTCACTTTGGGATGAGCGGATTTTGCTTGCTCGATCAGTTCAAGACCGTCCAGCTCAGGCATGTAAATGTCGGTGATGACCAGATCCGGTGCCGTTTGCTGAATCAGTTCCAGTGCCTCACGGCCATCCTCTGCCTCACCGACCAGTTCGAAGCCGAGATCAGACTGCTCGATCAGTTTTTTTAAGCTGAAATGAATCATCTGCTCATCGTCGACAATCAATACACGATACATGGTCGTGCCCCCTTTGTTTGCTTGTTCAGTCCTGATGGCCTTTATAGCGTAATCCGTTGTCAGCGTACGGGAGTCGGATCAGGATGACGGTTCCATTCGAATCCGAACGTTCCAGATGAAGGCCGTATGGATAGCCGAATGCAAGTCGGATTCGTTCATGCACGTTAATGAGTCCAATGCTGGTGAAGGTTTTACTAATGGCAGAGAGATCATCGCTTTTATGGGAGAAGGCCAAATTGTATTTTTGCATGATCTCCTCCTCCATCCCGCCACCATGGTCCACCATGCGAATTTCATAATAGTCAGCGTACGCTTTGCCGCTAAGTCCCATATAGGTCGGTTTTTTCTTGTGCTGCTGATAGCCGTGCAAGAATGCGTTCTCCAGCAAAGGCTGCAACGTGAGGCGAATGGTGGACACCTGCTCTGCCTCTTCAAGATCGACGTCTATGTCCACCTCCAGCTTTCGATATCTTGCTTTTTGAATTTCCATATAGGAGCGAATATGCGCCATTTCTTCCGTCAACTGAACGATCTGTTTGGCGTTGCCGATGTTGTAGCGGAACATATGCGCCAGTGAAGTGGTCATCTTACTGATGGCCATATTGTTTTCCAGGATGGCATGTGAATTAATGATTTCCAGCGTATTGTACAAAAAGTGCGGATTGATATGAGATTGCATCGCTTGCAGGGCCGATTCCTTCTGCTTAATCTTCATCTCCTGTTCCTTGAACCGAGACAAATGCACTTCCTGAACCAGTCGCTTCAGCTCTGTCACCATGACATAGAAGCTCTCGAACAAACGGCCAATTTCTTTATTTTTGAAGCGGATTTTCGAGGACCGGACGGAGAAGTCACCGGATTCCACCCGTTTCATCAGCTTCTGGAGGTAGGTCAGGGCACGGGTAATGGAAAGGGAAAATCCTCCGATTGCCACCATGCCGAGAATAATGATAATCGTCCCAACCAGCATAGTCAGATTGCGCAGGTCAATCATATCGGCCATAATCGTCTGCAGCGGAATTTGGGCTGCCAATATCCAGTTCGTCATCTCGGAGCGATGGAATATAACAATATTCTCTTCCCGCGTCTGCACGTCAAGCGGATTGCTGCTGTCATGCAGTGGCTGGAAATACGTCATCTGTTCCTTCGAGAGCTTTCGTCCCAGCTGATCGGGCGCGGGATCATAGATGACTTCCCCCTTCTCGTCGACGATACGCACATGAAACCCGCCGAGTGAAATGTTTTCTGTAATATGGGCCATATGCTTGAGATGAATATCGACGACCAGCATTCCTTCAATCCAGTAGGTGGAAGCACTGTGCAGCTTACGGATCACCGTCAGGACAGGGGTAGCGCCCAGGCGGTTCACTCCGATAATATGGAAGTTCTCCAACTCGTCTACCCGTTCCATCAACGCAATATTGCGAGCATGAATATCCTCCATCTGAAGCATTTCCTTCATACGGTGGTAATCCGTCACCTGCCGACCGGTTTCCGTGACGAGTGAAATACCGGCGATATCTGGTCTGCCCTCAATCATCTGGTCAAACAGGTCATCCTCGATACGCTCGGTCAGCATAAACAGGGCATAGGGAGACAGGGAAGAAGGCCTGATAAAACGCTGTATATTCAAATTGTCGATGAACGGATACGTGGATACCTCGACATTTTCCATATACATATCGAGCGCCTTGCTAGTCTGATCCACGAGCTTCATATTGGAGTCAATGGCATTTTGCTTGATGGTTTCGGTAGATGCCTGGTACCAGAACCATCCGACGAGCAGACTGGGAATAAACACAAATAAAATGATGATCGTGAACAGCTGTCTCTGAATCGTAAGCGCTTTCAAACGATGCATGCCTTTTTCTCCTTTTCGTATGAAAGGTTATCCTGTGTAGTCCCTATTATTATAGAAAAAACCGGAATTGTAAATGATGATTCCATTCGAAATCCTATGCCTGGAACGATTCAAATCAAAAAAACACAACCAGGGAGGAAAACCACATTCCAATCAAAATGAAAACCTTTACAATAGACTCATAAGCGCTTATACATATGACTTGAAGGGGGAAGCAACACATGAGATCAAGAAAGTGGCTCACGTTTTTAACATGGGTATTGCTCAGTTTTACGCTAGTGGTTACAGGCTGCACGAACCAGGCCAACAATGGAAACCAGCAAGCAAGCAACAACGAAACAACCTCTGGCGAGAATGGCACAGAGACGGAAAAGCCGCAGGAGGACGTCACGATTAAGCTTGGGTTTTATTCCGGAGGCAAATCTGACGAGAAGATGAAGGAACTCATTGATAAATTCATGGAAAAGCATCCTCATATTACGGTCGAAACACAGAGCGCGCCGTATGGCCAGTTCTTTCAGAAGCTGGATACGCAGATCGCTGCCAACAATGCACCTGATGTTTGGCTGTCTGACGGCGTTTTCGTGATGAAGTATGCCCAGCGCGGGGCAGTCAAGGACTTGACGGACTGGATTGAGAAAGACTTGAACAAGGATGAATATTATGGCCTTGATTTTAATAAAGACGCGGATGGCCGCTACTGGGCAATCCCGCAAGGGATTCAGATCGGCGTGCTCTTCTATAACAAGGAGCTGTTCGACCAGGCTGGCGTTGCTTATCCCGATGAGAATATGACCTGGGAAGACCTGAAGGAAACCGCGGCGAAGCTTACACTGGATTCGAGCGGGAACACAGCGGATGCATCAGGATTTGATGCGAAGAACGTGCAGCAGTTTGGCTTGACCTTCTTCAGTATTACAGAGGGATGGTTCTCGGTCCTGAAGTCTTACGGGGGCGGTGTACTCGATGAGAGTGGCATGAAATCAGTCGTCAACTCCCCAGAGAACAAGCAGGCGATGGAATGGATTGTGGATGGCATGAACCGGGGCGTATTAACCGATCCCTTGGATCTGAAAGGCTTCCAAAGTTCGATGGCCGTATTCCCGAGTGGTTCGGCTGCCATGCGTATTGGCATCTATGCCCGTGTACTTGCCGCGAATGAAGCGGGGCTGGATTATGACGTGACGGTGCTGCCAAAAGGACCGGATGGCAAGCGATTCGCACCGGTTATTGCGAATTCCTGGGTTATCAACAACAAGGTTGACGGAGCCCAGGCAGAGGCGGCTTGGGAGTGGATCAAATACTGGGCGACCGAGGATGAGGTTCAACGAGAATGGGCTACGCTGGGTGAAGCGGTACCTGTGAAGAAATCTGTTGCCAACTCCGAGGTTTTCCTGGGTGCAAGTGAAAAGCCGGCCAATCGCCAGGCGTTTCTGGACAGCTTCGAGTTTGCCGGCACGCTCGATGCGAATGCGGTCTGGGAAGAATGGGTCTCCAAATTCAATGAGAACGCCAATCG
Organism: Marinicrinis sediminis; assembly: GCF_042685085.1. Taxonomy (NCBI): domain Bacteria; kingdom Bacillati; phylum Bacillota; class Bacilli; order Caryophanales; family Paenibacillaceae; genus Marinicrinis; species Marinicrinis sediminis. The sequence goes on from NZ_JBHUMM010000010.1 coordinate 274,769, forward strand.
GGCTTTTTTGAATGATGTAAGCATCGATGAAATGCTGGAAAATGCCGATCAGGAAGTACAAAAAGTGCTGGATAACTTCTACAAGAACTGACGACAACATCTATCAAGCAACCGGTAAAGGCGGGATTGTCTATGAATCACTCCGTTCCACATAAACGTGCGACGAGAGGGAACATGCCGATCCGAAAACAAAAATGGCTCAACAGTGAGGGGAGATGGGGGCTGTTGCTGGTCTCCCCTTACTTGATCCACTTTATTGTGTTTTTGGTCGGACCCTTGATCGCCTCTCTCTATTTCAGTTTTACGAAGTACGATATGCTCAATCCCCCCGAATGGACGGGACTGGATAATTATCAGACGATGTTCTCGGAGCCTCTCTTCTGGAAGTCACTCTGGAATACGATCTATTTCGCGATCTTGTTTGTACCGACACAGGCGTTTCTCGCGCTTATCCTGGCGGTAGCGCTCAATCAAAAGCTCAAGGCGCTGAAGCTCATTCGAATGGCGCATTTTATCCCGGTGATTTCATCGTGGACGGTAATCTTGTTTGTCGCAGATGCCATTTTCAATCCGCGATTTGGCATGGCGAATTCACTGCTGAACAAGCTGGGCTTCAGTCCCCAGCTGTGGCTGAATGACGAAAATCTCGTGATCCCTTTACTGGTACTGATTGCCGTATGGAAAGGGATCGGTTACATCATGATTATTTACCTGGCTGGCCTGCAAAATGTCCCAAGTGATTTGTATGAGGCCGCAGAGATTGATGGCGCGGGCGTCCTTCGCAAATTTCGATCGATTACCCTTCCATTGATCTCTCCGACGACCTTTCTCGTTCTGGTGCTGAGTACGATTACGACCTTCCAGGCCTTTGAGCAGATTTATGTGCTTACGGGTGGAACGGCCGGTGTGACGGCAGCTGGAGGTCCTGACAATGCGAGTCTCGTGCTGATGCTGTATCTGTATCGGGAAGGTTTCTCCTTCATGCATATGGGCTATGCATCCGCAATTGCCTGGGTGCTGTTCATGATTTTGTTCACCCTCACGCTCATACAACTGACCATTCAGAAAAGATGGGTGCATTATGAGTAAGACTCGATTCGTCTAGACGCCGGGACAGTTGGAAAGGAGACCGCCATGAAATCGAAAATCATATTTAAAATACTCGGATACGTCACGATTATCATCAGTTCCCTGATCATGATCGTGCCCTTCGTATCGGCCTTGATGAATTCACTCAAAACATACAAGGAATACACGGCTGTACCTCCCGTGTGGATACCAGACGTGTTTCAGTGGAGCAATTATTCCGAAGTGTTCAAGCTGGGGAACTTCAGTATTTTCACCATGAACAGTTTTACCGTGACGATTCTCTCTGTGGTAGGTGCTCTGCTCTCGTCATCCATGGTGGGGTTTGCTTTTGCCAGACTGCGCTTTCCGTTTAAACATGCACTATTTGTCATGGTGCTCGGCACGATGATGATTCCGCCCATCGTCATTATCATCCCGCACTTTATTATCTTCGACAAACTGCATATGCTGGATACGCTAACACCGCTTTGGGTGATGGAATGGCTCGCTCAGCCGTTCGGTATCTTCCTGATGCGTCAGGCATTTCTGAGCATACCGGGTGAGTATGAAGAGTCTGCCAAGATGGAAGGCTGCAATCCGTTCCAGATTTATTTGAGAATTTATATGCCCATGGCAAAGCCAACGCTAGCCACACTGGCTATCTTTACCTTTATGACCAAGTGGAACGAAATCTTGGCCCCGGTTATTTATTTGACCTCGGAAGATAAATTTACCCTGCCAATCGGTATCCTGTCGCTGGGCGGACAATGGTTCGGCAATGAGCAGTATATGGTTGCAGCGGCCTTGATGAGTCTGGTGCCGATCATGATCGTATTTATGTTCGCTGAGAAATATTTTGTTCAAAATCACTCCTCATCCGGCATCAAGTAAGAAGCCGTGAAATGACAGAACGATGGAGGCAACAGTGAATGGACATTCATCTGAAAGGAGATCTCGAAGCAGTCTCTGAGGGAATCAGGCCTTTTGCCCATTATTACGGTTTGAACATTGAAACGGGTGCCGTGTGTGACATGGCGTCATTCTGGCACATCAGGGTGCAGCAATCCGAACAGGCAAAGATTGTCGTATCCCTGCAAAGCGGAACAGGTTTCATTCAGTATCAGCAGCCTGTCCATTTCTACCGGGCGTTGGGCCTGTTCGTGGAGCAAGCGCGTTCCCGAGATTCTTTTCAACTTCACGAGACGATTTATTTGGACAGGATCGGCGTGATGCTGGATTGTTCGCGCAACGCTGTGATTCGAACGGACAGGGTGCAAACCGTACTGGTGACGATGGCTGCCATGGGATTGAATACGCTAATGCTCTATACCGAGGATACGTATGAGATCCAGGAGGACCCGTATTTTGGCTATATGCGTGGTCGCTACAGCAGAGAAGAGATTCGGGAGCTGGACCGTTTCGCACAGTCGCTCGGCATTGAGCTGATCCCGTGTATACAGACACTGGCTCATCTGGCGACGTATTTGAGATGGGATACCGCGCAAGAGGTGAAGGATACAGCAGATATCTTAATGGTTGGAGCAGAGCAGACGTATGCGTGGATCGAGAAGCGACTGGCTGCATGCGCCGAGATGTTCAGCAGCCGACGCATTCATATCGGCATGGATGAAGCGCACTGGATCGGACGCGGCCGGTATTTGGATCAGCATGGATTCGCTCCCAGCTCTGAGCTGATGACACGACACCTGCAGCGCGTGCTGGACTTGACGGAATCATACGGAATGGAGCCCATGATGTGGAGCGATATGTATTTTCGCATGGCCTCGCCCACTGGCGACTATTATGACCGGTCGGTAGCGATGACCTCCGCGAATGCTGCGAATGTACCAAGCAAAGTGAGACTCGTATATTGGGACTACTATCATGAGAATCCGGCGTGCTATATCCATTATTTGCAGCAGCATGCCCAATTAGGCAGTGAGCCGATTTTTGCGGGCGGCATTTGGACCTTTAATGGTATCGGCGTCCATTATCCGAAGACCTTTCGCACAACGGAAGCGGCGATGCAGGCATGTAAGCAGCAGGGAATCCGCGAAGCGTTTGTTACGTTGTGGGGGGATGACGGGGCCGAGACGAACCTGCTGCAAGGTTTGCTGGGCTTGCAGCTGTATGCCGAGCATGGTTATGCGAATCAGGTAGCGAGGGACCGATTGGAAGCGAGATTTCAATGGTGTACAGGTGCAGAGATGCAATCGTTCATGGAGCTCGGTACGCTGGATGTGCCGCCAGGCGTGCATGTGCCAGACCCGGATCATGGAGGCTGGCTGGAGCCGGAGAATCCGTCCAAGTATGCGTTATGGCAAGACCCGCTGCTGGGCCTGTTCGACAAGCATGTAGAGGAATCGGGACTGGACACATATTATGCCGGACTGGCAGACCGTCTTCATGCAGCAGGCACCAGGGCCGGAGATTGGTCCTTTCTGTTGAAGGTCCCGGAATCGATATGCCGGGTACTGAGTGTAAAAAGTGAATTCGGTGTGAGACTGCGAACGGCGTACATGAAGCTGGAACGTGAACAGCTGAATCGATTGGCGAATGAGACCTTGCCCCTGCTCATCGACCTGCTGGATCAATTGAGAGAGCATCACTATACGGAGTGGATGCACTGCAATAAGCCATTTGGCTGGGAAGTGCTGGATCTTCGGTATGGCGGCCTGCGTGCCCGTCTGGAGACAACAGGGAAACGCGTCAATGCATGGTTGCAGGGCAAGGTGGACAGCCTGCCAGAGCTGGATGAGAAACGACTCCGATATCCCTCTGCATCGAACGCGGATGCCCGTTATGTGCGGTGCAACCAATATCGGCACATCGTCACGGCGAATGTTCTGTAGGGTTCCTGTGAATCCAACGAGCGAAAGGATAAGAAAGAAAGGGAGTGAATACAACGATGAAAATTGCGGCATTTAGCGGCTTACTGATGGATTATAGTATGCATGAGGCCATGGACATCACCCGTCGTATGGGTCTGGACGGGATCGAAATTGCCTGCAGGGAGCCACATTTATCAGCAGACACGTCCCTGCAGCGAGTGAAGGAGATCAGAAGGCTGGCCGACGAGCATCAGCTTGGTATTTCGGCGTTGGCAGGGTATATGGGCTGGTTTTCGACGTCGAGTGATGACGATTGTGAGCGCGCTTTCGACGAATGCAAGCGAATGATGGAAAGAGCCGACATACTGGGAACAAACCTCATTCGCGTCTTTCAGGGAGGTCCCAATGCTTTTTTAGCCGCCCCCTATCATTACGAGAAAGCAGCGCATTGGCTTCGACGCTGTGCGGAAGAAGCTGACAAGCTCGACAAGAAGATTGCGCTGGAAATTCATAATCAAAGTCTGATCGAGGATGTGGAGAGTGCCTTAAAGCTGATTCAGCTCGTGGATCATCCGCGCATCGGCCTGATTCATGATGCCGGAAACATGTACGTTTCCGATTCGGATTACGGGGCCGATTCCATCTATGCGTTGCAGGAGCATCTGTTCCATGTGCATGTCAAGGATGAGCGGCGGATTGACGAAGTAGGAGGTCCATCTACCTTTACAAATCGCACCAAACACGGAGAGGAAGCGTTTAGACAATGTCTGCTTGGAGACGGTGAGGTCAATCATCAACCGATTTTCCATGCGCTTCAGAAGATTGGATACGACGGTTGGATTACACTGGAGTGCTTTTCAGCAGAGCCGCCGGAAGAACGCCTTCGTCATGATCTTCAGGTCGTGAGGAAGCTGCTGGCCGCCACGTCCACCTGAACAGTCTATATGTATCAAGTAGTCCGTACAATCTCGTCTTATCAGCACGTCACCATTCGTCAGGAGGTTTGCAGGATGAATAAACGCACCTTTGCGATCATCGGCTGCCAGCATGCGCATATTTCTATTTTTATTGAAGAAATGCTGGCGCTGGGTCATGTGTGCAAGGGCATATATGAAAGAGAAAACCATCGTCTCGCTGAGCAGATAGCCAGGAAATACGATCTTCCCATCGTCGCTTCACTGGAGGAATTGGAGCAGGAGTCGATCGATCTGATTGGCTGTGCCGCCATTAACAATGAGAAGATTGACATCATGGAGTGGTGTGAGCAATTCGGAAAACCGATCATGATTGACAAGCCGGCTGTCACGAATCGGGACGGTCTGAAGCGGTTGTCTGCGCTCATTAGCCGCAATCAGCTAGAGATCGGGATGCTGCTTACGGAGCGCTACCGCCCATCTGTTTCAACATTGAAACGACGCATAGCGGAAGGCAGGTACGGAACGATCGTTCATATTTCGATGCGAAAGCCACACATGCTGAGACCGGAAGACCGTCCGGACTGGCATTTCTCGAAAGAGCAGTCTGGCGGCATTATCAACGATTTATTTGTGCATGACATCGATTTGCTGCGATGGCTGCTGGCAGATGAGATTTGCGAGATGCAGGCATTTAGATCCAAGCGCATTCTGCCTGAGTATCCTGATTTCTATGATGCAGCAGGCTTGCAAATCAAGATGCAAGGAGGCGGCACCGCCCAACTGTATGCGGACTGGCATACACCCGAAAGCTGCTGGACGTACGGTGACGGACGCATCTTTGTCACAGGCACAGAAGGGACGGCTGAGCTGCGCCTTTCTGGTGATCCCCTGAGGGCTCCCCTGGGGGCTCCCGTGGAGGCGTCCACCACCCTGGGACAGGAAGCGATGTTCGAGATGACCCATACAAAGTCATGGCATCAGGTTGAGATTGAGGCAGAACCCTCTACCCTGACAAAGGATTATCTGGCGCGTCTGGACGGTCGTGTGTGTTCACATACGATTACAGCAGCGGATATTTACCTGGCGTCCAAAGCAACGGTCGAGGCGGATGAGGGTGCGATTGTGATCCATTCGACAGGTGTATCAGCCAGATCATAAATGGCCAGACAGGATATAAAAACAGAGGAAATAGAGGAAACAGAGGGAGTGGAAACCTATGAAGGGGAAACCATCGATCGTTCGATTTGCGATCATCGGCTGTGGGATTATTGCAGATATTCATGCAAAGGGCATCCAGGAGACCGCCGAGGCTGAACTGACGGCATTATATGACAAGCAGCCAGAGAAGGCGATCCGCTTTGCCGAGGAGTACGGGGGCAAAGTCTATCACACGATGGAGGATCTGCTGGCTGCAGAGGATATCGATGTCGTCTGTATTTGTACCCCGAGCGGTCAACACCCGGAACAGACCATACAGTCGGCCCGGGCGGGCAAGCATGTGCTGGTGGAAAAGCCCATGGCGATTCATCTGCCCGATGTGGAGCGTATGATTGAAAGCTGTAAACGAGCAGGAGTCTGGCTGTCTACGGTTTTTCCGAGGCGAATGTCTCCGCAGGCCCAGTTTGCCAGAGAAGTGATTCAATCCGGCCGTTTGGGCAAGCTGAGTCTCTGTTCAGCCTACGTCAAATTGTATCGGGACCAGGTGTACTACGACAGTGCCGGCTGGAGAGGAACTTGGGAAATGGACGGCGGCGGAGCCATGATGAACCAGGGGATTCATACCGTAGACCTGTTGCAGTGGCTCGCGGGCAATGTGACGACGGTTACGGGCAAGGCGCGGGCAGTGCTGAGGGATATCGAAGTGGAGGATACGGTGCTCTCTTCCCTGCAATATGAGAGCGGAGCACTGGGCATGCTGGAGATCACCACCACTGCCTATCAGGGAAAGGGACAACGGCTGGAGATTCATGGTGAAAAAGGCACACTCGTCATCGAAGAAGATGATATTATCAGTCTTCACATTGAAGGGGAAGAAGTTGAATGCCCGAAATTTGCGGCATTTCGCGTCATACCGGACGGCCATCGCATGCAGATCCAGGATATGGCCCGCGCTGTGCTGGAGCAGCGGCCTCCGATCGTAACAGGTGAGGATGGCAGACATTCGCTGGAGATTATTCTGCGTACCTATCAATCATCCAGAACGGGACAGGAAATCAGACTGGCTTCAGACAAGCCGATTGTGCAGACAGCGGCAGATCACTTGCGGATTCAGGTTTATCCGACCCGGGAGGAGATGGGGTTGTCAGCAGCACGGGAAGCAGCGGATGTACTGCGTCAACTGCTCCGCGAACAGGAACGGGTACGGGTTGTGTTTGCCGCTGCTCCTTCCCAGCTTGCTTTCCTGCAAGCCCTGAAGAGGGAGCCTCACATAGACTGGAGCCGGGTTACGGTCTTTCATATGGATGAATACGTCGGATTGCCTGCAACCGCATCCTCGTCCTTCAGCCAGTTCTTGCAGGAGCAGATTTGGGAGGATGTTCGGCCCGGAGAGGTTCATGTCATCGATGGCTGCAACGATCCGGATGAGGAATGTGCCCGTTACAGCCGCTTGATTAACGCTGCGCCCATTGATCTGATTTGTCTGGGCATTGGGGAAAATGGTCATATTGCCTTCAATGATCCGCCTGTAGCAGATTTCAAAGACCCGATGATCATGAAGAAAGTAGAGCTGGATGAAGCCTGCCGTCAACAGCAAGTGAATGATGGCTGTTTTGACAAGCTGGATGAGGTGCCCCGCTATGCCCTAACCCTTACCGTTCCGACCATGATGTCCGGTGGCAGGCTGTTTTGTATCGTTCCCGGGGAGCGCAAGCATGCCGCTGTTCGCCGTATGCTGACCAGAGCCATCTCTACAGCCTGTCCGGCTACGATCTTGCGCCGTCACCCCAACTGCACCTTGTATGCTGATCAGGCGGCCTACAGTGGGATAGCGGATGTATAGCGGATTCAACGGATTGCACTACCGTACGGGTCAGTCCATTCAGTTGCAAGTAGACGGGGCGAGATGGCAGAACGTCGCGGTCACAGGTGAACCAGCGCAACCAAATCTGCCCTTTGTGGCGCCTGGATTGGTGGATTTGCAAATCAACGGCTACCAGGGGGACGACTTCAATACGCTCCCTTTGCAGGTGTCTACTGTCGTCCGTATGACCCGTGCCTTGTGGAGCGAAGGGGTGACCGCCTATATGCCGACCGTCATTACCCATCATGCCGATGCCATTGAGCAGGCTGTGTCGGCTATTGCTTCAGCGTGTGAGCAGGATGCGCTAGTGGAGGCGAGCATAGTGGGCATTCATCTGGAGGGGCCTTTTATTTCACCGGAGGATGGGCCGAGGGGCGCCCACGACCGTTCCTATATTCAGCCGCCTTCGTGGAAGTTGATGAACAGGTGGCAAACCGCAGCCAAAGGGCGAATCAGGCTTATAACCTTGTCTCCGGAATGGGAGGAAGCAGCGGCATTCATTCGAACTTGTACCGTCCATGGCATCCAGGTATCCATTGGACATACCGCTGCAACCCCTGAGCAGATCCAGCAGGCCGTACAATGCGGGGCGGTCATGTCCACGCATTTAGGCAACGGGGCACATCTCATGCTGCCTCGCCATCCCAACTATTTATGGGAACAGCTGGCTCAGGATGCGCTGTGGACCTGTTGCATTGCCGATGGCTTCCATCTGCCTGATTCTCTGCTGAAGGTGATTATGAAAGTGAAGAAAGAGCGCGCGATTCTGGTCAGTGATGCGGTGTCGCTATGTGGTCTCGCACCTGGCCGTTATCAGACCCATGTGGGTGGGGAGGTGGTGCTGACAGCGTGTGGACGGCTGCATCTGGCAGAAAATCCAGATTTGCTAGCCGGTTCTGCCCAGATGCTGAAATGGGGAATTGAACATGTCACTAGCAAAGGCTTGACCACCCTGGATGAAGCGTGGGATATGGCTTCTCTTCATCCAGCCCGGGTCATGAAGCTGCCCGGCATGCATGGTCTCGCAGCCGGTGCCGCGGCTGATGCGGTCTGGTTTGTCCGGGAGGAGACGGGGATTCATATTGTGCAGACGATGAAATCCGGTCAGATCGTCTATCAGTCAGACCGTCTGTCCATCTGATCAGATGAAAGTAAACTGGAAAGATTCACCATCGCCCTGACAACAGTTGGAGAGGATGTTGATTTTGCCAGCCTGGATGTCACCAAGGAAAAGATACGGTCAATAGCCCATTTAGGTCACAGCCGTATCTTTTGTTTCCGGCTAATTTGTAAGCGATTTCAAAAAAACAGACGAAATGGGTGCACAACCAGATTCGGTGGTTAGGAGTGGAGTGACACAGAAGAGGCAAAAGGCGATTACGATGGATGAGAATGAGAGGAGAATGGTCAAATGATGAGAAGAAGGAAGAGATACGTATCTGTCTGGCTCTGTTTGTTGACAAGCCTGATGCTTGCTGTCGGATGGCAACCGAACCAGGGAGAGGTGGTGGCGAGCACCAATGCCATGATCACCCTCGATTCGCCTGCGGACGACGCGGTGCTGTCTGCGGGTACGGTTGTGATCTCGGGTACGTATGTCGATACGTATGACATCAATCTGCTCATCGACGGGCGTACCCAGGCCAGTGTCATGATGACAGACCCTGATGCGGATCACAGTGGAACGTGGCAGTATGAACTGGATACCACGATGTATAGCGGACCGATTCAACTGGTCGCCAGGGGACTGAATATCCGGACTCGTTACGGGGTGTGGAGTCCAGCAATTGACGTTCATGTCCAGAATCCAGGTGCCAGTCAACCTGACGTCACGATTGCTAGTCCGGGTGACGGACAGACCGTGCAAGGAGTTGTGGATGTAGAAGTTTCGGTTGCTTCTCCGAATTCACTGAGCGAAGTGCAGGTGCGAATCGGCAACGGAAGCTGGCAGACCGCTGTCTTCAACGGGAACCATTACGTTGTGCAATGGGATACGACAGGTCTTCAGGATCAGACTTTCAGCATCCAGGCGAGAGCAACGGATACACTGGGGAATACAGGTATCAGCCTGACGACATATGCCAAGATTGGAACGGGAACGAATGAACCGTTCTCCATGCCTTCCCAGGACCGGGCGATGTGGATATGGGAGCCAGAAACGTACAAACTGCTGCTGAATCCGAATGCAAGAACCGTGCTCGATGCATTCGCCAGCGATACGACGACGTTTGGATCTGATCCCATCACCACGCTTTATCTGGCAGTTGGTCCGTTCAACGGGATGAATATCCTGGAGGACGATCCGGGGAAGCTCGAAGATTTCATTTCCTGGGCGCATCAACAAGGGTATGAAGTTCATGCGACCATTGCCGGCGGAACCTCACCTCCTTATATGGGGGCCTATGCACAGTATCATGACGAAGCCATCGAGGAGATAGAGGGAATCATCAATTATCATCTTGCGGCAGGCGTGAATGAGAAGTTCGACGGGGTGAATGTAGACATTGAGCCTTACATTTCCCAAGATTTTAAATCGCAGTATCCTGCTTTGCAACTCCAGTATCTGGATGGGTTGCAGAAGATGATCGATCGGATTCAGGTGGCGGGTATCCATTTGCCGTTTGGACCTGCCATTCCAAAATGGTATGACACCTCGCCTTATGCGGCGAACATCACCTGGAACGGCAGTACGAAATGGCTGTCAGAGCATATTCAGGATATCAGTGACTACATTGCCATCATGGATTATCGTGATCAGGCTGATGGCTCCGCGGGTATCATTGCCGGCGCACAGGGAGAGATGAATTATGCAATTTCTCTCGGAAAGCCGCTGTCCGTTGTGGTTGGTGTGGAAACAAAGGATATTGCCAATAGCGGGGATCCTGAAGTGATTACGTTTAGTGAAGAAGGACGAACCTATATGGAAAGTGAACTGGACAAGGTCTATACGGCATTTGACAGCCAATCATCCTTCGGTGGTGTGGCGATGCACCACTATGATTCGTTGCGCGCGCTTCCGAGTTATTGGGGCACGGGCGGTGTATACTGGGAACCTCCCGCAGATTCACAATCGCCAGGAGCACTGGATATGAATCCGACAGCTACGGCGCTAGATCATGAACAGATCCGGGTGACCTTCGGCGTGGCGCAGGACAATATGGAAGTGGATCGGTATATCGTATATCGCAGTACACAGAGTGGCTTCACGCCGGATGCCCCCCACGTCGCCGGATTGGCTCGCACGCATGCCTTTACGGACCCGGGACTGTTGCCTGATACGACCTATTATTATAAAGTTGCTGCTGTCGATTTGCAGGGCAATATCGGACCGCCTACATTGGAGACCTCGGCTACAACAGCCGGGACGACCTTGCAACCTCTGATGCTGCAAGGGATGACCGTATCGGATGGGAACGGTACGGCAACCGTTCAGATGCAGGTAGTGGATGTGCTTTCCGGACAGCCAGTTTCGGGTGCTGAGGTAGGCGGCAGATTCAACTATGCAGGCGGCACTTATCACAACGGGATGACGGATTCAGCCGGGCAGGTGTCCTTCGTGTCTGAAACCATCCCAACCGGTTACCAGGTTGGCTTTGAACCGAGAAGTGTCCCTGCCGCAGGCTATTACTGGGCGCAAGCTTATGACGAGCCGCATAAGGCTGCGTTGTATGCGACTGCTGGTCTTCAACATCTTGAAATCAGCAGTGGAACACTCAGCCCGTCCTTCGATAAGAATACGATGGGGTATCAAGTCACGGTGGATCAGCAGACCGCTTCCGTGCAGGTGACACCAACCTCATCTGCAAATGATCAGGTGGTAGAAGTAAACGGACAGCCCACGGCAAGCGGCAGCCCCTCTGCTCCCATTCTACTGGCTGAAGGTGAGAACATCATCCATGTCGATGTTTATGGCAAGAAAGGGGAACGAGACAGGTACAAGCTGACCGTGACGCGTTTATTCGCAGCGAGCCATGAATTTGTGGCGGTTGCAGATACGCATGTAGATCAGAATGCCCCGAGTACCTCGTTTGGACAGGCACAGCTGCTGGAGGTCGTGGATATTCCTAATGCAATTGGTGGCGGAGATCGGCTCACCTATATGAAGTTTGATCTGTCTGCGTTTACAGAATCGGTCCAGTCCGCCAAACTTTATTTTCATGTGAATGCAGCGCCTTCCAGCTCATTAAATTTGACGGTATACAGCTATGACACGGACAACTGGGATGAAACGATGAACTGGCATAACCGCCTCGGTGCAGGTTCCACGATAGAAGGAACCGTCCATGTCCATTCATCGGGCTGGCATGCCATAGATGTGACAACTTTCGTACAGAACCAGATGATGACCGATCAGCAAGTTACCTTCCGGATTATGGACCCGAATACGAGAAATATTGGCGTCCAGATCAACAGCTCGGAACATCCAGACAATCAGCCGTACATCAAGCTGAATGAAACCTCTGCGCCATAGCTGATGAATTCGGTTGACGGATAATGAACCTATCGCAAGTCAGGATTGGCCAGACTTCATTCACTTGCGAGTTTTATCGGTTCCACAAACACCTCCCTTTCTGAAAGGATTAGAAAGGGAGGTGTTTTATAATGAATATACGGACAAGACAAGCCTTGCAGGCCGTAACAAGCTGGATCAGGTGGAATAAAATGGGGCGGGCAGATGGGCGTGACGGGGATCACTTTTTAATAGGATGGTGCTCAATTCTCTGATATAATAGCATCAATAAATGGAAGGGAAGTCGAGGATATGACAGACACACCCAACACGCTAACCCGATGGATTGAGCAGTATCGTGCGAACGAAAGCTTGTATCTTCTGCATCCCGACGTAATGGTCATCCTGGATACAGAAGGTAGAGTCAGAGATTGCAACCAGGCCGCTCTTCACCTCACCGGATTTGAATTTTCCGATTTTCCTGAACAGTATTTTGTACAATTTCCAAACTTTCAACTTGCCTTGCAAGGTGAATATACAAGATTTATGTATTCCATCGCCAATCATCAGGGCAACAATATCTATCTGGATATGAATTATGCCCCGATTCGGATTGAAAACGATTGTGCCGGGGTATTGGTATCCGCCAAGCCCATTCGCAGGGAGAACAAGCTGAGACAGCCAGTGGAACAAATGAATGAGGTAAGTCTTGATGAAATTGAGCGGATCGCCAATATGGGCTCATGGAACTGGGATCTCGTTCATAGTCAACTGACCTGCTCGGCCGAGATGTACCGGATTCACGGGATGGAGAAGAGGGAGCAGGATCAGGAGGAGTTGTATCAGTCCTTTTTCTCGCAGATTCACCCCGACGATCAGGAAAGAGTACGCGAAGCCGTAAATGCCTCGCTAAACGGGCATAAGTATTCGGTGGAATACCGGATCACGCATCCGACGGAAGGGGAGCGCATTGTTCAGTCGGAAGGGAAAACGATTCTCGACGAAAGCGGAAATCCCGTACGGATGCTGGGAACCTTGCAGGATATTACCGAACGCAAACAAATGGAATACCAGCTCGTTGAGAGCGAGAAGGCATATCGGCTTATCTCGGAGCATTCGCTGGATCTGATTACGAGGCACTCGGCCTGTGAAGATGTCATATGTCTATACGCCTCACCTTCCTCCAGATTTTTGCTTGGCATCGAGCCAGAGGATCTGATCGGAAGGAGCGCCTTTTATTTCATCCACCCTGAAGATGCCTTGACCGTTCAGGAATATCTGGTTGCCAATCTGGTCGCCCAAACCACGCAAACCGTAGAATACCGGATTCGCCATCAGTCAGGCATGTACAGATGGTTCGAGAGCAACGGAAAATATATCTATGATCAGCATGGCAAGGTACAGGAGATGATCGTGATCTCTCGGGATATTACGGAGCGAAAGCAGGCCGAGCATGCGATGATCGAGAACAAGCAGCGATACCAGTCCTTGTTCGATTACAGCCCGGCCAGTGTGTATTCGTTTGACATGGACGGAAATTACCAGTCCGCCAATGCCAATCTGGAGAAGCTTGTCGGATATACGCTGGAAGAACTGCTGCAGATGTCTTATACGCCATTAATTGTGCCTGAGGATCTGGAGCGTACCCATCGTCATTTTACATTGGCCAAGCAGGGGACTCCACAAAATTATGATGTGGCTGTCATTCATCGCGATGGACACCGACTGGATCTCAATGTGACCAATGTCCCGATCATCGTGGAGGACGAGGTAGTAGGGGTATACGGGATCGCAACCGATATTACGGAGCAGAAAAAGTATGTGGAAGAAATTAAGAAACTCAGTTACCATCATTCTCTCATATTGAACTCGGTGTCTGAGGGCATCTATGGCGTGGATAAAAAGGATCGCGTTATGTTCATGAATCCGGCTGGTACGAAGATGCTGGGCTATACGATGAAGGAAGCCAACGGCATGCATGGTCATCATATGATCCATCACACCAAGGCGGACGGGAGTATGTATCCAATAGAAGAATGCCCGATATACAGAACGATTCAGGATGGTTTGCCGCGAACGGTTCATGAGGAGGTGCTCTGGCGGAAGGACGGTTCCAGCTTTCTTGTTAATTATCGGGTGAGTCCGATTTATGACGACGGAGATATTGTTGGAGCCGTAGTGGTATTCAATGATATTACGAATGAGAAAGAAATTCTGAGAGCGAAGGAATCCGCAGAGAAAGCGGCCCAGGCGAAATCGGAATTTCTGGCGATGGTCAGCCACGAGATTCGAACGCCGATGAATGGGGTCATCGGCATGATTGACCTGTTAAAGGATACCGACTTGTCTGAAGAACAGGAGGAATATGTGCAAATTGTGCGCAAGAGCAGCACGGATTTGCTCCGAATTATTAACGATATACTGGATTTCAGCAAGATTGAGGCCGGCAAGCTGGATTTGGAAATCGAACCATTCGATCTACGTGACCTCCTGCAGGAAGTGTATGATCTGTTTGCGCCCAGCGTAAGAAGCAAAGGGCTGCAAATGACGATGAAGGTAAGTGAGTCAGTCCCTGAACAATGGTCCGGTGATGAAAGCCGCATTCGTCAGGTGCTGGTCAATCTGATTGGAAATGCCATCAAATTTACGGAGGAAGGGAGCGTGAAGCTGCGACTGGAAACCGAGGAATCCGGGAAAGGACATCCGAATCCGCTGCTTCATTTCTATATCGAAGATACAGGCATCGGCATCCCTTCCGACAAACTGAGCTTGCTGTTCCAGTCTTTCTCGCAGGTCCATTCCGGTGCAAAT
This sequence comes from Marinicrinis sediminis, assembly GCF_042685085.1. Lineage (NCBI taxonomy): Bacteria > Bacillati > Bacillota > Bacilli > Caryophanales > Paenibacillaceae > Marinicrinis > Marinicrinis sediminis. Next base: position 289,868 of record NZ_JBHUMM010000010.1, read on the forward strand.
CGCAAATACGGTGGAACCGGGCTTGGTCTGGCGATCAGCAAAAAGCTGGTTGAAATGATGGGTGGCATGATCATGGCCAGCAGCATGGAAGGTGAGGGATCGACGTTTCATTTCATTCTGTCCCCACCGCAGCATGCTCTATCAACAGACCGCATGCCTGATGCAAGAAGGGACGGGGACGTGTTGGCGTCTTCCCTGTCTGACTGGTCTTCCCGCAGGGAGGTCACGTGGGAGCGCAACGAACGGATGCCCCACATTCTGGTGGTGGAAGACCATCCGGTCAATCGACAGGTGATGATCGGTTTGCTTCAGAAGATGGGGTATCAGGCTGACTTGGCGCTGAATGGAGAAGAAGCCGTGCAGGCGGTCGAGAAAAAAGAATACGATCTGATTTTCATGGATATTCAAATGCCGGTCATGAACGGCCTGGAGGCGACAAAACAGATTCGGGCCAAGCTGCCGAGGGAGAAACAGCCGATTATCGTCGCCCTCACAGCCTATGTACAAAAAACAGATGAACAGGCCTGCCTGGAATGCGGGATGCAGGATTTCCTGCGAAAACCGATTCAGTCGGATGAAGTGGTACGGGTGTTCAAGCAGTGGTTTCCGGTCTATACGTGATTAATGATCTCGATACATCATAAAATCCAGCAAATGTCTTAAAAAAGGTGTCTTCAGCGGTATGTCGTCCAGGGCTTCCAGTGCGAGGCAGTAATGCTCCCACATGGCGGCTCTGGCGCCTTCCCTGCCTAACACGGAGACAAAGGTAGAACGCTGGTTATCCACATCTTTCCCCGGTTCTTTCCCCAGAATATGAAGCTCTCCCTCTACATCGAGCAGGTCATCCTTGATTTGAAACAAGATACCGGCATGGCGTGCATAGGCTTTCAGAGCCGCAATCTCACCAGCGTTAAGCTGAGCCAGCATCGCCGGCATGATGAGGGCAGCCTCGAAGCCCATCCCCGTTTTGTAGAAGCACATCGTATTCAACTGCTCCAGCGTCAACGGCTTTTCCTTCGCATTCAGATCCATGGCCTGCCCCATGCACATGTTCTCCGTCAGGTGAGAGGAATATTGAATCAGTTCCAGTACATGCTGCGCATCGAATGATTGCAGGGAGGCCTGTTCCCGTGTTGCTTTCTGGGTTAAATACAGGGCCGTCAAATCAGCGGTTGCGACATCGTATACTTCATGCAAGGTCGGGCGTCCTCTTCTCAGAGAAGCATTGTCCTGAGACGGCAGGTCATCGAGAATGAGGGAAGCGGTGTGCATGTATTCGAGAGATTTCAGGAGCGGTTCAATCGCTGTGGGCGTCAGACCGAATTCCTTCACTCCCATCATCCAGGTCATAATCGGTCTCAGTCGCTTCCCGTCGCCCTCCAGGCTGTAATTGGCGGCTTCGATAATCGTATCTTGCATACCCATTTCTTGAGTTGGGCGATTTGAACCGATTTTCAGCAGGGTATTGATGTGGGCACGCACCCGTTTGATGTCGTGTTGAAATGCGGACTTGCTTTGCCGATTTTCCTGAAGATTGGCGAGAATTTGATCCCTCATCAGCTTATCGAGAAAATCTGCTTGTTCTGTTTTCAGTACCAGACGCTGGATGAGATGAAGCAATTCCGGATTAGCAGGAGCGAACCATTGCATGACTTCATCATAGCGATCCGGGCCCACACGGGATCGGAAACGTTTCAGTCCGTTGATCGCCCGGTTCAAAATGATGTCACACGTCTTCGGATCTTCTTCGTAAACGTCGTGAATCAAGTGGGAAATGACAGCCCAATACATGTCAAACGGGTTGATCAGATCATCTCGATGGCGGGAATGCGTCAAATAGTAGGTGTAAGGTGTGACGGCTCCCTGTTCCAGATCCTCCGACAGGTCCGCGAAGTCATCAGCGAGCTGGTTGTAGATGCCATAAAAGAACGTGCGATTGTCGAATCCTTCGTCCTCCGATGAGGCGAGAATGGACCGGACGATGGAGCGGGAAGAGGCAGACTTGATCATGATTGGCAGGTACAGCTCTTCATTGGCATAGTGGGCATAGGACAGTTCCTTTACGCGATCGGTTTCCTGGGCTTCAAAGAATACATATGCCTGCTGAAGAAAGGATGCCAGTGTCTCTGGACGTTGATGATTCTTCATATATGTAAAGGCTTCTCCCAGCTCGGCATGAATGAAACGGATCAGTTCAGCCTGATTACCTGACCAAGCACCAAGTTCCGCAACCGTGCCGGTGAGCAGCGTTTCGCGAATGATCTCAGCGAACCGGGATTTCTCTTCCCGGGATAACACTCCTGAATCGAGCAGGTCATCGATAAACGGATAGGTGAGTCCGTAGCAATAGCCCAGTCGTATGGCTTTATCCAGCATCTCGGACCGATTATATTTCTCCGTCTGATCATCCTTCTGATCTTCCTCCATGTCTTCAAGTACATGCAAGACCATCCCCATGATGATTTTGACGAGTTTACGCTGCGCATTTTCTGCATCCATCTCCTCCGGAAGCTGTGCAGAAACACGTCTCAATTTATCCATCACCCAAATAAACGTATGTGCAATGCCTTCTTGCTGGGCCCATCTGTATAACTGGACGGTATGAAACAGTTCCCCGTGAGGTTTTTGGGCTGGATCGGAGGAAGCGGACCGACCGAGGGAGAGGGATGAGAGAAGCTGCTGTTTGATCTCTTCTGCGACCTGCTGGACCCGTTTCAGAGTTTTCGGTTCTGCAAGGGATTTGCCAAGGTCTCGCAAAAAAATATACGAGATGCTGCGATCCAGATACGCATCCAGTTTTCCCGTCGTTTGCAGCCATTTGATATAGGCGCTGGTTTCCCGTGATCCAGGACGAGGCAGACGTCCGCTACGATGGAATAGTGAAGTAAGGGAGCGCTTGGATGTGTGTTGTTGGCCCCAGGCAGCAAGTTTTTGAGTCAGGGATGGTAGATGGCTGTGATGTCTGATCTGGTTTTGGAGTGTATGAAAATAGTGGGCTGCTTTTTGTTCAGTCAACTCATCGTGCGGGTTGATGTGTATGGTTCTGCGATTATTCATATCCGTGATTCCCTCTGTAATCAATGTTGTGAACATCCCTATGGATATTCGGACGGATGCTGGGTTCGTGCATCTGTCTGTATCTTGAACTATACCATGCTGATGCTGAAAACTAAATGCTTTCTGGCAGGTTTGTGAGGGATTGTTCACAAACTGTACCATGCGACATGCGACCGTCAATCATAGAATAATGCAATCATTGGCAGGACGGCTTATAATAGGTATTAGATTGAGGAGGAGGGGATACATACGTTGATTTCAACATCGAAGATCGTGAACATCGATGCATTTCGTTCAGAGATTATGGACAATGAAAGGAGGCTATTTATATATGTGCCGCGCCATTATGAGCAGGAGCCAAACAAGTCTTATCCCGTCCTGTATATGCACGCAGGACAGCGTTCCTTTGCGCCGGCCAAACCTGGAACAAGCTCATGGAATGCCCATCTGGCTGCGGATCGCCTGATCGAAGCCGGATGGATGGAGGAGATTATCATCGTCGCCATTGCCCATTTGCGTCCACAGGAGCAGAATGAATTTTATCATTTCAAGGTTCCTCAGGAGGAACTGCACCGGACTCGATGTGCAGGGCTTGATTATGAACGGTTTATTGTCGAAGAGCTCAAGCCCTATATCGATCAGACCTATCGCACCAGACCGGAGCCAGCGTATACGGGGCTGATGGGTTCATCCGGCGCGGGCTTGTGCACCTATCACATCGGATTCAGGCATCCCGATGTATTTGGGCATCTCGCCATATTGTCTCCTTACTTTGTACGGGCGGGCTTTGATCCGTCCAGCAGAACCAGTCTGGCAGAGGAACATTTGCTAGAGCCGTATTCGGACAATCCGCCCTTGCGGATGTGGATCGATATCGGAGAAGCCGAGGGGCTTTTCCTGCCCCGTCACGCGCGGGAGATCGTGGATCATCATCTGGCGAATGGCTTTGTGCCCAATGAACAGCTTGGCTACTACTTGTCACCCGACAGTGCGCACGAGGAACAGGATTGGTCAGAGCGGGTTCATATGCCGATGCTGTTCATGTTCGGTCAGAAGAGCGATCCGGTCTCGCTCAAGCTGCTGGGAAGAACCAGGGTCGGGATGGAAGGGATGCAGGTTCGGCTCAATCCGATCGTTCAGTATGCGAATGGACTGGCATTAACGGATACTTGTGCCGTATTTCATTCGAGCCATCCGGAGGTGGCGAAGGTTGATCCGGACGGGACGGTACAGGCATTTCAGGTGGGAAAGACCGAGATTATTTACCGTCACGGGGAGTTGCAAGTGAAGAAAATGCTGGAGGTTATTCCGGAACTGACGCCGACAGTACGCCTGGATTTTGAAGTGGAGGTACCGGAAGATACACCGTCTGATGCGCGTATTTTTGCAGGTCATGGCATGGAGTTGTCAGAATCTGAGGACGGAACTTTCAGGGGCAGCTTTGTAGTGCCGCGTGACAGTGCCTATCATTTTCGTTTTACGAGAGGATTTCGCAAGTTTGAGGTGGACGCGGATGGACAGGAAATCCCCAATCGTTTCATACGAGCGGATGAAGATCAAAAGCTGATTTACCGGATCGAGGGATGGAGCGGTATGCGTGACAATCCGCTGCTTCCTGAAGCGAATCCCTTTGCAGGATAGGTATCCGTCATTGATTTGACGCTCTCCGGCGTGGTAAAATACGCGCAGATTGAATGGAGGGGATCGAATGACGATGGATCAGAAAGCACTTCAGAAAGAGAAGGAGCGCTTGCAAGAGGTCATGCAGCTTCTGGTCAAGCAGATCGACCTTCTCGAACAGACGACCGGTATCCGTGGTCATGAGGTGCGAGAGCTGAAAACCCACTTCTGGGATGATATGTCCGTGAATTTGACGAATGACACGGAAACGATGGAAACGTTCTCCAGTATTCAGCAAGAAGCGCGCTTGTTATCTGAAAGGGAGAAGAGCTACCGGCTGGCTGCGGAACGCCTTCAGATGCTGGTTCGTCTCGAGCAGTCTCCTTACTTTGGCCGTATTGATTTTGTGGAAGAGGGAGAGGCAGAGGCAGAGGCAGAGGCAGAGCAAATCTACATCGGTCTCGCTTCTCTTATGAATGAAGATGGCAGTCGTTTCTACATTTATGATTGGCGTGCTCCTATTTCCAGCATGTTTTATGATGATTCCCCTGGACCAGCTTCCTACCAGCCTCCGGAGGGAGCACGTATTGCCGGTGAGATGACGCTCAAACGTCAGTATGTGATTCGCGAAGGGGAATTGCAGCATGTATTTGATACGGATCTGACCATTGGCGACAGCTTGTTGCAGCAAGCACTCTCTGATTCTTCGTCCGAGCAGATGAAGAGTATCGTTGCGACCATCCAGCGTGAGCAAAATCAGATGATTCGAAACGATCAGGTCGATGTGTTTATTGTGCAGGGTGGGGCAGGAAGCGGGAAAACCTCTGCAGCCTTGCAGCGAGTTGCGTATTTGCTCTACAAGCATCGCAACCGGATGACAGCGGATCAGATCGTGTTGTTCTCGCCTAATCCTTTATTCAGTCAATATGTATCCCATGTCCTGCCAGAGCTTGGAGAAGCGAATATGAGGCAGATGATTTTTCAAGAGCTGACCGAGGAAGCACTTGGGCGATTCTATACGGTAGAGGATCTGTACGATCAGACGGAGCGTCTATACACGTCGAGGAATGCAGACTGGAAACAAGCCCAAAAAACGGCGATTCAATGGAAGGCAAGTGCTGCTTATTTTGAATGGCTGGATCAATATATTCGTTCATGTGCGGAGCAAGCGGGTATGATTTTCCGTCCAGTAACCTTTCGGGGACGGGTGCTGATTACAGCCGAACAGATGACTGAGGCCTATTACGGGTTTCCTTCGGATACGCCGATCGATCGCAAGAACGTCTTGATGAAGAAATGGCTACACAAGCAGCTCGATCAGGCTGAAAAGGAACAGCGGAAGAAAAAATGGGTTCAGGATGCGATGGAATGGGTGGACGACGAAGTATATCAGCGTGTCTACCAGCGGGTGCAGAAAAAAGGCGGCTTTCAAGCCGAATCTTTTGATGATGATCAGCAGGTTCGAAAGGAACTGAAGAAATGGATCGTGAACAGCAAATTCAGGAAGCTGCGAGCCTTTGTAGATCGTGACCGGTTCCTTGACGATGAAGCGATGTTTTTGCAGTTTTTGCGACAGCGTCCTCCGTTTTGGGAAGATGAGAACGAAATCGATCTCCTTCGCTGGAACGAGATGACGGAGGAAAGCTGCAGACTTATTGGTGAAGGCCGACTCCTTGCCGAGGATGCCTCTCCGTATTTGTACATGATGGAAGGATTAAGAGGGTTCTCGCGTGTCGACGGCTCGATCCATTACGTGCTCATCGACGAGGCGCAGGACTATACGCCTTTTCAATATGCGTATATCCGCCACCGATTCCCAAGAGCCAAGCTGACGATTTTGGGGGATATTCACCAGGGGATTTATGCACACAATGAAAGCGCGGACAGTTTCCATACCGTTCCGAAATGGCTGCATGCCCAGCGAGATGAACGGCTGTCGTTTAAAATGAGTTATCGTTCCACCGCTCCGATTCTCGATTTTGCCCAGTCCCTGCTGCCGGAAGAGCAGCGTTCGATTCCGTTCGATCGCAGCGGTCCGATGCCTGTGCTGATAGAAGCACATGATGAAGACGAGGCATTCGACGCATTGCAGGCGCTGGTACGGGAACAGGTAAATTCGAATCGCATTGGAATCATCTGCAAAACGATGGAAAACAGCCGGGAGCTGTACCAAAAGCTGCAACAGGCTGCGATACAAATCGGTGTGGAACCGGAAGACATCCAGCTCGTCGTCAAGGATACACAACGCTTGTCGGGCCGAATGGTGGTACTGCCTGCTTATTTGTCCAAAGGCATTGAATTCGAATCGGTTGTGCTCTGGCAGGTGGACGGCGGCCACTATGACGAGACAGATCGTCGATTGTTCTATATGGCAGCCACAAGAGCAATGCATCAGCTTCAGATGATATATGCCAAATCAGCCGGTCTTCCTTCGTGGTGGAACGAAATCGATTCAGACTTGTATACACGTGCAGAAGGGCGTTCTACAGAGGATCGTTCATCCTCTTTCGAGGGAAGGAACGATGAGAATCAATCGTCATCGCGTACGGCATTTGACAAGAGAGGGGACAGAGTAGAATGAACAAGCAATGGTGGATCACAGGCAGTATCCTGATGGCTTTGTCCGTCGCCTTGGGCGCATTTGGCGCTCACGGGCTGGAGAGCAGATTAAGCGAGGAAGACCTGTCTACCTATGATACGGCGGTTCACTATCATATGGTGCATGCGCTAGGTCTGATTTTGCTTGGCATACTGACCAAACCGGCAGATCCTGCTGCATCCGCGAAATGGGCAGGAAGATTGTTTGTACTCGGAATTCTCTTCTTTTCAGGCAGTTTGTATGTACTCAGTATCTCGGGGTGGAAAATGCTCGGGGCGGTAGCACCATTAGGCGGCCTTTCCTTTATCGGGGCCTGGGTCCTGACTGCCCGTTATGCATGGAAGCGGATTTAGCACGCTGACAGCCCAGTCCACCACCTTCAAACGAATCCCTTCCGATCTCTCTCGTTATGCAGGAATAATTATCCGGCATCGCGAATAACTAAAGACGAGACGCTCATCGGCTGGGAGGGAAAATAACGTGCAAACTAAGAGAAGCAGCCATTTTAAAGGTGACGCATCTTACGCAGTCATACTGCTCGTTCTGTTATATGTGGCAGGGAGCGGGTATTGGATATACAGCACCTACCACGACTGGACGATATGGCTGTTGAATACGGGAACGGCTGTAGGCCTGACCGCGATCTATCTGGTTATGCTGAAGCGGCAGCTTCATGACAAAGAAGCGATCCATAAGCGAACAGCCGAACGGATCAAGCAGATGGCCTATTATGATGATCTGACAGGTCTTCCGAACCGGAGAAAGTTTCGGGACAAGCTGGATCTTGTCGTACAGAAAACCGATGTTTCCGTGCCATCTCAGGGCGAGATGCTGGCAGTGTTTTACATGGATGTTGATCGCTTCAAGTGGGTGAATGAGTCGCTGGGCCATGATTTCGGGGATATGCTGCTGCTTCAGGTAGCAGAGCGGCTGACTCATTGTGTGGGCGAGGATGACTTTGTTGCCCGAATGGAAGGAGATGAGTTCGCTCTCTTTTACCAGCACCTGCATGCCAATGAGCATGCGTTTGAGAAAGCCCAGGAAATTTTGTCCGCACTAGACCAGGGATTTTATTTGCAGGATCGTTCTATTCACATTACCGCAAGCATTGGTGTATCGATTTATATGGGCGATGCCACGACGGAAGTGTTGATGAAGCAGGCTGATCTGGCCTTGTCGAGAGCGAAGGAACAAGGGAGAAACAATGTCCAGTTCTACCATTCGAACTTGAATTACCGATCGATTGAGCGATTGAATCTTGAAGGCGAGCTGCGGATGGCCTTGCATCAAAACCAGTTTGAACTGTATTATCAGCCGCAAATGGACATCCGTGGTGGAGACATTGTGGGGATGGAAGCCTTGATCAGATGGCGGCATCCGGAAAGAGGCATGGTCTCACCAGGTACCTTTATTCCGCTTGCGGAGGAAACCGGATTTATTGTGGAAATCGGGGAATGGGTGATTCGGGAAGCTTGCCGACAAAACAGGCAATGGCAGGAGAATGGATTCCCGAAGATTCCGGTATCCGTCAATCTGTCTGTACGGCAGTTTTTACAACAAAACCTGAAGCAGAAGGTCGCGAATATTTTAAAAGAAACAGGGCTGGAACCGCAATATCTGGCACTCGAAATTACAGAGAGCATGACCCTGGATGTGGATTATGCCACGAACTGTCTCATTGAGCTGAAATCATTGGGATTGCTTATTAACATGGATGATTTTGGTACCGGTTACAGCTCGCTCAGCTATCTCAAGAAGTTCCCGATTAATAAATTGAAGATCGATCGATCTTTCGTCCGCGATTTGATGGAGGATCCTTCAGATGCCGCAATCGTGTCAACGATTATCTCTATGGCACACCATATGAAGCTCAAGGTGATCGCGGAAGGGGTAGAAACGATCGAACAACTGGATTATTTGAATGCCAATCACTGTAATGAAGTGCAGGGCTTTTACTTCAGTCCGCCGCTGCCGGCTGATGAGTTTGTAGAGAAGGTAAAAGCCATTACAGAATCGGCTGCGATGTAACCTATATACGCCAATAGGCAAAGAAAAAACCGGCGATTCATGCCGGTTTTTGCATATTCTGCTGATATGATGAATGTTCTTCAACTGACAATGAAGTCGTCTATTTCATTCATTTTGATTAAGTACACCTTTTTCTCATCCACATGGTAGATCGATACATTTTGACTGCTTTCATCAAAGTTGAGGATTCGGCATGGAATGCTCAGTTTAACGCCCTTACCCTTGATGACACTTAAGCGAACGAGTGTGTTGGTATCCTTGAAATGGCCGAGCAATTCGATAATTTTTTGATCGGAATTTGAGGCGGTTTCCGACTTGACAGCGGCCGTGGATTTGGGTGATGCAGGCTTCACTTCCGGTTTGCTTGCTGATGCTGGTGATGTTGCAGCTGGTTTTGGCTTTGATGAAGGAACGCTTTCCATGGATTGCTTGATCTGGTCAATCCATTTTCCAACCTCAGACCCACTGACAATCTTGTAATCTTTCACTTGCTCATCTGCCAACAGCCTGGCTATTTCAGCTACCGCTTTTGCTTGTGAAGGACTGTTCAGAAGCAATTCAACAGTAAATAAAAAGGACGAGTCTGATTTTTGAGTCATTTTGGTTCCTCCAAGAGCTTTACTTTCATACAACATCATACCATGTACACATGAATTTACAAGTAAAAAGGGACGGATGAACTACACAAATATCATCCTTCGGACATAGGCTGTTAGCAGGATGTCACAAGTCAGTCCAAGGAGTTGATCTGGTCATGATTCAGTTAATCCCGATTCCTATGAAAAATGGCACGGCATTGGGTACAGAGGTCAAGCTTCCGAAAACGACCTTGCTCACTGTTTCTACGGAAAAAGGATACATTATGTGCGGGGCACTGGATGTAGCGCTGTTGAATGAGAAACTGCAGGATCGCAACATTGTCGCGGGGCGCGCAGTCGGAGTGAGGACAATCGAGCAATTGATGGATGCACCACTTGAATCAGTCACAGTCGAGGCAGAGAAAATGGGGATTGTTCGTGGAATGAGTGGAAGAGAAGCCATTGAGAAGATGTTTTAGCAGGTATACAAAAAACCGTCAGGAAACTTCCTGACGGTATGATTATGGATGCAGGGTTGCACTTGCCTCGATAGGCAGACGCTTATGATCTTTCCTGACTATTCATTTTGGCACAGGATTGACGAATGATAAGTCGATGCGGGATGACAATGCGTCGCTGATCATGCTGGTCTTCCTGAATATTACGCAACAGGGCCTGCGAAGCGGTATAGCCCATCTGATAAATACCGATATCGACACTGCTCAATGGCGGTGTTGTCAGCTCGGAGATGGAAATGTTGTTAAAGCTGAAAAGACTGATATCGTCTGGTACCTGGTACCCGAGTTCAGTGATGCCTCGAACCACCCCATAGGCAACCAAATCATCTGTGATAATCAGCGCGGTCGGGCGATCAGCCAGATTCATAATCATGGACATGGCCCGGTACCCGCTCTCCTGCAGAAATTCCCCTTCTACAATCCAGTGGGATTTCATCGGGAGGTTGGATTCCTTGAGCGCTTTTTTGTAGCCTTCCAGTCGATCCTGGGAGACAACGAGCTGCGGAGGACCGCTGACAAATCCGATTCGCTCATGCCCAAGAGAGATCAAATATTTGGTGACATCATAGGCGGCCTGAACGTTGTCATTGTCCACGGAGAGCACATCGGCATGCTCGTCACTGCGGCCAATTAAGATGAAAGGGAAATTTTGTTCCCTTAAAAACTTGACGGTAGGGTCATTTTTTTTGGAAGACAATAAAATGACTCCATCCACTCGCCGTCCTTTGACGAACCGTGTAATGGCTTCCATTTCCTCGGATTCTGTTGTACCGGATGACATCAGCAGATCATATCCTTGTCGGGTTGCCTGCGTCACGATCCCCCGGATAAACTCTGAGAAGAACAGATTCAGAAATAGTTCTTCGGCAGGTCTTGGCAGAATAACGCCGAGTGTATTGCTTTTTTTGGATACGAGGCTTTTGGCGACCATGTTCGGATGATACCCCATCTCGATCATGATGCGCTTGACTTTGGCAGCTGTTTTTGGACTGATGCGAGGATGGTTGGAGATAACGCGGGAAACTGTGGAGGGCGAGACCCCGGCGACCTTCGCAACATCCTTAATTGTAACGGGCATAATTCCACCTGCTTTACATGGCTGAGATACGTAAGGGTGCCCCTACATACTCAAGATGCGTTTATTTTAGTAATAGCATATATTACATTATTGAGGATGTAAACATAAAACGTTTTCATGAATAAAGATAAAAAAATAAGAAATCAGGAATATAAGCAAGATAAACAAAAAAAACACCGTGAAAATGACTAAAAACGAATTGTGCAAACGTTTTTATTCTTGGTCAAGTTTTTGTATGATAAAAACAGTCGATAAAGCGTTTTCTTTCTGTCAACCAATACTGAAATTGGAATTTAGGGAATAGCGTGAAATGGACTTGTACAAACGATTGCGCAGCGGCGCAGGTTCATCGGGCACTACAGAGCTTATAGAATGACCCCATGGTTGTATAAGGAAGTCCATTATCGCAAATAATCTAGATAGCATTTTCAGTCTGGTGAATTACAGGAAGGAAAGGCAAAAGACAAAAAATATAAGTAAAGGTGGGTCTTGTCTTATGAAGATGAGAAGTCTGCTCGTTCTGGTCTTGGCATTAGCACTTGTATTTGTTGCAGCTTGTGGGGGCAACAACGGAAATGGCAACAGCGCGAACAACGGAAATGCACCAACAAACGACGCACAGAATAACAATACTGGCGGAGCTGAAAACAATGGCGGTGCAGTTGTGGATGATCTTCAACCTGAAGAAGGCGCAAAGCTTCTGATTTGGGACAGCGGTGAAGAGAAAGCATTTGTTGAAGAAATGGCCGCACAATTTGAAGCCGAGTATGGCGTTCCAGTTGAGTTTGCAGAGCAAGGTGCTGACAAATCCATGGGACAAATGATTACAGATGGACCTGCAGGTGTAGGTGCTGACGTATTCACAGCTGTTCATGACAGAACTGGTTCCGGTGTTACTTCCGGTGTTATTCTTCCAATCGATGATGCTACAGCAGAAATCGTGAAGAGTGAAGCACAGGAACTGGCAGTCGGTGCGGTAACCATCGATGGTCAAATGTACGGAATTCCAAGAGCAGTAGAAACAACAGCTGTATTCTACAACAAGTCTCTTGTACCTAACGGTGAATTCCCGGAAGATTTCAATGCAATCAAAGCATTTGCAAAAGATTTCAACAACAAGGCTGATAACAAATATGCGTACATGTGGGAAATCCACAACGGATACTGGAGCTTCGGATTCTTCGGTGGATATGGCGCTTATGTATTCGGTAACAACGGTGAAGACGAAACAGATCTGGGTCTGAACAGTGAGAGCGCAGTTGCAGCAGCAACTTTCTTCCAGTCCCTGACTGAAATTCTTCCTCTTCAATCTACAGACGTAACGGCTGATATCAAAACCAGCTTGTTCAACGAAGGCAAACTGGCTATGAACGTAAGCGGTCCTTGGCAGACACAAGAATTCAAGAAATCTCTGGGCGACAACCTGGGCGTTCATATGTATCCAAAAATGGACAATGGCGAGATCCTGAAGCCATTCTCCGGTGTAAAAGCATTGTACATCAATGCCAACACCGCTTATCCGGATGCGGCTACATTGCTTGCACGCTACATGTCTAGCAAGGAAGCACAGGAAAAAGCATTCCAAATGTTCGGTAACATCCCTGCAAACAAAGAGCTTGGAGAAAGTGAACTTGTTCAAAACGATCCGTTTGCTTCCGTGTTCCTGGAGCAGTTCAAAAACTCCACACCAATGCCTAAAATCGACGCAATGGCTCAATACTGGGCACCAATCGAAGCTGCACTGGCTTCTATCTGGAATGACGGTACTGATCCGAAAGCGGCAATGGATAACATGGTAGATCAAATGAGATCCGCCATCAACCAGTAATAGACAGAGTAGAGACAGACATCTAGAATATTTCACCCGTCGTCCGCAGGTCGGCGGGTGATTTATGAATTTGAGAGAGGGGCTGGTGAGAAAAATGGGCAATCATACGAGAACAGCCACCATACTATCCGCCGTTTTCATGGGATTAGGTCAGCTATATAACCGTCAAATTGGGAAAGCACTCATATTCCTGACTGCGGAAATCGTGGGAATATATTTACTCGTGACGCGATTGTTTTCAGATCTTCAAGGTCTTATTACACTCGGAACGACTGGACAAGGCTTTGAAAAAGTGAATGGACGATTTGTCAAAACAGATGGGGATCATTCTGTATTCCTCATGATTTTTGGTTTGATTGCATTATTGGTCATCATTTTGCTTGTATTGGCGTACATCTTCAACATCTATGATGCACGCAATACAGGAAAAATGAGGGACAAGGGGTACCCTTCCCGCAACTTCCTTCAATCCATCAAACACAGTTTTACACATAACTTTCCATATGTTTTGCTGTTTTTACCGGCAATCGGGGTATTGTTCTTCACCATCATGCCGATTATTTTTATGATTCTGATGGCGTTTACGAACTATTCAGCACCCGATCACATTCCACCAAAAGGATTGGTCGACTGGGTAGGTTTTGACACGTTCAAGGATTTGCTCACTCTGAAACAGTGGAGCAAAACATTCTTTGGCGTATTAACTTGGACATTAATTTGGGCTGTACTCGCGACGGTTACAACCTATTTTGGTGGTATCCTTGTCGCTATGCTCATTCAGCAGCCCGGAATCAGATACAAGACTTTGTGGCGTACCATTTACATTATCCCATATGCGATTCCACAATTTATTTCCCTGTTGATCTTCCGCAACATGCTGAACTATCAATTTGGTCCAATCAATCAGTATTTGAGATGGTTTGGACTGGACGGCATCCAGTGGCTGAATGATCCGACCTGGGCCAAAGCAACGGTTATTTTCGTCAACATGTGGATCGGGATTCCGGTCTCCATGATTCTGGTTATCGGATTGCTCGGAAATATTCCGAAGGATCTGTACGAGGCTGCCGATGTAGATGGTGCATCCAGCTTCCAAAAATTCAAAAACATCACCATGCCTTATATTTTGTTCGCAACGGCGCCGATTTTGATCATGCAGTTCTCTGGAAATATCAATAACTTTAACGTGATCTACCTCTTAACGAACGGAGATCCGAAGACCGGAGACTACTATCTGGCCGGTACGACAGACCTGTTGGTTACCTGGTTGTATAAGCTGGCACTGGATAATCAGAAGTACAGCTTCGCATCCGCGATTGGTATTTTGATCTTTATCATTATCGCCTCTCTGTCCATCTACAACTTCCGACAGACCAAGTCATTTAAAGAGGAGGATATGGTTCAATGAAAAAATCACCGATCAAGCTGGCGATCAGCTATATCCTGCTTATTCTCATTGCGGTTGCTGTTATTTATCCGACACTATGGATTGTCATGTCTTCACTCAAGACTGGGAATTCCCTGTTTATGGATTCCATCGTACCGAATGAAGTGACGACAGAGCATTATGCGAGTTTGTTTGAGGAAAGTGAAACCAGACAGCTTCCTTATACACAATGGTATTTGAACACCCTTAAAATCGCGATTTCCAGCATGATTTTAGGGACACTCATTCAGATATTGACGGCCTATGCGATTTCGCGTTTCCGTTTCACAGGCAGAAAGACCATTATGACGACGGTACTTGTACTCGGGATGTTCCCTGGTTTCATGAGTATGATCGCGATCTTCATTTTGCTCCTGCAGATGAATTTGCTGGATACGCATCTGGCGCTCATCATCGTATACGCGGCCGGGGCTGCCCTCGGGATGTTCGTGGCCAAAGGGTTCTTCGATACCTTACCGAAAAGCCTGGAGGAAGCAGCCAGAATCGATGGAGCGAGTCATTTCGTTACATTCTGGCGGGTTATGCTTCCGCTGTCCAAACCGATTATCGTCTATGTATCCCTGACAACCTTTATGGGAGCATGGGTAGACTTTATCTTCGCACGACTGATTCTTCGTACACGTGATAAATGGACGCTGGCGGTTGGCTTGTATGAAATGGTCAACTCCTACGCAAGTACAGAATTCACCACGTTCGCAGCGGGTGCGGTACTGGCAGCGATTCCGGTAACACTATTATTTATGTTCCTGCAACGTCTACTTGTTGAAGGTTTGACCGCAGGAGCTCAAAAAGGGTGATAAAAGAGAAATGAAACGATCTACAACTTCTATGAGGAGCCTGAAAAGGCTCCTGTTTTTTACCATGCTGACTTTGATATTGGTCCTGGGTGCTTGTTCTAACAATGATAATGCGAAGAATGAATCGTCATCCAAAACAGAAAATGAAGCAGTCCATGAGAATGAAAAAGCTGACAATGGCGGGAATGACGCCGTTACAGTGGAAGTGGACGAACAACCTGGTACAGTCTACTATGAAATTTTCGTTCGATCCTTTTACGATTCGGATGGTGATGGCATCGGGGATTTGCAAGGCATTATTCAGAAACTCGATTATTTGAACGATGGAAATCCGGATACCGATTCTGACCTGGGAATCGGAGGAATTTGGTTGATGCCGATTAACCCTTCACCAAGCTATCATGGATATGATGTGACCGATTACTATGACATTAACCCGCAATACGGAACGAAAGAAGACTTCAAGGAATTGCTGGATGAGGCACACAAACGAGGAATTAAAATCATTATGGACCTTGTCGTGAATCATTCCAGCAGTGAGCATCCATGGTTTATAGAAGCCAATCAAAATGTCGACAGTACGTATCGGGACTGGTACGTATGGGGAGATGATAGCGAGACCGGCTTCAGTGCAACGGGTGGACCTGCCTGGCATCGTGGAACGGAAGGGAAATATCTCGGAACCTTCTGGAGTGGTATGCCGGATCTAAATTTCGACAATGAAGAAGTACGCAAGGAAATGATTCAAATCGGGAAGCATTGGCTGGAATTTGGCGTAGATGGTTTCCGTATTGATGCAGCCAAGCATATTTATGAAGATTTGCAGTCTCATGTGAATGATGAGAGTATAGTGGAAAAGAATATCGCTTGGTGGAAGGAATTTCAGGCTGGCATGAAGGAAGCAAAACCAGATGTATATTTGCTCGGGGAAATCTATGATAGCGCGGCAGTAAAATCGGTTCCCTATGCGGCGGCTTTTGACTCCACGTTCCATTTCGGACTTGCAGAGAAAATGTTAACGATGGCAGAAAAGGAATCTGCACAGAGTCTGACGACTATGCTGGAGAAAATCTACAAGTTGTTTAATGATACATCAAACGGGCAGTTTATTGATGCCCCGTTTTTGACTAATCATGATCAGAATCGCACGATGAGTGTACTGCGTAACGATGTCAACCATGCCAAAACGGCAGCATCCCTGCTGCTGACGATGCCGGGTAATCCGTTTATTTACTACGGAGAGGAAATTGGCATGCTGGGTATGAAACCAGATGAGCAAATTCGTGAACCGATGATCTGGTACACCGATGGCGCGATAGAGACAGGTCAGACGACCTGGGAGAGATGGATTTCCAATCGCGATGACCTTCCATCCGTGGAAGAGCAATCCGCAGATCCGGCATCCCTGTTGTCCCATTACCGCAATCTGATTCATGTGCGCAATGCTTCTGCCGCTCTCAGCGATGGGATGATCGGCTCACTGGGTGTAGAGACAGAATCGGATGCGATCGTATCGTATGCCCGCCTTACCAATGAAGAGCAAGCAGGGGTTTTGATTAACCTGGGCCCAGAGCCTGTACAGGTAACGCTGGATGCTGACGAGTCTTATGAGGAAGTGCTCTACGCTTCTGATGAAGCGGCTTCGATAGATGAGGGTTCGATAACTGTACCGGCTTACGGTATTGTGATTCTGAAATAAGGAAACATGAGCCAGACAATGGCTGAAATGCAAAATCCCCGATCCGGCGATAGAAGCGGAATCGGGGATTTTTTTGTTGATGATCTAATTGCAGGCTGCGTTGGCAAAAGGAGCGGATCCTTCTGGAACTTCCGTGGACTTCAGCTGTTTCTTCAAAATAACAAAATCATAAGGCTGGAGCGAGACGCTGTACAGACCCTGTTCATGTGTAAACGGATCGCCTGCCCATACATCTTCATATCTGCCTTGATCCAGCGGGAAGGAAATCGTTTGTGCCTTATCTTCATTGTTCACCGCAATGATAAAGCTGTGATGCTCGTCTCGGCGCTCATACACGAGACGCTTGTCCTCCGCTTCGGCTTGCAAGAAGGTCAGTGAACCTGTCCGGAATGCCGGATACATGCGGCGCAGAGCAATCAGATTGCGATAAAAGTCAAAAAGATCGAGATCCTGGTCTTTTTCTTCCCAAACCATACATTTACGGCATCCTGGGTCGTTTTCTCCGGTCAAACCAAACTCGTCTCCGTAATAAATACAAGGCGCTCCGGTATAGGTTAACTGGAAGAGCGCAGCGAGCTTCATTTTACGCTTGTCCTCCTGACACATATGGAGCAGACGTGGTGTATCGTGACTGTCCAGCAGGTTGAACATCACTTCGGAAATATGCTGCGGGTAGAAGGCTTGCAGGGAATAAATAGCTTCTGCGAATTGCTTGCTGTCCACCGCGTCCTTGGCAAAGAAATCAAGTACAGAATTGGTGAAGAGATAGTTCATGACTGCATCGAATTGATCCCCTTGCAGCCACATCATCGAATCATGCCAGATTTCTCCCAGAATGTACACATCCGGGTTGATTTCCTTAACAGCCTGACGGAACTCTCTCCAGAATTGATGATCGACTTCATTCGCGACATCAAGACGCCAGGAATCAATGCCCACTTCTTCAATCCAGTAACGGGCTACGTTGAGCAGATATTCTTTCACTTCAGGATTTTCTGTGTTGAACTTTGGCATGTTGCGTTCAAAGGAAAACGTATCATAGGTCGGGATATCGTCCACGACGTCGATTGGAAATTCACGAATGATGAACCAGTCGGCATATTTGGAGTCCGGACCGTGCTTGATGACATCCTGGAAAGGCTCGAACAATCGGCCGGAATGATTAAATACGGCATCAAGCATGACTTTCATATCGCGCTGGTGGCATTCACGCACCAATTCCTTCAGTTTTTCCTCATCTCCGAATTGCGGATCAATCTTCATGTAATCAATCGTGTCGTATTTGTGATTGGTCGGAGACTCAAACAGCGGGGTGAAATAAATACAGGTGACCCCGAGTTTTTGTAAATGATCCAGATGATCAATGACACCTTGAATATCACCGCCAAAATAATTGTAAGGCGTCGGGGTTCCGCCCCATTCTTCTACATGCTCAGGATCAAGAGACGGATCACCGTTCGCAAATCTTTCCGGGAAGATTTGATAGAACACGGCCTCTTTTACCCAGGCTGGCGGTTCATGTATATCCGGCTTGTTCATGTACGGAAAGTTGAAGTAGGTTGGAATGTCGTCCGAGATTTCATCAGAAAATCCTTTCTCATCGAACCAGACCTGCTCGTTGTCTCCATGGATCAAGAAACCATACGTAAATCGTCGGAACGGCGGCTTCACAGACGCTTCCCAGTAATCGAAGAGTCGATCACTTGCAAAAACGGTCATTTCCGTTTCATATTTGTATGTGTCAAAACGATATTTGTCTCCCCATACCAAGGTGACTTTGCTGATGTCATTGCGCTTCGTCCGGATGCGAACGTGCAGGGTTTCCTGATCGTAAGCGTAGCACCAGTTTTGCTTGGGACGATGATAGATGGCTTCCAATAGCATTTTTATTCCTCCTTATGCTGCCTTCACCGATATTGTTGCCCATCCGATAAGAAAAGATAAAAATCGCATCGAAGTCAACGTACACAAAAAAAGCAACCTCGTACATTCGATTCCCAGCCTGAGGGCTCGAATGAATGAGCGAGGTTGCTTCCTGATTATAAGCGTAAGGTAGCATTGCCTTTTTGTTAAACCTATTATACCAACAATTTGTCGTCCAATCAATGGGTATGAAACGTTTTACTTCGCTTCAAGCTGCTCCATATCTGCGAACAGTTTTTTCAGATTTTCCTCAAAAGGGGCCTCTACGATCCCTTTCTCCGTAATGATGGCAGTGACATAGTCATGCGGGGTGATATCAAAGGCCGGATTAAACACTTTAATCCCTTTTGGTGCAGTCCGCTTGCCAAATCCTTCTGTAATCTCTTCGTCTGCTCGTTCTTCGATCGGAATATCGGCTCCTGTGGGCGTATCGAGATCAATGGTAGACAAAGGACAGGCGACATAGAATGGAATGCCGTGCTCCTTGGCCAAAACCGCCACACTGTAGGTTCCGATTTTATTGGCGACATCCCCGTTGGCTGCCACCCGGTCTGTGCCGACAATGACCGCATCAATCCATCCCTTGGACATCACCATGCCGGCCATATTGTCACAGATCAATGTCACATCGATGCCCGCTTGCTGCAATTCAAAAGCGGTCAGTCTTGCGCCTTGCAGAACCGGGCGGGTTTCATCGGCAAACACTTTGATGTTCATCCCTTTTTCATGGGCGAGATACATTGGGGCAAGGGCGGTGCCATATTTGGCAGTCGCCAGTCCGCCTGCATTGCAATGGGTGAGCAAGCCCATATCTTCCTTGAACAGGCTGAGGGCATGTTCTCCGATCAAACGGCAGGTTTCTTCATCCTCTTGCTGAATGGAGATGGCTTCCTGCAGCATAATGTCCTTCAGCTCAGCACTCGAGTGGACCAAATCTGCAGAAACACGGGCTCTTTCTTTCATTCGATCCAATGCCCAGAACAAATTGACTGCGGTGGGTCTGGAGGTGGCAAGATACGCGGCTTTTTCTTCGATCAGACGCAGCATCGTTTTTGTGTCAGGTGTGTCTGCTTCCGCAATACCGAGATAGACGCCAAACGCAGCGGCGATTCCGATGGCCGGAGCGCCTCTGACTTTGAGGTGACGGATGGCATCCCAGACTTCCTCCGCCTGTTTAAGAGGCAAGTAGACAATCTCTTCGGGCAACAGGCGCTGATCCAGCAGATCGAGATGATCCTGATTCCACAGGACCGACTGCAATGGGGTGGATGATGGATGAGATGGGGATGATGAATGCATGGTGTCCTCCTTCTATAGGCTCTCAGCATGAAGTTGCTGAACCTTGTCCATAAGCTGTTCAATGTGATGGAAACGATCATGTTCCTTGATCAGTGTCGTTCCAATTCGGATGGCTAGTCTTTCTGCCTGCTCTTTCAACTCTGGCTGCTTGATCGTATCAATATCGGCGACATGGGCAAGACCGACGATTCGGCGCACCATTTTGCAGCCTGCAAATCCGAGCGTGTCTTGCAGCAGAGCGGTCAGATAGGCGTCCTGGAACGAAGGCTGGGCAGAGATTCGGTCTACGCCATGCTCTTTCCACAGCTGTCTGAATTTTGATTCGAATTGTGTCCAAATCTCCTGAATCGTATGCAGAAGATATTGTTGAAACGCTTGTCGCTTCTGATCCTCTTCCATCCATCCGAGTTGACCGGCATAGTTCAGAAGCAGGTTGGCGATCACGGCCCCGATATCAAAGCCCATAGGGCCATAAAAGGCGAATTCCGGATCAATGACTTTGGTAGATTGTTTGGTTACAAATACACTGCCTGTATGCAAATCTCCGTGCAGGAGCGCTTGAGAGTGGGTCAGAAACTGATGTCTCAGCTTCGCAACCTGCAGGTGAAGTTCTTCATCTGAGCGCAATTCGTCCACCACATCTTGAATGGCCGGGTTGTATTGATTATTGGGCGAATCGGTATAGGGATCATCGAAGATCAGGTCTTCGGTGATCTTGCATAGCTCAGGATTGATAAATGAACCTTGCTGAATTTTCTTTTCCTGCTGATTTATGCCCAGATCAGAGGTGAAAAATAGGGTGCGAGCTAAAAATTCGCTGATGTGTGCAGCAAAGTACGGGTACTGGTTTCCTGCGATCAGTCCGCTGCGCATGATGACATGGTCACTCAGGTCTTCCATCATGGTAACTGCCAGCTCAGGGAGATATTGATAAACGGCTGGAACCAGCTCCGGGCAGAGCTCTCCCTGTATGCGAAGGGCTTCACTCTCAATGCGAGCCCGATCCAGTGTTAATGGCCAGGATTCTCCAACTACTTTGGCATATGGGAGGGCCTGTTTCACGATCACGCTGTTGCTGGTGTCTGTATCCTGAATATGAAAGACCAGATTGAGATTGCCGTCTCCAATCTCCCTGCAGGTTAGGCTGGTAGCTTGCTGCAGCAGTGGCACATGAGTTTGTGCCAACGTGATGGCTTCCTGCTCCGTGAGAGGATGATAGTTCGACATGGTATAACCTCCGTCTCCTCGACAATTTGTTTGTGACATTTAGTATAGCTGAATTGCCCCGTTCATGGAATAGTGACCGACATAACTTTTGGACAGGCAGGAAAGGCTAAGAATGAATATGGAGATTTTATAGAAAGGCAGGTTGGTTCGTGTGACAACAGCAACGGCAACGAAACAGGAGGTCAGTGTGCTCCTCAACCAGCAAGTAGCCAATTTTTCCATCCTGTTTGTGAAGCTGCATCATTATCATTGGTTTGTGAAAGGAACTTCCTTTTTCAAGCTTCATGAAACCTTTGAGGCCTATTATGATGAAGCTGCGCAAGTCATCGATGATCTGGCAGAACGAATTTTAACGATTGGGGGCAAGCCGCAATCGCGCATGTCGGAGTATTTGCAGACCACGACCCTGCAAGAAGCCAGTGGCAATGAACAGGCTGCGCAGATGGTGCAGCAAGTCAAGGCGGATTTTGAGCAGATTGTTCAGGAGTTGGGTGAGAGCCGTATCCAGGCAGAAGACGCGGGTGACCAGGTCTCAGGAGATATGTTGCTGGGTATTCAGGAAAGTCTGGAAAAGCATATCTGGATGCTGCATTCATTTTTGTCCGAATAATTTGTGAAACCGGGAACGGAGACTCTTCGCGGGGTCTTCTTTTCCTGTACATACGTACGAGATGCCCGCCGTGGGCGAGATCGGTCAGGTCTCTCAACAAAAAAAGTCAAAACGATCATTGAAGGGGAGCCTAATCATCGTTATAATGAACACCATATTGATATGCCACAGGCAAAGCTTTCAAATGCCGAAGGAGGGTTTCGATTGGGCTCACAAGCGGTCGCCCTAAAAGAATGGGCATCCGTTATTCAAGCATTGAAAGAGGGGCGTCAGGCTCTGATCATGAGAAAAGGCGGCATCGCGGAAGAAACGCGTCAGTTTGAGCTTGCCTACCCCCGATTTTATTTGTTTCCAACGTATGAACACCAGAAAAAGCATTTAATGAAGGAAGCCTATCAGCATCTGGTAGAAACGAGCACGCCATCCAGCCTGACCATCGATTGTGTGGCCGTTGCGGAACAGGAATTTCTCATTGATGAGGAAGACAAGCTGGAAGCACTTATGGATCTGCACATTTGGACAGAGGCGTTTGCAGCAGAACGCTTGAGATGGAAGAAGAAGCAGCCACTTCATCTAATTCCGTTAAGGATCTACCGCCTTCCTGAGGCGCATTCCCTGTCGATGGAACCAGAATATGAGGGTTGTAAATCTTGGATTGAAGTACCGCTCCCTGCCCTGAGTGATGATATACTGGAGCAGAGCAGCCCGGTGCTGAACGAAACGGCGTATGAGGATCTGCTGGGCACGCTTCGGGAAAGATTGAGCGACCGCTGAATAAGCAGACTTTGTTTGCATGTTTAGAATAATTATTATAAACTAAACTATATTGAGAATCACTGAGAATCAATCAAAGACCATTGATTACTATAAGCATGGAGGGTATTCATTTATGAGCGAAAATCAATTGTTCAAAATAGACGGCTTGAAGGCGTCTGTTGAAGGCAAGGAAATTCTGAAAGGCATCAACCTGGAAATGAATGGCGGTGAAATTCACGCTATTATGGGACCAAACGGGACCGGGAAAAGTACGCTTGCTTCCGCGATTATGGGGCATCCCAAATATGAGGTGACCGAGGGTGCTGCCTACTTGGAAGGCGAGAACGTGTTTGATATGGAAGTGGATGAGAGAGCGCGTGCGGGATTATTCCTGGCCATGCAGTATCCAAGTGAGATTACCGGGGTTACCAATGCGGATTTCTTGCGCAGTGCCATCAATGCAAGACGGGGAGAAGGCAATGAAATTTCCCTGATCAAGTTTATTCGTCAAATGGAAGGCAGCATGGGGAAACTGGAGATGGACCCTCAGTTCATGCACCGTTACCTGAATGAAGGCTTCTCGGGCGGAGAGAAAAAGCGCAATGAGATTTTGCAAATGGCGATGCTTGATCCGAAGGTATGTATTTTGGATGAAATCGACTCCGGTCTGGATATCGATGCATTGAAAATCGTAGCCAATGGCGTCAATGAAATGCGCAATGACGAGCGTTCGTTCCTGATCATTACCCACTACCAGCGCTTGTTGAACTATATTAAGCCAGATTTTGTTCATGTCATGATGCAGGGACGGATTGTGAAGTCCGGCGGTCCTGAGCTTGCGCAGCGTCTGGAAGAAGAAGGCTATGACTGGATCAAGGAAGAGCTTGGCATTGAGCATGAGACCGTAGGCCAGGACACAGAAGAATTTCAAGTACCAATGAACACGACCGCTCCAAAGTTTGAGTAAACATTCGGACGGATCAAAACCAATCAGGAGGAATGCAAATGACGACCGATATCATGCTTCCGATTGGCCGTGAACAGATCCAAGCGTCAGCAAGTGCCAAGCAAGAGCCTGAATGGCTGACACAGCTCCGTTTGGACGCTTTGGAGAAAGCAGGTCAATTGGAATTGCCACAACTGGAAAAAACAAAGCTGGATCGCTGGAATATCGACCAGTATGGACAATACAAATTAGAGAAGGCCGTGCAGCATTATGATGAGCTGCCAGCCAGCCTGAAAGAAGTGCTACAGGGCAAAGAATACGAGAATTTGCTGGTACAGCAAAATGCATCGGTTATTTTTGAACAGCTTACAGAGGATTTGAAGTCTCAGGGTGTTATTTTCATGTCTTTGGAAGAAGCTGCGAAAGTACATGAGAATTTGGTTAAACCGCATCTGATGAGTGTCGTGCAGCGTGATGAGAACAAGGTAGCCGCGCTGCATGCGGCTGGATTCAGCGGGGGCGTGTTCGTCTATGTCCCTAAAAACGTAGAAGTCCAGATTCCTTTGCAGGCGATGTTCCTTCACGATCAGAAAGACACCCAGTTTTCACCTCACATTCTGATCGTGGCCGAGCAGCACAGCCGAGTCACCTATGTGGATTATGTGCATAGTGAAGCGGAAGGAGCGAACACCGTACACAATTCAGTTGCAGAGGTGGTCGTGAAGCCGGGGGCGCATGTGACTTTCGCGTCGATCCATCAGTTGCAGGAAGGCACCACGGATTTGAGCTATCGCCGTGCCCATGTCGAGAACGACGGAAAGATCGAATGGATCATTGGAGAGATGAATAACGGGAATGTCGTATCCGATACGACATCCATTCTGAAGGGCAATGGCTCCAATTCCGATGCAAAGGTGATTTGCATCGGTACGAAGGCTCAAAAGCTCAATATTACAACGCGTGCCGTTCACTTCGGAAAGAGCTCCAACAGTGACATGATCACAAGAGCGACGATGAAAGATGAAGCGACCGCGATTATCAATGGCATCACGAAAATTGAAAAAGGGGCAACGCATGCAAACGGCGAACAGACGGAGCGCGTGCTTATGCTCAGTCCGAAAGCGCGCGGGGATGCAAACCCGATGCTATTGATTGACGAGGATGAGGTAACCGCTGGTCATGCGGCGAGTGCCGGTCAAGTCAACAAGGAACAACTGCACTACCTGATGTCTCGCGGAATCAGCAGAGAGCAAGCGACGAAGCTGATCATTACCGGATTCCTGGAGCCGATCGTGGCCGAAATGCCGATTCCTGCATTGAAGGAGCAGTTGGCGCAATTGGTAGAAAGGAAGCTCGGATAATGAATGTAGCCGAGATTCGCAAGCAATTTCCAATCCTTGATCAGGAAGTAAATGGTCATCCCCTTGTGTATTTGGACAGTGCCGCTACGTCGCAAAAACCGATCCAGGTGATTGAGACGATCAAGCATTATTACGAGTACCTTAACGCGAATGTTCATCGCGGTGTTCATACTCTTGGATCAAGAGCAACCGATGCTTATGAAGGGGCGAGAGATAAGCTGGCTTGCTTCATCAACGCCCAGCATCGCGAAGAGATTGTATTTACAAGAGGGACCACGACCGCCATCAATTTGGTTGCTTCCAGTTATGCACGATCGGTCTGCCAGGAAGGGGATGAGATTGTGCTGACGCCGATGGAGCATCACAGCAATCTGATTCCTTGGCAGCAGGTCGCCAAAGCGACTGGGGCGGTTCTGAAATATATTCCTTTGCAAGCGGATGGTTCGATTCGTTTGGAAGATGTGGAAAAAACCGTGACTGACCGCACGAAAATGGTTGCGATCGTGTATGTATCCAATGTGCTCGGAGTGGTCAATCCGGTTAAAGAAATTGCGGAAATCGCACACCGTCACGGTGCCAGGATACTTGTAGATGGCGCGCAGAGTACCCCTCATCTCAAGGTGGATGTGCAGGCGCTTGACTGTGATTTCTACACCCTGTCCGGTCACAAAATGTGTGGACCGACCGGAATTGGTGCATTATATGGAAAAAAAGCTTTGCTTGAGCAAATGGAGCCGGTCGAATTCGGCGGTGAGATGATTGACCATGTCGATTTGTATGAATCTACCTGGAAGGAACTTCCCTGGAAGTTCGAGGGGGGGACCCCGATCATTGCTGGTGCAGCCGGTCTGGCTGCCGCAGTAGATTTTCTGGAACAGATCGGGATGGACACCATCGACCGTCACGAAAAGCAGATCACGGCGTATGCGATGGAGCGAATGAAGGAAATTGACGGCATCGAAATCTACGGACCGCAGCAGGACCGAGCTGGATTGGTCACATTCAATCTGGACGATGTTCATCCGCATGATGTTGCCACTGTGCTGGATGCAGAGGGTGTCGCTGTTCGTGCCGGACACCATTGCTGCCAGCCTTTGATGAGATGGCTGAACGTATCCGCGACGGCAAGAGCAAGCTTCTATCTGTACAACACAGAGGAAGATGTGGATCGGCTGGTTCAAGCATTGCGGAAGACAAAGGAGTATTTTGGCTATGCAACTGGATGATTTGTATCGCAGAGTGATCATGGATCATTACAAGAGTCCCAGAAACCGCGGAACCGCAGAGGATGAAACGGTATCTGTTCAGCTGAACAATCCAACCTGTGGAGATCGCATTGTCCTGCAAATGCACATTGAGGATGGCAAGGTTACATCGGCTCGCTTTGATGGCGAAGGATGTTCCATCAGCATTGCATCGGCTTCCATGATGACCGATGCGATTAAAGGGAAGACGCTGGAGGAAGCAGCGGAGATGGCGGAGCAATTTTCGAAAATGATGCAGGGAGAGCCGCAGGAATTCGAGTATGAAGAGCTGGAGGCTTTATCCGGTGTTAATAAATTCCCGGCCCGCATCAAATGTGCGACCTTAGCCTGGAATGCCATGAAAAAGGGTTTCCATGAAGTCGAATCCGAATAGATGATTAGCCGTTATCAATACGTTATATGTTGTTTACAATTATAAGAAAACAGGAGGGATAACGATGGCGAAGAAAATGCCCGAGATCGGGGAATATAAGTATGGTTTCCGCGATACCCATCAGGCCGTGTTTCAAACCGGTAAAGGTTTGACGGAAGAAATCGTCAGAGAGATATCCAGACAAAAGGACGAGCCGGAATGGATGCTGGAGTTTCGCCTGAAGTCACTGGAGCAATTCAACAAGATGCCGATGCCTCGCTGGGGTGGCAATCTCGATGATCTGGATTTCAACGACATCCAGTATTATGTGAAGCCTTCCGAAAAGCAAGGGAAAACATGGGAAGAAGTGCCGTCCGAAATCAAGGAAACGTTTGACAAGCTCGGTATTCCGGAAGCGGAACAGAAATTCCTGGCCGGTGTATCTGCCCAGTATGAGTCTGAAGTTGTTTATCACAGCATGCAAAAGGAACTGGAAGATCAAGGCGTCATCTTCATGGACACGGATTCCGCGCTAAAGGAATATCCTGAGCTGTTCAAGGAATATTTCGGAACCGTGATTCCGCCTAGCGACAACAAGTTTTCTGCGCTCAACAGTGCAGTCTGGTCTGGCGGTAGCTTTATCTATGTACCCAAAGGGGTGAAATGCGAAGTGCCGCTTCAGGCATACTTCCGCATCAACTCTGAAAATATGGGACAGTTCGAGCGTACCCTGATCATTACGGATGAAGACAGCTTTGTTCACTATGTAGAAGGCTGTACCGCTCCGGTTTACAGCACAAACTCTCTGCACAGTGCGGTCGTAGAGATTGTATGCCGCAAAAACTCCCGCGCCAGATATACGACGATTCAAAACTGGGCGCCGAATATCTATAACCTCGTAACCAAGCGTGCGGTGGCAGAAGAGGGAGCAAACATGGAGTGGGTCGATGGAAACATTGGTTCCAAGCTGACCATGAAATACCCGGCTGTTGTGTTGAAAGGACGGGGAGCCAAAGGTTCCGTACTTTCCATCGCAGTCGCAGGAAAAGGCCAGCATCAGGATGCAGGCGCGAAAATGGTGCATTTGGCTCCTGAGACGACCTCCACGATCGTGTCCAAATCCATCAGTAAGCACGGTGGAAAGGTGACGTATCGCGGCCTGACTTCCTTCAACCGCAATTCGCAGGGCTCTAAAGCGAACATTCAGTGTGATACGCTCATTATGGATAATGAATCGACCTCAGATACGATTCCATATAATGAAATCCTGAATGATGACATTACGCTTGAGCACGAAGCGACTGTATCGAAGGTGTCAGAAGAGCAACTTTTCTATCTGATGAGTCGCGGATTAAGCCAGGAAGAAGCAACCCAAATGATCGTCATGGGCTTTATTGAGCCATTTACGAAGGAGCTTCCAATGGAATACGCTGTCGAAATGAACCGCTTGATTAAATTCGAGATGGAAGGCAGTATTGGATAAGCCTTGTACAGCAAGGGGTTTATGATCTGAAATCATGATTTATCCATGATTTGTCCATTAATTATTCAGCTCAAGTATTTTTCATATAGCTTCAGCGCATCATCTTCAATTTTTTCAGTAACATGTAGATACGTGTCTGCTGGGACTTTCACGCTTGCGTGACTTAGTCGCTCGGACACGTATTTTGTTTGCACATCTGTTTAATATGTTGAACATCTTCTCCAGCTATCGGTTTAACTGTGAAATGAAAAATAAAAAATCCCCACCGTTTAGGTGAGGATCAAAGATGATGGCAGGATAGGCCTGATTCAGATAAGTTATGGCAGGATAATTTCCACTTCTTTCTCTTCTGAGATGATGTCGTAACTGGCATCACTTACATAAGAAAGTAATAGTCTCATGCTCTTAATATCCTTGAATTCGCTGTTACTCAAAGGGAACGCAATCTTCCTTTTCTTTATGACCATGCCGTTAAAATCCGATTTTATCCAATCATCGGATAACAGTGTTCTTTCGATCTGTTCCTTCGTATTTAACACGAGTTCAGAATGATCCACAAACCAGGTTAGCTTTTCATCAGATGTATTTTCAACAGTAACATCTAATATAATGGCGGGTTGCGTTTCCGTTGCGTACTCATACTCTTGATAAGCCGGATCAAATGTGACTTGAGATACGTTCAATTTCATCGGCCCGCTTGTTACGTTTACATTGACCTTGAAGGTTTTGAGATTGCTGGCTAAGTTTGCTGAAGCGTCTTTTCCGACAATTGTAACAGTACGCGTCGAAGCTTCATACTTCACGTCAGCTCCGAGCATTTCCGCAGCGGCGCGAAGCGGAACGTATGTAGAACCATCAATGATTTTTGTTTCAGCATTGGAAATCTTTCCGTTAACGATCAGGGTCAGTCCGCTGCCTGCTGCGAAGACTCCAGCTGTGAATACGGCCATGACAGTGAAAATAGATAATGCAGTAATGATGATTTTTTTCTTCAATGTATATTCCTCCTAATGATATGATGTCAGAGGAATTATTAGGAAAACTTTACAATTTACTTCTTTTCAAGAGAATAATCATTATTATTATTGAAATATCCACCTGTGGTGGTAGTGGTCATCAAAGAATGGTTTATTTTCTTCTGCAAGCAAAGGAAATCGAAAGCGATGTTCCTAACACCGTGAAAAACATGGCAATAGATACGAGAATAGAAGAGTCATCAACAGTGAGATACCATAGAATAAGCATGAAAATACCTAAAACTGTAAACTGAATACCGAGTAATATAAAATGAATGTCTTTACCGTTTTCTCGAAACCATTTAAGCATTGCCATACAAATGAATACACATAACACTATTTGTACAGGTATTTGCACGAGGAAAGGTATGATCATTTTGTTATGCACACCTCTTTCATTGTCATTTACATGACCGATTACATATTTTGGCGAACGGCTGCTTGTGCATTTCTGTAAGATATGTAAGAGACTCCTCCTGTATTATATTGTATAAGACCGACATCCACAACATCAGATAAGATAATTGATAGAGATGGTATAAAGTGGTACTATAAGAAGATGATTATTATATTCATTCTATTTTAACAGAAATCGACGGCATCCATAAGATCATCATAGACAAACTGCACTTTCCTCTATTAAAATGCCAAATCTATTTAGACATTCAGGGGGCACGGATGAAACACTCAGTATTTGGAATTGCCATGAAAATGCTTTTTTATAAGAAACAGCGCCTTTTCCTGACTTGTATGGGTATAGCGGTTAGTATCGGTTTAATGATCGTAATTACTTCGTTGTATGCTTCAATGGAGCGTTCTGTACAAAAAACAATCGATAAAGAATTCGGTATATTCGATCTGATGGTAGGTTATAGTCCGTACAATGACAGTGAAAGTAAAAAGCTTCTGACAAAAGATGAGATTGCTCAATTGAGAAATATGGATGGTGTGATTGATTCAGGCATCGCAATTGTATCCCCAGAGCGTCTAACAAATGAAAATTCTGATACTAAAATGAAGGATGGGATCAACTATTTTGGAGTAGAACCAAATCAGTTAAACCGCACATACTTCGGATTTAAAACAAAGATAGAGCCAAACGAGATGGTGATTACCGATAATTTGGCTAAACGCTGGGAAGTAAAGCAGGGCGATGTGAAAGAGTTCTCGATAAATAATCATCGCGCTATGAAAATGGTGGTTGCGGAGATTATACCTGATTATACATCCGGTTCAGCCGTAATCATGAATATAGAGGCGGTTCGCCGAGCGTATTCATTGGGTGAGGTGGCCAATGCGATTTATTTGGATATCGCAGAAGACATTTCCGAAAAAAGTGTCGAAGAAAAAATACGGTCAGAGATGGATGAGCATCTTGATATAGCACTGCGGTCAGAAGACAAGACGGTGATGAAGCAACGTACAATGTTTCGATTTATTTCGATCGGATTAGGGAGCCTGTTATTGTTGGTCAGTATGTTGTTTATCACGAGCAGCTACAAATTAATCTTACTTGGACGAGTACGGGAATTATCGACATTCAGAATGAACGGAGCAAGCAGACGAGTCATTTATAAAATGGTCATGCTGGAAGCAGCGGTCATGAATGTAATAGGTGTAGGACTTGGTGTAGGAGTAGGCGTTACATTATGTCATCTCTCAACGATATTTATTGATTCAATGATGGGAACTTCAGTGAACAGTGCGGATATAGACTGGCTGACAGTCTCTGTGATTGCTTTACTCAGTTGGTTGCTATTGACGATGTCCTTAATGAAATTAGCCTACACGGTCGCCTCGGATTCTCCGCTTGTCTCTGTTCGGACGAGTGAGCAAGAGAATTTAAGGAGATATCCTTTTTGGATTGCAGGAGCTCTGATCGTCAGCGGGTTTGTGTTGTTATGCCTGGCTTGGTTCGACATCATTAGCAGCCAAACACAGTTACTGTTCACATTAGTGGGAGGGCTGCTGGTTGCGGTCGGGTGTATCCTGAATACAGGATATATGATTCCCTTCATTTCCCACACAACGGGCTGGTTGATTCAGAAATTTGCCGTACCCGAAGCTTACTATGCAATCAAGCAATTTATCACATTGCGCAGACAAAACTCTTTTATTGTGATGCTATTGGCCAGTATTGTGACAGCCCTCATTGCGATTCCAACCTTCATAGATAATCTCAACCATTCTGGTAAGCAGCAAGTCATCCGCAAGCATATCACCCCAATTGTCATCGAGAAAAAAGTGGATGTGATGTCTTCCAATATATTAGATCAAGTACGTCAAGTAAAAGGTGTCCGTGAGGCGTTACCGATGGGCACATTTCATGGTGTTCTTTTGGCAGATCTGGATTATACGCAAGCTGACGCGGATTGGTTGAAGCAAAATGAATATCATCCAGATTATCTGGAGGGTACTTCCCTATATGAAACGTATGAATATGAATGGTTAGGTGTTGCAAAAACGGATTTGAATCTCATGAAGCAGATGGGATTGCTAGAAGCAATGGATCATGAATTGTCTTCCGGGATTATCATACAATCTGCCTATGCCAATCACATGGGATTATCGTCAACAGATACTTTGAGTTTGCAGAAAACTAGACTGGGTGAAAAGTTAGAGCAATATGAATTACCAATTAAAGGTGTGACAGAATTATCTATTACAACACAGGAAACGCATGCTCTAGTGGATATCAATAACCTGAATGTTTCATGGATTGGAAATGAGGGGAGCGATGAGCAAGCAAGTTTGATTTTACCTAGAACCATTTATGTGCAAGTGAATGAAGATGCGGATATAGCCACTGTTAGAGAGGCATTGCAACAACGA
This sequence comes from Marinicrinis sediminis, assembly GCF_042685085.1. Lineage (NCBI taxonomy): Bacteria > Bacillati > Bacillota > Bacilli > Caryophanales > Paenibacillaceae > Marinicrinis > Marinicrinis sediminis. The sequence goes on from NZ_JBHUMM010000010.1 coordinate 322,187, forward strand.
TTTGAAGATGACCCTTTGGTGAAGGTGACGGATGCAGATTCCGAATTAGAACGCTTGGCAAATGAGTCAAGGGAACAATATATCATTTTATGGGCTGTAATGTCCGTATTTATTGTCGTGGGCGTCGTGGGAGTAATGAACACGCTGGGGGCGGCATTTCATACACACCGCAGAGAATATGCGATTTTGCGAGCCATTCGATTGACCGCATCAAAGTTAAGATCAGTGATGATCATACAAGGTCTGTTATATGCGGTTACGTCCATTGTGATTGGTTTAATTGCAAGCGCATGGATCATAGTCGGTTTATTTAGCGGCGGCAGCGATGAGTTAAAAGATTGGACCATCAACGGGTCCACGATTGCACTTCCAGTCTGTATTGTAGGGGCCATTTCATTATTGATTTCCGTCATATACGCGAAACAATTCGGTCAGAAATCAATTACCGAGGAACTAACAGTTGAATAACTTGATCATGTCATATACAAGACAGAATACAAAAATACAGCTGCGCACGGTTGTATGCGAACAGCTCATGCTGATATAGAAAGTGACGGGGAGGATGTTTTTGTGCAAGATTCAAAATCGGTACTGGCTGTGAAGAACCTTTCAAAGATATATGGACAAGAACCAAATTCGGTGGTAGCGCTTGATCATGTTGACTTGGATTTGGCAGCAGGGGAAATTGTGATGCTGATGGGCCCAAGCGGATCAGGCAAGACAACACTGTTACAGTTATTAGGCGGACTTGAGCCGCCCACGGAAGGGAAAATAAAAGTGAATAACAGGGAGTGGCAGGAGTTCTTCCGAGAACCTCAGGTCTCCCATTTTCGACGCGATATGATTGGATTTGTATTTCAGTTCTTCAATCTGATCAACGCATTGACAGCAGAAGAAAACATTGCATTGCCGCTAATTTTGGCTGGCCAACCCAAGAAAAAAACGATGGCGCTCACAGAGGAAATGTTGCAATTAGTCGGATTGTCAGAGCGACGAAAGCATCGTCCAAGTGAGTTATCTGGCGGTCAGCAACAACGGGTTGCGATTGCAAGAGCGTTAATTCATCAGCCGGCGATTTTGCTTGCAGATGAGCCGACGGGCAATCTTGATTCCCGCAATTCGATAGAAATTCTAGAGTTATTTCTGCGCATGCGTGATCAGCTAGGACAGACCATACTCATCGTTACTCATGATCCATATGTGGCAACGTATGGTGATCGGGTGGTCCTGTTTCGAGATGGCAGAATTGTGGATGCGTACAATGCTGACAAGATTGTGGGAAAGAATCGAAGTGAGCGTTCCATTTATATTATGGAAAGACTGCAGTCCATCAGTCATGAAACACGGAGAAGTGAATCGAAATCATATACGGAAGGTATGAGCTAGATGAAGAAGCGGAAGGCATTCCGAACGAAAATCACACGATTGTATCCTATATTCACGCTTACGATCACGGGGTTCATGTTAACCGCCTGCGTATTGGGACAAGAAAATGTCCAGGAACAGGTTCAAACACATATCAGCAAGATGGAAGCATCTATCGAGAATCCGGTCAATCCGGACACAAGCACGACATCGAATCCGTACGACGATATACAGAATAACGAACATTTTGAAGCCATACTTGAACTGGGTATCCCTGCATTACCTGAACTGAAGCAGTCATTGGCACATTCAGATCAAGACGGTTTAGTGGAATATATCTATGCCATCGCTCTCGAGAAGATTTCTAAAACGGAGATGAGCGAGCAGACTGAATGGCGCACAGGTAAAGAGTTCTACACGATCTATTCAGCCTATCTGAAAGAAATCCCCGATAAGGTAACAAGCATAGCCGCTGAACCCGTTAGTGATAAAGAAAAAATCGCTCAATTAAAAGCTCTGGGCGTTCCGGCCATTCCGTATATATTCGATGTAATCAATCATGGAAAGCAAGAATTGTCTCCTGCGCTTCACTATTTAACGGACAATGAGTCCAAAAGTGATATGAGAAAGTGGAGCGTCGAGCATATAGATCAGTTAAATCTGCTTACAGATTTCGTTGAAGAATAGAAACGGCTCCCTATCAGTTCAGTATGAGAACAAGAAAGCAGGAAGATTCATTCTATCTGTATTTAATGGGCTGGAAACCTCACGAAGAGGGAAACCGAGTCGTCGTCCTCAAGCAATGATCCTATCCAATACGTGTCTGCGGTTTACTGCGCCTTAGGGTGCAAGTTACCCAGACACGTATTTTTTTGTTTATCGCTTGCCGGGCGGGATATATGCAGGGGGTACTTTCAGCCAGCCCCTTTTCTTCATTTTCATTCGCAGTTTGGTGGCGAACATGGTTTTTTCCGATTGGAAGCGAGCCCACATCAGACCGAGATCGGTACGGATCGACTGACTAAGGTTTGTGGCACAGGCTACAATGCCGGAAGCCGCTTTGATCGAAACGAGATTCGCCATCTCATCGTCGGTAGATCTCGCGCCCAGCGGAATGTCCTCGGTACGGCTCATCGGCTTCAGGCTCTCGGTTTGAGACAGTGGAATGCCTTCTTTGAACATGAAGTCTTTTAATATTTTCTTTTGTGACAGAGCAATTTCTTTCGCTTCGAGCAGCAATTCCTTCAGTTCTGCATCCGTGGTCGTATTCAGTGAAATATCCAGTGCGGGAATTTCCTCCGCTATCGCGGTATAGTACACCCAGCACCCCATGGCTTCTCCAATATGCAAAGGCTGCTTTTCATCTGCCCATTCATTCTTTTGCAGGTAATGCATGATCGCTTCCAGCACCTTCATTCAACGTCAGCTCCTTTTCCAGTTAGTATGTGTGACAGGGAATGAAATTAGTATGCAGCCGATAAACACAATGGAAAAAGTTGAAGGAACCCAGCATGGATAAACGTGCTTCCTTTACCTCAATCTATAGCTAGGAAGCTGTCTTCCGACATTTGGTGAACGGATGAATTGGTCAACAAATGAAATGATGAATTGAGGAAGGGTGAGGGTGGATCATGAAAAGGAAAGTCTTTTGGAGTTTGGCCGTGGCAACACTTGTGATACTGCTGGCTGCCACTGGATGTAACGATCAGGATCATGTACTAAACGAAAAAAATAATGACGCAGAGCGGTTTGAAATGCAAATGAATACAGGTGGCGGACAGCAGACAACCCAGGCACTGGATGCTGACGTTGCCATTCCGTTTACGTATATCGAAGGGAGTCCCTACGTATCCATTACCCGCTTGCTCGAACTAACCGGCTTCCATTCGGATTTCGATGTCCAGACCAATGCCTATGGGATTGGAGATCATGATGTCACCTACCAAATCTTCATGAATTCCAATCAGGTGTCGAGAGAAGATGCCAAAATGACGCTGGACCGCAATTCCGTTGAAATTGAAGGAACCCCTTATTTACCGGTAGATGGTCTTCAAAAATTGTTCGGGGATCAATTGCACATGGACATGCAGGAAAGCCAGGTGGTTCTGCATCGAAACGGGGAAGATCCGTCGATGGAGATGAAGTCTCTGAATGTCAAAATGCTGGAGAGTGATGCGCGGGATGAAGGTACAGAGCCGTTTTTCCAGGACGATCCGAATGACCCGTTCAAGGATGAAGATGTGATGTCCTTGCTCTCAGACGGGATGAAGCCAGTGAACGCAAGAACCGCTCAGCCCGTACTGAAAGACATCAATATCAACAAGATGCTGGACAAGGCAGAGGACTTTCTCGGAGTGAAATATGATTTCGGCGCCGATCCGTATCCGGAATCCGGAACCTTTGACTGCTCATCGTACGTTCGATATATCTATGGCAAATATGGGGTAGACCTGCCGCGTGTGTCACGGAATCAGGCGAAGAAAGGCGAATATGTGAGCCGGAAAAGTCTTCGAAAAGGCGACCTGATGTTTTTTTATGTGCCAGGACGGTTCAAGACCAATAAGACCGTGGGCCATGTGGGCATCTACATGGGGGACGGCAAGATGATCCATTCGTCTCCATCGCCGAAGGACGGGGTGCAGGTTACGAGTATTCATAAATCGTATTGGGAGAAGACGTATTTAAAATCGAGAAGATTGGTGTACTAGCATCCGGTGCTGATTGCAGTCAAGTGACATCATTCAAGAATTAAAAAAAGAATCTGCGTGGCCCATGAGAGCGGTTGGCTTCCATGGGTCATACAGATTCCCAAATGATCATATCATCCGATCATCCCGAGAGTGGACAGGATGTGGCCGTCCCTCATATGGGACGGCACTTACATAAATATCTGTTTGATCTCCAGTTCCTTTTGTTCTGACAGATCGAGAAAAGCGCCATCCCGCCGGATGACGGGGCGGAAAAAATCCTTCGGGTTGGTCATGATGATCTCACCGATGGAATCATCACTTAATTTCACTCGCTTATGTATGAAATTCGGCAGCATATGATGAATGAACGTATGTATGACGGTTGGATCGAGATTGGTAAAGCTGAGCGCATAAAGCTCCTTCAGCACATCGAGCATGTCGCGTTCCTCTTTGTAGGCTCTTTTAGAAATCATGGCACTGTATGTATCTGCAACCGCCACAATCTTGGCATATGGGTGGATCTGCTCCTCCGTCAATTGCTTCGGATAGCCTGAGCCATCTGACCGTTCATGGTGCTGAAGTGCGACGGTAGCTTCCGGACAATCGCCCTTCATCTTCTGTATAAGCTCCCATCCGAATATCGTGTGCTGCTTGACCAGTTCACACTCCTCGCCTGTTAATCTTCCCGGTTTGTTCAAAATATCATCCGAAATCCTGCTCTTGCCCACATCGTGCAGAAAACCGCAGTTGCCGATGAGTTGGGCTTCGGCTTCCTCATATTTTAACCATCTGGCAATATAATAGGAAATCATCCCAACCTGAATGCAATGCTGATACGTGTAATCGTTTTCACTGTTAAGCAGTAAAAGGAGAGACACACTATCTCTTTGTTTTTGAATCGATTGGATAAGCGGATCTACTAACTGCTCCAACTGTTGCTCTGTAATGGCGTCTCCACTTCGTATCTGATCAAAAAGATGAACCATACCGTTTACGGCATTGTCGAAATGCGGGAGAATCTCCGCATTGATTCTTTCGATTGTCGTCTTGTTAGAAGAGGATGGATCGTCAGTTGCAGGGGAAGTGGACAAATGAGATGAACGTGAACGGGGATAAATGGAAACCTCGTCGATTTGATGTTGCACCAGCTTGGCAATATCCCGTTCGTTCAAAATGGCATGCTTAGATAGAATATGTACACCGTGAGCGTTGAAGACATCCGAGGTTAGCTGATCACCTTCCCTGAGATCAAAAACGTCAACCTGCATGATTTCACCTGCTTTGTTTCGAAGTGTATAAAAAAATTGTCGAAATTATGAGAATTCAATTCCATCATAGCAATAGGTGAATAAATTGGCAATAGGCAACCTGCCTGTTTGTACAATTGTGCAAGACACGGGTGCATCCCAACGATGAAATGGGCAATAGGGGCATCTTATGGTATGCTTATTGGAAGAAAAAGCTTCGTGCACCAGGAGGAGGCGATACTTTGCGTAGGAAGATCGTACTGCTGCATACGAATGATCTGCACAGTCATCTTGATCAGGCTCCCTATATCCATTCGATCATTGAGCAGCAGAAGAAAGAGCATCCCGATGATCTCGTTCTGGTCATCGATTGCGGGGATCATATGGATCGTATGAGACTGGAGACGGAAGCGACGGATGGCATCGTCAATGTCGCACTTATGAATGCAGCGGGCTATGATTATGCCGTTCCAGGTAACAATGAAGGTCTTACCTTCACAATGGATCAACTGAAAGCCGCAGCTCAAAAAGCGAATTATCGCATTTTGGGGGCCAATATGCGCCGTCAGGATGATGAGAACCCGGACTGGTTGCACGGCTACGATGTCGTAGAAGATCAAGGTGTTCGAATCGGTCTGCTCGGTGTCACGATTGATTTTAATGACTTTTACCGCTTGCTCGGCTGGGAACTGGAGGAGCCTCGGGGTACCGTTAAAAAGTGGTTTACCTCACTGCAAGAGCGGAGACCGTGCGATATGATGATTGTGATTTCTCATCTGGGGATTGTTCATGATCGACTGCTTGCAGAAGAAGAGCCTGGAATCGATGTCATTCTGGGTGCCCATACCCACCATCTGCTGATGCACGGAGAGCAGGTAGGTAAGACATTGCTGGCGGCAACCGGAAAATTTGGAGATTATGTCGGGAAAGTGACCCTGACTTATGATATAGATCGAAGAGAGATTGTGAATCGGGAAGCGCTGTGCATTCCCGTCATTGGTTCCGGGTACCAGCCTCATCCGGTATCCAGCCACATTTTGCAGCACTATCTGCATGAAAGTAAAGGACGGATGAAGGAGCAGGTATCTGAGCTCAAGGAAGAACTAGATATTCACTGGGGCAAGGAGTCCGTGCTTGGAAACTTGCTGGCCTCCGGCTTGCAGAACTGGACAAAGGCCGACATCGGACTGGTGAACTCCGGACAAATTTTGCACAATTTACCTGCTGGAGGGATTTCCCGGGAAATGATCCTCGAAATTTGTCCGTCTCCGATCAATCCTTGTTTGATGCAGCTGCGTGGCAAGGACATCCGGGAAGCGTTAGAACAGTCTCTGCAACTGCAATACCAGCAAAAGCCGATCCGAGGCTTTGGCTTTCGTGGGGAGATGCTCGGCAATCTCAGTATTTCAGGCATGCGGGTATATGTAGATACACAGGCTCCTGAAGGCGAGCGTATCCAGCAGCTTGCGGTGGTCAACGACAACGGACAGGAGCTTTCTTGGGATGATGATGCTTGGTATCGTGTCGGTACGATTGACATGTTTTCATTCGGAATCGGGTATATGTCCATTCAATCTGGAACAGTAGAGCAATTTTTCGTTCCTGAATTTATTCGGGATGTGCTGGTGCGTCAGCTCAATCAAGCCAGTGAACTGGAAAAGGCAAGACAGCGAAGATGGTGGGATCAGACTTTATCCGGTTAATCCAGCAGCTTTCACGGATCATTTTCAATTTCATTTGTCCGATCGTATGTTGATTTCGAGATGAATCAGGAAAGAAGCGTGAAAAGATGAGATTGGTTTTGACGAAAAACTGCAAGGCAGGCATGAAACTGGCCAGAAGCATCTATAATGAGCAGGGACTTGTATTGCTGCATGAGCAGGTGGAATTAAATGATAGCCTGATAAGGAAAATGCTCACGCATGGCATCGACTATGTGTATATTTTTGATGAGCGCACCGAGGATGTAGAATGTGTACATACGATAGAACCAGAGACTCGCAGTCGTGCCATTACGCAGATTCGACAAAACTTTACGCGACTCGTTGACCAATTCCAGCGAAAACGTACCATTACTTCATCCGCGGATCGGGAGCTCAAGCAGATCGTTCATATGCTGTTCGATGATCTGAAACGGCATGACCAGGCGTTGATTATGCTCTCGGATATTCGCGCAGCCAATGAATATCTGTTTTCACATTCCTTAAATGTAGGGATTTTCAGCCTCATCATCGGAATTTCACTTGGATATGACGAGGATGAACTGATGCAGATCGGGCTGGGAGGACTCTTGCACGATATCGGGAAGATGCAGGTCAATCCGCACATATTAAATAAACCGGGCCCGCTGACAGCCCAGGAAATGAGCGCTATGCGCAAGCACACGGAATTCGGATTTCAGATATTGAAGGATATTCCAAACATATCGCTCCTGTCTGCCCACTGTGCGCTCCAGCATCATGAGCGAATGGATGGCAGCGGCTACCCGAGAGGGATACAGGGGAATGAAATCCATGAATACGCCCAATGGATCGGACTCATCGATGCGTATGACGCCATGACCAATCATCGCGCTTACCGGGAGGCGATGCTGCCGCATCAGGTACTGGAGATTCTGTATACAGGTGCAGGTTCGCGGTATGATATCAAGAAACTGGAGCACTTCAGAGATCGCATCGCCGTTTACCCGATTGGCGTTACCGTGCAGCTGAATACAGGTGAAAAAGGGGTGGTCGTGGATTTGAACGCCAAAGTCCTGCATCGCCCCGTGATTCGGATCTTGCAGGATGCAGACGGACAGTCCATGGAACAGCCGTACGAGCTGGATTTGTCCAAGAAATTAAATTTGACGATTGTAGATTTGATCTACGAAGTGTAAGGCTTCGTCAATCGGATGAAAGGACAGGCATCTCACGATGAAGGAAACGATGCAGCCAGGCTTTTTTTGGCATTTGGGAAAAGGGGTCTATACTCACCGGGTCAAGATCGTGATTGGATTTGTGGTGCTTCTTGCAGGCTTGGCCTGGTTTGCCAGTCAGACGCCGCAGCGATTGACCGACAATGGCTTTACTCCGTATGGCAGTGAATCGCAGTTGGGTCTGGAACGCTTGCAGACTAACCTGGATTATCCGGGAACGATGCTGCAGCTCGTTTATGAAAGTGAGCAGATTGATTTGTCTGACCCGAATGCTCGGCAGCGAATGATGGATTCTCTGGCCCCTTTACAAGAATGGCCAGCCTATGCGGGGGCTTCCTTTATAGAAATGGGTGATGATGCTGCGCAATCAGACCCTCCAGCTTCATCCCGTCTTGCGGCTATACAGGTGATGCTGGAATGGGATACAGATGAAGCGCTGCGCCATTATCCGGAATTGAGAGAGCAGATCAAGGCTCCAGCTGGCATGCAGGTGTACGTCACGGGCGGCACCCCGGTCATGCATGACATGCAGGAAGCGAGCAAGCAGGACATTATCAAGGCAGAGATGCTGGGCATCCCAATCGCGATCATCGTCTTGCTTCTTGTGTTTGGAACCGTAGTCGCTGCTGCGCTGCCGCTGCTGGTCGGTCTTGTGAGTGTAACCTTGACGCTGGGCCTTCTATATTTCGTCGCAGGTGTGTATTCCCTTTCTAACTTTATGCCCAATATCGTTACGATGCTGGGTCTGGCCGTAGGGATTGATTATGCGCTATTTATCGTCAGTCGTTTCCGGGAGGAACGGAGCAAGCGGTCATCAGTTGAAAATGCGGTGGCTGCAACGATGCAGACGGCCGGCAAATCGATTTTCTTTTCCGGTGTAGCGGTCTGGATTGGATTGCTTGGCATGCTGTTTATTGATCTCAACCTGTATTACTCCTTATGTCTGGGCGGAGTAACGGTCGTATTTATTTCTGTCATCGTGGCCAATACGCTTTTGCCAGCTGTACTGGGCTTGCTCGGAGACAGAATCAATGCCTGGCCGATTCTGCCAAAGCACAAATCGGTGAAGTCAGTGCGCATCTCGGGAACAGCAGAGCAAGCGGACACGATGGCCCAATCCGATCTAGCAGACCTCAAGCCGAAACGGATTAGCTGGCAGCGCTGGGCTCGTTTTGTCATGCGTTATCCCGTGATGTTGACCATCCTAATTATGGGCGTACTGGTCAGTGCGATGTTTCCGCTAAGAGCGATCGTGATGGATGTGCCGAGTGCGGAGGTTCTGCCTCCGAAGTATGAATCCAGACTCGGCTATGATCTGCTCCATGCTTCGTTTCCCGCTCAGGCGATCCATCCCGTTCAGGTCGTGGTTCATGCCAGTAATCCGCTGGAGGATGAGAGAACACTACAGGAAGTGAGGCGTCTTCAGGAGTCGCTAAGCCAGATGGCAGGGATCGAGCAAGTGACGAGTTTTCTGGATGTGCTGGGAGCAGCCTCACTGGAAGACCAAGTACAGAAAATGAAGCTGCCGGAAGTCAAGCAGATGTTATTCGAACAGAAGCTGGCTGGAGAGCAGACTGCGGTTTTCCTGATTGCTTCAGCCTATGAGACGGGCACACGGGAGAACCGGGCACTGATTGAGGAGCTCAGAGAACTTGATGCTCCTTCCCTGGAGTTGTATGTAACCGGAGAAGCGGCATTTCGTCTCGATATTATTGAACGGATTACGAAGGCGGTTCCGTATGTGTTATTATGTGTTACAGGTGTTACGTTTGTCATCCTCATGCTGGCTTTCCGCTCCTTGCTGCTGCCGTTAAAGGCAGTGCTGATGAATTTGCTCAGTCTCGGAGCAAGTCTCGGAGTGGTGGTGCTCGTCTTTCAGGACGGCTGGCTGGCTTCGATGCTCGATATTTCCGCAACGGGCTATGTCAATGCGACGCTTCCCGTCATCATTTTCTGTGTCGTATTTGGCATATCCATGGATTATGAGGTCTTTCTCATTTCCAGAATTATGGAGGAATATGAACGGACGGGCGACAACGACTGGAGTACTGCGGAAGGACTGCACAAAACAGGTCGGCTGATTACGAGTGCCGCCCTCATCCTGATTGTGGTGGTGGGGACCTTCATCTTCACAGATATTGAGATCATGAAAGCGCTGGGACTCGGCTTGTCTCTGGCGGTGTTTATCGATGCGACCCTTATACGCATTGTGCTCGTCCCATCGCTGATGAAGCTGCTGGGCAAAGCGAACTGGTGGGCCCCAGCCTGGCTTAAGCCGATACGCAGCAGGGAGGATCAACGTACCAGCCCTTCCTGAAGAAAAATTATGTCAAGCAAAGGTGCGGTGTAAGTGATATGTCTATGAAACTACGAATGAATCCCGCAGGAATTGATTTGCAGAAGGATCCCTGGGATCCGATCCATTCCCTGCGAAAATATGGTCAGCATGTTCTGACCAGTATAGAAATGACCGTGACCAATCTGTGCAACATGCGCTGCGAGCATTGTGCGGTAGGGGATGCCCTGGTTTGGAAGGAAGGCCCCAAGCTGCCCCTCAAGCTGATGCTAGAGCGTCTGGAAGAAATCGATACGCTGGAGACGATCAGTATAACCGGCGGAGAACCTACTTTCGACAAGCGCAATATCGAGGCATACATCCTGCCGCTGTTGCAATATGCTAGAGATAGAGGGCTGAAATCCCAGATCAACTCCAATCTGACGCTTGATTACGAACGCTATGAACAGATTGCTCCTTTTCTGGACGTCATGCATATTTCCTATAATTATACGAATGTGGAAGATTTCCTGGCCGTGGGATTTGAACGAAGCGGACGTGAAGTGCCACACAGGCAGGCGGCGCAGCTGTATGAAAACATGGTCGAGAATACGAAGCGATTGACGAAAGCAGGACTTTTTGTCTCTGCTGAATCGATGATCAATTATCGTACACATCACAAGCTGCCAGAGATTCATCAGCAAATCGTCGAAATGGGCTGTCAGCGTCATGAGGTGCATCCGATGTATCCCAGCTCGTTTGCGTCCAATCTGCCTGTGTTGACCCTTGAGCAAACCAGAGAAGCGATCCATTCACTTCTGGATGTTCGAGATGAACAAATCTGGATGCTGTTTGGCACCCTGCCCATTTTTCACTGCAGCTCCGATTCAGCGGACCACAAGCTGTTGAACCGATTACGGACAGCACCCCATACCACGGTGCGCAATGATCCGGATGGCCGTAACCGGCTGAATGTCAATTTGTTTACGGGCGACGTGTACGTGACGGATTTTGCCGATCTGGCTTCCATTGGCAATATTCATAAAACGTCGTTGCAACCTCTGTTTGCCAAATGGATGACGCATCCGTACCAGCAGTTGGTGAATTGCCATTGTGATGCCGCGTCTTGCTGCGGACCCAATCTGCTAGTGAAGGATACGTATTATCGGAATACCGATTTTCATGCTCGCCAAGCAATTGGCTCTTAAATCGATTCATAATGAACCATTAAAGGATGTGTGCCGGTGTCTCTGCGAAATCTGATCACCCTGCTCTTGGGTTTGTTATTTTTATACGGGTTGTTTACGGTAGGCTTCCCCTTTTTGCTCGCACTGGTGGTTGCGATTTTCCTGGAGCCCATGAATCAATTGCTGATACGCATGTTCAAGCTCCATCGCATTGCGGCGGCGACGATATCCTGCACCATTTTCACCCTGCTGTTTCTGGGCATCGTGTATGCGATCGGGTTAAAGATCTTGACGCAACTGGTCGCATTTTTCAATCGGGCGCCCTTGTATACGTCCGAGCTCCGCAAAATGTTCGATGACTGGATTGAGAAAACCCAGCTTTTCTATGATTCGCTCTCTCCGGACGTGGCGATTCAATTTGACGAGGGGTTAAAGCAGGGGACCGCTACTCTGGTGAAGCTGATTTCCGGTCTTTCCGGGAAGGTGATTGATTTCGCTCAGATGATCCCGAACCTGTTTCTGGTATACATTGTGTTTACGGTAGCGCTGTATTTATTCAGCTATTCCCTGGCGACGATGAAAGATCGCTTCCTGACCATCTTTGCTGAAGAATCCAGGCAAAAGGTGGAGCGGGTGCTGCTTGATCTGAAGGCATCGATCTTCGGATTTCTGCGTGCCCAGCTGATTCTTAGCAGCTTAACCTATGTACTGGCCCTGATCGGTCTCATGATCCTCGATGTCCAGTATGCCATGGCCGTCGCCCTGTTGATCGTCATTGTGGATTTGCTGCCGATCTTGGGGACGGGTTCCTTTCTGATGCCTTGGGCTGCGTACGAGATGTTCAAAAATGATATCTTCCTGGCTATTGGCCTTGCTGTGCTCTTTCTGGTCATTACAGTGGTCAGACGGATTGTCGAACCGAAAATTCTGGGTGATTCCGTCGGCATCGGTGCCTTGTCGGCCTTGATCAGTCTCTATGCAGGCTTCAAGCTGTTTGGCATGATCGGGTTGTTTTTTGGCCCGATTGTTATCATTATTTATCAGGCGATGCGCAAGGTCGGTTTAATTCGATTGAATATCCGCTTCGATGATTCTTCCGAAGGAAAGACGTGACTCGGGCCAGTAGACCAGCATATCAAAGACCATTGCACAACAGAAGAAAGAGCCGTATACAGGACGGCACGGGAGCCATTAGACGACTTTCAACGGAAACTGGGGTAAGGAAGGAAAGGAAGGATACAAGATGAATGAATGGAAAAACAGTGGGGAATGTGAAGTCATTAAATCGACTGCCATGTCCAACGAGGCCTATACGCTGATTGTCGAGCAGAAGCAGGGAACAGGCTACCGCAGCCGTATGTTGCTGGATCAGACAAGCATCTATACCTCCTTCTGGTGGGAAACGGTGGAAAAGGCCGAACAGGAAGCGATGGATTACTATACCCACCTGCGCAAAAAGCCATTCGAGTAAAGCGAAGCTCGTTTGGACGTCATGGTTTCTGTGTTGACAAGCAGATGGTCCCGTGTTTACATAAGAGGAAATGAAAAATACGGGATGTGATGAACATGCAAACATTAAAACGACCCCAGGCGATGATCTTTGACCTGGATGGCACCTTGTTTCAGACGGAAACGCTGCTCATCCCTACCTTTGAGCGAACCTTCGAGACGCTTCGGGCAGAAGGGAAATATGAGGGGGACACGCCTCCGGTTGAACGGATGATCCAAAACCTGGGTCAGCTTCTGAAAGATATCTGGGAGGATGTGATGCCGGGAGCTTCGCCTGAACTGGTGCAAGAGGTCGATCACCAGTTTTTGAAAGAGGAACTGGAAGGTCTGGCACGGGGAGAAGGTCAGTTGTATCCGGATGTGGCTGAAGTGATGCAGCAACTGAAGGAAGCAGGCGTTGACCTGTATATCGCCAGCAACGGTCTGGAGCCTTATGTAAAGGGCGTGCTGGACAAAAAAGGACTGACACCCTGGCTGGACGGCATTTACAGTGCCGGGGAATTCCGTACCGCCTCCAAGGTAGAGCTGGTGCAGCTTTTGCTGAAACGACATCATCTGACTGAGGCCTGGATGGTAGGAGATCGTTCCTCTGATGTGGAAGCCGGACATGCGAATCAGCTGCCGGTCATTGGATGTGCTTATGCCGGCTTTGGTGATCATACGGAAATTGCCGATGCAGATGTGAAGATCACAGAATTCCGTACATTGCTGGAGCTCTACCAGCAAGCAGAATAACGATCAGACCAAACACAAGCAAAACACACACAAGCAAAAACACGAGTGCAACCGTATCCGCATCTGTATCGCTGAAAAGGGACAAGCACTGAATCAAACAAGCGTAAACGAACAGAATGGATAATGGGTATAGGGTGAGGCTGGATGAAGCGGATAACCCCATACCCATTTTGTTTTTCCATGAAGCAGGTTTCGGATTACACTGGCTGGTGCAGAGTGAATCCGTTTGCCGCACGGTGTATGGGAGCTTTCATGTCGTTTGACGATTGGCGTATACGTACTTGGCATATTCCATGGGACGCTGAATCGATTTTTGGTAAACGGATTTCTGCCCGATTTTATAGAACACTTCTCGACCCGGTTTGGGATTGATTTCGAGCAGCCAGATGTCTCCCTTTGGATCAATGGCAATATCGAGGGCCATCTCACACAAAGAACCATAATTTTTCTCCAGCCGCTGCAAGATGTGATGACTGAGCTTTTGAATGTGCTTTTGAATTTGCGTGACCTGTTCACCCGTGTATTTGCGTCTGAGCATGGTCAGCATCGGGAGGGCTGAGCCGCCACCGTGCAAGTTGGAGGTGACGCTGCGAAGCGGGCCGATTCGGCAAGCTCCACCCGTGAAGGACCACTTGCCACGATGGTTTTTTTGCAGCAAAATGCGATAGTCATGCACCCTTCCGCTCGGAAGCGTAATGTGAATCCCCTGTTGTACCTCGTACTTTTTTTCTCCTTGCATCGTATTCAGGATGGACTTGAGCGCCGTTAGCTGGACGGGCTTGGGTGCAATCAGTCCCCGCTGGTGGTTGCGTCCCTGAATGACATAACTTCCATTGCTCTGCTGAATGCGCAATATCCCTCTTCCACCGGTGCCATTCACCGGTTTGAAGAATACGGCATCATGCTTTTTGAGCATTTGGGTGACATCATCCACTTTGTTGTAAAATACGGTGTCTGGCAAATACGGCTTGATGCCTTCATCCTTCATAAATAACTGATGAATGTACCATTTGTTGGCGAGCGGACGGTTCAGATAGGTGAGGTCAGCATAGCGCTGTCGAAATTTCTTCAGCTGCTCGAACCGTTTCGTAGGCTGGTAACGGCAACGGTCAAAGATGATGTCCGGGAGCGACGTCCATACCCGCTTCCATTTTTTCAGCTTGTGATCATAAGCATGTGCCAGCACCCGCTTCAGGGAATGATCGACATCCTCTGGTGTAAATACGATGACAGACAGTCCCAGACGTCTGCCAGCAGTCATGAATTTGCGAAACAGCGCCCGTTCCTCGAGCTGCTTGCGATCATTCCAGTAGAGTGCCATGATGCCGATGACAGGACGGCTGTTGTTAAGTTCGATTGTATTCGTATCCATAAGGCTGTCCCCATCTTTCTTCGGATTGATTTTTTAAATAACGGCTGTATTGGAACAGATAGTCCAGTGATTTTTTGCGTATCAGGGGTTCATCGAACTTCATTGGTTTGGCATTGGCTTCGAAAAACCATATCTGCTCCTTTTTGTCGATGCCGAGGTCCATGGACATTTCGCCGAGTGGATGCCCCGCACTTCGTTCAATCTGTTTGGCGATAAAGAGCGACGCCTTGGCGACCTTGGTCAGCATCTGTTTCGATTTGGTCAGGCCAAACACTTTTCGCAGCATCTTCTTCGGGTCTCCGATCGAGCCGCCGCGCGGAACGTGTGTCGTAATGCTCTCTTCACCGGCAATGCGGGCACCGATGCCGGTAATGCACCAGCGACCCTGATCATTTTTTTGAGCCAGAACGCGCAGATCGAAGGGACGTCCCCGATATTTTTGCAAATCAACGGCCTGCTGGATAATGTAGTCCTTTTTCTTCATATAGCTGCTCAGGGCTTCACTGATCTCGGCGATGCGGTCAAACTTGAAGGATTGGCTCTGAGTGCGGTCCTGAATTTTCAGTTCATATTGCAGTTTGGGGTGTCTCGTTTTGTGAATGCGCATAATCCCTTTGCCGGCCTTGCCCTTTTCAGGCTTCAGATATACCCGGCTATGCTTGCTGAGCATTTTTCGCAGGTCGGCTGCCTCCTGGTAGCGCGTGGTGGAGGGTACGTATTTTTTGGTCAGTTTACTGGCATTGAGCCATTCCATGAGTGTCCATTTATAGAAAAAGGAAGGATTATACAGCTTCACCTCCTCGGATTCGAGGCACTCCCGCAGCAGCTGCTTCACCCTTGGCAGTTCTTCATGCTTGCGATACGGAATACGATTATACAGAACGTAGGGGATCGGAATGATGACTTTTTTCCACTTGTTCGTCTGCTCGACATATTTATAGGCTTTGACGGTTGATTTGGAGAGATCCAGCTCATCCACGGTAATAATATAAGTCGAGGAGCCCATCCTCCGTCCGCGTCGGATAATATCCCGAAAATTGGGGTGGTTGCCGCGAAAGCCCCTTTTCTTGCATGACATCGTCAAAATACCGAGCAGAGGTCGTGGTCTGTTTTGATTGTGAACGCGCATCTAGTCTTCGCTCCTTCTCTTAAACGGGGACAGATAGACGCAGTAGTCAACAAGGTTGGTTATGGTGGCTCTGCCTTGTGCTTTTAAGGCGGGGTGCTTGAAGATGGAGCGTCCAGGCTTGGAATTGGCCTCAAACATCCAGATGTGCTCTTTCTGATCGATGCCGATATCAAAACCCAATTCTCCAAGCTGGTAGCTGTAGTTGCGTTCAATGGCTTCAGATAGTTGGATGCATGCCTCCTTGGACTGTGCGATAATGTCCTTTGCCTTTTCTTCCGTAAATGCGTGGCCGAGCGCCTGCTGGGGCGTGAGCAGCCTCCCGCCTGTACGCAGATGTGTGGTCACGGAGCCTCGGCCCGCTTTTTTGGCGCCAATCGCGGCGACCTGCCATTTGCCTTGCTCATTTTTAACAAGGTGAAATCTGAAATCCAGCGGACAGCGGTCAATCTCCACCAGCCGGACTCCTTGCTGCGCCACATATCTGGATAATCGTCCTTTGCGTTGTCCCAGCATGTTCATCAGATCACCAAATGACCGGAATCGCAGCAGGACGTTTTTGCCATTGCTGCGGAAGCGTGAGAAATAGCCTTTTTTCGAATTGTAGGTCAGCCGGTAGATGCCTTTGCCGAGACTGCCTGAGGTGGGCTTCAGGTAAATAAACTGATGCTTTTCCAGCATGCGTTTGATTTGATCCGCGGATGGATTGATGATGGACTCGGGCACATATTTTCTCGACTCGGATGTTCCGTCCAGCAGCCTGTAGACATCCCACTTGTCGAAGAAGCTCCAGTTGAACAGTGGAATACCCCGGCGCAAGAAGCGTTCCTTCATCTGAATAAAGCTGGGGGACTTCTCCATGGAACGGCTGGGCAGACGATTGTAGATCACGTTGGGTAGAGAAACGCGTTTTTTGACAATGTGACCGGCTTGATGCAGGAAATAGCCGATGGCGGTTCCTTCGGCCCAATCCACACTGCGAGGGGAGAAGGCATAGATATAGCCCGCCTTGTTGCCGGCCTGAAGAATCTGTTTGATGAATTCGGTACGAGAGCCGAAGGGCTTGCCGGGACTTTGAATGACGCCGGTCATGATCCCGATAATCGGACCGAGCTGGAGCTGGTCCTTGGTATACGTGACACTGCAGGATTTGGCGTTGGGGATATGGAGCATGGATTTGACTGATATGGGGAGCACGATGTTGTGCGTGGCTTTCTTCATTCTCTTTACCGTTAAATTCACGCTGTTCTGTCCAAAGCGTACGGTAGTGGTTCTTCCGCTCATATTCAGCTGCTTGTATAACGCCTGTGAGATGTACAACGTATTCGTGTTGTTTCTTGTAAACTTGAGATTACAATTGGACAACATGGATTCCTACCCTCCTATAGGCTGTTCATATAAATAACGGACGTAGTGTATCGGATTGGTTAATGAGCGTTTGGCGGTCTGCTCCAATCCAGCCTTCCGAAAAATTTGTCTGCCCGGCTTTGAATTGACCTCAATCAGCCACAACTTTCCACTGGTATCAATGCCGTAATCAATCCCGAGTTCAATCATTTTTCCGTATCTGGCTTCAATTGCGGGAGGAACCAGGAGGGAGAGGTTGACCAGTTCCAGCAGAATGCGTTCGGTTTCCGTTTCCCCGTAAATGGATGTCAGAAAAGGCTGTGCCGCGACGGCTGTGCCACCTCCGTGCAGATTGGATATGAGGCTGTCCTTGGCCCCCATGCGAATGGCATAGCCGGTCATTTCCCATTCCCCGACCGCCCCGCGTTGCAGCATGACCCGCAGGTCAAAGGCTTGCTCATCCGGGGTTTGCAGAGGAAGGAATGGCTGCATAATATAAGTGCGGCGCTGTACATAGGTACGCAGCCAGCGGGCGAACAGGGAGGTACGGTCAAAGGTGTGTCTGGTGGTTTCGTTGTGCGGATTGCGTCCGACTACGACCCAGGATTGATCGGCTGCTCGACGAATGTACGCCGTACCCTTGCCCTGCATGCCTCCGTTCGGTTTGAGAAAGACAGCGCCGAATTGATCCAGACCTCGCTTGATATCGCGCAGGCTGCTTACTTTTTCAGTCGGAGGCAGATGCTCCTGGAGCTCTGAAATGTCCATCAGTACCTTCCACACCTGGTATTTTCCGCCCAGCCTTTTGTTCAGCAGTCGAATGGAACAGGCAGAGGCCTGCCTCGCAAATTGATGATAATGCTGCTGATCCTGCCGATTGCGAAAAAAGCAACGATCATACACGAAGCGAGGCAGGGGAAATGACCCTTCCTGCCAATCACCGCGGGGATGAGAGAGGGTATAGCCGATCGTTTGCCTGCTTTTCCAGTTAACCCCTTGCGGCGTGAACACGTAGGTGGGAATGCCCTGCTGCTTTCCCAAGCGACAAAGACGGCCCAGCAGTTTCTTTTGCTTGGCGTGCCTGCTTGCAGGCGGAACGGAAACCAGAATGCCAAGGTACTGAGGCTTTATCATGCTGGATGCCTCCTATTCATTCGTTAAATAATGAATGTACTGCACACATTTCCGTACGGAAGGGCGTATTTTCCCTTCTGTAAGCGGCGTGTTATCATTTTTGGATGGTTTCGTGTTCACCTCAATGAGCCAGACCCGGCCGCTGGGTTCCATCGCCAGATCAATGCCGAATTCGGCATAATGCTCCGACAGCTGCTTTTCCAGCGCTGCTGCAATATCGACAGAGGCTCGTTGCAATCTGGCCCTCATCTTCTCCTTGCTGAGTGCTGCGGAGAGGTTGGATTTGAGCAACGCTTCCTTGACTCGGCTGAGGGTGCCGCCCCTCGCCAGATTGGAGACGATGGAATCATTGCCGGAGATACGGGCTACGATTGAGGTAACCGACCATTTTCCTGCTTGATTTTTTTGAACAACCGCGCGAAAATCAATAGGACGGCCACTTGCCTGAATGAGCGTGACCCCCTGCTGAATTTGATATTTGCGACTGCTGAGTTTGCCGGAGAGGCTTTGATAGCATTTCTTCAGGCTGGTGAAATGCGATCGGCGTGTTCGACTGAGACCAGCAGATTGACACACATACGTGCCGCCAGCTTGACGGTCAATGCGGAGAATGCCTTTTCCAAGACTGCCGCTGATCGGCTTGATAAAGACGGTGGCATGTCGTTGAAGCATGCGCTTGAGCATGTCATAATTTTGATAAAGATGAGACTCAGGCAAATATTTGCGGATCGCGGGATCTTGATTCAGGGCCGCAAACACATCGGTTTTATCCAAATAACGTTCATTGAAGAGAAATCTGCCCGGTTGCTGCTTGATCTCGTTCATGAACTGCTGGACTTTCGCAAGATTTTCATATTTGCGGGAAGTGAGTCGGTTGTATACCACATCCGGGAGCGGGAAGGAACCCTGCTTCCAGCCGTGCTGGAAATATCGGCCCTGTAAGGTGCTTTTCTTGGAGTCAATGTCCCTGGGCGTGATAAAATAGATGATACCGCCCATCATGCGCATCGCCTCGGTCAATTCTTCACAAAAGGCTGTATTCGAGGCAAAGGGGCGCTGCTCGGCAGAACTGTACGTCCGGCTCATCATGACCGCAACCAGAGGTCCCAGGCGGAGGGTTCGCGATGCAGGAAGGTATTTCCCGCATATCGTCATGCCCTGGTGCAAGCCGAGTGTTTGGGCCAGGCTGGCAGAGAGGGTGATTCCTTTTGTTCCTTTCGTGCTTTGGACCGAAACGGGCAGCCTTTCTGATCCGAATTGCAATTGAACCTGCTCGGGTAATTTCCATGCCTTCAAAGTTGTAGAATGAATGAGGACGGTGTGTTGTCCATGAAGCGGTTGGGCATTTGCGATATGAACGGTCCATTTTTTTGACATTCAACGGTTCTCCTTCCAGCACCGACATTCATCTTCTGACATTACTTCATCATATGAACGCCCAAATAGCTTGGTGAATCATCTTCAGGCTGTTTCGAACAGGAGGAATGACACAATGATTGCGTTTATTGTCATCAGTATTTTGGTTGCCGCGGCCATTGGCGGATTGACCAACCATCTGGCCATCAAGATGCTGTTTCATCCCCGTCAGCCGGTCATGGTCAGGGGGAAACGAATGCCTTTCACACCGGGCTTGATTCCCAAACGCAGAGAGGACATCGCGGATGCCCTCGGCGATGTGGTGGCCCAGTATCTCGTGACGGCAGAAGGGTTGTCCAGACTGCTGGATGAAGCTTCTTTCCAGGAGAAAGTAGAAGGGAAAGTCAGGCAGGAGATGCAGCGATGGAAAGACTCAGACCTGTCGATCCGCGATTTTGCTTTGCAATGGCTCACAGAAAAGCAGTGGGAGGACATGAGGCACATGCTGCTTCTGGCTGCCACATCCGGCAGTTCGGCTGTGCTGGACAGACTGGAGCGATGGACGATGCAGGACGATCGTCCTTTGAAGGAAATACTGCCTGCAGCGTGGCTGTCCAAGCAAGAGGAAGTTGTCAATCGGGGCGCAGAAAAGCTGGCGGATGCCCTGCGGGAAGAATTGCAGTCTGCCCGTGGCGAACTGCTGCTCAAACAGATGCTGTCCAAGTTTATGGAACAGTCATCCGGGGGACTGCTCGGCGCGCTTGCGGGCATGTTCATGGACGCGGACCGTTTGGCAGATAAGCTGAGGCCGATGCTGATCGAGAAACTGCATGCTCCGGATGTCCAGTTTGCGCTGCGCGGCTTTCTCAAGCGGCAGTCCGATCGCCTGCTGAATCAGACAGTAGCGG
This sequence comes from Marinicrinis sediminis, assembly GCF_042685085.1. Lineage (NCBI taxonomy): Bacteria > Bacillati > Bacillota > Bacilli > Caryophanales > Paenibacillaceae > Marinicrinis > Marinicrinis sediminis. The sequence continues at coordinate 343,355 of NZ_JBHUMM010000010.1, forward strand.
AACTGGCGGCAAAGGTGAAGGAAGCGGATGAGTCGCTGTTTAGCTCGTTGAAAGAAGAGATCCACCGTCATATTTCAGAAGGAAAATGGCTGCATGAACTGGAAAATGGGCAAGCAGCGAAGGTGGCCGTCTGGGTAGAAGCGCATATGTTGCCGAAGCTGCCTGAATTACTGGGCTGGTCTGTTCGGCAATTGCAGCAGCGCATGGCTCGTCTGGTTCAGCTGCTGAATCTGCCCCGTCTCGTCTCGCAGGAAGTGAGAAAGTTCCCGATCGAGCAGTTGGAGGATGTGATTCTTCGTCTGTCAGGCAAGGAATTTCGGGCGATTACCTGGCTCGGCGCGTTGCTGGGTGGCATGATAGGGCTCGTTCAAGCAGGCCTCTATGTCCTGATCGGCATCTGATCAATGTAACCGCCTGGCGCTACCTGCGTGCAGATGCGTTTTATGTGAGGGATAGCAAGTGAAAATAGCCAACAGAATGCAAGAGATGGCTGAATGAACAAACGGAAGAAATGAGCATACGAAAAACGGGAGGAAAAAAACATGAGCGTATATGAACAGGCCAATCAGTTAGCAGCCTTTATGAAGGATAGTGATGAGTTCAAGCAGTTGAAGGAGGCCTTTGCAGCGATTGAAGGAGACGAGAATGCTACCAGCATGCTGGTAGATTTTCAGGTGAAACAGCAGGGATTGCAGCAGAAAATGATGGGAGGCGAGGAGCCGGAACAGCAGGAGCTGGAGGAGATCCAGAAATATTTTGATGTCATTTCCATGAATCCGTTGATTTCCAGGCTGTTCGAAGCTGAGAAGAAGGTACAGGCGATGATGCAGGACGTGCAGCGTATCGTGGCCGAGCCATTTGACGAGATCTACAAGCCGTCATTTAACGCCTGATCGGACATGTTTCCTTCGCTTGTCTCATATAGATAGAGAAAAGAGGCGAGGGAGTGTGTCACGATGAAGAGATTAGGAAAAGGTTGGCCGATAAGTGCGGCCGTGATCACCTTCGGCATGCTGTTGTTCATGCTGCCCAGACTGGAAATGGGCCAGGGCTGGAGCATGGCTTCCATCTTCGGAGTGGTCTGGCTGGGGTTCGCGTTGTTGGTTCTGTCTGCTCATCTGTATCGGTTGCTTGGCGTAGACGAAGAAAAAGAGCGTCAGCTGGCGCGTATCCGTCGGATGAAGCAGTGGAAACAGGAGAAATGGCTGGAGGAAAAGGTAGAAAGACTAAGCCGCAAGGCAAAATCGAACTGACTAGCCATATGAACACACAAAAAAAAGAGGCTTGGGCGCCAATCCGTCGTGCATTTGTATCATACTTGACGGGATGAGCTCAGGCTTCTTTTGTATGTAAGAGGGGTCCAAAACGTATGTAAAATGGCGCAGCTTTCGGCGCGATCTTAACGAATACTGAATTGCCGGATAACCTCATTCGTAATCTCTTCCATATGTTTGGCCTTGCGAACGACTTCTTCCGAGATGTGTTCCAGCACGTCTTGATTGTCATGATGCTGGTCGGCCAGCAAATGCAATTGGTCTTTGTATTGGACGAGTGTAGATTGGATCGCCATTTTCAAATATTTTTTATATTCGTTCGGATGGTTTTCCATGCTGCTCCCTCCTGTTTGCTCTAGTGAACTGCTATACTAATCAGAATATAGGAACAATATGTAAATGTATACATCATTTAAACGATGGGAAAAACAGTAGGCACCATGCTTGATTTGTGATAAAATATTTGGTTTGATACTTTATTTGGCACTTGTGAATGTGGGGAGGATACGCGGTAAGGAAGGTTGCTTGCATGTGGATACGAAGGTGTGATGGATGGCACAATCAAAGTGTGATATAGTACAGATAAGTACAGTTATAAGGGTTGGGGTGTAACAGTTGAAGCATATCCATCAGCACGTCACGAAGCATGAACAAATTTTGAAGTACATAGAAAGTCTGGAGATCGGACATAAAATTTCGGTACGTGGTATCGCCAAGGAAATGGAGGTCAGTGAGGGGACGGCCTATCGAGCGATCAAGGAGGCCGAAAATACGGGTCTCGTCAGCACGAAGGAACGGATCGGAACGGTGCGTATTGAGAAGACCCAGCGTTACCTGGATCAACTGACCTTTCGCGAGGTTGTAGACATTGTGGATGGTCGTGTTCTTGGCGGATCTTCAGGTCTCGACAAGACGCTGAACAAGTTTGTGATCGGGGCCATGGAACTGGAAGACATGAAGCCGTATGTCGATCAGGGCAGCCTGCTCATTGTTGGAAATCGGGCAAACGCACATTTGATGGCGATGGAGCATGGCTCCGGTGTGCTGATTACGGGCGGATTTGAGATTATGGGTGAGGTCAGGGCAATGGCCGATGATAAGGCCCTTCCGGTCATCTCCTCCAAGTATGATACGTTCACGGTGGCCTCGATGATTAACCGGGCGATGTATGATCGCATTATAAAGAAAAAGATTATGCTGGTGGAGGATGTCATGGCTGCCAAGGCAGAGATCCCGTTTCTCAGACCGGGCAGTCAGATCGCCGACTGGAAGAGACTTTCACAGGAGCACGGGCAGGAGCGATTCCCCGTCGTCGATGAATGGGGCCGGGTGATCGGCATCGTGACCTCCAAGGATGTTGTGAACATCAGGGAGGATCAGTCGATCGAGCGTGTCATGACCCGTAATCCGCTTACCGTCACCTCACAAACCTCAATCGCCACTGCCGCGCATCTGATGGTATGGGAAGGAATCGAACTGGTTCCCGTCGTCGATCATAACCGCAAGCTGCTAAGTGTGGTCGGTCGTCAGGAGGTGCTGAAGGCGATGCAGATGTCTCAGCACCAGCATCAGGCTGGAGAAACGTATGAGGAGCAGATCTGGTCCTCCTTTGAGGAACAGGTCTCCGAAGTGGGAGAAATGCGGTTTGTCGGGACACTTACCCCGCAGATGACCAATACCCTCGGGACCGGTTCAGAAGGGGTACTGACGCTCTTGTCCGCGCTGGGCGCACAGCGTTTGATCAAGGAGCAGAAGCGGGGCGATCTCGTCATGGATAACATGTCGCTCTATTTTATCAAGCCGATTCAACTGGAACACCAGATTGTCATTCGGCCGAAGATGATCGAACTAAGCCGGCGGTTTGGCAAGGTTGAGGTGGACATTCACCATCATGATCAGATCGTCATGAAAGCACTCATTACCGCCCATGTTATTGAGCAGGGCTAACCCATTGTGTGCGGAGACAGCTGCATGATATGTAACATTTCTTTGGAGATGTTCGATTGCAAGCGCCTGGAGAAAGGGAGAAGAGAAGGATGCAGAGAGTGAATGTTGCGTATGCGCTCGTACAAGATGAGCAAGGAAGAGTATTAATGGTTTACAACCGAAGAGGGACCTGGTCGCTTCCTGGCGGAATGGTGGAAGACGGTGAGACGTTGACGGAAGCCGTTGTGCGTGAAGCTAAAGAGGAGACCGGGTTAACGGTGACTGTGCATGAGCTGGTTTCTGTGAATGAAGCATTTTTGGACGAAAAACAAGTGTTGTTTTTCACCTTTCTTGCAACGGCAACGCATGTGCCGGAGCAATTGGAGGGGGATGATCAGATCATAGAGGTGGCATGGAAAACCATCGAAGAAGCGAATGCGCTGATGTCTTACTTGAAGCAGGGCATTGAGCAGCTCATTCATCGGCAAGGCTCGATGTATACCCTTCAAAATAAACGGCCCTCTTGAAAAAGAAGGCCGTTTGATTCCGTTGGTTCATTATGCAAATCGGTAATAAATAAGCAGCATGGTGGCCAGTACAAACAGGAAATTCAGGGAGACGAATATGATCTGATCAAGCTTGGTTTTGTGAATCCTGATCGGCGGGTGATAGAAACTGACCCCTTCTATAATGAACAGGATAAGGATAACGTGCGGCAGGAAGTGACCGATAATCTCTGTAAATCCAAACAAGGTAGTGGTCATGATGAAAATGAGCGTCACGACCATCGCCAGAATGCGATTCAAGATCCCCACGACGAGCAAATAACCGACCACAAATTCAATAAACGCCGCTAAAATGAGAAACAGCTCCGGTTCAAATCCAAAGGTGGGTACGTTCCAATTTTCTATAATATTCAGGCTCATGCCTGGGAAAACCCATTTTTCAACGGCTACCCAGCACAGAGACAGCCCCGTTCCCAGATAAATAAACGGCATGCCGAAACGTTCAAATTTTGTTTTCTCCATCAGCAGGGCAACGGCGATCGCGATATAGAACCCGTAATCCAACATGTAGAAAGCGCCCATATGCTCCACGGAGATGGAGAAGATGATTAAAATCAGCACGGCAGCCAATTTGCTCAGCCAATGATACGGAATGAGCAGTAGAACAATGACAGCCAGTGCGAGCGTTCTTTGAAGAGACGTTCCTTCGATTTCGGGGGCAATGATGCTGTCATTGGTGATTTGCAGCAGCAGCGCAATGGCAATCCCCCATTTAAGCAGGATATACGTATAGGTGCGGTACTTGTCCAGCGTATGCTCTACCTTGCGGAGCATGCGCGAGTTGGCCATCAATGCTTCGATCTGCGGCAGTAATCCGATTACAACCGCCACAAGTAAGCTGATGATCAAAAAAGCGGGAGACAATATGTTCTCCAGGGTTTCCTTGACGGGTTCCACTTCATTAAACCATTTGACATGAGCGAATGCCGGAACTGCGATCAGCATCCCCATCATCCATGTAAACCAGAACCCGAATGACTTGCTTGATTGATTGAAAATGTGCTTCACGATGATCACCTCTGTATGTAGGTTTTGCAAATGATGTGAAAAACATGACCAGCATGTCTTCCTGTGCAAAGTGTAACATATTCGAAAAGAGAAATGGTGATATTGATCACAAATCATTCATTGTGATCCATCCTGTCCGGGATAAAAGTCTTCGGGATACTGGCATGCCAGGATACCTGTAAACCGGGATACGGATACCGGAAACAGGGATAAGGGATACCGGGAATCATGGATACAGGGATGCCGGAGAAGAGATGCGGAACCGGCAAGGATTAAAAAAAGCCAATCTCCGGAGAGATTGACCAGAATCCTGCGCGATGCCAGCGAGATTATTTGGTTGTTTCCGCGGGCAAATGCTTGTAAATCCGGTAATTTCGAATGCCGCCATATAGATTAAAAGCTCCGAGCAGCAGGAAGACAGCCCCGACGATGTAACGGATGGTGGAGGATTCAAAGAAGGCGATTTGTAAAATAGAGATGGCAACCAGCATGATGCCCATGGAAATATTCATGCGGGCTACCGTCATTCCCTGTTCCTTATACGTTTTTTTACTTCTCGCCGTCGTACTGAAGTAGATGGAGGCGATGAGGGAGAAGAAGATGGTCATAGAGAGTACAAATGAAATGATCATGAACGTAAGCTCCTTTATGTCCTTGCTGTTGGTTGTCCCATTTGATGAATGAGACTTGACCGCAATGGGTACCTCCCTTAATGTACTGGTTTCCAGACCGAAAATCAACTCATGGAACTTATGGCAGCGCCTCAAACTCATCGGCCCGCACCCACACACGCAGCTCGCCGTAGACGACGATCATTGTACTGATCGTGACCTGATAATTGTTGCCGTGAATGTTGCTGTGCACTTTATGATACAGGTGCTTTAAGGTCTGGGGCGCATTGTCTGAATTCGGAATAATCTTCACAATGGGCTGGCCTTTCAGGAATTGCAGATCCTGATGGACTTTGGCCCTGAGTTCATTTTTCACGACTTCAGGCAAGGGTTCTTGCCCGCTTGATTCCTCGATTTTCACCATGATTGTGCGAATAATGGTCTGTTGATCTTTGTATTTCTTCAAGTCCTCGCTTTCCATCAGCAGATCGCGAATGCGTTCCTTCGCATGCATGTGCATATCGATCAACTCGTCCATATTATGCTGATAGATCATCATGAAGACACTGCTGCCGATGATCCCCCCGCATATGAGCAAGGCGAATGCACGGACATACCTTCCCCATACGGCTGCAGATGGCACTCTCAACTTGTATGACCTCCACTGGACAGCCAATTCATCAGCTTGTTGGCACAATAGGCGCCCAGAAATGCGCTAATGATGTACAAGATTTGTTTGATGGCCGGAGAATACTGACTGTCCAAAAAATTAGACTCAATCTGACGAAAGGGATCAATCGTCCCCCCGATTGCGGCAACCAGTGCCCAAATTTTGATTTTCTCCGCTACTTCTTTCATAGCAAATCCCGGCGGCTGCAGCGTCAGAATCGCCACAATGCCACTAAAAATAGAAGCGCCCATGACGACGCCAAAGGAAATCGCAAAGTAAGTCATCATTTGGGTAATGAACATGCCCATTATCTCTTCACCTCTTGTCATTATGCCTAGCGTTTCTGCCCTTGTTGCTCGATCTTATGTAAAGGCAATTCTCTTGTGTGTTCATATTTATATGTATGGACTTGCAGTACGGTTATGATAGAAAATTTATCGTTTCTATTGTTTATCCCAACTGATAAGAGCCTGTTTCACTTCGTTGATGGTGGATAGGAGAAGTAGCTCATATCCGTTGACAGTGATGTCTATGTGAGATTATACTGTTTTTAGCACTATACTGTTTATAACAGTGTTCTGTTTTAGACAGTGATGGTTTATCTAAAACCAGGGGTTTATGATGACGATTATTGGAATACTTGAATGTTCAATCCCGATATGAATCGAAAAGGAGGAAAGTGGCATGGCAACATCCAAACCAAAACACGAACGTCACACAGGGAGACATACCGCAGAATTTTTATTGCTATTTTTAGCGGAGGAAGACAGCTATGGGGGCAGACTGTTGCAAAAATGCGAGCAGGAAATTCCCGTAAATCCCATTGACAGTGCCATCTTGTATCGGACATTGAAAAAGTTGGAGGAGGAAGGAGCTGTGGAGTCGTATTGGGGAGGAATGGAATTAGAGAAGCCAGTGAAGATGTACCGAATTACGGACACAGGTAGGGACAAACTGGCGGAATTCCACCTTTATATAGAGAACAAGATGCGAAACCTGACCTTTTTCATGAACAAATATTCAGAGTGGAAGGAGTCAGACCGTGATTAGCGGGATTATCTTGTATGCGCTGGCCATCGTTTGCACCGGACTGTCATATAAGAAGGATCGAACGAAAACAAAAAAAGCCTTACTCCAGGCTTGGCACATGTTCCGCAAAATCATGCCCGATGTCATGGCCATCATGCTGTTTGTAGGCTTGTCTCTCGCAATCTTGTCCCCTTCTTTCATTTCTTCGTTTATTGGAGAACAATCCGGAATAGCAGGGACCCTGTATGCGACAGTGATCGGTTCTTTCGCACTCATACCAGGCTTTGTTGTATTTCCGCTTGGGGAAACACTTGTTGAGAACGGAGCGGGTCTTCCTCAGGTGGCTGCGTTCATGTCTTCCCTCATGACAGTCGGAATCGTGACACTGCCGATGGAACAGAAGATGTTCGGACGAAGCTTTGCCTATGCCCGCAATGTCGCTGCGGTTTTATTGTCGGTCTTTCTTGCAGGTCTCATCTGGGGGGTGTCGGGATGGGTGAATTAAAAAGGTATCGATTCTTTTTGCTTTTGCTGCTCGTGCTGTTGACACTTACCTTGGTGAATCCATCACTAGGGAGAGAAGCCTTTTGGCTGACGGGGCAGAGCATCACAGACATGCTGTTCCTGCTCCCGCCTATCTTTCTATTTGTAGCCTTGTTGGATAAATGGGTGAAGAAAGAGACACTCATCACCTACATGGGGAAGAATAGCATGGTCGGTATTCTATTTATTTTACTTCTGGGCGTCGTCGCAGCCGGCCCTCTCTATGTAGCTTTTCCGATTGCGGTCCTCCTGCTCAAAAAAGGAGCCGGTATCCGCTACATGGTCTTTTTCCTAGGCGTGTGGACATCAGCCAAACTGCCAGTGCTCATCTACGAATTCGACTCCTTCGGCATCCGTTTCTCCCTGCTGCGAATCACATTCAGCCTCATTTTCTTCTATCTCCTCGGCCTCCTTTTCGAGAAATTATATGACCAGCGACAACTGCTGAAGGATGATGTTGTGGAGGAAGGATGACTATTAGCGAGCCCCTTGTAAGAATAGCAAGAGAGGATGTAAAGCTCGTCTGAAACCATCACGTGACTGTTATATCTAATATCTTAAAATTAGTAGTTATGTAAACTGAATTAATTAAATACTAGTTCGGATTAAATTTATATCTAAATTTAGGTGTTGAGTGTACGTTATAGGATTTTTTATTGACCAAAATTACCATATATGTTACATTATTTCCGAGATGCGCGCTCTCTACTTTAGTTTTACATTGGAGGAATTATGAAGAAAACATTATTTGTATTGTTAATTCTATCTTTGTTAATGTCCGTTTCTGTCTCTGCTGAAAGTAATAATTTTGAATCTAGCTACACAACAGATAATAGCATACTTAGTGGAATTGAAGTTTCTCCTGGATTATTTAAACTGGATCAACTACCATCAGAAAAACAAGAGGAAATAAAGAATCGATCTGAAATTGTGAGTAATTACTTGTTACAGATGAGTGTTAAAAGAACCAAACTAAATAAAATTAACGAAAATGTTAGCTTGAAAAAAGATAATAATATCACCTTTAAAGAGATGATCCAGATTGAATCACTTCAATCTGAGATAAATACTATTGAAACCCAGTTAGAAGAAATGGGTATCAATAAAATCCAGCCAGAAAAGAAATCAGTAACTATTCTATCTTCATCTTCAAGTGATATTAAAAAGGATTTCCATCAACTTTACTATGATAGTCAATTAGGTCTTCATTTGTTTGAAGGTCATTTAATTTGGAAGAATGATAATTACAGTGATGATGTGTCTATTTGTCCTGCTCCATTTCACGGTTGCACACTTGATATAGGTGGTGTTGACGGGTTTGGTCTAGAATCCCTCAACAGACAGATAAGTATTATTGAAAACACTGATAGATTTTATCTTTTGGGCAGTGATTTATCCACCACTTACAATCTGTCTACAAGTGGATCTAGTAGAGACTATTCTCCGTATGGACTAGGATGGAAATTTCAAGATTGGTATGATTATGATGTTTTTGGTCCAGAACAGTATAATGCTTATAAAATGATGGGGTGGTATTACTTTACATTCCCTGATGGGAATCCAAGTCCCAACACCACACTAAGCTTTACTTTACACTATGGAAAAACATGGTATAATACTTCCGTGAATTCTTTTTCATTCGGACCAGGGACAATTGGTATCGGATTCAGTAGCAATAATAATCGATGGGATCAAGAGTTTAATGTGAATTATCAATTCTAAAATATTAGTCGAGCTAGAGAGACTTCTCTTTAGCTCGATTTGATTTAAAACCATGAATAAAAGTTGAAAGAATTATAATTTATTCAAGATCAATAAAAGGAGAAAAAATGAAAAAAAAAGTAATCATTCTTTCGATTGTAATTTTTGCTATCTCGTACTTGCTGTATATTCAACTGTCCCCAAAAAGCGTTTACAAGCTAATAAACGAAGATACTTCTTTTACCATTCGAAAAGAAAGTATCTCATCCAAAAAAATAAAGGAAGATCTAGATATTGTTTTATCGGAGAGTATTGACCATATACATGTTAATGTGATTGGGAAAAGTGAAATAATGCACTCAGTTCTATTCGAAAAAAACTTTCAAGGATCTATTGTAAATTGGAAATATGGTGAAAATGATGATATCGAACCTTTACTTATTGGAAGAATTGAAGTACAGGACTTCTCTCATTTAATAGTGGAAGGAATTAAAGCCAATCAAATAAAGTTCATATCTTATAAAGGACAACATTATTTTTATGTTTTAAGTAGTGAAATTTCACAACCTATCCATATCAAACTCTTAGGGGAAAATAATAAGTTACTTTATGAGAGTGTATAATTTAATTATAATCACATTTCAGTTAAATGTTGAGGAGAGCTCTAATTCACAATTATTTCATTAAATTGTTGGAACGTGTGATTTGTAAAAAAAATGATATACATTTAAGGTTGTCAACTGAGATACTTTAATAATGGATCTCATTACTACTACTTTAGACTATTTATTTAAATTATTTATAATTATGTGAAGCATAGGTTCAATTCATTCAAATTAAAAGTGACTTAATTGAACCTATAATCTAAATCTTTGTATCCCGCATGTATGTCGTTTCTGCTTCCACGTGTTGCAGGTACGAGTCTATAAAATAGTTTGTGTAAACTCCTAAACCTATTAAAATAGAAGTAGAAGAAGGATTGGGAGAATACACGGGATTAGACGAAGCAACAACTACGGGAATTCATTAAGGAAAATAAATCGGTTACAGCTCAAGATGCGCAGAACGCATTGAAGGAACTGTTTGCTGAGACGCTGCAAGAGATGCTGGAAGTCTAAATGGACAATCACATGGGCTATGAGAAGCATGATGTGAAAAACAAAAAGACGGCAAACAGCCGCAACGGTAAGAGAAAGAAGATCATTGCCAGCGAGTACGGGCGAACAAGAAATCGCGGTTCTACGAGATCGCTTGGGCGAATTTGAGCTTCTCGTAGTAAAGAAGAATCAGTCCAACGTTACCGGTATTGAAGACCAGATTATCGCACTGTATGCAATGGGTTTAAGCACCAGTGAAATTCAGGATTATCTTCAAAATCTATACGGATCAGAAGTCTCTCGAACCTTTATTTCCAATGTAACGAATAAGATCGTCCCTCTGATCAAGGAGTAGCAGAATAGGACACAACAGACGTATATGCGGTGGTTTTCCTGGATGCGATTCATTTCAAAGTCAAACAAGACGGCGCGATTGTCAGCAAGGCAGCTTATATGGTCATTGGCATCGATCTCGATACGAAGCGCTAATACCTCCGAATGATCATATTTATGCCTACGGCAAGGAAACAGATCATTCGTATGCACTATTGGCGTTGTAAGTCGCTTCGCTTTGCGACCGAGCAAACCAACGCCATAAAAACTTACCGCTAGGCGGATAGCCAACAGCGCTGCCGTATTTGATCGGCAGCTTTCATGTTTGACGCTTTACCGGCCAACCTACGAATTGATCCAAACTCATGCCAACGGCAAGAACACGGATCAATTCTAATGTATTTTGGCGTGGTAAGCGGCTCCGCTTTGCGACCGAGCGACTCCACGCCCTAAACCTTTACCGCCGGAACTTCTCTGGCGGCTAGCTGGTTTTAAGGTTATGCTTCGATGACCAACCCACAAACCTTGCTTTCCCGTGCCGCAGGCACGCCATGAATTTGAACTTCCCCCCGCCTTCTCAGGTATATCTACGATGTCTAACCTTCCAAGGATAAGCCCAGAAGCCCCTCCCCTTTTTCCCGTCCAGAAATTATGTCAGAGTAAAGATGATAATAATATCTTCAATGACAGTAACAGTGCATTCTAAAATCTGTTTTTAATCAATGCTACATAGGAACAGTACTGTTTAGTCATATCATAGCAGGAAGAAACAATGATTGTGTCGAAATATTAGATAATTTAGTAGAAAGAGGACTTTCATATATGGATCCTGTACAAAAAACACTACTTGAATATGCTGCAAGAAGTAGCCATATACTCCATGAGTATTTTCAGTTGATTTCAGGATATTTTAATAAAGAATCAGAAATACCTATTGTGGAACGATACGTGCTAAAACAACTTCCAATTAGTTGTCACTTAACAAGTGAGAGCATATTAATACTTGTAGGTAATTTAAGAGTTTGGGATAATGAAATGTTACTTCGCTCCCTTTTAGAAGGGACATTGAAATTCACTTATTTAACTATTGGGACTCATCAGGAGAGAAAAAAGAAAATTGAAGAATTCTGGGAGATACTCCCTAAAATTAATGAAGTACGGCGATCTAAAAGAGCCACTCAATTACTACAGCATGCTCAAGACGATGAATTGAAATTGATTAGAGGTGTCGTGATTGATGATGAAGAGATTGCTAAAATCGAAGAAATGTATCCAAGGAAATACAGGAAACAAGTTGAGCAAAAATGGTCTTATAGTGAAATAGTCAAAGAACTATCGAAATATAAACACTTGGAGTTCTTAAACGGATTTTTTCATGGTTATGGTATTGGAAGCCACCTTATTCATCAAGATGCTGACGCAATCAATTTTTTAATAGATCACAACAGTAGAATTGATGAAAGACGAAGAGCGAAAGAGTTGGCTCATGGTTGTAGACAGATTAGTGATATAATGACCTATTGTGTACTTAGATATGGTGCGTATAAATTATTACATAACGAATCAACTGAAGATATATACTTAGAATCACATATTCAGTTAAACAAAGAAATGGAAACTTTTCATAAGTCGTTTGAACAAACCGAGCAGAAGTATTTAGATTATTGATGTTAATAATCCCCCCTCCCACTTTATATCGCGATAACAAAGAGAGTGTCAAATATTTGAAAGTAGGTGAGATTTATGGAAGCAGTAGCCTTTAGACCGAGAGCGAGATTAATGTCTCAGCTAGGTGAACAGTTAATAAAAGATGAAAATATTGCCGTCCTTGAACTAATTAAAAATGCATATGATGCAGATGCTAAAAAAGTCCAAATTAAAATGAGAGATATACAATCTGAGGAATTAGCCGTAATTAGTATTGAAGATAACGGCGATGGTATGTCATTTGATACAGTTAAAAATTGTTGGATGGAACCAGGTACTGATAATAAGGAAAAAAAGCTAAAACAAATGATTGAGAATGATAGCCGGAGTAAACTTAATAGATTGCCTATGGGTGAAAAAGGGATTGGTAGATTTGGTGTTCATAAACTAGGTAATAAAATTACTCTGATAACTCGGGCGGAGAATAACTTGGAGGTTTTCCTGACGCTTTAATTGTGGAAACGGATGGTAGATTTACTAGTAATCGATTAATCCACGCAGAGCAACTACTAAAGGAACATAATATAAAATTAATAAGTTGGGATGCAAGCCAACCAATCGACAATAGCTTTTCAAAATGATCGCGATCGAACAAGTGGTGATTTAGTTTAAAATGGTGAAATTCGAATTCATAAGACGAATAATTGTTTGCGAAAGTGGAATATGTCCTACAAAATATTGTGCTAAAGCGAAGTTTTCCAATAATATTTTGGATTCGACAAAATAAGATATTTTTTGATATAGATTGATTGATTATATTCATATATAATCGAATGGTCATCTGAAAGGACGGTGAAGATGTGTTAGATGATGAATAATGAATGGGAGGACAAAAATGAGCCAAATAAAAAGAATGTTTGCTGTTGTTTTTTGTTGTATCATCTTGATTTACTCTACTACATTGATAGGTTTTTCTGAAACTATCAATAGTGAAAGTGTTATCTCAGATGATTCGATTAAGGAATTAAATATTGACGAAAAAAGAGAGAGGAAAAACAAACCAACTAAAAGAGTGGAACTTGTTGAAGAGAGAACATTGTTTTCTAAGAATTATCTGTTAGAAGACGGTACATATCTAGCTGAGGTTTCATTAACGCCAATTCATTTTGAAGCATTAGATGGAACGTGGCATGAAATTAATACAAAGATAATAAATCAAGAGAATCTTCAATCCTTAGATATAAAACAGTCTAAGTCTATGACTGAAAGAATAGAGAAAGAGAAAGAGATCTTTAATAGTGTGGACAAAAGAATCAAAAACCAGAGTAAAATAAAAGATAAAATGTTTGTTGTTCCCCAAGTTCCTTTTGATGTTCAGATAAACGAGAATATCACCAAGGGATATACTATATCAGTTGAGAATGAAAAGCTATCTTTTTACCCTGTAAATGCAAACGATTCCATTGGTGTCGTTGATTCTGTTTATAATAATCAAATTTATTATCGTGATGTTTGGGAGCATACCGACTTAGAGTTGGTTGTCACAAATGAAGGAATAAAAGAAAATCTCATTCTTAGAGATGAATCAGCTCCTAATTCATTTTCTTTTGCAGTAAACGGAATGGAAGAGTCGAAGTCATTGAATTTATTACCATCATGGTTAGTGGATTCAAGTGGAGAATATCGAGAAGTTAGGCATAATATTGTCACAAAAAATAAAAAGGCGATTATCGAACTATCGTGGAATGATGAAGGTCTAATATATCCAATCACCATAGATCCATCAACAACCATACATCCATATATTGCAATTTATGTGGACGAATCTAATCCGTCATCAACATTTTCTTGGCCTTCTAAAGTCAAAGTTGGTAAGAAATATTATCGAAATTACAATGGTCCGATTTATCATTATGAATATAGTTATTTTCGATTCCCCTTAACTTCTTTACCAAAAGCCGATGACATTATTAGTGCAAGTATGTCATTGTACGCCGAGGAACCAGTGAAGCAAAGTAGTTCAGGATTTATGGATGTTATTGGTTACCATTTGACTGAGGAGGTTCAGCCGAGCACCAGTTTTGGAAGTAGACCGGGATTTACTACTGAAAATCCATCCAGCATTGTTCGTGTAACACAAGCAGGCACTTATAATTTTAATGTTACCAACATGACAAAGAAAGCAAAATCTGAAAGTGGTTCTTTGAATATTGGTCTCTACACGTATGCTAACAGTAACCTTGAATCTGTCCAGTTTTATACTTCATTTCATGGGGATTCGTCAAAAAAGTCGAAATTATTAGTTAGTTATCAAGCTCCGCCTGCTAAGCCGATTGTATCTAGATTTGATGTTAACAAACAGGATATTAGTTCATTTGGATTAGGATGGGATATTTTTGATGAGAGTGGACGTTCCCAAACAAAATATCAAATATATGGACTGAAGAAAATTAACAAGTACTCGGAAAATTACGTTCAACAGTTTTATTACCAAGGTTATACTTCTCAAAACAGTCATGTTTTCGAGAATCTTGGGTATGGAGATTGGAGATTTATGATTCGCCTTTACAATGGGGTGGAATGGACAGATTGGGAGATATCAGAAGAGATAAAAATCTTGAAGGAAAACTACTATGAATATAATGTTGTTAATCAACTTACGGAAATCGTTTCTACGAACGGTACTAAAATGATATTTACTTATGATCAAAATGGTAATTTAAAGAATAAAATCCGTTCGGGCATCAGTGTAGACAGAATAGTACCAGAAGGGAGAATATCAGAGTGGTATAGCAGGAACAACCATAGAGAAGACGAATATAACGATTTTTTATCGAGTGATGTGAAAGAACCTGAGAGAGATATCCGATCATTTAATTACGATGTAGATCAAGAATTTTTATACGTCATGATTGAATTAGGAAGAATTGAAAACTATCCTACTTTGTATCCGCACGGATATAACAATGACAATTATTTCATTTATATTCCATCTAAAGATATTGCGGGTACGAATCAATCGAGGAATGGAACGGCCTTAGGATTAAATGCTGGTTTTGAAATTGCAAGCTGGAATGAAAATAACACGACTGTACATCAATATAATAATAACTCAAATGAATGGAATTGGTCATGGACAGGCGATTATGAATTTGATGGTATCTCAAGTTCACTTAGCATCAATAATCACAATCGTCAAACGACTAGCGCAGTACTTGAAATGAAAATACCACTATCGTATTTACCAAGTGCTTTATTTGATGAAATGGTAATTCTTTCAGCTAGCGATCACAAGGACGCAGATCAACTTCGCTTTACACAATAATGGAAAATCAAATAGAGAGGAGATTGTTTAGATGTTTAGGAAACGATTAATCTATAATATATTAATTTTTCTATTAGTTTTTACTATTTTACCCTCACCTTCAATCGTTAACTCTGAAATATCAAAAGAAAGTTCTGAAAAACTAACATATTTAATTAAATACAAAGATAAAAACAAAGGAATTGATGAGCTAAAGAAAAAGAACATCAAGTATAAAAATGAATTCGAGAGACTTCCCATCGTGTTAACGGAATTAACGGTGGATGAATCAAATCAAATGAAGAATAATTTAAATGTAGAATATATTGAACTCGACTATCCAATATATGCTCTAGAAAATTCAACTGAACTCTATGATGATCCGAAAAACAACCTTCAAACAACAAATTCTGATAATCGTTTTGATCAGGGTCAAGAGGTCAATATTGCAGTGATGGATACAGGAATTAATTTGAATTCCAAGGATCTGAATGTTTTAGGAGGAGCTTCATTTGTGGCTGGGTCTACAACATATGATGACGATCATGGTCATGGTACAGAAATTAGTAGTATCATTGCAGCTCAGCACAATGATGCAGGCATTGATGGATTAGCGCCTCAAGCGAATTTATATGCCTTGAAAGTTCTTGCTAATAACGGGCTGGGTACTTACAGTAGTGTAATTAGTGCAATAGAGTGGTCAATAGAAAAAAACATAGACATTATTAATATGAGCTTTGGAGCCAAGGATTACTCTCTTGCATTGGCAGAGATAATTACGATAGCAGAAAAAGAAGGCATATTAATGGTTGCTGCAACTGGTAATGAAGGTGACAATAATATTCTATATCCTGCGAACTTCAACTCCGTCGTAGGTGTAGGAGCACTTAATGAATCAGGTTCAAAGTTGGATATCTCAAATTATAGTAATAACATGGATTTTTTAGCACCTGGTGAGAAGATTGATGTAATGGATCTGGAAGAAAAGATCAATAAAAAAAGCGGTACATCTTACGCTGCAGCCTATGTTACTGGAATTGCTGCACGATATAAAAGTATGTTTCCTACATCAGATGTTAATCAATTGAGAGGTATGTTATATCACTCTGCCTCATCTATCATTGATGAAAACGGAAGTATGTTTAAGGTGGCGCAATTTATTCCTAACCAGGAAGAAAAGAGTGAACTTGTAACTGAAATTGAGAAGGATACACATAAACCAAAGGGATATGATTTAAAAAAACAATATGATAAAAATCAATTAAAAGTTAATGCATTAAATACCAAAAGGAATCATATGCAGGAAAGCTCAAAAGGGAAGCTGACGATCAAGAAAGTGGCAAACGAGTTTTCAGTAACCGAACAATCTATTCAGGAGAAGCTTGATACTGGGATGACATTAGTGGATGTTGCTGCAGAGTATCAATTATCGGAATTTTCAAAATTAAATAAAACGAAATTAACTAATAATAAAAACGAAAAAGTGAAAGTAAGATCAAAAAAAGAGAATAGTGATGTGACTTCTGATTATGCTGACAATGACCTTACTATTTTCAACACATTCGGTTTTAAAACAGAGGTACCAGAAATCTACAAACCTGAGACGAGAGTAAACGAAGCTCCTTACAAAGTTTCAATTATTGGGGAGGATATTTCCTTTTTGTCTGGAAGTTTATCAATTTCAAGTTCTGATTTTTATCTTCCTGGTAGAAATGGGATGGATTTCTCGCTGACTCGTACTTACAATAGTGCTAGTTCCCAATTATATGATACAGAACTGGATAAAGATTATGATTATGCATATTGGGTCGATTATGAAGAGGATATATATGTTTCAAGTGAAAAATATGATATCACGCACAAATATAAGGTTTACAAAAAAAAATATACATGTTCAACTGATGAAGAGAAAGACAGTTACTATATAAACAATGATTATAGATATGATGAGGCTTCAACCGTATCCGAATTGAATAATATCCTTGATAAACCTCCAGTCATAGAAGATTCACTATATGAAGATTTATGTGAAGCTTATGATCGAGAATGGAAAATAGTGACGGAGCATGTTTCCTCAAATCATAGTACTTATTACACCGATTACGAATTATTGTTGAGTGGCATGCCTGAGGAAATGGGACCATATTCTTCTTTTAGCATTGCAGAGGAACAGAAAGCTGAATTAACAGCAGGAAAAATTTTAGAAACAAGTGGACTGTTAGGAGATACATATAGCGGTTTCTATAAACTCCAATCTCGTGTTGCTTCTCCTCCAAATTCTAAAGTCACCCCGGTAGTGGCTAGTATTTACTATTCAAATTTATTAGTAACTTCAGAGCAAGAAAAAAGATTTCCGATAGGAACAGGTTGGAGTTGGGATATTCCATTTGTAAGAGAGAAAGATGGTAAGACATACTATCATCAAGCATCTGGTGGAGTCTATGAAATAAATAACCAAGAGCTAAAAGGTTACCCTTGGAAAGATCTGAGTTTTCATTCCAACTCTAATGTAATCGTAAATGGTGAACATTCAAAATATGAATTGCGTTCAATTGATGGATTTAGTCAATATTTTAATGTAGATGGAAATCTGATTCAATATCGCGATCTGTATAACAATACGATAGATTTTCATTATTCAGAAAATACAACTTATGGAAAAGTTCTGTCATCTGTAACAGATGCCATAGGTAATAACATATCCATTCAATATTCTACAAACCAAGTAATCATTTCACAAGGGAATAAGACAGTTATATATGAGAAAGAAATACAAAATAATAAAGAGATATTAACTGCGGTTACAGATGTGGATGGAAGACGAACGATATACGATTACCATGTTGCACAAGCTAAATTCAATTTGTATAATTCGACGCCCACAACAGATAATCCTTATGTTCTACTTAAGCGTGTTAACCATCCTACAGGTGCAGTAACAAAGTATGAATATGAACCAAATCCTGTTAAGAGATATTTAGGTAGTTCAACTGTTAATCAAGCATATCGCTTATATTCCAGGGAGGATGTTATACCTTACACAGATGGTAACCAAGATGTGTATAACAAAGCTATGATTTTATACAATGGTGATATGGCCTCATCATATGGTCAAGATTTATCCTTCCAGACGACTTTATCTGACGGATTGACAGAGGTGGAATTCAATTTTGACAAGGATTTTATTGATTCGAATTTTGGGTCAGTATACTATCAGTCGAAAGTATCAACAGTTGCAGATGAGTATGATTCCAATCAATCATATATTCGAACGATTGAACATGTGAATGAATATACTTTTGATAAGGTTAATCGTAGAACTTCTCCTATTGAAACCAAAACTTATTATAAGGATAAGACCAATCATACAAATTCAGTTATTGCTCAAACTTCTATTGCCTATAATGATTACGGTCAAATCACTGAGCAAGTTGATCCACTAAATAAAGTGGTGACTTATGAGTATGACCAAAATACTCATTGGTTAAAATCTATTACTCAACAGTTTGACGGTAACTTAGGGGTAAGAACAAAATTCAATAAATATAATAACCAAGGAAGTCCAACTGAAGTCATTGTTGATGAGCAACCTGCTCAAGGCAGCTCTTTAAGGCAAACGAAGTATGAGTATGATCAGTATGGTAATATGTTAAAAGTAGAACGTATTGGTAGTGAGAAATCGATCGTCAGTAATTTCGAATATAGCCCTGTTTATGGACATGCTTTCCCAACTCAAATGACATCTGTATTTCATGATGTAGATGGTATGCCGCATTCGGAAGTGATAAAGGCTGAATATGATATTTCCAGTGGAAGAATAACGGAACTCTATGATGCTATGAATTATCAGTATTCCTATGTATATGATGATCTAGGCAGATTGATTTCTCTTACTAATCCCGATCAGATGACCTCAAAAATCTGGGAGTATCATGATGAAGACAATTTTTTAATTATGACTGATGAAGAAAATCGAAAAGGATACACAAAGTGGAATGCATTAGGTATGCAAATAGAGAGTGGGATTTATGTTGGCTCGCAGCAAAAAGCCAAATCAAAATCTGGATATGATCCACATAGTCGTACAATTTGGTCAGAGAATGCAATTGGTGAGCGTACCTATTATGAATATGACGACTTTAGTCGAAATACTTCAATAATATACCCAAATCAGACAAGTTTGAGTACAAAGTTTGATGATATTAACTCCACGATCCAAAAGTTAGATAACTTAGGAATAGGATCTCGGCAATCTTTTGATGTAATGGGACGAACTGTTAAAGTAGAAGAAGTAGATAATGGAATATATAATGTGGTTAATACTCTGACCTACAATAACGCTGGTTGGATGCTGACTTCTCAAGATGCCAAAAACCATATCACGAAGTACAAGTATGATGTACTCGGACAATTGACTTCTGTGGAGAACGCTCTTCAACATTATTATATGTATAAATATGATGATTTTGGGAATTTGATTGAATCCATGAGTCCCGGTTACATTGGCAATTACTACATTAGCAATTACAAATATTATGATGAGTTGGGACGAGTTATTAAAACTGAGGATGAACTTCAACGTGTTACTAAGACGTACTATGATCTTGATGGAAATAAAAGTAAATATGTAGATAGTGAAGGACAAATCTTCACCTATTCTTATTCAGATCAGAACCAATTATTATATAAATATGGACCATCAGAAACAATTGCATTTACTTACTATAAAGATGGTCAACGTAAGAGTATGACAGACAATATAGGACGAACGGAATATGAATACGATAACCATACAGGCGAACTTATTCAAGTTCAATATCCTGATCTGAGAACCATTACGTATAATTACAGCGCATCAGGTCAACTATTGGATATGAAATTACCGTTCGATGAAAATTTGCAATATACGTATCAAGATGGTTTGCTAGATCAAGTGAAATTAAATGGAATGATGAAGGCGCAATACACATATAAACAGAATGGAAATGTCGATTCGGTTACGTATGGTAATCAGATGAAAACAAACTATACGTATGATACAAATCGATTGCAGCAAATTGATCATTCAACATCAAGTGGAGAAATTGCTTTAAGCATAGGTTATCAATATGATCAAAATGCAAATATTACACATATATCAAATAGCTCAACTGGATCAAATGACTATAGTTACGATCCATTAAATCGTATTTCTACTTCCAACAATAGAAGTGAAGTGTATTCTTATGATAACCGAGGCAATCGGCTTACTCTGGGAGCTGACTTGTTTTTGGATGAATGGGAGCCTGAAGGTGAGACTGAATATATATTTGACGAATGGAATCGTTTAACGAAAGTTATGAAACCAGACGGAACGATGGTTGAATATCGTTATAATGGTGATAACCTGATGGTTGAGAGAACTGAGTTAGGTAAGACGACACGATACTATTATAATGGTGATCAGATAGTAGCAGAAGGTGAAGTCCAAGCAGACGGCTCTACCATCCTGAAAAACACCTATATTCATGGCTATTCACTATTGATGCAAAAAAATAACCTTAATGAAGATGCTTATTACTTGCTAAATGGTCATGGTGATGTCATCGAAATGCGTGATCACACAGGACAGGTACTTAATCAGTACAGTTATGACATATGGGGAAATCCTGTCAGCGAAGTGGAAACAAGGGATAATCTTTTCCGATATTCCAGTGAACCCTGGGATAAGACAACCAATCTCCAATATCTACGTGCACGTTGGTACGACCCATCGATGGGCCGCTTTATTAGTGAAGATAGCTATGAAGGGGAGATCACCAACCCTTTAAGTCTCAACCTTTATACTTATGTTCATAATAATCCATTGATCTATATTGATCCGACTGGTCATTTTCTCGATACTATCGCAGATGCATTTTTTATAGGGTATGATATTTATAAGCTAGCTACCGACCCAAGTTGGGAAAATTTAGGGTATTTGGCATTAGACACTGGTGCTGCGTTTATTCCGTTTGTTACAGGAGCAGGAGCCACAACAAAAGGTGCAGTACGAGTGACATCTAAAGCTGACGAAGCCTTGTCGATCACTACATTTGCTGTGAAATTAGAAAAAAATGCTTGGGAGATGAATCCATTAGCTCGTGGTCGGTATATTGACGAAATGCTGGGGAATAATCTAGGGAAAAACTTTCAAGTAGTAGACAGAGTGGCAGATGGAAAGCTGATTAGCATTAAGAGCATTGATCCGTCACTAGGTTCCTATCAAGGGGTAGGGTTCAAAAATGCATTGCGTCAAAATATAACCTCCTTAATTAACTTTAAAGGAATTCAACAAAGAAAAGTGACTCACTATGATGGTACTAAAGAAACTATGAGAATCAATGCGGATGATTATGATAAAGTCTTAAATGTAGCCCTTCCAGACGTTCAACTTAATGATGTACAGACGAAAGGGCTTGAAGAAGCCATTAAGTATGCGAATGACAATGGGATTGAAGTTATTATTACGTATATTAAATAAGGAGGATTTATGGAGAAGCATAGTGTATCGGTTTTTAAAAGTGCAAAGCATGGTGGAATATTTATGTTCCCTGTGGGAGTTAAACCAAATGGCGTGCCAGCTGGTGTAAACAAACCTATTGTAGATAATTCTCCTTATACAACTGAGCAATTAGGAAAGAGTGTGAAGGATTGTTTTGAAATCTCCATAAATAAAAAATATAATTCAAATGATTTTAATGATCCTACAATTTCGGTGACAGGGATCAAAAGCAATTCCAAATTTGTCAAAGAATACAGCAGCGTAGATGTTTCTTTTGATAACACTACTGGTTATACGGTGCGTCCACTCTTCAAGCAAAAAAATGGAGCTTATAGCAGCAAGGAAGGCATTCAGAAAGAGTTGCCAGAAGAAGTGAGTAATACAGAACTGGGACAGGCAGTGCTAGAGGCATTCAAACAATGTGAAATTTAAAGAACTTGCCGCTCCCCAAGTATATAATTCGGAAGTGGCTTGATATGTGATTTACAATATTTTAAGCTAGAAATGATTTACCTAAAGCTCTTAAGCCCCCTATAGTATTTGGACAATATAAGTTCATATGATTATACTATTCATAGTCAGGGGGCGCTTCATTTGAAAAGACAAAAGTATGCAAGAGAATTTAAACTGCAAGTGGTGAAAGAG
>NZ_JBHUMM010000011.1:0-53445 GCF_042685085.1 Marinicrinis sediminis
ACTTATTTTCTTTGATGAATGCGCGAAGCTGCTCTTTCGTCCATAATCCCATGTGTAGATCCCAACCTTTCTCCTACCTCTATTTTAATAGATTTAGGAGTTTACACAATCTAGTTTACAGACTCTAGATCCTCGATCAACGCAAACTGAACTAACTAACTTTTAACAAATAATACCTTAGGAATACAATTTACACTTTTATCATCAATCTCCACTGTATTATCCAGTAATTCCTTCCTTATTTGATCAGGTGAAAATTCAGGAAATTTCTCCAGCAACAAAGACAAGACACCAGCTACTACAGCTGTTGCAAAGGAAGAACCTGATTTAATAGTATATCCACTATTTTTTCTTAGAACTTTCATATCAATCGCTGGAATATAAATTTCAGGTTTACAGTTTATATTATTTCCTCTGCTAGATGAAATAGCTACTGTAGCATCATTATAATCATAAGAATGATGCGTGTTTAAATATTCCACAGATATTATTCCAGGAATTGATCCAGGAAACGTTATTGTATCTTCGTAGGGCCCAGAATTTCCAGCGGCTGCCACTACTATTAAACCATGATCTAGCATTTCTTGTATTTTTCTTTCTAAAGAAATATTTTCGTGTGAGATATATGACTGTATACCAAGAGATATGTTAATAATATCTATTTCATACTTTTCATGATTTAACAAAATCCAGTTTATGCTCTGCATAAGAGAATTATAATCTGCTTGATTTTCTTCGTCTAATACTTTAATAATAATATATTTTGTATCCGGTGCAATTCCCTGGTATTCCCCATCTCCAGCTATTATTCCAGTAATAGCTGTACCATGACCGTTATCATCATACATCTCTTTATTGTCGTGGGTAAAATCAACGAAACTAATTAGATTATTCATATTCAGGTCTGAATGATTGGAAATACCTGAGTCAAGTATAGCAATAGTTGTTCCTTTCCCTGAATAAACATTATATTCAGCTAAATTTAAGTACTCTTTTAAATTTAGCTGTTGAACCTCTAGTTTATTTGTATATTCGTTATCACTACTTATCGTCAGTATATAGCAGAAGTAAATTGTCGCTAAGATACATAAAAACACTATACTTTTCAACATGAAGATGATTCCTCGCTATATATGATAGATTAACAATTTATATTACTTTCGTTCCTATTCATGAGGTATGAAATACTGGTTATTTAATAAATAAAGTAAAATTATCTCACAATTATTTTATATCAATATCAGATATTTGAAAACTAATGTCAATCTTCAGTTAACATTATTGACTGATCCTTTAATAGTTCACATAACATGACTGAGTAATAAATTGTTTCCAAATCAACAAAGTATTCTTTTAAATTCACACCAGTTAATGCATCATATTTTATTATATTCCGCAAACTTCTTAGTATTTTTTCACATTCTTCTAGTGTTAATTCATTTGTTGTTGATTTTTTCAAAACAATTTCATATGTTGTAGCAATATCTAGTTGATTTGAAAAAACATTTTTTTTGTATAGTCCCGATTTGTCTTTTAAATCCTGAATCGCACTGTTTATCTTTTCGTTTATTATTTTTTCATTTTCAGTAGAAATTAAATCGACAAGATATTGATATTGTGTAACTAAATTGCTTTTATACACATTCCCTTCTTCATCTAATCGATACAGTAATTTTTGAATTTTTCTTTTTGCCTCTTGAGTAAGATCACCGTTAATTTCTTCTAAAATTTTCATACATACACTATATACGCCAAGTGAATCAGGACCATTCTCTTCAGTGTATTCTACTATGTACCTATTAACACTATTAATTATTTTCTTTGTATTAGATACATCTATGGATAACTCCTTTGATGTTAATAACATATAGTACAACTTATATAGTTTATTTTTATCACCAATATTACTGTCTTCTAAAAAATATTGTTCATACACTTCTGTATAATGTTTCGATAGTCTATCTCTATGAAACTCATACCCAATTAAATTAGCAAGTAATATACCATAATAGTTGTCTTTAAAATTCAACTGGGTTGTCCCTACTTTGTTAAGTCCATTTGGTATGGAATATCTTATGATATCCTGATTTGTCTGATTGTGATCCGAAATATTAAAATAATTATTTACCTCAGCAATAATTGTTTCAAATTGAGGCTCAAATATTTGAAATTCATTAAGCAGGAAATCTCTATATTGATCATTCATTGCTCGAACAATATCAGGGCTAATAGATGTTTTTTTACCAAAAAAATCATTAATATCAATTAATGTTCTCAAAAAGAAAAACGAGTTAATGTTGTCTTTAGTTAAAAATTCTGTTGCATCACGATTAATATTATTTAGCCACTCAGATCGATCTGGAATTTTCCCCTCTAAGTCCATTTCTTCATAACCCAACTTTTTCAATAAAACAACAATACTTCCACCATTAAATAGTACAGCGTTATCGACAGACTCTAAATTGAAAAAGGTGTCGTCATTAAATAGTTGAATCGCCTTTTCAGTAATTTCATTTTTTTTAGTAGATACTTCTCCCATATCTTTAATTGCATCTAAAACTATCAAAGTTGTATTTATTTTTTTATTAATGTTATCTGACTTAGATTGAGAATAATACAAAGAATCTTCATTATCAAAATACTCATTTAAAGTGTTGATCCATATATTTGTCATCATTGTATTTCCTAATATTTTCTGTATGCCTGATTGATATCGTATGTAAAGAATATCATGATGGACTCCTTGTATTATCATATCTGAAATCGTTTCGACTTTTGAAAAACATTCTACTTTCTCGGGCATATCAATAGCATTACAAAGCCTCAACATCCAGTATGTTTTATAAGGGTCTGGATTTGGATAAGATAATCCAATAGATGAAAAAACAGGGACTGATTGTTCGTGATAGTAACTTTTGTCTAAGGCTCTTTCAATCATCTCAACAGTAACATAAGAATTATCTATCTCAGATAGGGAAATTAGAGCAGTTTGATTAATAACACTAGAATCTTCTTTATAATTATACAAATAAAAAAATAAACCTATAACAAAAATGGGGACAGAAAAAAAAATTAACTTTCGCATTGAAACCTCCTTGAATCGGAAACTCTAGAAGTAAAACTTAGAAGAGAGTTTATCAAAGGAATTTGATAAACTCTCTCAGTTCTATTTAATCAATATCCAAATTTAAATTTGCTTGTGTGTAAACTGAATAACTGCTGCCGTAGTCAGCATTCGCAGATGAAGAATGATAATAACTCTTAATATTCTGACTCTCTACATAAATTTCACCATAAATTCTGTCCCATCTAGACCCTGCTTGTCTACTATTCCATTCTACTGTTCCGTCAACTGATGTAGAAGTTCTCTGAACGGAAGTAGTTAATGAAGGGAATTGGACAGTTGCTGAAGTCATATTTGTTCCACCAATTTTAAATGTATCCTTAATGTTATAAAGTGATGACCATTGGGTTGTGCTAGAAGATTGTTTGAAATGGCCATAGTAACCATCACCATTGGCCCAAAGTTCTTCATCAGAAAACCAAGGATTAGAATCAATAACTGTATCTTCAAATCCATTATTTAATACACCCATTGAACTTCCATTAGGCCATTTTGCGTCAAAACCAAAGTCTGTTTGTGTCGCTAATCCTTCAAAACCTTCTACTTTTTGTTTATATCTTTCCTTATCTGCTTCAGTTTTAATTTCATCTGAGTATGTGAAAGAAAAAGTAGAGGGTCCTTGTTGTTCTACAATTTTAAAATCAGAGTCAGCTTTGATATTCTTAATTTTTTTGATCATCTTAGCTCTCTGTTTTTCAACTTCCAATTTAAATTCTTGCACACCTGGATCTTCTGCGGTTTCTTCAGCTAAAGCAATCACACTGGAAAATGACAGGATCAAACCTAACAAAATAGCAACAAGTTTCTTCTTCAATTTCATTCCTACTTCCTATATTGTTATATTTTTGCGGCCGCAAAAAAATTAAAAACTGTAGAGAAAAAACAACTAACATGTTATAGTTGATTAAAAATAGGAGGATTTAGATGAAAAAATTCTTGTTTTTTTTTCTTCTTATCACCATCGTCTTTATATTCTTAAAATTACTAG
Source organism: Marinicrinis sediminis (assembly GCF_042685085.1). NCBI lineage: Bacteria > Bacillati > Bacillota > Bacilli > Caryophanales > Paenibacillaceae > Marinicrinis > Marinicrinis sediminis. The sequence continues at coordinate 4,113 of NZ_JBHUMM010000011.1, forward strand.
GCTTGTACTTATGGATAACTTTATAACCAATCACAAATTCTAATATGAGATAAATAGTAATTTTTTGTCATATATGTATTTAACTTTAAATATATTACCATAATAATCCTCTTATGTAAAGCCAATTGTTCCATGTTCTTTAGAATAGATATAGATGTGTTATATTTTATTTGAATATATAGACACAATACACCACTTTCCACCTGAATCTTATCCTATCAGGGTAACCGCATAAAATTTCATCCACATACAAATGCCCCTCGCCGAGATCCGACAGCGAGGGGCCTACTGGTTAACGTTATAATCCTTTGATTACGGCCATCGGTTTGCATTTGGCTACAATATCGGCAAGCTTCGCACCTGCGATACTGTCAATCACCTGATCAACGTCCTTGTACGCTTGCGGACATTCATCCAGAATGGCGGCAAGGGAGGCATGATTAACGACGATTTCATCATCCGTTCCGACCTGGAGCGATTGTTCGAATTCATTCACGCTGACGGCTTCCTTGGTCGCTCTGCGAGATCGTATCCGTCCTGCGCCGTGGCAGATGGAATAGAAGTTTTTTTTGCCTTCCTCCCGCCCCACCATAATATATGAGGCTGTACCCATGGAGCCCGGGATCAGAGCGGGATGCCCGGTTTCCTTGTACGCTGGCGCATTCATGTAGTGCCCTGGAGGGAGCGCGCGCGTGGCCCCTTTTCGATGCACGATGAAGCCTTCATTTCGGTGAAATTCCTTCAATGCATAGTTGTGCATCAGATCATACAAAACCGGCATCTCAAAGTTCTCTCCGAAATAATCCCGCAAGCCCTGACGTACGCCATAAGCGATCATGTGACGATTGGCTACTGCAAAGTTCAGCGCCGAATACATCAGATTAAGGTAGGTCTGCCCTTCCCTGCTGGAAACCGGGGCATAGATCAAGTTGGGATCTGGATTGGATACGCCCCAATCCGCCATAGCCTGCTTGATCAGCTTCGTATAATCTCCCCCCAGCATCGCTCCCCAGGCACGCGAGCCGGAGTGGATCATGATGATCACTTGCCCGTCAAACAGTCCCCACCGTTCTGCCAGTTCGGACTGACGCTCATCCAGCTCCACATACTGAATCTCGCAAAAATGATTGCCTCCACCCAGCGTTCCCAGCTGGCCATGGGCCCGTTTGAACAGACGGCGGCGTAGCTCATTCAGATTGTCATGATCAAATTGAAAGGTCGCTTGCTCCACATGACGGATCCAGAGCTGTCATCCGGCACATACGAATCCGGCAATCCGTGAAGTCCGTGCTTTACGACTTCCGTCAGGTCAATATCCGTGTAATGGGAATGGGTGCGTTCATGAGTCGGCACATAACGCTCAATCGCTGCGATCATCTCGCGCCGAACCTGCGGGTCCTGTATATCTTCCTTGTGAAGACTGGTGAGATGGACCCGCATTCCGCAGCCAATATCGACGCCGACAATGGAGGGAGAAACAAAACCGTCCCGTTGCCTCCATACCGCCGTCGTCCCAATGCACGTCCCGATGCCAACATGAGCATCCGGTGTATAGCTCATGTATACGTGGCGGGGAATACGAAGATTGTTGTCTGCCATCTCATATACGTTCGCCTCGAAGCTCTGAAACACATTTTCGTTCGCAAACAGATGGAGATTTCCATGCGGCAGATGTGCTTCATAATGATTGTTTCCATGTGATACGATGTTCTTCATTTCGTTCATTTGCCTTTTCCCCTTTTCATTCCTTGTGCTGCTCTATCTATCTCTCTCTATCTATCTCTGTATCTCTTGTTTTCTTACTCTTGATCTCTTGCTCTGTTTTTCTATCTCTATTCTTCCTAAGATATTGCGAGGATTAATTGGCTTGCTCCTGTTGTATCCAGTCCGTGAGGACTGCAGCAAAGCGCTTCTCGCCCTGCTTGGAACGATGCAGCCAGTCTATAAAGTCTGTCGCTGTCCATTCTTCATTGCCGTCGTTAAAGTTTCGAACATACACGTTGGGCAGGCCTTCAAACTGACGCTCGATCAGGTTCACGTACTGTTGAACATCTGATGTCTTCAATTCGGTATGCGTCGTTACTTCACCCATCAAATAAGGAGGCAGATAGACGTAAAATTGCTGTTGCGGGCGGGCCTGAATGAGTGCGCGCAGCGACTGCAACCGACTGTTCATTTCCGAAGAGAGCTGATGCTTCTTCACAAAAATCTGCTTGCCGCGTGCAACCATAGCCGATTTCTTCTCTGCAGATTGCTGGGCGTAATCCGCATAAGCTGGTTCTACCTTCTCCTCATCTGCAGGAAGGGTGCGGGTCAAGGCTTGTCGTGCATCCTCGATTGGAGGAATCGTCCGCTGGAGCATGTCGGTAAATCCGGTGTAGGTGGTGGGCTGATCCCAGAAATATTGCAGTTGAATCACCACAGCTGGCTTCTGTTCATCCAGCGCGGTCAACACATGATCGATAAAGGGCATCATCTGAGTCGGACTGAAACCCGGCACACCCAGGTTATAAGCAGATGTCCCAAGCTCTTGTCCTGCGAGATAGGGCAGGGTTTCTTTGCTTCCCAAATACGAGCCCCATGTCGTGGAATCACCGAAGAACAACACACTGTCCGCGTTTACTCTGGATTGCATATAGGCGATCCATTCCGGTGCCTGGTTCAGAATGGTCTTGTAAGGCAAGGGCAGTCGATAGCGGTCCAGTTCCGCTGTCAGCTCGGCATCGCTCCAGGTCTTCTCTGGCTTTACCATGTGAATGGTACGGGTCTCGGCCACATAGTGCACCTGTACACCCAGTGATTCACTCACAAATCGCAAGGGCACCATCGTATTTCCCTCTACAATCATGCCCGGAATGGTCGCCACGGGCAGCTTCCAGTCATTGCGCCAGGCATGCATGTCCCCGATGGTATAGGTAAAGGTCATCTGACCTTTTGTCGCGGTGACCGTTTTCGTATCATTCTTCCAGTACACACTCGCATCCAGTGATTCGAAGATCTTGCGAAGCGGAACCAGGGTAGAGCCTTTCACAATCACGGGCTGCACATCAAACTGGAGGATTTCGTCATTGAGTAATACCGTCATATGAGCAGGAACAGGTTTTTCGTTCGCTGTAGCTTTGTTTGCCGCCAAAATATCGGATACAGGTGTCGTCAACCCTATCGCCAGGATCAAAACGAGCACCATCCATTTGTTCATCCATGTATATCTTGTTGACAGGTGTACCTTCATTCTCGCTGTCTCCCTTCTGTTTCCAACGGTGTTCTTCTACCTATTTAGACTAGGGAGCCTCTCAAATAGTTGCATGCCAATTTCTTACCCGGTACTCCAACCCTCCGACACCATCGCCCGAAACAGGTCGTCCAGTTCCTCTCTGCTCGCTCCTTCGCTCGTGCGGATATTCGCGGCCTCCTGCTGGATCGTTTCGAACGCCTGGGTCAGATACTGATGAATCGGCTCTATCCGTGGTTCCAGATCCAGTTCCTCTCCCGCCATTTTACGACCCAGCAGCGCCTGAATTGCCTCATATAGCGCACTATCTGCGGGGACAAGCGTATCTACCAACGTACGGAAAGCCATCGGCGGCATGGTATCATAGCGCTGTATCCAGGCACACGCCAGCATCGGACGCAGAACATAGAAATATTTTTTGATCTTTACTTGCTCGCCTTGCAGATAGGTGCGAAAATTGCCCTTCGCCATGTTCAGATAATGGTACAGGCACGCCTTTGGTGAAAACGTAAACGGTGACAGCTCCCGAATTCGCTCGGCAGCCGAGGTTGTTTCGATATAACAAATTGGAGACATCAGCCATTCCATGAGCGGCGGATTGGACTTGTGAAACAGGTAGAGCGCCTTCTTCAAATCCCAGCCGCTTATATCCAGCTGACTGCTGATCGGTCGTTCGATCACATCCCGCTTCTCGAAAATCGACAGATACCAATCCTCTGGACGAATATACAGAAAACGAACATCATAATCACTGTCCTGAGAAGGGAAGCCCCAGGCCCGGCTGCCGGATTCACACGCATACAGAATGCGAATCTGCTCCTCCTGCTCGATCTGCCTTAACTGCTGATTGATCTCTGCGCGAATGGATGAGGAAACGACTGCCGCCTCTTCATTTGTCTGTGAATGCTTATGTTTCATACTGGTTCTCCTCCTTCTGTTGCATCCTTATTGTTACAAATTCTCCTCGAATCCAACAGGGCGAAAGTATGGCAACTTCAAAAATTATGCCTGTACCTTTATTTCCGGCCTGTTACAATAGAAGCAGAACATTTGCGATCAAGGAGAGAGCCTATGGCCAGAGAAAGCTTTGACAAGGAAATTCAATGCCTGCGCATGCTCGCGGTAGCCAGTGGCGCCTATAATCGGGAGCAGCTGTCTAAACGTCTTGGCATCTCGGTGCATACCCTCGACAAAACCATCCGCAGGCTCAAGGATATGATTCAGGCTTCCCTCGAACCGGAAGCAGAGACAACCGAACAAGACCTGAATCAATTGCTCCATGTCCGCTACTATGATACGACAGACCCGACCCTGCTCTTCCTGTTTCGCGCCAAGTCCGTGAAGGAATCGGAAAGCCACCGTCTTCCCTTCATGATGAGCGCCTTGCAGAAGCAGGATCTCACCGTCAGCGAATTGCTCGATCTGTGCAGCAGCAGCCTACCTGATCATCTGCCAACACCGGATGAGAAAACAATTCGGGCCGATCTGAAATATTTGGAGCAAATCGGGGTCATCCGCAAGCAGGATGCGCGCAGACCGTATCGGTATACGTTGCACAATGCGCTGCTTGACACCCTCACCACGGAGGAACTGCTGGATGTCTATGATTTTGTGGAGCACATGGCCAATACCCAGATCCCGGCAGTCCAGGGATATTTGCTGAGAGACAATATAAAGAGGGCGATGCTGAGCAGAGGAATTGCCAAGCAGCAGTTGGACGTCTTTCTTTTCAAATACCATTATTACTCGCGCATTCTGGATGAAGCGCACTTGCATACGATTCTACAAGCCATCCACGAACGCAGGAAGTTGCAGTTTCGCTATTTTACCGCGAGCAAAGATATGAGCTACAGCTCGCAAAACACGAACCCGCGTTATGAACGGGAGGCGACCGCAAGTGAGCAGCGTGTGCTTCCTCTCAAGGTGGTCTATGATCATCAGTATGGACGCTGGTACTTAATCGGGCATCAAGGCAAGCACGGCTGGAGGAAATTTCGGCTGGATGGAATCACCGAACTGCAATGGCTGAAGGCCACCGACACACAAGCTTACGCCCAGCTTCAGCAAGCACTCGAGGAAAAGCTCGCGTTCAGTTGGGTGATCGACACGGGACCGGCTGTTCAGATACGGGCGAAATTCTTTCATCCCTTTGCGTTGTCTCAACGGGACCTGGCAGTACAATTGCTTGTATCCGGCGGGGATAGTGAGGAATCTTCTGTCCATAGTCGCGGCGGGGATCATTTTATCCGGACACGCGTTCAGCTCCAGGGACAGTGGGGACAGATTGTGGAAGAAGATGCAGAGGGGTTTATTTATGAGATTACCGTAAACGGCATGCATGAGATCAAGCCCTGGCTGCGCAGCTTCGGTTCCAGCTGTGAAGTGCTCGAGCCTCAGGCATTGAGAGAGGAACTGATAGCGGAATGGAAGGAGATGTACGACTACTATGCATCTGTTCGAGAAAATCTTCAATTACCAGATGATGAACAGGCTGACGGAGACGGGCACGCAAGCAGTCACCACGCATGAACGGGCCTGGCTGAAGACGATGCTCACCCATCCGGCGGCACAGGGAGCACTCTCGCCTGAATTGTTCAGCAAATTGAATACATTGCTGCAGGAGGAATCTGTCCTCGATACGACTCATCTGACACAGAAAGGGCAAAGTTCGGCCCAGCCGCTTCATCATCCCATGCTGCCAAAGCTGCGCAGAATGATCATGAACGAAGCAGGCATGGAACTGGTGCTCGGAAACCCCAAAACGAAGCAATGGCATCATCGCAGGGGACTCCCTTACAAGCTGGAGTTTTCACTGGTGAAGAAAGAGTGGTATTTGCTGTGGATTCCCTTGAAGGGCAAGGGCATGATGGCGACGAAGCTGAACAAGATCAAGGAGGTTCATTCCTATCCGTTAAGTGACAGGCTTATTGCCCATTTGCGGGGTCGTTGTCACGCTTATATGGAAACACAGCAAAAGAAAGCCGTCATCGAATTGCTGCCACGGTATAAAACCGAGCTGTCTCGTATTCTGTACGCCTTCTCTTGCTTTGATAAAAAAGTGGAGGTCGCATTAGATCAGGAAACCTACCGCATACAGCTGACTTATCTGCCCGATGAAGAGGAATATCTGCTGTCCAAGATTCGTTTTTTGGGCGTACGGATTCGGGTCGTGGAGGGAGCGCGGCTGCAAGCCCGCATGCTGCAAACGTGTACCAAGGCGCTGCATGTCTATGATCGCACGGAATGAATCGATCTCCAATTAGTCTAACTGCACTTGTTGTCCGTCTCCCATTTGCACCAAACCAGCGAACACGCTCTGACTGTTCATAATCCCTCTCCGCCTTGCTGCAGCATTTCGATCACACCATCTTCGCGATACCTTCTGATTTCAAAGGAAGAAATATCGTTGGTGACCTGCCCGATTTCAGCATTTCGTTCGTCCTCCTGCCGTGCCTTTGTGATGGACATGTCCATAGCCAGCATCGGCAGCTTTACCGCTATGGCCCTTGTCTCTGGAAATGCTTCTTCGTCTTTTCTCAGACTGATCTGGTAGGCTTGGTCATGACTGGTCGAGAAAACCCACTGCGCTCCTGTTACATTGCCCAGGTACATGCCAGCCGATAACCGAATGACCGCATATTGATTCTCTCTCTCTACCAGTTCGGCAATGCTGTACACCTCTTCTTCCATTTCCTCTAACAGGACAATCTCTCCGCCCGTCAGATTTATTTTCACAGAGATTGGCTTCACATTGAGGGGGGCACGATCCTGGAAATAATCCGTGAGCGCCTCTTCTTCTGTATCATAAAAAGTCACACCCTCATCGGAAATGGAGGTGGACTGACACCCGATCAGCAGAAACAGCATCACCATCACAAACCCTAATTTCATGTTCATCCCCCTTTTCAAACTTGTAATTCCTTTATGTCCGTGCATGCCGGACGAGGTAAATCGTCGTGTACATCTTCACTTTCCCCCTATTGAGCAGTCTTCTCACTCGAAAATTTTCTGGAGATGATCATCACGATACATGGCGATCTATTTGTGAACATCTATTTATGAAGATCTATTTCAAAGATGCCATATCCAGTTTGTCTGCGTTAATGATGGCATACATTTTGACGTCTTCGTACCGCCCTTTCGCCCGAATATGCTTGCGCAAAATCCCTTCGAACTGCATGCCGCTTTTTTGCATGACACGCTCGGAGCCGATGTTGTTGGGATGACAACGAGCCTCAATGCGAACCAGTTCCATTCGCTCAAAGCCAAATTTCACAAGCTCCTGCACCGCCTCAGACATATATCCCTTTCCCCAGCAGCTTCTGGACAGCGCATAGCCCAATTCAGCCCGATCGTTCACTGTATCCCACGATATAAAACCAACAGTGCCGATAATCTGGCCAGACTGCTTCTCTACCATCCCCCACGGACTAACCTCTCCCCGTTCATACTGGGCAAAGGTTCCATTCAAAAAGGCTTCGGTGTCTGCTATTGTCTGATGAGTTTCCCATATGGTATATCTCGTCATTTCCCGGTCTGAGCAATAGGCAAATATATCGGTGGCATCAGACGATTTTAAAGGCCGCAATGTTAGTCTGCTTGTGTGCAGCACGGGCATCTGTTTATAAATATCTGCATGCTCCATCTCCTGATCTCTCCTCTTTCCCTAGCGTTCGTATTACGAACATGGTTACAAACTCGACATTCTCATTCACAAATTCTCTGTTTGTTGCTCTCATTTTTGTTCAGTGTGTTGCTCTGATTTCTGCTCTCTTTCCAAGTACAATGGATGATGTTCATTAACTCTCTGCTTCAATCGCCAGTGTCCGGACTGGAATAGACAGAACTCTACTTCCGCCCCCTTCAAAGTAACCGAGGAATACCGCTACACCCCCACCTGCTATAATTGCAATGAAAATTAGGAGGATAAAGAATGCCTGTTTTTTCTCTACCATAATTGATTTTTCTAATATTCTGTTCATCTTCTATCGGTTCCTCCACGACTTTATTCCATGTTCACATCCTGTATATCATGATTTCCAATGAAAAAAACGCCTGACCATCGAGTCACTTCACGTTGATGTTAACGTATAGTGCATGACTTCAGGAAATGGATCATAGAAGTGATGCAGCAATTGTTTCCAGCGTTCATACTGAGGGGACTGTCTGAAGCCAATCGTATGATCTTCAAGGGTCTCCCATCTAATTAGCAGCAAATAAGTGTCTTCCAGCTTGATACATTTCTGAAGCTCATGTCCCCTATAACCTTTCATCTCCATCAAGATATTCTGGGCTTCGTGAAAGCTGACTTCGAATGCAGGTGAACACCCAGGCTTTATATACAGCGTAACGGCTTCAAGTATCATGAACATGCTCCTTTGTAAAACATCGCTTCAGCATCGATGCTTCTTATTTATACTCAAAATGTCTTCCTCATAGAGAGATTCAGCTTTAACCTTTTCCAGTTTACTCATACGATCTCCATCAACCCTTTCTGAATGAAGTTGGCACAGACCGGTTTCAGGCCCATTTCTCTTACCCACACAGAAAGCTGACCCATATGATGAATTTCATGAACGATCACATGCCTGAGAATTTCCCCGTAATATATCTTTTCATCTAACCAGGATACATCAACGAGCTTTCCATCGAGGTATGAATTCGAATGTTGGAAGATCCATTCTGATCCTATCCGGCTCTCTCTGGACATCTCCATGATGTTCTCCAGCGTCTGATTATCTTCATAACAAAGCGGTCGATCCGGTCTGCCTAGCAATTCCTGCATCCAGCTATGTTCCATTTCAACGATATGAAAAAATGTCTTCAATATGGAACCCGCTCCTCCGTTGCGCTCCTTCACGAGTTCCTCCCGAGGAAGACTGCTGCAAAGCTCAAAATATGACTCCCGTATGCGCCAGTTATACCTCATCATCTCTATCATGTTCATGATCCCCTCATCGATCTACTAATTTATTCCTTATAATACCATTATCATCTAGGTTATGTAATCCGTTATTTTATGACTGCTAGATTCGACTCCCTATCCTTATCTCTCGACCTAACTGCCATTACACGAAATTTTTATGTTTACTTAAGCTTTTCGTAACATTCATGAAGTATGATAAGAATCACCATAAGCATGGAAATGAATATGAGGAGTGTGTGAATGGATGAAAAAGAAATGGCTTCTATCGGGTGCCTTCATCTTGCTGGTGGCCGCAGGAGCGGGTGGATGGTGGCTGCTCTCACCGTTGCTGCATGATGATGTGGTCAATGAAGCTTTGCCTGTGCCAACTGAGAAGGAATCCAGCATACAAACAGATGAGGAATCAGAGAGTGGTATGACAACTGGCGAGGGAACAAGTAGCGCAATGGCAGGTAATGAGGTAGCAGATAATGGACAGTCTGACCCCTCTGCTGAAACCGCGAATGAAGTGGAAATGGATGCCGAAACGGCGGCTTTTGTGAAGCATGAGGGAAGCTTCCAGGACGGGGACAGCCAACATTCAGCTTCCGGCCGTGCTTATACGTTGCAGTCTGAAGAAACGGTATATATCAGATTCGAGGATTTTGAGACGACCAACGGTCCTGATCTGTTTGTGTACCTGGTCAAGGAGGGACAATCCACCTCGGAAGGATTGCGATTGGGAAGCCTGAAGGGCAATATCGGCAACCAGAATTACGAGATTCCGGGTGATGTAGATGTGAGTGAGTATGCCAAGGTGGTCATCTGGTGCAAGGCTTTCGATGTAGATTTCGGGTATGCAGAGCTTGTACCGCAATCATAGAGGAAAGGAACTTACACAAAGCTGAAAATGAAGAGACACTACTTCCCTTTCCGTATCGTCTGGTGAAACAGAAGCGATTCGAACCATACTTCCGATACATCACCAGACGCGATGAACGGAGAAAAGCACCGCCTGTCTATGACAGAAATGGCCCATTTGATTCTAGTAAACATCCTCAGCGGTCTGCCACAAGTACAGCAAAAGCCCGATGATCGGGAAAAGCCCAAGCCACCACAACCGGGAACGTGTCGCTCTCAAGCGTTGATCCACATGAATGGCATACATCGACAACAGCGTGAGCACGGCAAAGTCGACCGTCATGACATGAACGAATTGCGATTGCTGAAAGGCCTCTTGATAGACTGCCAGATTGCCCGCAGCAAACCCATAAATGAATACGCCCATGGTCCCTATCATCAGAATCAGTAACAGAAAGGGATGCTTCAACAGCAGGGTATGTTTATGCGGCAGTCTGTTTCTATGACCCATTCGGCGGAAATCGTTCATAAAATAATAGGGAATCAGCGCAAAAGCACCCAGGACAAACGCACCCAGCGAAAATGGCCATGCCGGCTTGTCCGCCCGATCATTTCGCAACAGCAGAAAAGCAAAGGCCATCGGATAAAGCCCGAGCAAGGAAAACATCGCCAGCAAAGACGGCTCGTCATGCTGCAAAGTCAGCAATTTCTGCATGATCTCGTCCTCTCCTCCCCGATGCCCCGGAGCCATCAACCATGCATAACCGATAAATAGGATCCAAATGATGAACATGAACAGCCGCATTATATTCGCCTCTTCCCTCGACATTTCTATCTGTTGCTTCATCTGACATTATCCTAGCATATTCTGCTTTTTTCATGCAAAAAAGAGTGATGCACGCTGCGGAGGCATCACTCTAAGCTCCAAACCATCACTTCACAAAAATCCGCTGATGATCGGTCGATTCAGTCTAGTCATTTATATTTTTGCCGTAATAGATTTCATCCATTTCCTTGCTGAGCAGCCGTGTGATCTTGTCCTGTTCTTCCTCACTCAATGTGCTCTTCGTATAGCCGAACAAATAATTGTCCAGATCAAATTTACGCAGCTTGCACTTCGTGTGGAAAATATGCTCCTGATACACGTTGACATCAATCATATCGAACTGATCGCGAACCTCATCGGGAATATAATTCTGAATGGAACTGATCTCATGATCGATAAACAGCTTCCGTCCCCCAATATCCCGCGTAAAGCCTCTCACCCGATAATCAATATTCATAATGTCCGTGTCAAACGAATTGATCAAATAATTCAACGCTTTGAGCGGAGAAATTTCACCACAGGTGGAGACGTCGATATCCGCGCGGAAGGTGCTGATGCCTTCATGCGGATGATATTCCGGATACGTGTGAACGGTAATATGGCTCTTATCCAGCTGACACACGACAGAGTCCGGCAAAGGACCCGGAGATTCCTCATACGATTCGGTTGGTACTTCGACCACCGGCCCTTCCGATACGAGCAGGATCACACTCGCCCCTTGAGGCACATAATCCTGCTTGGCTACATTTAGAATATGCGCACCAATAATTTCAGATACTTGATTCAATATATGCGTGAGTCGATCCGCGTTATACTGCTCGTCAATGTATTCAATATACGCTTCTCGTTCCTCTCTGGTTTTCGTATAACACATATCATACATATTGAAGCTGAGCGTTTTGGTCAAGTTGTTGAACCCATGCAGCGTCACTCGCTCCTCAGGCGTTATTCCCATCTCGCATTTCCCCTTTTACATCCATTTACGTTCATTATCCCCATCCTGGCTAAATCCATGTACGACTACGGTCTACAAGCGGTCTTGGGCCTTTCTCTGGCTCTACTCTTCGAGCCTCTCTCTGTCTTTAACCCGATTCGCCCGACTGGAACCATGACCCAGCGATTCTTCACTTGCCACATGCGTATTGCGGATCGGAAATGGATGAAATGATCCTTTCGCTCATATACCTCCAATATGGCGTATGTAAAGCAAGGGAAAGGGTGAAGTCGATGGTTCTTCGCAAATATGTTGATCCACTACCGCGTATCCCGGTTATGAAACCGATAAAGGAAATAGACGGCATGCCGTATTATGAAATCGGTATGCGAGAAGTCTGGCAGCAGCTGCACCGGGATTTGCCCCCGACAAAGGTGTGGGGATACGATGGACAGTATCCGGGGCCGACTCTGGAGGTAAAGAAAGATCAGCCCATTCAAGTGCTGTGGAAAAATGAACTCCCGCACAAACATTTCCTGCCTGTTGACAAGACCGTACACGGCGCTGAGGCGACACAGCCGGAAGTGCGAACCGTTGTTCATCTTCATGGCGGAACCACCCCTTCAGACAGTGACGGGTATCCCGAAGCCTGGTTTACGAATCAGTTCGCAGAGGTCGGGCCGTACTTCAAGCAGCGTGTATACACGTATCCCAATGTCCAACCCTCGGCCATGCTGTGGTACCACGACCATGCCATGGGCATTACCCGACTAAATATATATGCGGGACTAGCGGGTTTGTATGTCATCCGTGACGCGCACGAAGAGGCCTTGCAACTCCCCCGGGGAGACGATGAAATTCCACTCCTCCTGCAAGACCGATCTTTTCAGCCGGACGGCTCACTCTATTACCCCAGCGAGCCCAAGAAACCCGTCAAGGGTGTGGACCCTTCTGTCGTGGCGAATTTCTTCGGGGATACGATACTCGTCAATGGCAAAGTATGGCCCTATCTCAACGTCGCGCCACGCCAGTATCGGTTTCGAATTCTGAACGGCTCCAATTCCCGCTTCTACGAGCTGTCTCTCTCCAATGGGCAACCGATGTGGCAAATCGGCTCTGATCAAGGGCTGCTGCGCACCCCTGTTCAACTCCATCGACTGTTGCTGGCGCCGGCAGAACGGGCGGATATTCTCATTGATTTCAGTATGACGAGCACCTCCCCTGTCCAGATAGAGCTGTTAAATCATGCCCCTTCTCCCTATCCGCACGGGGAGCTTCCTCCCATTGAAACAACGGGAACCATCATGCAATTTCGGATACAATCATCCGGCCCTGTCTCCTCCCCTTCTGTGCTGCCTTTCCTTGGCCATGTGCCCAAGCTTCTGCCTCATGAGTCGATGCCCACCCGTTCACTCCTGCTCAATATGGTGCCAGACAAATACGGGCGAAACATTCATTTGCTGGACGGGAAGCTGTGGGTGGATCCGATAACGGAAAAGCCGGCACTTGGTACGACCGAGATTTGGACGCTCATCAATGTCTCCAGAGCCACCCATCCCATCCATCTGCATCTGGTACGGTTCCAGGTACTGGATCGTCAGCCGTTTGACCGGGAAAACTATGTGCGCACCGGAAGTATGATCTTGACGGGGCCCAGACAACGCCCGCCGTAAAATGAACGCGGATGGAAGGATACCGTCTGCGCTCATCCCGGGGAACTGACCCGTATCATCATCCCGTTTCAGCCTTACGCCGGATTGTTTGTGTGGCATTGTCATATTCTGGAGCATGAGGATTATGAGATGATGCGCCCCTATTGTGTCCTTGATTACAATGAGGCCGATAAACCGATTCTCTGAAACGGGCGAGCTGCTCCTTACCCTGGTCCCATGTTATTCCTGTTCCTGGTCCTGTTCCCTATCTTGTTCCTGATCCATTACCTTACCTGCCTCTCTGTCTCCCTGCCTAAAGCGTGAAGCTGCTATTTCAACAGGTCAATCTCATAGCCGCGCTCCATCAGGACCGTCATGATCTGGTCAATATGCCCCTGATCTCTGGCCTCTAGTGAAATCCGCAGCTGCACATCTCCCGGCAAGATATTTTTGCCGAAATGCTCATGAGAGACATTCTGGACATTTCCCTGCTGCTCATAGATAATATCCAGGATACGCTTCAGTTTACCCGGCTTGTCTTGAATGACCGTCGTAAACTTGCAGTAGCGACCAGCCTCGACCATGCCGTGCTCAATAATCCGGGACAGAAAATTCACATCTACATTGCCTCCGCTCAGAACCGTGACCACCTTTTTGCCCTTAAGCGGAATCTTCTGATACAACAGGGAAGCCAGTCCGCTGGCGCCGGCTCCTTCTACCAGCAATTTATTGCGTTCTAGCAGCATCAGCATCGTACGGGCAATTTCCATTTCGTCGACACAGTACAGGTCGTCCACATATTTCTGAATGAGCTCAAAGTTCAGGGCGCCGGGTGTCTTCACCGCAATTCCGTCTGCCATCGTTGGATAGCTCTCAACGGTTACTCTTTTCTTCTGCTCCAGTGATTGCTTCATGCTCGAACAGGCGACGGCCTGAACCCCGTACACCTGAATAGCCGGATTTCGCTCCTTGACCGCCAGCGCCAGACCCGCGATCAGTCCTCCACCCCCGACCGGGCATACAATCGCGTCTACATCATCGAGCTGCTCCAAGATTTCCAGCCCAATCGTGCCTTGACCCGCGATGACCGCTTCATCATCAAAAGGATGAACAAAAGTAGCGCCCCTCTGCTCCTGCAGTTCCAGCGCATAGGCCAGCGCTTCGTCGAATACAGCCCCATGGAGTTCTACCTTGGCTCCGTAACGCTTGGTCGCCTGAATTTTACTGATGGGCGCATCCTTGGGCATCACCACCGTGCAAGGCACCTCCAGCATGCGGCTGGAATAGGCAACCCCCTGTGCATGATTGCCTGCCGAGGCGGCAATCACACCCTTATCTACTTCATCACGGCCGAGTGACACCATCTTGTTGTACGAGCCCCTTACCTTGAAAGAGCCTGTCTTCTGCAAATTCTCCAGCTTCAAATACACCTGCTGCCCTGCAAATTCGCTGAAGGTGCTGGAATGATCAAGAGGGGTAGTATGAATAATGCCCTTTAACCGCTGCTCGGCAATTCTGACATCCTCAATTGAAATCATGGGGTACAAACGCTCCTTTCGTTTCTGTCATTGTACCCATCTTCCAGACCCACTACTTTAAGGAATATCACATTTCATGAATATCATACTAGTCACGTAACTTCCTGATCATGTAACTTCCATCATACTCGTCAATCTTCTATTACTCTGCTGTCAGGCAAAGGGAAGCCAATTGGCGGATTTCTGCAGCCAGTTTCGGATTGGCCGCATATCGGCTCTCTATATAACTCAAGACGTGCAGCGCGGATTCCGGCACGCGCTCATAACCCTGCAACATATCTGGAAGCAGCTTGGCAAACGCCGGAAAACGTGCCTCCAATCTGCGATCCATGCCGAATTTGTCCGGGAAAAAATTCGTCTCCTCTTCCAGCAAATGCAGAACAGACAGAATGGAATGGAGGGCATGCTCCTGTACAAAACGGGAGCCTGACAGCTTCTCCCCTCGCGCATAACGACCCAGACCTACATACAGATTTGTGAGCGCTTCATTCATGGCAAAATCCAGAGACGTTCCCCTTACCTGAGGAAACGGTGCATGGGGTTTGACCAGCTGCTCATTGTGAAACGTATCCGCCTTCCAGACCATTCTTCCTTCATCATAGGCCGCCTGCTCCAATTCCTGTTCCTCAAACACGGCAAATTCCCCGTAGATGCCATCCTCAAACATCACCTTATGTCCATCTCGTGTATTCTGAAACGAATACGCAAGTGGATACGTATCGCTTAACCAATCCAGCTGATCGATGAATCTGGCCTTGTAGCCAGGCTCCACGATCACAAAAAAGTCCAAATCGGAATAGGCATCTGCCCTTTCCGTCTCCTTCCCGACTGATCCCAGTGCCAGCAGCATCAGGGCATGACCCTTGCGGGACAACGTTACGCCAATGCCATCTAATCGTTGCAGTAATGCCTGAACATGATCCATCCCATTCGCCTCCTGAATAATGATTGAATAGATTAACGGCATGATCACGCAAAAAAGGGCTCAACCCCTGTCGCTTGCGAGGTTGAACCCTAAAGTTGCATGGCCTTTCGTTTCTTCTACTTTAGCATGATACCGCTTTCAACACAAGTAGGAGAAAATGAGTCCGAAAAAAATGAACCTTTTGTTCACTCATGTTGTTTAAAATATATCTAAACAGAAGGAGGCTATATGTTGACAGATCGGGAGCTTTTCAACACGTACAATAAAGAGGTATATCGAACTTGCTTGTATATGCTGGGCAATCCCATGGACGCAGAAGATATCTGTCAGGAGGTTTTTATTCGAGCTTTTCGACAGGACTGGCAGAAAATCGAGTATGTGAGAAGCTGGCTTTTGAAGATTGCGGTTAATCAGGCTAACAGCTTTTTGCGTAAAAAACAATTTTCCCAGACCAAGCAGCGCATGCTGGAAGCTTTTTATCAAAAAGAGACATCCAGTCCCGTTTCCAAAATGATTGAGGATGATGAAACGAAGACAGAATTCACCCAGCTCCTGCAAAAGCTGCCTGTCAAAATGCGTGCAGCAATCACATTGCGCTATCTGAACGACCTGAGTTTGTCAGAAGCAGCTGAAGTTCTGAATATTCCAGTCGGGACTGTGAAATCCAGATTGCACAAAGGGCTGAAGCTGCTTTACAAAGAGATGAAGAAAGAGGACGGCAAACATGCACGCTGCACTAGAGAGGACCGACCATCTTCTTCGCATCACCAGCAAAAGGAGGCCAAAGCATGAAAACACGACTGAGAGAATTGAAAAATGAAACCGACTCTGCTTACCCGAACTTTGATCAAATGTGGGCTAAAATTGAACAAGCGGGACACCAGGCAAATGACCGTAACAAACAAAAAACGATTCAACAAAGACGCCAGTTCTTGCCGCAAACTGCTGCACAATGGGCTGTGCTGACCTTGCTTGGGATTGTGGTATTTGGAACACCGGCCATTCTGACTGCGCAAAACCAAGGGTTTTGGTTGTTTGGCAAACCCGGCATTGAATCTGCCATGTCAAAAGGGCTGGGCCAGAACATAGATACATCTGTAGTCAGGGAGGGCATCACGTTAACCCTTGAAACGGCTGTGACCGATCATGATCGCACCCTGCTGCTCTACACACTGGACACCAGAAATTTTCCTTATCAGCTTTGGCAGTTCGATCAGATGTATCTGGTAGACGAGAAAGGCAACAAACATCCGGGACAATCAAGCCATAAATACATGCCAAATGGCAAAATATCCGGTTATTTTGAAACGCAATGGTCGCCGGACCAGCATGAATCCGTTCAATTTATTGCCGAAGATTTGCAGGCCTATTCTATAGTAGAGAGCAAGCTGGATTATGAGCCACATGACGGAGCTGTCCAATCCTTTCCCATAAACAGGGATGGACTGCAATCCGTCCAGCTCGAGACCAGATCTGTTGGAGACACGAACCGTTTATTGAAAACCACGTATACGTATATAACTTCCACAACGGACAAAAGCCAACCGTATGTACAGGTAGTCCGGAACGGAAAGGCACAGCCAGTCCTCGGTGCCAATATCATGGGAACACCGGCAGGAGAGAAAAGTTTTCAAAACCAGAGCACGTATGAAAACCAGATTTTGCTAGATCCAGAGACTGCCTTTCAACTCACCTACGCTCGCATCGAGAAGGAATGGTCTGAAGACTGGAACTTCCAGCTGACGCTGGATCAAGAGCAAATGCAAAAAAACACACAGAAAATCGTCATCCATAAACCGCTGGATGCTGAATCTGGCTTGCATCTCAAGGAGCTTGTGATTTCTCCGACTGAGCTCGTCGTGCTGGCGGAGACTGATCATACCCTGATGACCCCGCCCTATATCGAATATTGGCTACAAATCGGGGAGCGTCGGATAGAAGGGATTTATGAAGGAAAACATACCGGATCGAATGAAACGGACAATCTCGTAGCATTCCGATTTGAGGCAGATGCTTCTCTGTCCATATTGCCTGAAACCCCGATATCCTTTCATGCCAGACACCGTCAAATTGTCGTGGATGCTCCTGCTCAATCGTTCCTGCTACGGAACATCGGTCAGGAGAAACAATCTTTGCAGGCTGATCTGGACGGCTATCCAATCACATGGACGTACTATATGGAGCAGGGCAATTTAATCGTTCAAAGTGACAGCGAAAATAACGAATTTTCGGGTATCTGGCAAACCTATCAATTACATGATGGCAAACGTATATACGGAAAACCGATGCATGCATCCATTCAGGGTGACGGGGACGCATTTGGGATGGACCGTTACGAGGGATTCTCTGGCACAGAAGCGGAGATTTATATCTGGAAGTATGCGGTAGCGAAACCGGATCAGGAGGTCAGCCTTACAATTAAATAGTCGAGGCAAGATTCATTCATTGACAAACAAAAGACAAACAAAGACCTGCCCTCCTGTTCGTTCGGGGCAGGTCTTTGAATTTGCATCGCAGATGGCCGTGCAGACGCCTTAAGCCATTCCCTTAAGCCATTACTTTGCAAATATCGTTTGTAAACTGGACAGGGTCTTGAATCGGCAAACCTTCGATTAGCAAAGCCTGATTGTACAGCAGGTGCGTATACAGCTTCAGCTTTTCTTCATCCCCTGTGTGCGCAGATTTGAGGGTGTTGAAGACATCATGGTTGACGTTAATCTCCAGCACTTTATTGGCTTGAACTTCTTGGTTGTTCGGCATCGCATTCAGGATCTTCTCCATCTCAATGGATACATCTCCTTCGGCTGTCAAGCAGACCGGATGAGACTTGAGGCGCTTGGACGCCTTGACGTCCTTGACCTTGCCTTCGAGAATTTCCTTCATGGCTTCGAACAATTCCTTGTGTTCCTTGCCTTTCTCTTCAGCCTGCTGATCCTGTTCATCTGCTTCAATGCCCAGGTCTCCGCTGGATACGGATTTGAATTCCTTCTCTTTGTACTTCATCAGCATTTTGATCGCGAACTCATCCACATCATCCGTGAAGTAAAGAATTTCGAAACCTTTATCTCTGACGAGCTCGGTTTGCGGCATCTTCTCAATACGATCCACCGATTCCCCGACTGCGTAGTAAATATATTTTTGCTCTTCCGGCATGTTGGACACATACTCATCCAGTGAAACAAGCTTTTTCTCATTGGACGAAGTGAACAGAAGCAGGTCCTGCAGTTCTTCCTTCTGCATGCCGTAGTCATTGTAGACACCGAATTTCAGTTGTCTGCCAAACGATTCGTAGAACTTCTCATATTGCTCTCTTTCGTCCTTCAGCATGCTGACGAGCTGGCTCTTGATTTTGTTCTTGATATTTTTGGCGATCAGCTTCAACTGACGATCATGCTGCAACATCTCTCTGGAAATGTTCAGGGACAGATCCTCGGAATCGACCATTCCCTTCACGAAACTGAAATAGTCCGGGAGCAGATCGGCGCACTTGTTCATGATCAGGACGCCATTGGAATACAGCTCCAGCCCTTTCTCGTATTCCTTCGTATAATAATCGAACGGGGTGCTCTCCGGGATGAACAAGATCGCCTGATAGACGGCTGCCCCGTCTGCACTGATGTGAATGTGCTTGAGCGGCTTGTCAAAGCCATAGCGTTTCTCTGCATAAAACGCTGCGTAGTCCTCATCCGTCAGCTCACTCTTGTTCTTGCGCCAGATCGGCACCATGCTGTTGACCGTTTGCTCTTCGGTAAACTCATCAAATTCTTCTTCATTGTCTTCCTTGGGCGCACGAGTTGTGACATCCATCTTGATCGGATAGCGAATGAAATCGGAATATTTCTTGATCACGGTCTTCAAGCGGTATTCGTCCAGAAATTCATCATACTGCTCGTCCTCGGTATTTTCCTTGATCTTGAGCGTAATCTCAGTCCCGACAGCCTCTCTCTCAGCCGGTTTGATGCTATAGCCGTCTGCACCCTTGGAGTGCCATGTATATGCTTCATCGCTGTCCAGTGCCTTACTGACGACGGTGACTTCATCTGCGACCATGAAGGCAGAGTAGAAGCCTACACCGAATTGACCGATGATGTTGTGACCATCCTTTTGCTCGGTCTCCTTCTTGAACGCAAACGATCCGCTCTGGGCAATAACCCCGAGGTTATTCTCCAACTCTTCCTTGTTCATGCCGATACCGGTATCCGTAATCTTGAGAATGCGGTTGTCCTTGTCCGCCTCGATCTTGATATAGTAATCTTCCTTGTTAAACTGGATCGCATCGTCGGTCAGAGCGCGATAATAGATTTTATCAATCGCGTCACTGGAATTGGAAATCAATTCTCTCAGGAAAATTTCTTTCTGCGTATAAATGGAGTTAATCATCATTTCCAATAAACGCTTGGATTCTGCTTTAAACTGCTTCTTCGCCATAAATGGTTCTCCCTCCGTTATGTTCATAAAGTGATTGTTCAACTTCACGGGCTATGTACAGCCCAACTGCCTGCATTGGAAAATAAAGCTTCGTATGGACTGCTTGCCATCTTCCCGGATCATCCTTGCAGTCTCTATGTAATTTTAGCACTCATTGATCCAGAGTGCTAACCCCTACTTTTATATAACATATTCCATTTTTTGATGTCAAGGGATAAGAGGTATTTTGACTGAAAAATGACGCCTACAGAAGATACTTCGAAAGGCGAAGCAGCTGCACTGGTGTATCATTTCCTGAAAATCATCGGAGAACTGTAATCGGAGAACTGTAAGCTGTAAGCAAGGACTGAAATGACGAAAGAGCGTTTCCTCTGCAATAGGAGGAGACGCTCTTTTATTGCTTGCTTCCGTTCAATGGCCGGGATGGATCCAGAAGCGTTTGAACGACTCGCCCGCTTCATCCACATACCCTTCGTCCTCCATTCCACCATGGCGACGTATGGTACGTTCAGAGGCCACGTTATGCGCGTGACAAACCAGCAATATGTCTGAAATTCCCCTGTTTTTTGCGATCTCCAAGGCTTTAGCAAGCAAGATGGTAGCGTATCCTTTGCGCCGCTCTCCGGGTCTAATGCCATAACCGATATGTCCCCCATTCTTCCTCAGCACTGGGGTGAGGGCATGACGGATGTTGACAACGCCTACTATTTTCACCACATTCGTGTCATCCACAAGCCAGTAGGTGGAATTCGTCACCCATCCTTCCGGCAACTTCTCCGGATCTTCGTCATCCTCCAACCTGAGCAGCATGTCCTCAAAGTTCGACGGGTCCCGTTCGATTACCCAGGGTACCATCTTTTCTCCACTTGCCTTCCACTCGTTATAAAAGGAAAGATAAGCGTCCTTGTACATCCGATTCGGCCTGATCAAGCGTACGCCTTGATCTACATTTCGATCTAGCATATGACTTCCTCCTCCGATTAATGAGGTCGATGGATAGCGGGCTGCTTGTTTGCAGGCGCATGGTTCCACGCTCTTCAGGGTATCATACGGACATGTTTTTCCGATGTCAATTGAAATGGAGGGTTCGGAAATGAGCAAGAAACTTGGCCTGTTCATCCTGTTAGGCGCGTTGTACCTTTCGGGCTGTCAGTCAGACGACGCTGAACACATCATGCACGCGACCGATAACAAAATGGATAACCCCGTGATTCTAGCCGAAGATGCAGAGCTTCGAAAAGGGGATCTGGACGTAGAGAAGGTTCTTCCATCCAACATCAACTCTTCCTCCCACACGGAAACAGCTCCTCCGCCTGGCACATCAC
The DNA here is from genome assembly GCF_042685085.1 of Marinicrinis sediminis. NCBI lineage: Bacteria > Bacillati > Bacillota > Bacilli > Caryophanales > Paenibacillaceae > Marinicrinis > Marinicrinis sediminis. The sequence continues at coordinate 25,739 of NZ_JBHUMM010000011.1, forward strand.
AGAACCTGTTCCTGTCTACTCGATCCAATGAGCTTCATCAGCCACAAGTGAATCCGGCTATCAAGCCGAAAAACGGGAATTACGCCAACAATGTCATTTCTTTTGGCTTGCATTTTTTAGAAACTCCGTACGAATACGGGTCTGATCGCGATGACCCGCGTACGTTTGACTGTTCAGATTTTACCCGTTATGCGTATCTCGGCGCCTTGGGATTGGAACTGCCCATGGACAGTCGAAGTCAGGCCCGTTATGTGCAGGCTGTCGGGACGGATACGTATACCGATCTGTCTCAGGCTCGTCCAGGAGATCTGTTGTTCTTTATGAGCTATGAAGGATGGCGGGAAGAGGATTATGATGGGATCAATCCGATGTCTGAGCGCATTTCGCATGTCGGCATCTATATGGGAGATGGCAAAATGGTCCATACCGCCAGCAAAAAAACAGGCGGAGTTCGCATTGATGAAGTAGCAGATTCTCATCTGGAGTGGCGTTTTGTACGTGGAGGACGCGTGCTGCCCTAGCAGCAGACAGGCAAACATCCCGGTTTCATAATGAAACCGGGATTTTCATAGTGTGAACATCATGATCCATTCATGACGTTGCAAAGGAAATATATTTGATTTCCAGAAAGTCCTGAATGCCATAATGACCGCCCTCGCGACCGATGCCACTTTCCTTGTATCCACCAAATGGGACTTGGGCAGCAGAGGGTCTGCCGTCATTCAAGCCGACGATGCCATATTCCAGATTTTCGGCTAGATAAAAGGCTTCATCCAGCTGTTCGGTAAAGGCATACGCAGCGAGGCCATAGCTGGTGTTGTTCGCTCTTCGAACCGCTTCCTCCAATGTCTGAAAGCTGGTCATGGCGATGACCGGTCCAAATGTCTCCTCCTGCATGCATAGCATGTCATCCGTCGCATTCGTCAGTACCGTTGGCTTCACCATGTAGCCCGGACCGTCCTCCTGTGTCGTGCCGCCTGTCAGAATGGTGGCGCCTTTTTCCTTGGCATCGGCAATGTGATTCATGACTTTCTCATAAATTTGCTCGTTAATGAGTGGGCCAATGTCTACCCCCTCTTCCATGCCATTCCCGCAAGTTAGCTCAGATACCTTCGACAACAAGGCTTCGGTAAAGGCTTCCATCCTCTCTTCCTGCACGTAAAATCGGTTGGCTGCGATACAGACCTGACCACCGTTGCGGAATTTGGACTGGATAGCCCCTTCCACCGCCTTGTCGATATCGGCATGCTTGCTTACAATAAACGGGGCCTGACCGCCCAGTTCAAGCGACAGTTTCTTCATCGTATCGGCAGCGTCTTTCATCAGTTGTTTGCCTACCTCAATGGAGCCTGTAAAGGTTACTTTGCGTACGCGTGCATCTTGCTGCCAGACTTTCGCAATGTCCTTGGCTTCACCGGTCAGCACATTGACAACTCCCTGCGGTATCCCGGCCTGCTCAGCCAACTGAATGAGCTTAAGTGCGGTGAAAGGGGTCTGTTCGGCTGGCTTCAGCACAACGGTACAGCCCGCTGCCAATGCAGGCGCTATCTTGCGGGTGATCATGGCTGCCGGAAAATTCCACGGCGTAATCGCCGCTACGACACCCACCGGTTCTTTTCTGACCATGAGTGTCTTGCCACTGCTGGAAGGAGGAATCGTCTCTCCGTAAATACGCTTGGCTTCCTCCGCATACCAAGCGATATAGTCATTGGCATATTGCACTTCACCACGTGCTTCCTGGAGGGGCTTGCCTGACTCCAGGGTGATGAGCTTGGCTAATTCGTCGATATGCGCTCTGATCAAATGATGCCATTTCATCAGATATTCATGTCGGTCATAGACTGTGCGTGCAGCCCACTCCGGGAACGCCTCAGCTGCCCCGTCCACTGCCTGCTTGGCTTCCTCCCCGCCTCCTGAAGGCACCGTGCCCAGTACCTCCAATGTCGCTGGATTCAGCACTTTTTTCTTTTTTTCCGTATCCATCCAATGTCCGTTGACATACATTTGTCCATGTAACATGCCTTCAACCTCCTTCATATGGATTTAAACCAATTCAGGAGGTTGTAATCGTACTGCATGCTTCTCTTTAAGCTAGCCAGGCATTGATCAGTCCCAGTATTGTAAAGATGACCAAATGAACCCCAATGGCAATGCGAAGGGTTTTCGTAGATAGTAGTCCAAACATCCAGTTCTTCACATACACCATGGCAATCACAAGTCCGATCATGAACCCGACCCCAATCCCCGTCCATAGTTCTTCTGTCCCCATCGACTGGGTAATGATGCCGACGATAAACGAACTGACAAAGGCCGTAAGTACCGCATACACATACTTTAGGGATCCTTTGGGTATCTGAGTTCCCTCTGAACCCTGAGTTCCCTCCGAACCCTCGTTCGGATTCCTTGTCATGGCACGGTTACGGCCTTGTTTATTCGGTACCACGATGGAGTAATAGATTCCCCCATACAACATATAGACGAATCCACCGATCAAGATGGGCAAATAGTGAATATGGTTCCAGTCAATTAGCATACCTGTCAGGCTCCTTCTTATTTGGGTTCGATGGCAAGTCCAATCGCTTTGATCAGGCATCGAGTAGATAGTGAACCTTCCACCTGTTGCAGTTCAATCCATTCGATCGGATTACTTAAATACCGATAGCCGCTTTTGGGCAGCCAGTAGCTGTACAATTCCGAATAGCACTCGATCAGCCTGCTTCGTTCCCTGTAGTCCACTTTGTCTTCAAATACATAGACCACATGCTTGCCTCCCTGGAACCAAACGATATCGTCTTGATCCATATGGCGCAGCGCTTCTTCGGAAATCTCCACACGGCAATCATAGCGACTTTTCTCCGGAGGGGTAATGTACGGATTACTTCTTGGTATTCCGAACATGAACGTATCCTGCTTGATGAAATCTCTTGAGGTACACCAGTGATAGAGGTCTTCCCAAGCCTGTGGAATTCCTGCTGTGTACGGTCCAATCTTGGTTCGACTTATTGCCTGACAAGCAGGCATCTCCATGATGTTCACCCTGTTCAGATCGAGCCATCTGAATTCATTATACCCGCGGGGTGAGCCGTCTTCTTGCTCATTCTTGCGAAGCTGTTTAGATTTCTTGCGATTATCCTGAGACGCATATTCCCTCGGGAAACGCTCCAGATAGGCTCCTTCCCGCCACTTGCTGGGACTTGTACGGAAGTAGGCCTGAAATGAGTATGTAAAGTAAGACAGCGAAGAGAAGCCACTCATGAGTGCGACCTCCGTTACAGGAATGTCCGGCTCATATATAAGCAGGTGCGCCGCATTTTCCAGACGCAGCCGTTTCATATAGGCGGCTGGTGTTTCGCCAACAATCGCTTTGAACGTACGCTGAAAATGATAGGCCGAATACGTGGAGATCTTCGCGAGCATTTCCAGAGACAGCGGTTCATTCAAATGGTGTTCGATATACCTTAATACCTTGTTGACCTGTTTGAGTGCATCCTGACCTGCCATGCATTCACCCCTCTCTCTAACATGAAGTTCGAACAAATAAACCCGTCCCATACACGGCTTGTTTCTTAAAGAATTCTTAAAATACGGCTTAATGGACTGCCTATTCCATTTTCTGCGAGCCAGATTGTAGTACAATTTACAGGGGAGCCATTCGCGAAGGAGGAGATTCAGATCATGCATCAGGCCCATATTCTCATTGTCGATGATGAACCGCACACCCGTCGGCTTATTGCTATACATATGCGTGAAGCAGGCATGCAATATACAGAAGCCGCGAGCGGACGTGAAGCCCTTTCCTTCCTGGAGGAAGATTTTTTTGATCTGGTCATTCTCGACCTGATGATGGATGACACGGATGGATTACAGGTGCTAAAAGAATTGCACGCCAGACAAATGCATACGCCCCTCATTGTACTCAGTGCCATCACGGAAATTGAGAAGAAGATCGAGACCCTGGGCCTTGGAGCAGATGATTATGTGACCAAGCCTTTCATCCCGAGTGAACTGACTGCTCGTGTGATCGCCAACATTCGCCGCAGTCGCCATCCCTTCTCCTCGACCAGCATGCATTGCATTCAATACGGTCCCATCCGGCTCAACAAAAGATCTCTGACGGTTGAAATTCATGGGGTCGCGCATGCTCTGTCCCAAACCGAATGTGATCTGTTGTCTGTATTTCTGCAACAACCGGGGCATACCTTCACCAAGGAAGAAATATATGAAGCAGTCTGGAAGCATGATCACTTTGATGCGAACAATTTAAGCGTGTATATTAACTACTTGCGCAAAAAAATAGAGGACGATCCCAAATCTCCGCAATATATTCAAACCATATGGGGGATTGGCTATCGTCTTCTGGAGGTCTGATATGAAGCCGTCTTCTGGAGGTCTGATATGAAGCTTTCTCTGAAATTATGGCTTTATTTTATTATGAGCAGCCTGGTGGCGGTTCTGTTGTTTTTCAGTCTGGTCCTTACACTCGGCAAGCTATCTTCAACGGGATACACGGATGAGACACTCGCCTCTCTTGCTGCTGACATCATCGAAGAACTGGAGGTTGCCGGTGCCGAGCCATCCAGTCTGGCAGCCTTGATGGAGAAGCATCAGGCCAAGCATCCTGCCCTGGAATTTGAGTGGCTGAATACCTCGAGACAAATCCTGTATTCATCCAATAGTCGCAGCCACCCCTACCCGTTTACTGAATTCAGCGAGCTGTTTGTCGGGGCTCCTTTCAACCTGTGGTCACCGGAGCAGCCTATTCATCTGATCTATTCAGCCAAGAGCCGCGAACAGGTGTATTACCTGCTGATGCACGTCCCCAATGAAGCCATGCAGGAAAGGCAGGTTCATATCTATATCCGAGAATGGTCTCTCCTTACGATTCTGACCCTGATGGTCCCGTTTCTTGTTTTTATCATCACGCCCTATTTTTTCACTTATTTCTTTTTCCGTTCATTAAGGAAACGACTACATCGGTTAAACGAAGGATTGTCCAATACGACGCTGGTTCAACAAATCGAGATTGAAGATACGTCCAAAGATGAGATCGGACAGCTTGCCCGGCACTTCAATGCCATGTCCAAGCGCATTCAGGAGCAGGTAGCCCTTATTCAACAGCAGGAGAACAAGCGCAAGACGTTGATTTCGAATCTGTCGCATGATTTGCGGACACCATTGACCCATATTCTCGGCTATGCGGACACCATCAGCAAAGGGCTGTATCGCAATGAGGGCGAGTTGCAGGCTCACGCGGAGGTCATCGTGCTTCGGTCGCAGTACATGGAGAAGCTGATTCACACCCTGTTTGAAGTGTCCAAGCTCGATTTGCATGGCATTGAGCTGAAAAAACAGCCTACTGCATTACCCAAAATTCTCCGTAAAACGTTAGCGGAGTATTTGCCTTTACTGGAGTTGCACCAGTTCGAGACGAACCTATACATACCGGATATCTCCACCCCGCTCGTGGTGGACCCGCACTTAATCGAAAGAGCGCTGCGCAACCTGCTGGACAATGTTCTGTCCTATGGAGCCAGTGGAAAGTATCTCGAAGTGGCCTACCAGGAAGCACAGACACATGTGGAAATCTCCATTGCAGATCGTGGCAAAGGTATTGCAGCGGAACACTTGCCCTACTTGTTTGACCGATTTTATCAGGGCAGCCAAAATCGGAAAAGTCAGAACTTTGGCCTTGGGCTCTCCATCGTCAAGGAAATCGTATCCGCTCACGAAGGAGAAGTGACCGTCACCAGCATCCCTCATCAGGAAACCCGATTCACCTTGATTTTGCCTAAGTCGGAATGATCTCCTTTACCCTGCCCACCACTCCGCTGGTCAATCTGACTTTAATGCCGTGAGGGTGCTGAGGAGATTTCGTTAATATGTTCTGCACAGTGCCTTCTGTCAAAGCACCTGATCGCTGATCTTGTTTCTGTACCACTCTCACTTTCAATCTTGGCTGAATCTGTTCCCGAATGGTACCGGACTGTTTTCCTTCTGTCGTCATCAATTTTCCTCCTGTTCCGTTTCCCTAATCAGTTTCCCTATTTATAGCATGAAAAAAGAAACATCTGCAAATAGGCAGGTGTTTCTTTTGTTTGATCATCTCTGCGGTCTTTCTTGGCATGTTCCCCTTTTGTGCTCTCTGTGTGTACAATGTTCGGTACGCTTGGGTACTCTTTGTGTACGACACTGGGTGCTCTGTTTTGTTATCTGATTATACTCTGCTTTGATGCGATTCCTGCTAACTCTCTCTGGTTTGAGGCTTAGTTTTCGCTGATCTCTTTGTCGATGTTTTTCCCCTTGTTGACTTTTCCCTTGTCCTGGTTCCGATCTTGGGACACGTTCGGGTCTACTTCTTCAAATTCGACGCTACAGCATGCCTTCTTATTCTTGGAAGGTTTCGAGAACCACTTTTTCAGACGAGAGGATGATTCAGACATATCATTCACCTCCTTCACAGGATCATTTGCATGATCAGGCCTGTACTCGTAGCTACGAACAAAATCGATACCACAAAGGCGATCACTAATTTTTTGTGAAACAGCTTGCTGAGCAGCACAACTTCGGGAATACTTGCTCCTGCACCGCCGATCAACAAGGCCATAACCGCACCGACGCCCATCCCCTTGCCCACCAAAGCATCCCCGATAGGCAGTATGGCTTCCGCACGAATATACATCGGAATGCCGATGATGGAGGCGATTGGAATCGTCCACAGCTTGTCGCTGCCCGCATAGGTCATGACAAAATCTGCCGGAATAAAATTATGAATGAGCGCCCCGATGACGACGCCGACCAGCAAAAACGGTAGCAGGGGATAAAAAAAGGCCCAGGCATCTTGAAGCGCTCTTCTCCATCCAGATAGCGAAGCACCCTCTTCTGAATGTACGCTTCGTCTGACTCTGACCGACTTAACCGCATGCCGGAAGCCCAGCCGGTCCCACACCACACCGACCAGAATGGAAAAAAAGGTAATCATCAGCACATACATCAAGGTTAGCTTCCAGCCGAGTAGCGACCCTAATAACGCGACCACGACGGGATTCATAAGCGGAGAAGCAATCAGAAAGGACATGGACGGACCAAATGGTGCGTTCGACGACAGTAAGCCAGCCAATATCGGGATCGTGGAACAGGAGCAAAACGGGGTGAGAGCGCCCAATCCGGTGCCATACAGATAACCGAGCCACTTGTTCGGTCGATGCAAAATACGGGTAATCCGTTCCTCTGGCACCTTTTGCTGCAGCCAGCTCACCAAAAAACTGATCAAAATAAACAGCGCCGACAACTCTATGAACAAAATCAAAAAGCTCATCAGAAAATCCAACACCCGTTGCATATAGACTCTACTCCTTTGCCGTTTAGGTCGTTCAAATATGTATGATGCGGATCTAAACATCAAATAAAATTGATATTTATATCAAAAAAAATTGATGGTACACACAAAAAAATTATTCTTTTGGCGGATAAAAGATGCAGCACAATTGCTCGGATATCAGACCTCTGACTTCGTCCTTGTTTAAACGGTAATAATGCCACGTGCCAATTTTTTCTCTCTCTATCATATTCACATCTAATAATATTTTCAGATGATAGGACAATTTGGATTGTGGCAAGCCCGTAATCTCGGTTAAATCACAGACACATACCTGCCCTCTCTGGTTGAGTTCATACATGATTTTCAGCCGAAGCTGGTCAGCCAATGCTTTGAACTTGGCCTCGTAAGCGATGAACATCTCTTGTTGTGGAATAACGGTTGTACGGTCAGCTTGAAGCTTCGTCATCCGCTCACGCTCCTTACATCAATTTTTTTTGATATATAATTATTATACACCTATCGGGCAGGAATGCAATCCTTTGAATTAATCATCTGTTTGAGATTAGTTGATTCAATTCAATAAGAGAATCTTTTATTTCGCTCAACGTCATCGCGATAACTATCATACATATTGTGATTGTAACCATACATATCACACCCACAACTATCATTTGTCGATTTGACACTTTTATCACCTTCCTCGATCTGCTTTTTTAATAATTGATTAAGAGAGGAGAATGTGTAACTCCTCTCTTATTTTTCTGTACCCAGCATGACTCAATATGTGAAATTTAGGCTTAAACGATATTAATAATAATATCGGTAGTCGTAACTATAATTCCAAGTGCGAATTTGACTTTGATAGTCAAAATGCAATGTATTTACAATGTCTACAGCAGCGAGGGATTCACCAGCCGAAACCCATGCGCTTCCAGGTTTTACTCTTTCCGGATTGTGGAGATAACTACTCCAAAACCGAGCCTCTGTAAACTCCCAACTAACTGTATCACTACTCTGACTTCCTGATGCATCTACATCCACATCATCATTCGTTGAAAAGTTCCATGATATTCCCCAAGGTAGATTAACAGAAAAATTCTGTTTGTCAGAAGTATCTCCAGGAGACCAATCTTGTAAATCATCTACTGAGTATGGCAATGAGTGTTTAGCTTTCATCATAACCGGATCTGCACCATGAAAAGTTTCCACTTCCATATGATCTTCTATAGCGAAGTAATCATCGGATGTAGTTTCATCTTGATCTTGAACTAAATAATAATCCATCTCCATGGTAGCAATCTCTTTACTTCCGATAAAATAAGAACCACCTATATCAAGTTGATGATCTACTCTTGTATCTGCTGACGCAACATTTTTAGATATAAACGAGTTCTTTTTTTGTATCTTTTTATTAATATGGTTAACTATTGAAGCAGCAAATTTAGCAGTTGTTTTACTTCCTTCTTCAACAAACAGATCAGACAAATAGGGAATTGTTTTCCCATTAGAGTCCGTGTACACACCTACCACATCAAATTTTCTGTGGACTGTTTTTCTTAACTCTTCATTTACTGCATGCTCCAAATCTCTCTCAGATAATTTTTTTGTTCTTAAAGCTTTTACTATCTTATCCTTTTCTGGTGTTGGAAAGATCTCAATTCCAAAAATCTCGTTTGCTTCAGATCTAGACACTCCACCATACACATATACCGCTTTACCGGAGTTGGCCTTTTCAGACAATATATTACGCTGATTCAATGCATCATATTTATTGATTATAATCACGTCATCCATATTATTTATGTCATCAACTTTCGTGATCTCATGTAATATTATATTTTTATCCATTGATTTTCCTTTTAATGATTCAATTTTTTCTTTTACTCCCAAGGTATTATTTTGTGTCATTTTACTATCAATCACACTAATTTCAATTGGATCAGATCCATATGAAGGACTAATGTTAATGGGTATTGCTAACATGGTCATTATTAACATTGCAAAAGTAAAGTTAGATATTTTTTTCTTTATCAACTAAAAACACTCCCTCTTAGATTAATGATTTCCTCGCATATACTTCATAATTAGTGATTTCTCAAATTCACATTGCATATAAATGGCTCATTTCATTCAAAGTAAGCGCCTTTTATTACTACAAAAATCAAGCCACCAGTTAAGAGTATCCATGATGAATGCAAGTCACTTTGGCTTCCCAAAACGATTACAACTGAATCCTATTTATGCTTTGGCCAACTATACTTGACTTAAGTCAAACTTTAATTACACATAATGATGATGGTTTTCTATAGTAAGTTAATCTTATCCGCTCCTCCAATACTGAAAAATATAAACGGGATAACCAAACATGGATTTAGGCAGCGTTTATTATTTCACCCCCATCAATCTATAACTTATAGAAAAAAACCTAAGATCCTCCCTTTTTATCCAAAATAGTATTTTAGAACTAATATAAGAGATCTAACTAGCTAATTATCCTTATATAGGATTAAATACACAATTTAGTTCCTGTAGTATGCTATAAAATTATCATTCCTACCTTTAGTGATTTAATTTACAAACGTAAAAAAGCTGCCAGACAGGATCATATGAAGATCCTGCTGACAGCTTGTGGTGAGGTAGATTATGGTTGCGGGATCAGTTCGAAATTGTCGAAGGCTGCCCAGTTGCCTGCGAGCGCATCCGCCCAGACGCCTACTTCGATCTGTCCATTTGTAACTTGGATATTATCAATCGTATATTTCGTCCATATGCCAGAGGCATCCGATTTGATCTCTGCAATTCTCTCAGAACCTCCATACCCGCTGGCATACAGATGAATCGAGCGTTGACCGCCGCCGGAACGCACCCATGCACTGAAGCGATACGTACCATTTGCCAGCGTCACGTTCTGGCTAAGCAGTTGCTTGTAATCCGATGCTGCCCAGTAAGTCAGCTTGTGAGTGCCATTATACGGCTGATCCGTATCGACCGCTACCGCAGAAATACCATTGTTCCAGGTGGTCCAGCTGGTCAGGTTTCCTGTTTCAAACCCGGCGTTAGCCAACAGATTGCCATTGTTCGGAGCAGGTTGAGGGATAAACTCCAGCCTGTTCAGGTTCCAACCGCTGGCAGCTGCCTGTACCCTCAGGGTGGTGACGCCTGCACTTAAGGTCACATCCTTGGAGATGGTCTGCCAGGATTGCCAGCCTCCTGTATTCGGCACATCATAAGTAGCAAGGGTCGATGTACCATTTTTCAGTTGAATCGCACCTGTCGCACCCGTTGCACTCGCTACACGCAAGCGAACCTTGTACGTCCCAGCATACGGAACATTGACTCGGTAATCTGCCCAGTCTCCGGCATCAATATAGCCCAGATTGAAGCCGCCATTGATATCGGAGGTCGGTTCAACCAGCATGCCGGAAGAAGCGTTGTTGTTTTCCGCTTCGAAGTGACCCGGAAGCTCTTTCGTATGAAGAGGATCGGTATTCAATCCGTATCCAAACGGGAAGAGCGGTGTATAATTTGTATCGCCTGCGTTGGACTTGATCGCATTGCCGTTAAAGCTTGATGGCCATGTCACCGGCAGTTTTCCGGTAAAGCCATAATCTCCGAACAGCACATCAGCCAAACCTTCTCCTTGCGTACCAGGCAACCAGGCTGCCACGAAAGCATCCCAATCCGCCAATTGACTGGCAATGTTCATCGGACGACCGGACAACATGACGACTACCGTTGGAATACCCGAGTTTTTCACTTCTTGCAGAATGTTCTGATCCGCCATGGACCAGCCGCTGCTTAGATCCAGATTAGCAAGTGGCTGTCCGGTTCCAACGTCACCATTCATCTCTGCATACGGATTTTCCCCGACCACGACGATCGCCACATCATGACCCGTCGCTCCCTGACCGGTTAAGGAGTATGTCACATTGGACGGGTTCGTCACTGTGCTTTGTATCCCCTCCAGAATGGTTGTACCTGGGGTCACATACCCGGTTGCCCCTTGCCAGCCAATGGTCCATCCACCAGCTTGGTATCCGATATCATCGGCTTTCACACCTGCAACGAAAACTTTTGCATCTTTGGATAGTGGCAGCAGATGATCTTCATTTTTGAGCAACGTGGCCGACTTTCGAACCGCTTCTCTTGCAATCTCGCGGTGCGTCGTGCCTCCAAATGTGTTGCCGCTCAGCAAGGTGCGATCTGTATACGGGTTTTCAAATACCCCCGCTTCAAATTTAACGCGCAGAATGCGGCTGACCGCATCATCAATGCGAGCTTGACTCACTTGACCTGAGTTGACCAAATTTTCAAGCGTGCCAATGAAATCCTTGCTCTTCCAGTAATCCGGCTCCATGAACATATCGATACCGGCATTGACGGCTGTTTTGACGGCTGTTGTATAATCCGACGTGTTCACACGATTGGCTCCATTCCAGTCGGATACCACAATCCCGGTAAAGCCCAAGTCTCCCTTCAGCACGTCGGTAATCAGATGCGTATTGCCATGCGTAGGCTGTCCGAAAATGGTTCCCAAATGAATCATGATAGATCGAACGCCTGCTTCAATCGCCTTCTCATATGGACGGATAAACGGTTGGAGCTCGGAATCCGTCATCGGGGTTTCTCCCTGATCGTCTCCATTGTTCGTGTTGCCGTCACCCACCCAGTGCTTGGCAGTCGCAACAAGGTGCTCACCCTTCATGAAGTCAGGATCTGAAGGAAGTCCTTGCAGTCCTTCGGTATAAGCCACACCCATTTCACTGACGAGCTGCGGACTCTCAGAGAACCCTTCATAGGTTCTTCCCCAACGATCATCCTGCGGGGCGCATAAACATGGCGCGAAGTCCCAGTTAATTCCGGTCGTTCTTACTTCTTTGGCTGTAGCAGATGCAATCTGTTTCACCAGATTGGTATCGCGTGTCGCACCCAGTCCGATATTATGAGGGAAGATCGTAGCGCCATAGACGTTATTGTGTCCGTGAACAGCATCCACCCCGTACAGGATCGGGATTTGCAGTCTGGTCTGCAAGGCCGCATTTTGAAATTGATCTACTGTGTTTGCCCAGGCATTGGCGGTGTTTGGCACAGGCGCAGATCCGCCTCCGCTCAGTACAGAGCCAATACTGTTCAACTTGACATCGGTCGGGCTTGTATTCACTCTTTCTACCTGAAGCATCTGACCTATCTTCTCTTTCAGTGTCATGCGAGACATGAGGTCGTTGACCCGTGCATCAACACTGAGCGATGGATTCAGATAAGGCAGACCGGAAGCCACGATCGGAGTCGGTTGATCCGAATATACGTTAAATTCAGCAATCGACCACCATTTGGTTGTACTGCTGCCGGTTTGAACGAAACGAATGTACCGTGCGCTCTGCTGAGGAACAGGGAGCACCATCTTGTTGCCGAAGCCATCCCCGCTTCGCAGTGTCGTCCAGGTGGACCCATTATTGGACACCTGAAGCTCAAATCCTACCGGAAAATCGGTATCCGCAGAGGCAGGCGTCTCAATGGACACCTGGTTAAAGGTCTTCACTCCACCCATATCTACCTGGAACCATTGTCCATTTGCCTGATCGGCCCCTGTGCTCCATCGCGTATTTTCATTGTCATCCAGTGCGTTGGCCGCAGAGCCTCCCTGTTCCGTGACAGAAGCAGTAGCCACCCAGCCGTCTTTTGGAAGCGGGAATTTCGCTGGCAGCACATCACCAGTCGCAAATTGAGTCAGTACGTTTTTGAAATTCGTGTTTTCCTGGAAAAAGCTTGTGGCATATTTTTGCCATTTGGATGAAATTGTGGCCATACTGTCGCGGTTAATGTCCGGGATTGGATTGTTGTTGGTATTGTAAATGCCCCAGTTTCCACCACCGCCATCTTGCATCGTTCCCCGTACTTTATACGTCCAGTTCGTCCAGGACACGTTCATTTCATTCATCGCGGACATCCATTTCGCCCACAAGTCTTCGAAGAAGTACAAGCTATATTCACCCATGAGTACCGGTACTTGCCACTCTCGCTGCGTGTCCGCCACCATGCGTATTTTCGTATCGATCAGATCATTCTGGGCATGCCAGTTTTTCGGCTCACTCATCGCATACGGATGAGCGGTATACATGACATTCTCCCAGCCATACTCCCACGGTGCTGCGGTTGCATCCAGATTCCCCAGGGAACCGAGAATAATCATATGATCCGGGTCGATCGCTCTGACTTCATCATACAAACGATCGAGCAATGCATTTTTCTGTTGCTGTTGGGCCGGGGTTTCAGGAAAACCGAGCACAGGCTCGTTAATGAGCTCATAGGCGGCAATCGTCGGATTGTTTTTGAAGTGGGTCGCAACTCCCTTCCACACTTCAACAGCCAGATCCTGATAAGCCGGTGTGGTCCACAGTCGATTCGGATTCGGACCTGCCTGTCCACTGCTTGCCCATGGGCTTGCTCCGCCCGGTGCAGCATGCAGATCCAGGATCACATACAGTCCTCTCTGTTCCGCTTGTTGAACTACCCAGTCCAGTTGATCCCAGGCCCCTGTTTTCCAGTTGCCATTCTCATCGATAAGCTCCAGCCAGCCAAATGGCACACGAATGACATTCATGCCCATCGCCTGTACCTGATCGATATCACTGGTTTGAATCCATGCATTCTGATAGTCATCAATAAGTGCATCAGCGGCTGCTTCACCAAATCTCGCATAAAGCGCCTGCCTTACACTGTAATCATCACCCATATGGACATTAAACTCGGCAATCGACCACCAGTTTGGTGAGCTGCCGGTTTGATACACCAGAATATATCGCGCTACCTGCACGTCAAAGGTCAGCAGTGTTTCTTGTCCACTTCCTGTGCCGCTCGCGATATCTGTCCAATTGACGCCATCCGCAGATACCTGCACGAGGTAGCCTGCCGGATAATCTCCCGTATTGGGACCTGCGTCAATGGAAATCTGGTCGAAGGTCGTCTGCGCCCCCAGATCTACCTGGAACCACTGGCCATTCGTTTGAGCGGCGCCATTGCTCCATCTCGTATTGATATTTCCATCAATGGCATTGGCCACGCTCTCGTTCACATCGGTAGAAGAAGCTGAGATGCTCCAGCCGGTGCGGTCTAGCGCGCCGTAACCGTTCGGAGACATCCAGCCTTCCTGTACAAGCCATCCACCAAAATTCGTACCTCTTAATGTGACAATCTCACCTGTACCGGATTGATTGCGAATGACCGTACCATCTGTTTTCAGGAAATCTGCCGAGGTCATTGCCGCTTCCGCCACATTGGACGGCGGCAGTGAAACGACAGTCAGTTGTACAACCATGGCCAAGCACAACCCTAACGGCACACACTTGGCTAGCAGTTTGGAAAACCCGGAAAACTTGAAAAGATTCGTCATCAAATTCCTCCTTCAATATGTTTGCGCTTACATTTTGTATAGTGAGAAACCCCGCTCCGTTTTCCCGGCTCCCTTGTGCACCATAGGCGGTGCAGAAGGGCCAGGATCACGTTGCTTTCATTCAAGGTTTCGAGCACTTGATTTCCAGCCATTCGATGCGAATCGGACACCCTTTCGCAGTCACAACGAGACGATGCGAGCCAGGTGAAAGTGAAACAGCACTTCTTTCATCTGACACCCGATATACGGCCCATTGCTCTGTAATGATGGATATAGGATTCAGATGCTTCCCGTCCAGGTCTACCTGTAGCTTTCCGATAGCCGGGTCCGGTGAACCTACGCCAAACGCCCGGATGAGGAAGAAAAAGGAAGATGCCTCCGAATCTGGTCCGGTCGTGAAGTCATACGCCAGCCAGTCGTCCACTTCGAGCTGTACACACATCTTTTCATCATCTTGCCAAGGTTCACCGCCACCATGTTGAAAGTTGGCCGTTGTACGCTGACCGGTGATGAACCGAATATCTGTGCCGTCATTTTCTCGAAAACCAAGACAACGCCTCATTTCCTTGTCTTGCATATCCAGATCATTCGCCTGACTGCGGTTCACCGGATGGTTCACTTTGTAGCTGATCCCCGGGCCTTTGTAGCCATAGAAGATCGCTGGAATGCGTACCGGTGCCCGTCTTAGCAACGAGCGTGTCACTTCTGGATAGGCCTTGCAGTTCTCGATTTTCATATGGTCCAGATAGGTCCAGAGAATACGCTCCGCGGTTTCAGGATCAGGCTTCGCGCCACCTTCGAGATAAGCGACCAGCAAGTGCCAGCCCTCCGGCTTGTCAATGGAGAAAGGTGAGTTGTCTGTGTCCATCTTCTTCCACGTCCAGAAGTTCCAGGAGATATTGTGATCTTCATAGAGTTGAAAGGCTCCGGCATACCAGTTGATGTTGTTCTCTCCGCCTTCCCCCATGTAGATCGGTACCTGCCACTCTTGCTGCTTGTCGAGAAACTTCTGAATGCTTTCTGTATCCGGATTGTTCCAGTATTTGTGGAATTGCAGCATGAGATTATCGTCAGGCGGGACATCGAAGATGGACCAGTCTGTCGCCCAGTGCGCACCCTCGAGAATAATCATGTGACGATCATCGACTTCCCGAATGGCGGCGATGATATCTCGATAGAGCGGCATCACGAGCGGATTGTACTGGGAGAACCATTCCGGCAACGGTTCATTCAATAGATCATAGCCAGCTACAATCCATTCATCCTTGTACCTGTCAGCGAGAATACGCCACAGCTCAATGGTGGCCTGTTGATGCTCTTCTTTCATGAAGAGCTCTGGCTGATCATGCTCAGAGTCATCGATGTTGGCACCGGTCTGTCCGCCAGGTGCACCGTGCAGGTCAAGCACGACATACAGGCGATGGGTGCGACACCATGCGATCACCTCATCGATCAGCTTCAATCGCTTTTCCTTGCATCTCACCGGACTGCCTTCTTCCAGCAAGAATCTGTAATGGATCGGTACCCGTACAGAGTTGTACCCGTCTGCGGCAATTTGTTGAATATCCGCTTCGGTCACGTACCGGTCATAATAGAGGTCCCAGAATTCGTCGGCTTTCGCTTCGCCCACGAGCTCTACAATCATGCGCTCAATGCGGCGGGGACGGTCGCCTCCCGCTGGGAAGCGCCACATGTATCCCTCCGGAAGCATCCAGCTTCCAAAGCCGACACCGCGAAGCAACACCTCCTGCCCCTCGCCGTTGACCAGTTTCTGGCCATCTGCGCGTAAAAAACCGTTTACTTCATTTTGCATCGTCATTACCCCTTTACTGCTCCATCGGCGATTCCGTTCAAAATCCATTTCTGCAGGAGCAAATAGAATGCGACGACTGGAAGCATGGCCAATATCAAGGCTGCCAGAATGGCCGACCAATCGTTGTTTCCATAACGTCCGAATAACATGTTCGTTGACAAAAGCAAGGTATAATCATCCGAATCTGTCAGCATCAGCAGTGGAAGCAGAAAGTCATTCCACATCCAAAGTGCGTTCAGGATGGCAATCGTAGCTGTAACCGGCAGCAGCAGAGGAAAGATTACAACGAAGAACAAGGATAGTTCCCCGCAGCCGTCCATGACCGCCGCTTCATCCAGTTCACGTGGAATGGACTTGACAAAGCCGTGATAGAGGAAGATAGCCATCGAAACACCGAGCCCGATGTAGATCATCCCCAGTCCGTGTGGCGAACCTTGCACAGACAAGTCCTTCGCGACCTTGGTCAAAGTAATCATGATGGAGTGGAACGGGATGAGCATCGAGAACACAAACAAGGTGAAGAAAAAGGCGCTCAGTTTGCCAGGTGTACGAGACAGCTTGTAGCCTGCCATCGAGGCACACACGATGATGCCGACCAGTCCAACCGCTGTGACAATGACCGTATTCCACAGGCTTTGCAGATAGTGGGTCTTATGAAACGCCTCCCGATAATTATCGAATTGAAAGGAGGTAGGAATGGCCAGAATATTGTTCAGAATCTCCCCGTTCGTCTTGAACGAATTGATCAGTCCCATCAGGATAGGCAGCAAGGCAATCACAGAAGCACAGAGCAGGAAGATCAGGACAGCGAGAGATCCTGCATGTCGACTTATCCGGTACATGATCGGATTTTTCACGCTTCCACCTCTCTTCGTTTCATGATCCAGAGCTGCACCAGCGTAATGACGAAGACGATCAGGAACAAGATCATGGCCTTGGCGCTCGCATAGCCGTAACGGTGATTCAGACTGAATGCCTCTTCAAAAATGTTCAGCGCCATCACCTGTGTCGCTCTTCCCGGGCCGCCCCCGGTGGTCGCATATACCGCTTCAAACACTTTGAAGGAGGTGTTCAGCGTCAGAAAGATACCAATGGTAATCGCCGGATAAATCATCGGCAGGGTGACATGCCGGAACACCTTAAAGGCATTCGCTCCGTCAATCGCCGCTGCTTCCTTCATCTGCTTGGGCACTCCTTGCAGCGCCGCGATGTAGATGACCATCAGGTAACCCACGCCTCCCCAGAGTGAGAGAATCAGGATGGAGAAGAACGAGATATCCGGGTCCCCGATCCACGACTGATCCAGAAATCCAAGCCCGCTGTATGTCGCCAAATGCGGCAGCACTTTGGTGAAGATGAACATCCACATAAAGCCGCCAATAATCATGCTGATCATGTTGGGCAGGAAGAAGATCGTCCGAAACCACGTCTTGGTGCGAATTCTTGATTCGATAAAAACCGCGAGCAGGATCGCCAGTACATTTTGCAGCACTAGCATGTATGCCACAAATTTCAAAGTGAAAAATATAGAATCCATAAAGTAGATGTCATCTGTCAACGCTTCGATATAGTTGGCGAATCCCACCATTTGGTAGGTGGGATTCAGTCCGTTCCAATCCGTTAAGCTGTACCAGATCCCCCCGAATGCGGGGACCAGCATAAAGACGGTATAGAACAACAAGGCTGGAAGTACGAAGGCTAGCAGGGCAACGGTTTGTCTTTGTTTTTTCGTCAAACTCATGATCAATCACTCCCCGTTCTTGCGCTTGGCCTTTTATTGATTGGATTTCACTGCATTGGCCCATGCCTTGTCCAGTGTCTTGATGATGTCTTCTTTGGATACATCCTCTGCATAATAGCTCTGCAGCAGTTTGGCGGTTTCATCCGTAATACCGCCTGGCAAGGAAAGATCGAGATACGCTTTGCCTTGAGACACATAATCGCTTGCTTCGGTTACCCACGGGAATGTCTCATAGTTATGCATAGTCGCAACCGGATTGAATTTCAGCTGTTCGAACAGTTTGGAAGAATCTTGCTCATCCAGGATGTAATTGATCAGATCCATCGCAACTTCTTTATTTTCGCTCGTCGGAGAGACAGCCAGGGAAGTGGAAGTCGCCAGATTGATCATCGCACCAGCCGGATCTTCACTTACTGGCAACGGAGCCACCCCGATTTCCATGTCCGGATTTGCCGTCAGAATGGATTCAGCCATCCATGGACCTTGTACCCACATCGCTGCTTTTCCATTAGCGAAATCAGCCGCACCCGCTGCACTTCCGACTTCGAACGGTTTGTCTGTACCATTGGCCATAATCAGATCAATAATATTGAATACGTTTTTCACATCGGCATAGGAGCCTTGTCCGCTATTCATATTCTCAATGAAATCTGGTTGTTCGGAGTTGACCACACCGCCAAGCGAGAGCGCCATCATCAATTGCGGAATCCAGGATTCCTGGAAGGCCAGCAGGAACGGATCGATATTCGCCTCATTCAGCTTCTCAATCGCTGCGTTCATTTCTGTCAGCGTTTGCGGTGGCGTAATCCCTAGATCATTGAAGATTTTCTTGTTGTACAAGTATCCCCAGGAAAGACTCTCCAGTGGTAATGCCACAACCTGACCATCGTAGGTGACTGTTTCCAGCACACTCTCATACACGTTGTCTGTGAAAGGCTGACCACTCAGGTCCTCCAGATAGCCGGCTTTATAGAAGGTTGGAATGTCTGCAATAGCATGCAGGGTGAAGATATCCGGTGCATCATTGGAGGCCAGTCTCGTTTGCAGGATTTGTTCAGCCTGCTCCGAATTTGGCATTTCCAGCTTGATGGACACGTCGATATTTTTCTCGGCCAATTGCTTGGCTTTAAATTGCTCAAAATACGATTCGAACTGCTCCTGAAAACGCGGGAAGCTCATAAATACTTTCAGTTCTACTTTTTGTGGTGGTGCATCCTTCTCATTTTCATTCGCCGTTTGATTGTTGTTTTGCGATGACTGGTTTGTTTCGTTGTTGGCCTGATTGTTCGAACCGCAACCTGCCGCAGCTGTCACCATCAATACCACAATCATCAACAAATAAAGCGCTTTCTTCATATCGTTTACCCCCTTGGCTTCGTTATAGGTTTAGTATAGAGGAGAACGGTTGTCCCATCATTTCAGTATTTTAGCTTTCGGTATTGGACAATATTGACGCGCTTTTTGTCGAAATTAGATATCCCCTGTCATTTGGATGTCGCCTGTTATTTGGATGTCGCTGGTCAGTCTTCATCATCCTTGCGCAGGTCTCCCGGGGTCATGCCGTAGTGTTTCTTGAACACCCTGTAGAAGTACGCAATGTCCTCATAGCCGGTCATGTGGGCGGCATGCTTGATCGCCAGCTTCTGCTCCACAATCAGTTCTCGGGCTTTCTCCATTCGCTTGCGTTGAATGTAGTCGGAGACCCGTTCTGCCGTGAACGACTTGAACGCGCGGCTTAAATATTCTTTGCTGATGAAAAAATGATTGGCGATGCTCTCCAGCGTAATGGCGTCGAGATAATGACGGTCGATATAGGCTTGGACCTCCGCGAGATTCAGACGATGACGATTTTTGTGCTGCTCGGTCACCACATCAATCGCCTGCTCATAAAGTCGTCCAATACGCGCGACTGCCGTCTGAACGGTTCGCCACTCATACATCTGCGCAACCTGCTCCAGCCGTTCCACTCCCCAGACTTTCTCTGCTTCCAGCTTGTGTTCGGTCATAAATTCTTGCAGCATGGACAAGAAGTCCTGACCCATCTTGTGAATAACCCCTTCGTCCTCGGCAAACGGATGCGTACTCCCCAGCAGTGCTTCCAGCTTCAATAGAGAAGCCGTCACTCCGCCGTGGTTCAGCTCCAGCAGGTACCCATAGATCCGTTCCCGACATTCCATGTAGGGTTCCCGTATGGCTGCCTGGTCCAGACCGGTCGTCGTGAAGAGAGAAGGAACCGCAGCCGCCTGCGCTTCCCGTCGTGCCAGTTCCTTCGTGCACGACGCCAGCGCCTCGTTCAAGTCAGCGGGATCAATCGGTTTGAGCAGATATTCTACTGCCCTGCTGCGGACAGCCTGTTTTAAGTAGACGAAGTCATCATATCCGCTCATGACGATGATCTTGATCGACGGATACTGTGCATAGATCGTCTGCAACAGTTCGACCCCGTCCAGGCCCGGCATGCGCATATCGGTGATGACAATATCCGGTACGAGCTGCTCGATCAGTCTGAACCCGACACTGCCATCCTCCGCCTCTCCTACCACAGTGATCTGTAGTTGATCCCAGTGAGCGAGAGATTTCACCACTTGTCTCGCCCAAGGCTCATCATCAATAATGACCGCTCTATACATGTCCTTCCCCTCCATCTATGGTGTGTGGCAATACGATGATCACGATTGTGCCCTTTCCTTCCTGACTGAACAGACGCAGCCCGTATCGCTCTCCAAATTGCAGTCTCAATCGATGGTGTACGTTATGAAGCCCGATTCCTTTTTGACGGGATGCACGCTTTTCTTCGCTTTCATGCTGCTTCTTCTTCCTGTATTCCTGAGCGCGATCGCCCTTTTTCAATTCTTGTCGCAGTTCATGGAGGCGCGCTCTCGACATGCCGATGCCATCATCCTGGATGATGACCGCGATGCGGTCAGACACTTGCTTCACCTGCACCCGGATCTGCCAGCGCCCTTCCTTGCGCTGAAGGCCATGCTCAAAGGCATTCTCCACAATCGGTTGCAGGGTGAACTTCGGAAGTCTGCTGGTAAGGGCTGCCTCATCGACATCGATATGAATGCTGCAACGTCCCGCAAAACGCTGTTCATGAATAAACAGATAGTTGCGCATATGCGTCAGTTCTTTCTCAAGCAGAACCAGGTTATCATCCATGCTGATCGAATACCGAAGTAAATCGCCCACGACTTTCGTAATCTGATAAATCTCATGCGAATCCTTGGCAAGAGCCATCCCGCCAATGAGGTTTAAGGTGTTGTTCAGAAAATGCGGGTTGATCTGGGCTTGCATCGCCATAATCTGTGCATTCTTCACTTCAATCTCCCGCTCATATTCATTTTCGATCAGTTGCCTGATTCGCTCCATCATCAGATTATAGCCATTCTCCAGTTGTCCAATCTCGTCCCGGCTCTGCACCTTGGTCTTCTGGAAATTCTGCACCTGTGCCTTGCGCATCGTCTTGACCAGCTTCACGATCGGTGTCGTAATGCGCAGCGAGAACAAAATGGACAGCACGACAGACACCGCCGCGAACAGACCGCTCGTGATCATGGCCGCTTTAATCGTAGGCCGCACCGTTTTGTTCACCGTTTCAATGGGAATGGCTTTGACGATGGTGATTTGACCGTCCCCAACCTTTTTCAGAAAATAAAAGTTCTCTTCCGTCTGCTTGAAAGTAAGTTCCGAATGCTTGTGGTCCAGTTCACTGATGAAGTGACGGATTTCTGCTGGCAGCTTCTTTGTGCTGGAACCAGACAATAGCTGGCCTTCGTCGTTCACGACGTAAATGGCGTTGGATTCCCCGGAGTCCAGGATCGTGCCTACTTCCTCCCACACGTCCCGGTTAATGCGAACGGAAAAACCACCAATTAAGGACTGATCGATAAACCGATTAATACTGTGATAGGCATATGTATGGGTTTGCGAAGGTTTGAAGTAGAGATTGACCGGACTGTGCAGCATCCGGCTCCAGTCCGTTTGCTGGATATCTACGGAGGTGATGGCTCCTCTGCTCGTATGACTGACCGTGTACGCTTTTTGGTTGGAATGAATGTAGAGCGTCAGGTTCGAGATTTTGCGGGAATTGGCATGAAAGGCAGAATGCAGCATGCCCTGTATGTATTTCTGTGTGCGATATTGTACACTCAGCTCCGGGCTGTCCATTAATTGCAGATCGTTCATGAACTGGCTATTAATCTGCAGCGTGTAGAAGAGACTCTCTACCTGCTCCATCAGCTCCTGTACATATTGATCAGCCCACAGCATGCGGGATCGGTTCGCTTCGATCATTTCCTTCTCCACTGAATCACGCGTATTGTGAGTGGCGATCCAGGTGATCATGACAACGGGTAAGGTCGTAAGGCAGATCATGAGGATCATCAGTCGATAACGGATGCTGGTTCGCTTCATAGGCATATCCTTTCGTCAATTCGACATAATCAAACAGAATATTAGACATATTCAGACAAAATGTTCGATATTCTATTAATCTATCATAATCCCATCGAAAACGTCACAAAAAAAAGCATCCTCCCCTGCGGAAGGATGCCGGTGTTGCGGAATGATCATCTATTTAACCGCCTCTTGCGCAAGCGGCTTCACCGGTTGAACGGTGCCATAGGGATGCTCAGGCGGGGCATAAATCACATATACTTTCAAGGGACGATTTCCTGTATTCGTGACATTGTGCCATTTCCCTGCAGGAACCATAATCGCAAAGTCGTCATAGGCCATGACCTGAAAATCCAGTTTCTCCTTGCTGTCCCCCATCTGAACCAGTCCCTGGCCTTCTTCAAGCCGGATGAACTGATCCGTGGTCGGGTGGACTTCCAGCCCAATATCATCCCCCGGGCCAATACACATGAGGGTCACCTGAAAATGCTTGCCCGTCCATAGCGCGGTGCGGTAGTTATGGTTTTGCCTGGTGGCCTGATCGATATTTACAACATAGGGTCTCGTGCCATAGTCTTGCAAGGGAATGGTGCCAGGCGTATGTCCGTGCTGGGGATTCCAAGCCGGATAGGCAGACTGAGGATGATAAGGCCAACTGATCCTACCCTGCCCCCCGCTATGTCCGGGATGCATCGGCGGATACGCATGGTGATGGCTGCATAAATGAGGAACCATAATCTTGCTCCTTTCATTCGTTTTCCTGTGATCCTTCATTCTATGCAGCAGCCTAGTGACGGGGGAGAAAAATGGGCAATGTCATTCATGATATACATGAGAATGTACTAAAATGGGTTTGATATTTATTGTTGCAATATCATTAATTCAAACGATTGACTTGTTCGTTTCGTGCGGTACTTGAAAAATCGATCAACCCTATCCAGGTGCACTTGTCATCAGCGGGTGCTGTGCCCTTTATGGTTCATCCTTCCGTTCAAACGTTTCGATGATCGCTCTTGCCTGCTTCGAGGATACCTGCGAATCACTTAATGTCAGTATGTAAGCGAAATTATAATCAGGCTGACTGTAATCATAGATGACAAATTGGTGGTTATAGAGATTGACTTGTTCTACAGCGCCCGCAGGTGATTCATGAAATAAAAACCCGTATCTGATTTGCGGATGTTCCGCTTGAATGACGGCACACGATTCCATCGTTGCATGATTAGGAATATACATCGGAGCAGGTTCGTCTTTTTGAAAATCCGCTTGATATAGCTCTCCTGTATGAACGCCTGAACCGGTATAAAAGTCAACTGTCATCTCTTCTTCTTTGTATTCGTATGTCCAATCATCAGGCAGCTTCAGTCTGAATGTTTTTGTTTCTATCCATTGATTGAGCTTGTCCAATTCCTCCTCCAGTTCAACCGCAAACTCAGTTTCAGTCATATCTTCAGGACATAAATGATTTGAAGATACTATCGAAACTGCTCCATTCCCGCATCCCGCTAACATAAACAGTAAGAAAGAAAAAAGGATGACTCTGAGCAATTGATACACGCCCCGTTCATTGAATTTAACATCGATTAATAAGAGACTCATTTTGTATTATTTCGAAAATGGATTCTCGTCTGTTCTCTATCTGCCATTCTATCAAGAACCTGGATATGGATGTATGTATGATTCTTCTAACAGGAAATAAAAGCGATATCCAAGAGCTGAACGTCCAATCTGGCTATTGAAATGAAGGAAGCGTCTGTAATTGATCAACGAGGGAAGGCAATTCTTCCAAGTTTTCGATCACATAGTTGCTTTTGGCACTCTCCCACTGATCATCTCTCTTCCATACACCGATCATCCCGGCCTGCTGTGCGGCCTGTACATCATGATGGGGATGGTCTCCGACGAATATACTTTCATTTGGGGAGAGGTCCAGTTTATCCAGGGCCCGTTTGAAAATGAGAGGATCGGGTTTCTTCAAACCTTCCAGCTCAGATATTAAAATGGTATCAAAATACTCCTTGATCCCGAGGGCCGTAATATTATCCATTTGAAATGGACCTTTCCCGTTTGAAATGATCCCGAGCACCACTCCACGTCTCTTTAATTCATTCAGCATGTCTATCAGATTGGGAAAAGGGACACAATGGAATTTGAAGCAAGTATATAATCTTCGAGCCATTCCTCCCACTGCATCCCCGTTATGTTCAATTCGTTTACCATCTGCCTGTATACCCGATCCTTCCATACGTATCCGCGACAGTCCAACTCTATAAACTTTGAAATGTAGCTTTCTCTAGGAATATGACAAACACGATCGTAAAATCTGTCATACTGGTTGGCAATAAACCTTCGAACAGAAGCATCCCGATTTAATAATGTACCATCCAAATCAAATAAAACTCCCTTTATCAAAGCTCTTCCTCCGAATATGCAAGATTCGTTCCAGCTATTCCAGCAGATTCATGATGTCTGCTTTCCACATATGTCATACGCTCCTGCTTCAACTGAAAAGTGAATATTCTTAAAATTCAATCACCATCATGGAAGAGAGAATGATTAAAAAATCATGCAGATATACCCTGCACCAAATACAACAAAAAGTCTGATCCATAACAAGCAAGAACGATTTATCCATCTACATCCAGTTCATTATAAATAACGGGCGTTTTACAGTCCCACCGTTTCCAAAGCGCTGGATCGGTAGCAAGTTCTGTCATGAAGTGTCCCACGTTAATTCTGCTTGTCTTGCCAGGATTGAATAATGGATTTCTGACGGGAGAACTCGTTAGCTCATAGGCACTGACTTGATCCTCATTGATTAACGTGTCTGGTCTAACCACAACCCATTGGACATACTCATTTTCTTCTCCCACATGTTCAACCAAATAGTCCGCCGCCATGACATTGTCGCGGTGCGGAGGCAGCAAATACGTCAATGCAGACAAGACCATTCTCTGACCAAGAGAGGGCAACTCTCCGATGGCGCGATTCGTATAGCCCGTCGTACTCATCAGGATCAGCTTTATGTGCTGCTCGGATCGGATTGCCGTTTCGCATACTTTTTGAATGGCGTCTGAAACCAACTTACGAGGCTTTCCGAACATCCCCTTGAACGTAGGGGTGTGACCCAGACAAGAGATGACAACCGTGCAATCTTGCAGCAAGCTCTTCAGTTCGGATGGGTCCAGCTCGCTCATATTTCCCTTCACGATCTCCAGGTGTTCACGCTTCTCCAAGCTAGGATCTAAAACCGCTGTTTCTCGGATCAGGATTCGAGTTGGAATGCTTCGGTTTATCAATTCCCTCACCACGTGCTGTCCGGTCGCCCCGCTTGCTCCTAACACGACAACTTTCATGTGCTATTCACCCTTTCTGTATTCACTCTCTATCGAGGTTAAAGTCTGTTTTCTCCATAAATAAAGCCAAATGGAAACAGGAAAAAATATGCTATGATATATACATATGTAATTCGTGAATCATAGAACATTATCCTGTGTGTGAAATGGAGGTTTTCCACCCAAATTGTTGTGCAGGGAGTCGGATGGCAGTGCTATTGGCGCTAGCCATTCATCAAATGAAGGAAATCATGATCGTTTGCTATTACTCACAGAAAGGAGCCATTAATGAATTATCAAACTTTTAAACCTCATCCCTATTTAGAATCATTCGTTCATTGTTATTGGACTTTAGAAGTACCTGCCGAAGATGATGCTCAAAAACAACGTATCATACCCGACGGCTGTATCGAAATGGCGTTCATTTTGGGTGACGATATTAAACGATATACATCGGAGGAGGAATTTACTCTACAACCTCGAGCGATGATTATTGGACAAACAATTGAACCTTTTTATATTCAACCAACAGGATATGTGAATACATTTGCAATAAGATTTTACCCCTATGGTTTTGCAAGCTTCATTTCAGAGTCTCTACAAAATTTTGTGAACAAAGAAATACCTTTACATCTTGTATTTGGAGAAGCTATTGCAAATGAATTAGAGCAAAAAATGATTAAGGCAAACGACACAAAAGAAAGAATAGCATTTATTGAAAAATTTCTTTTCGATAAGTTAAGTGACAAAATAACCGTTAATAAAATTGTAAATAATACAATTGATACGCTTTTATCGACACAAGGTGATGCAAAAATCAACAACATCTTAAAACAAAATTTATGCAGTAGAAGACAGCTAGAAAGAAAATTTTCAGAACAAATTGGGATTAGCCCAAAGCAATTAGCTAAAGTAATTCGTCTACAAGCTGCCTTAAAAATATTGCTTAACGAGGAGACAGATAGTCTAACAAACATTGCTTATAAAAGTAAATACTATGACCAATCACACTTTGTTAAAGACTTTAAGAAGTTTACAGGAATGAGTCCGAAAGAGTTTTTAGGGAACAAAAATATGGCGCTTTCTTCCCTTTTATACAAATGATTTCGTGATGTCGCATTTTTACAATTATATGTTGGATAGACGATTTATAATAGGATTGCATCTAATTTAAAGGAGGATAATCAATATGAAAAGCTTTGTTCCAATTTTTGAAATCCCTGCAACAGAAATTTCACGAGCCATCGAGTTCTATCAATCCATTCTAGATATTAAAATCGAGAAAATGGAATTTCCAGAAATTCAAATGGGATTATTCCCAACTGAAGGGCAAATGACTTTTGGAGTCATCATGCAAAGTGAGGGGTATACACCTTCCGCAAATGGTGTAACCATCTATCTTGATGGCGGAGATGATCTTCAGGTCATACTAGATAAGGTCGAGAAACAAGGTGGAAAAATTGTTATGCCTAAGACCCCTCATGCTGATGAAAGTGGATATTTTGCACTATTTATTGATACAGAAGGAAATAGACTTGGATTGCATTCCCCTAATTAGTTCTAAGTTGGATTGCCAACGCAAAAACAGGGTCTGTCAATAATTTTGTGTAAACTCATTTATAAGGAATCTCCCATAAGGGAGATTGACCTGATGATTCAGGGTAAATGCTGACCAATACGCTCTGGATAGAAAACGGATAGCTGGAGAAGGA
>NZ_JBHUMM010000012.1:0-66148 GCF_042685085.1 Marinicrinis sediminis
CTTGCATGTATTAGGCACGCCGCCAGCGTTCGTCCTGAGCCAGGATCAAACTCTCCAATAAAGGTAAAAAGTTTGGCTTGCTCATTTTGTTGCTGGTTGGAATTTTCATTCCGGGGGTTCCCGTCCGATCCATCATGGAAAGGACAATGAAACCTTATTTTGAAATTTGGACAATTTCGCTCGCTGTTCAGTTTTCAAAGGACAAGATGTTTCGTCTGTGTGATGCGTTTCTCAGTAGCTGCGTGGTTAGCAGCGAGAAGTATCATAACACATTCGTTTTTGTTTGGCAAGTCTTTTTTCACTCGGTGATGACTCTGTATGGAGTGAAGAAGAACTTATCCATGTCGCTGTCGTTTTCAGCGACGTTTTTTAATATATCACAATCGCTTGCGCTTTTGCAAGTGCTTTTTTCATCCGGTCTCTCGCACATGGCGCTGAGTCCAGAAGCGATATGACGCTTGCTGAGGCAGGATTACATCCTACCACGTTCGCTCCGTTCAGACAAGTTCATCTTTTTCCAGTTTCCAATTCACTCTATACGGAGATGAACTCGATTGTGGGGTGTTCGATAGACAAGCCGTTTGAAGCGGCGAGTAATAATGTATCAAATCTCTGGTGAATTTGCAAGCACATTTTTTTCCTTACGATCACCATATCTCTTCCCTTTGAAATCCAGGATGAACCTGAGCATTCAATCCATCACAAAAGACCTTTCGTGCGCGACGAAAGGTCTTTTTGCAGACATCCATATGATGATTTTAACCCCGAGAATCGTATCAGCATGCATATCGGGGTTCATCTTGCCGTTACTGCTGTTCCCCGGAACGCTCTCTCATGAGTGGGAATAACAGCACATCTCGAATGGAAGGCGCATTGGTCAAAAGCATGACCAGACGATCAATCCCGATACCGAGTCCTCCGGTAGGCGGCATGCCGTATTCCAGGGCACGAATGAAATCTTCATCCATCATATGAGCTTCATCATTTCCCTGTTCTCTTTCCTTCAACTGGGCTTCAAAGCGCTCACGCTGGTCAATCGGATCATTGAGCTCTGTGAAGGCATTGGCATGCTCACGAGCTACAATAAACAGTTCAAAGCGATCCGTAAAACGAGGGTCTTCTTCATTTTTCTTGGCCAGAGGTGAGATCGCCAGTGGATGCCCATATACGAAGGTTGGCTGGATCAAGGATTCTTCAACCTTCTGCTCGAAGAACTCGTTGACGATATGCCCGAATGTCATCATAGGTTCTACCTTGACACCATGCTCCTTCGCCAGGCGATGCGCTTCTTCATCGGACATTTCCTGTTTGAAATCAATACCCGTTACTTCTTTGATCGCGTCCACCATACTGACCCGTTTCCACGGGGTTCCGAGATCCACCTGCTGACCCTGGTATTCCACCATGGTCGTTCCAAGAACCTCTTGTGCGATATGACGAACAAGGTCTTCGGTCAATTGCATGATATCCTCATAATCGGCATAGGCCTCATATAGCTCGATCATGGTAAACTCAGGATTATGACGGGTGGAAATGCCTTCGTTTCGATACACACGTCCGATCTCGTATACTTTCTCCAGTCCACCAACGATCAGCCGTTTTAGATGAAGTTCAATGGCAATTCGCATATACAACTGCATGTCCAAGGCATTGTGATGCGTAACAAATGGTTTGGCAGAAGCACCGCCTGCAATGGCATGCATCGTAGGTGTCTCTACTTCCAGATAGCCGCGTTGATCCAGATATCTGCGCATGGACTGAATAATTTTTGAACGGAGAATGAAGGTATGTTGTACCTCCTGATTCATGATGAGATCCAGATAGCGCTGACGGTAACGCAGTTCTACATCCTTCAAACCATGATACTTTTCCGGAAGCGGGTACAACGATTTCGTAAGCACTTCCAATTCTGTCACTTTAATGGAAGTTTCTCCGGTTTTCGTTTTAAATACGTTTCCTTTTACCCCTACCATATCGCCGATATCAAGCAAATCATAAGCGTCAAATTTGATATCACCGACCGTATCTTTGCGGACATAAATCTGAATTCTTCCGCTAATATCCTGAATATGGGCAAACCCTGCTTTCCCCATGGAACGCTTTTGCATAATTCGACCGGCCAGAATGACTTCCTCTTTCAATTCCTCTAGCTCTTCTTTGCTCTTTGCATCGAATTGCTCCATGACTTCGCCTGCGGTATGCGCCCGTTCGAAACGCTTACCAAAAGGGTCCACGCCCATCCCTCTTAATTGATCCAGCTTATTGCGCCGAATCACCAGCATTTCATTCAGTTCCAACTCTTGACTCATGCTCTTCCACTCCTTTTACACGTACCTCTCGTACATCGTCTATTAAGTATCATATATAAATCAGCCCCGGAAGTCCATGGCGGACATACCCGCCTGCCTTTCCTGCAACTGTTCAAACCGATAAACAAGTTAAAAGGAATCCCCCATGCCACATTCGGCACAGAAAATTCCTTTCTCATGAAACGGCAGTTAAACAGCCATATGAAAAACGCCTCAAGTGATGAAGCTTTTCTTCATAGGATGATTATTTTTTGATGTCCAAAATCTTGTATTGGATTACACCAGCAGGTACGTTCACATCAACGGTAGCGCCTTTTGATTTCCCCAAGATGGATTTCCCGACCGGGCTTTCATTGGAAATTTTGTTCTGGGAAGGATCGGATTCCGCTGTCCCGACAATCGTATATTCTACTTCATCTCCAAATTCAATATCCTGGAGGATCACCTTGGAGCCAATGCTGACTGTGTTGGTATCCACATCTTCATTGTTAATGATGCGAGCATTGCGCAGCATTTTTTCCAGTGTAATGATGCGTCCTTCGATAAAGGCTTGCTCATTCTTGGCATCCTCATATTCGGAGTTCTCACTGATGTCCCCGTAACCAATTGCTATTTTAATCCGTTCCGCGACTTCACGACGCTTTACGGATTTCAAATTTTCAAGTTCTTCTTCAAGCTTTTTGAGCCCATCCTGGGTTAAGATCACTTCTTTTTCAGTCATCCCTACAAAACTCCCGTCGTGAATAAATTTTCTTCCCACGCTTCCAACGATAATAAGATGATGTGCACAGGTATTACCTATTCATATTCATGTCATCAGGCTTCATGACACATGCTGCTTCAAGCCTGCCTCATTTCTATTCGTTGATTATATTTCATGCTTTCCTAAATGTCAATGATAGGTAAAACAGGCGGGAAGGTTAGAAAAACGCTCGTATTGGCCTCTTCCTCACACGGTTTGACCTGACTTTTCCTGCTGCTCTTTCTCTTCGTACTCGTTCACATACTGCTCAAAAATTCGAACCATATCGTCGCGCCTGGTCAGCTCCATAATCTGATCCTTGATGCGAGCTGCACCACGCAGGCCTTTCAGATACCAGGCCATGTGCTTTCTCATTTCCCGCACGGCTACAGCCTCGTTGCGAAGCGCAATTAACCGGTCCATATGAAGAACGGCAATTCTCAGTTTCTCCCTTGCCGTCGGTTCTGGAAGAAGCTCGCCGGTGGAGAGGTATTCGATTGTCCGATAGAGCATCCACGGGTTTCCGAGTGCAGCCCGTCCGATCATCACGCCGTCACAGCCGGTTTCGTCCAGCATTCGCTTCGCATCCTCCGGAGAGAATACGTCGCCATTTCCGATTACCGGAATATCCACGCTTTGCTTGACTTCCTTGATAATATCCCAGTTCGCGGTCCCGGTGTACATTTGCTGTCTGGTTCTTCCGTGCAGGGAAACAGCCTGACCGCCTGCTCGTTCAACCGCGCGGGCATTGTCCACCGCGTAAATATGATCTTCATCCCAGCCCATACGCATTTTGACCGTAACCGGCTTATCTACCGCCTCTACAACAGCCGAGACCATCTCTTCAATCTTGGCTGGATCGAGCAGCCACCTGGCTCCCGCATCGCATTTGGTGATTTTCGGAACGGGACATCCCATATTAATATCAATGATATCCGCATTGGTTTGCTTATCCACGACCTTCGCCGCTTCGACCAGCGATGCCTTGTCACCACCAAAGATTTGCAGGCTGAGCGGCTTCTCGCGCTCATCTACATAAAGCATCTGCATCGTGCGTTCATTGCCATGCAGAATAGCTTTGTCACTCACCATCTCCGCACAAACCAGTCCGGTGCCAAACTCTTTGGCAATCAAGCGAAATGCGGGATTGCAAACGCCGGCCATTGGAGCCAGCACCACGTTGTTTTTCATTTCAATGTCTGCAATTTTCAGCAATGTTTTTCCCTTCTTTCTTGCGCGCTCTGATTATCCGAGCAGCTCTTTTTTATCAATATTCAGCCTCTCGCATAATTGGTGGATCAGTTCGGGGTCTGCCTTCCGATTGCCTCGTTCCACCGCACCGAGCACACTGATGGAGATCCCGAGCTCTGAAGCCAGTTCCGTCTGTGTGAGGCCTTTTAGTTTGCGAAATGCACGGATTCGTTTTGCCAATTGATTGTTTTCCATCTTGTTATTCCTTCCGTCTGTTCCAGGTTGTCCATCATCTTGCGCGCATGCGCCAACTCTTCCGGGCGGCAGGTCTGCTTCAGTACATCCACCAGGGGAACCAAAACAAATCCCCGTTCATGCATGCGAGGATGAGGCAATATTAAATCATGGCTATCGTAGGCACGTTGCAAGTGCTCATAGGCCAATAAATCTAGATCAAGGGTTCTGGGTCCCCAACGCATCGTTCGAACCCGCCCCTGCTGCTTTTCCACATCGAGCAAGACCGCGAGCAGTGCTTCGGGATGCAACAAGGTACGAATCTGCACAACCATATTTAGAAAGGAGTCTTGTTCCGTATACCCTACCGGGTCGGTCTCATAGAGAGCCGAGCAGCCTTCCACTTCGATTGCGTCATGCTGATGCAGGCCAGTCACCGCCTGAATCAGGGCATGTTCCCGGTCGCCCATATTAGAGCCGAGACCGATCCATGCCGAACAGGCAACTGAATTTTCGGTATTCATCTATTGCTCCCGCTTTCTATAAATTTCAACCGAAACGCCATCAAAATGAATGTCAAAAGGCGGGTTTGGCTTGATGACCCGCACCGTAAGTGCCTGCACCTGATCGTACTCAGCAAGTACCGCACGGGCAATATGTTCCGCTACCGCCTCAATCAATTGATAAGGTTTGCCCTCCACTATACCACGAATGGTATCCACAATGGTAGCATAATTAACGGTATCCTCCAGCCGGTCACTCTGGCCACTGGCCTGGAGATCCATATACAGCTCTGCATCAACCCGATAGCGCTGACCCAACTTGTTCTCTTCTGGAAACACACCATGGTACCCGTAAAATTGCATACCTGACAGACTGATTTTATCCATGATTCACTCCATCCTTTCTACGCAGTATGGCATCGGTCATATCAGCCGTTCTCCGCATCTGCTTGACATCATGCACCCGAATGATGGAGCATCCCTGTTCGATCCCCATTACCGTGGTCACCGCTGTTCCCTCCACGACATCATCGACGGGCCGTTGAAGAATGTGACGAATCATGCGTTTGCGAGACGTGCCCAGCAATACCGGATAACCGAGCTCACAAATCACGTGAAGATGATTCATCAGATACAAATTCTGCTCCATGTCTTTGGCAAAGCCAAATCCCGGGTCCAAGATGATCTGCTCTCGCTGCACACCGGCCTGGAGGGCCATATCCATACTTTCTTCCAAATCACGAATCACGTCGGTTAGAAAGTGTTCGTAATTC
This sequence comes from Marinicrinis sediminis, assembly GCF_042685085.1. Lineage (NCBI taxonomy): Bacteria > Bacillati > Bacillota > Bacilli > Caryophanales > Paenibacillaceae > Marinicrinis > Marinicrinis sediminis. The sequence goes on from NZ_JBHUMM010000012.1 coordinate 5,753, forward strand.
GCTTCCTCCCGGTTATGCATCAGAATGATAGGGGCGCCCGAATCTGCAGCTACCTGGGCCATATCGCGGTCTTTCTTGCATCCCCATACATCGTTGATAATATGAGCCCCTGCCTCCAAAGCCCGTCTGGCTGTCTCGGCCTTGTACGTATCGATGGAAATCGGTATATCGATCTCACCCGCTACCGCTTCAATTACTGGTATCACACGCGCCATTTCTTCCTCTGCTGTTACCGGCTGTGCACCTGGTCTGGTCGATTCCCCGCCTATGTCCAGCATATCTGCTCCTTCGGCTACGAGCCGACGGGCCTGATCGAGCGCTTTCTCTATATCCATGAACGTCCCCCCATCTGAAAAGGAGTCCGGTGTAATATTCAAAATACCCATGATGAGTGTCCGTTCACCCAGCTTCAATTCCCTTCCTCTCATTTGCAGCCATCGTTCATTCAAAATTTCGTTCATCCTTCCCGATTGTGAACCTGTCTTCTATATAAACGGAGCCATTGTTCCGTATGATATCCAATTTCACCCCTGCTTACAATCTGATGTTGTCCATGCTGGTCCCACAGCGCCGTAATGGGAATCAGTTCTTGAATAGAGTTGGTCATAAAAATTTCGTCTGCCTCTGTCAGGTCAGACCAATCATATAACCCTTCTTTGACGGAGACGTCAATTTCCTTCAGCAGTTGTATGACATAGGAGCGGGTCACACCAGGTAAAATGCCTGTGTGCAGGGACGGTGTGTACACCTGACCATCTCGCACGAAAAACAGATTGCTGACCATCCCTTCAGCAAGGTGACCATCCGCAGTCAAAAACAATCCCTCTACTCCATGTGGATGTTTCGCCCAGGTGTACTGGTTCAGCTCTTTCTTGGCAAGCAAACTGCTCATATAGTGAAAGCTTTTGTGACGAACAGCCGTCTCCGGTAGACGGCGGGGCTGCTTAAGCTGTACCAGTCCCTTGCCTGCTCGATAGACCGGGCTGTCTGTACCGCTCGGCAACGGTTTGCCGTACAAGATAGTAGTGGGCGATACATAAGCTGTTGTTGGCAAGCCCACCTCTGCTGAACCGGCACTGACGGACAGACGAATATACACATCATCCAGCTGGTTTTCTTCCAGCAAGCTTGCAATATCCTTGCGAATGTCCGTATCGGAAATCGACCATTCAATATCCAGTTCAGCCAGCCCTGAGCGCAGTCGCGCCAGATGCAAATCCAGCAACCATGGGTACCCGGCATAGGTGCGGAACGTTTCAAAACAACCCATTCCATAAAGAAAACCGTGATCGTATACCGACACCACGGCTTCCTCCTCTGCAACTGCCTTTCCATTCACCATGACCCTCATGATGACGCATGCTCAGCCCTCGATGTGCTGAGAAAATTACGCAGCATCTGATGGCCGTAATCCGTAATAATCGATTCCGGGTGAAACTGAACCCCTTCAATCGGGTACGTTTTGTGACGCAGCCCCATAATCTCGCCTTCGGCTGTCTCTGCAGTAATCTCCAGGCAATCCGGCAAGGTCTCCCGCTTCACGATCAGAGAATGATAGCGCGTAGCAGTAAAAGGGGATGGCATGCCCTGGAATACACCTTGCTGCTGATGATGAATGGGAGAGGTTTTCCCATGCATGAGCCGTTCCGCCCTTACGACCTCACCTCCGAACACCTGACCAATCGACTGATGTCCGAGACAAACGCCGAATATAGGAATCTTCCCCTTAAAGGTCTCAATAACTTCCAGACTGATCCCCGCCTCATTCGGTGTACAAGGTCCGGGGGAGAGCAGCAGGTGGTCCGGGTTTTTCTCCGCTATTTCTTCTACCGTAATTTCATCATTCCGGTAAACGATCACCTCTTCGCCCAGCTCCCCCAAATATTGAACGAGATTGTATGTGAATGAATCGTAATTATCAATGACCAGGATCATCGTGCACCCCTCCTATTTTACATAATCTGATCCATGTCGAGACGGATCACCATAGTAGCGTTCCTGATATTCCAATGCTTTAGACAAAGCTCTCGCTTTATTTAGCGATTCCTTGAATTCGCGTTCCGGATCGGAATCAATCACAATGCCTGCTCCGGCCTGCACATGCACAAGACCGTCCTTCACAAGCATCGTTCGTATAACTATATTAAATTCCATATTGCCCCGATAGTCAATCCAGCCCATAGAGCCCGTATACAGTCCTCGTCTGACCGGCTCCAGCTCTTCGATGATCTCCATCGTACGCACTTTAGGTGCACCGGTAATGGTTCCACCGGGAAATTTCGCGCGAATGACATCCAGCGCATCGGCACCATCCCGGAGTTGTCCCGTCACTTCAGAGACCAGATGCATGACATGGGAGTATCGCTCGATGACCATCAGTTCCTCTACTTGAACAGAGCCATAACGCGATACTCGTCCCAGATCATTGCGATCCAGATCCACCAGCATGACGTGCTCGGCTCGTTCCTTCTCGCTTTCCAGCAACTCCTGCTCGAGAAAAACATCTTCTTCCTCGTTCTTCCCGCGGCGCCTGGTCCCGGCAATAGGGCGGGCAGAAACCTTGCCCTCGTGCAGCCTGACCAGCAGCTCCGGAGAAGCAGAGGCCACCTCAAATTCCGGAAAACGCAGATAGCCCATATAAGGGGACGGATTAATAAGGCGAAGCCATTCATACAATTCCACAGCACTTCCAACGAGTGGCCGGCTGCGTCTGAGCGACAGATTCGCCTGAAAGACATCGCCATCCAGAATATAGGCTTGAATGCGGCGAACCGCCTCCATATACTGTGCTTTGGAGAATGGAGAATGCCAACGTGGATCCTCATATAAGAAACGATGATCGGAATCCTCCGTGGCATAGCGTTCATAACAAGCCCGACGCCGCTGAACATCATCTGCATCTTCCTGTTCGAGCACATGCTGTCTGAACCATTCAAACATTCCGGACACGACGCTCTGAGCAGATCGACATACCGCTCGCACCTCTTCGTCGGTAGCGTTGTCGAGGGTCGGATCAGACCGGTCGTTCTCTTCCTGACGGTTCATGTTCTCGATATAGATGCAATACAGTTGATCATCGGCATGATCCATGACATACAGCTCATGCACGCGAGTAAAGTAATAGGCCGGGCAATGGAGATCGTCTACAGCCCGGACAGGCAGACGCTCAATCTCTCGCGCCATATCATAACTGAAATACCCCGTAATGCCCCCAATAAAGGGCGGCAATGAAGAACAGACCTGCTCCGCTGGTGCCAGCTTGCCGCTATGCAGCCACAGGCGTAATGCGGAGATCGGATCGGTTGTCTCCCATTCCCGCTTCCCCTGCTCACCGGACGCATCCATCTCTGTCAATTGTCCATTCCCATATTGAAGCGATTGTGTGGCTGATCGGCTAAAATAGGTGTAACGCCCACTTTTGCCGCTCTCCAGCAGGGTCTGATACGAAGAATTGCCATGATCGTGTTGCAAGGCTTTCTGCCAGCTGGCTGCTCTCCACCCTGAGGGCAGCGAATAAGTAGCGACCATGGGTAGAAGCTTGTATCCTTGTTGATGCCACTGCAACCAGTGTCCTTCATCGATTTGAAACAATGGTGTACGTCCTCTCCAGGCACTGTCGTCCAAAAAGATGGATTCCGCATACAGTTGCCCTTGTCTTGATATGTCTATCGCTTATTATAATCGAAGAAACGCGATGTGAAAAAGCCCTCTGTCAGGAAATCATTGACAAAGGGCCTTTCGATGAATCGGTATATGAATGGATTACTGCTCGTCAAACTGATACAACGGTGTGCTTAGGTAGCGCTCTCCGTTACTTGGTACAACCGCTACGACGCGCTTGCCTTTGCCCAGCTTCTTCGCCACCTGCAGAGCGGCATATATAGCGGCCCCCGAGGAAATACCGCCCAAGATGCCTTCTTCTTTGGCAACTTGTCTGGAGGTCTCAAAGGCTTGCTCGTTTTCTACCTGAATCACTTCATCATAGATCTCTGTATTCAAGATACTCGGTACAAATCCAGCGCCGATGCCTTGAATTTTATGAGGTCCTGGGCTTCCTCCGGAAAGAACCGGTGAAGCGGCAGGCTCTACTGCGTAAATTTGAATGCCCGGGAAGTTTTCTTTGAGAACAGAACCTGCACCCGTGATCGTGCCACCGGTTCCAATCCCGGAAATAAACGCATCCAGCTTGCCGTCTTCGGCCTGAATCGCTTCTACAATTTCCGGACCTGTTGTTCTTCTGTGAATCTCCACGTTGGCCTGATTGTCAAACTGCTGAGGCATGAAATAGGAAGGATTCTCCGCTTTCAACTCTTCTGCACGCTTGATTGCGCCTTTCATCCCCTCTGGTCCCGGTGTCAGTACCAGCTCTGCGCCATAAGCCCGAAGTAGGTTGCGGCGCTCCATGCTCATGGTTTCCGGCATGACCAGAATGGCACGGTATCCTTTGGCAGCTGCCACCATCGCTAGACCAATCCCCGTATTACCGCTTGTCGGTTCTACAATGGTATCCCCCGGCTTCAGCTTGCCTTCTTTTTCAGCTGTTTCAATCATGTTGATCGCAATCCGATCCTTTACACTCGCTCCCGGATTTTGAAATTCCAGCTTGACGTACACCTCTGCACTGTCCGCTGGAACGACACGATTCAACCGAACTAGCGGGGTATCACCAATCAACTGCGTAATATTTTGAACCAATTTTGCCATGATAGGGCCTCCTCCTTCGTCACTCGCCACATTATTTCCGAGTAAATCGCTAGGTTTTATCTTAGGTCTATCTTACCAATGCCCTATTCACTTGTCAACTCTATCTTGTGTACGGTGTCAAATGCGTTCTGCCTGGCATTCAGCTTACATGGACGCCATAATCTGCTGCAGCTTCGCTCCGTTGAACAGATATTTCTCATTGCAGAAATGACAAACAATCTCAGCCTGTCCGTCTTCTTCGAGAATTTGGGACAGCTCTTCCTTCCCGAGGCTGATCAGGGTGCGTTCCACCCGTTCCTCGGAACACTGGCACTGAAAGCGGAGCGGGATGCGCTCGAGCTCGGTGAAGGAAGGGATCACTTTCCGCAGGACGTCTTCAATCGCCATGCCTTCCTCCAGATACTTCGTAACGGTATACAACTCGGAAATTTCTTTCTCAATCTCCGAAATTTCATCATCTGTCAGGCCAGGCAAGAGTTGAATGATAAATCCGCCTGCCGTCAGCAGCTCATCGCCCTTGCCCACGAGTACCCCGGAAGCAACAGCCGATGGCGTCTGCTCAGAGACCGCGAAGTAGTACGTGAAATCCTCACTGATTTCCCCTGAAATGATCGGAGAGCTTCCGCGGTAAGGCTCTTTCATTCCGAGATCCTTGATGACATAGATCTGGCCTTCTGTGCCTACTGCCCCTCGGACGTCGATTTTCCCTATCTCATTTTTCGGAAGCTGCACAGCAGGATTGTCGACATATCCGCGCACTTCGCCTTTGGCGTTGGCATCCACGACAATTTGTCCGATCGGACCGTTTCCCTTGACCTGGATGGTGAGCTTTTCTTCACCCTTCAGCATAAACCCCAGCATCGAGCCAATCGTGGCCGCCCTCCCGAGCGCAGCGGTAGCCGTTGACCATGTGTCATGCCTTTGCTGCAGTTCTGCCACAAGATGCTTGGAGTACGCTGCAAACGCTCTAACTTTTCCGTTCATCGCGGTACCGCGAATGAGATAATCCTGCATGGATTCTTGCTCCCTTCTGATGCCTGTTTATGGATAAACCTGAACCTTCACGATCCCTGATTGCGTTCATATAAGATTTTCAGACCTTGTAACGTTAATTGTCCGTTTACGATATCGATTGAATCACATTCGCCGGCGATCATTTCCGCCAGTCCGCCTGTGGCCACCACTTTCGCATTCACCTGCATCTCCTGCTTCACCCGGTTGACGATCCCTTCCACAAGTCCGGCATAGCCGCAAATAATGCCCGCCTGCATCGACTGGATGGAGTTGCGTCCAACCACACTTTTCGGTGTTTTCAGTTCGATGCGCGGAAGCTTGGCTGCCTTCTGATATAACGCCTCGGTTGAAATGCCGATACCCGGCGCAATCGCCCCGCCGATATATTGACCTTTCTCGTCAATGTAATCAAAGGTTGTCGCGGTTCCAAAGTCAACAATGACGAGCGGCGCCCCGTACAATTGAATAGCAGCCACCGCATTCACAATGCGGTCCGCTCCCACTTCACGCGGATTTTCATACCGGACATTGAGCCCGGTTTTAATTCCCGGTCCGACGAACATCGGGGTTTGCTTCAAATAGATCTCACAACACTTCTCCAGCACATGAATGAGCGGAGGCACAACAGATGAGATGATGATCCCCTCTACCTGGTCTTCGTGAAATCCTGCATGGCGAAACATCGTATGAATCATAATGCCGTATTCATCCACCGTGGCATCCCGATTGGTACTCAGTCTCCAGTGGTGGGCCAGTTTGTCACCTTCATATACACCAAGCACAATATTGGTATTCCCTACATCAATGACTAAAATCACGGGCGCCCCCCCTTTTTCTTCTCATTCAGATCGAGACTGATATCCAGTGGCGAGATGTCATTGGTTAATCGCCCGACCGAGATCACATCTACGCCGCATGCTGCAATGGCAGCAATCGTATGTAGCGTTACACCCCCGGATGCTTCCGTCACCACATGGGGAGAATGTGCCTGAATGTGCGAAACGGCTGTGCGCATTTCCTCATGACGCATGTTGTCCAGCATAATAATATCCGCTCCTGCTGCCAACGCTTGTTCGACCTGCGCCAGATTTTCGGTTTCCACTTCTATTTTCATCGTATGCGGAATCGCTGCTCTAGCCTGCTCAACGGCCTGCTGAATGCCGCCGGCCGCCTTGATATGATTATCCTTGATCATGACCGCATCATACAGGCCAAAACGGTGATTGTGCCCGCCGCCAACCTGAACCGCATACTTCTCCAATAACCGATGACCCGGTGTCGTCTTGCGTGTATCCACGAGACGGACAGCGGTACCCGCCACTTGCTGGGCATATTCATGCGTCCGGGTGGCAATGCCGGACATCCGTTGCAATAGGTTCAAGGCGAGTCGCTCCCCGATCAGAATACTGCGTGAGCTGCCTTCCACAATGGCCAGGGTGTCTCCCTGCTGGACGGTGTCCCCGTCGGCCTTGAGCGGTTCAAACGATACCGTGGCATCCACCACCTCAAAAACCCATTGCGCAATCTTCATTCCGCATGCAATCCCTGCTTGTTTCGCATGGATAAGGCCTTTGGATACATGTCCCTCCGGAATAGTTGACAGGGTCGTTACGTCCCCACTGCCTACATCTTCCTTCAGCCAATGGACAATCTGTTCTTTGATCTGTGTACTAGACGGATGAAACATCATTCACTCTCTCCTCTACCATCCCTTTTTCGCGATTCAAGATCGTATGCTTGCGCCACATCAAATCATCTTTTTCTGGGAAATCTTCCCGAAAGTGCGCCCCGCGGCTTTCTTCCCGATGGATCGCCGCATTTGTAATCAGGAGCGAGCAGGTAAGCATATTCGCAAATTCATATTCCTCACGCTTGCTAATGGCATATTGATAAAAGGGCAACTGGCGTTGCAGTTCTGTCAAGCCTTTCTGTAAGCCCTTCAGGGATCGCTTGAGACCGACGTAGCGCAGCATAATCTTTTGCAGCTTCAACCGCTTCTCTACGATAGCCTGAATGGGGGGGGCCAGATGTTCGACGGAAAACGAAACATGGGAGGCCTGAACAGGCTCCAGTTCATGAATCCGCTCAGCAATCCTGCGACCAAACACAATCGCTTCAGACAACGAATTACTCGCCAGCCGATTGGCACCATGCACACCTGTGGAAGACACCTCACCGCACGCAAACAAACGCTTCACCGACGTTTCTCCGTTCAAATCGGTGCGAACTCCACCCATCATGTAATGAGCAGCGGGGGCAACCGGAATCCAATCAGCAGCAAGATCCAGCCCATACCTTAGGCAAAACTGGTAAATGGTCGGGAAACGATGCTTGACCAATTCTTCCGATTCATGGGTGAAATCGAGATACACAAAGGTGGATTTCGTTTGTTCCATCTCACTGACGATGGCCCGGGCTACCACATCACGCGGGGCCAGTTCAAGCTGTGGGTGATACGATTTCATAAACCGCTCTCCCTTAATATTGCGCAGAACCGCTCCTTCCCCACGAACCGCCTCAGAGATCAGAAAGCGAGGAGCACCTGGATAGCAAAGGGAAGTAGGATGAAACTGAATGAACTCCACATCCCGAATATCTGCGCCCGCCCGGTACGCCATCGCAATTCCATCTCCTGTCGCCACATCCGGATTGGTCGTGTAGCGATAAAGTTGCCCCGCTCCGCCACTGCACAGCACAGTCGCCTTGGCCCGGACGAACTGCTTGTGACCCTGTTCATCCTGGACGAGTACTCCGACACATTCCTGTTGATCGGTGATCAGGTCGATCACATACCGGTCATCCCACATCTCAATATTCGGATGCTGATGTGCGGTATCCAGCAAGGCTCGTACGATCTCCGCTCCGGTAGCGTCCCCGTGCGCATGCAATATGCGGCGCTGACTGTGTGCCCCTTCCCGAGTCAAAGCGAGCATGCCATCCTTCTCATCGAACTTCGTACCCATGTGAATGAGGTCCTGCACCCCGGCAGGTCCTTCATGAACGAGCACATCTACCGCCTTTACCGAGCACAATCCTGCTCCAGCGATCAGGGTATCCTGCCGATGATACATCGGAGAATCCTCTTCCGAGATGACGGCGGCAATCCCTCCTTGCGCATACCTGGTATTGCTCTCCGTCAATGATCTCTTGGTGATCAGGAGAACACGCTGATGCTCGGCCGCCTTAATGGCCGTAAACAAACCGGCGATGCCTGCCCCGACGAGAATGACATCCGTCTCATAGCGGGACAACGTATTTAAGTCAAACCCTGTCAAGTACCGGGGGAGTTGTTCCATGGTGAACACCGACCTTCCGTAACATGCGATTTCCAACCTTTCGCAAATAAATGCCATTCAAACAGCGAAAAACAGAGATTCAACTGGAGTTCCCAATGAATCTCTGTCTGCATCACTCGTGACCTTTTATTAAACCGTCACTTCCAGCATCCGTTCGAGGGAACGACGTGCCTTGTCCGCAACCTGAGGCGGTACATAAATCTGCGGCTGCATCGTTTCCAGGCATCGCACCAGCTTTTTCAGGTTGTTGACTTTCATATTCGGACACACCAGAAATTTGCTCGCGAAATGGAACGTTTTGTCCGGGCTGTCCAATCGAAGCTGATAGCCGGTTCCATCCTCCGTGCCCACGATGAATTCTTTGGCCTCCGCCTGTTTGCAATATTTCAGAATGCCGGTTGTACTTCCTACAAAATCAGCCATCTCGACCACTTCCGGACGGCATTCCGGATGAACCACGAACTCGGCGTTCGGATACTTGGATCTCATTTCCTCTACGTCTTTGACGGTGAGCATATCATGTGTATTGCAATAGCCTTCCCAAATAATCATTTTCTTGTCGGTATACTGGGATACGTAGTGACCCAGGTTCTTGTCCGGAACCCAGATGATCTCATCTGAATCCACAGACTGGATCACCTTGACCGCATTGGCCGACGTACAGCAGATATCGGTTTCGGCCTTGATCTCTGCGGAGGAGTTAATGTACGTCACAACGGTGGCATTGGGGTGCTTCTGCTTCAATGCACGCAGTCCTTCCACATTTACCATATCGGCCATTGGACAGCCTGCACGCTCATCCGGGATCAGGACGGTTTTGTCCGGAGCCAGTATTTTGGCACTTTCCCCCATGAAATGCACGCCGCAAAAAACGATGACATCGGCATCGGTTTCGGCCGCTTTTTGTGCGAGCAGGAAGGAATCTCCCCGAAAATCCGCCACTTCCTGAATTTCATCACGCTGATAATAATGAGCTAATATAATGGCATTGCGCTCTTTCTTCAATTGCAGTAAACGTTCCTTCAGCTCCAGATTGCGTTGCTTTTTCGCCTCTATCGCTAACGTCTCCATGCTGCAGCAACCTCCTCTATCTCAAATGCTGACTCTGTTCATACGTATCTCCTGTGATCGCTAGCTTCGTTCAAGCGATACGTTTCATAGATTGAGCAATAATTCACAAGTGCAGTTTTAGTTGATACTTAATTTACAGCACCTTACTGCAGGTGTCAATGTGCAGAGAATGAAAAATCCGGAATCCCCAATGGAATTCCGGATCAAATCCAAGGATAACAATATTATTCGCTTTTCTTGTCATCCTTATGATCTTCAGTTGATTTTTCATCTTGCTGATCAGTGGAAGAAGTGGATTCTTCTTGCTTGTCAAAGCCCAGCTTATTGGCTTCATTCTCGGCATCATCCTGCTTCTGAATGTTGACTTTGACATCATTCTTCCCATCATCTGTTACTCGCTCGCGGATGTTAACCTCCAGTTTGCCGGTTTCCAGCAACTCGTAAATTTGATCCTTGTCGAGCGTTTCCAGTTCCAGCAACTTGTTCGCGATCAGATGAACCTGATCCGCATGTTCGCTCAGAATCCGTTTGGCTTCCTCATAGCAGTTGCGAATCATGTCCTGCATTTCCTTGTCTATTTCGTAAGCAACCTGATCACTATAGTTCTGCTCATGGTTAATATCTCTGCCTAGGAATACCTGCCCTTGGCTGTTGCCAAATTGCAGCGGCCCAAGCTTGTCACTCATGCCGTATTCCACGACCATAGCGCGAACAATACCTGTTGCTTTTTTGAAGTCGTCATACGCACCGGTTCCGATTTCTCCGATATACAGTTCTTCGGATACCCGGCCGCCAAGCAAGCCCGTCACACGATCGAGCAATTCTGACTTGGTCTGAAGCATACGATCTTCGCCATCTTTCGGAATCATCATCGCATATCCGCCAGCCCGGCCGCGTGGCACGATGGTCACTTTATGGATGATATCCGCGTTGCGCACATGATAACCGATAATGGTATGACCTGCTTCATGGTAAGCCACAGTGCGTTTCTCTTTGTCGCTGATGACACGGCTCTTTTTCTGCGTTCCGACGATGACACGGTCGAACGCCTCATCCAGATCCGCCATGCCGATATTCTTTTTGTTCCGACGAGCTGCGATCAACGCGGCTTCATTCAGCAAGTTTTCCAAATCTGCGCCTGTGAAGCCCGTGGTGTACTTGGCGAGTACATCCAGCTTCACATCATCGCCGAGCGGCTTGTTGCGCGCATGGACTTTCAGTACCGCCTCGCGACCTTTTACATCTGGACGATCAACGGTAATCTGGCGGTCAAAGCGTCCCGGTCTGAGAAGGGCCGGGTCCAGGATATCTGGACGGTTGGTAGCCGCGATGATGATAATGCCTTCATTCGCTCCGAAGCCGTCCATCTCGACGAGCAACTGATTGAGCGTCTGCTCTCTTTCATCATGTCCACCGCCAAGTCCGGCTCCACGCTGACGACCTACGGCGTCAATCTCATCGATAAAGATAATACAAGGCGCGTTTTTCTTCGCATTTTCGAACAAGTCACGTACACGAGATGCACCGACCCCGACAAACATTTCAACAAAGTCAGAACCACTGATGCTGAAGAACGGCACACCTGCTTCCCCTGCAACTGCACGGGCTAGCAAAGTTTTACCTGTTCCCGGAGGACCATTAAGCAATACGCCCTTCGGAATGCGAGCACCCAGCGTGGCAAACTTCCGCGGGTCCTTCAGGAACTCGACCACTTCCACCAGTTCCTGCTTCTCTTCATCTGCCCCCGCTACGTCATTAAAGGTAACCTTTTTCTTCTCTTCATTATAAAGACGGGCTTTGCTCTTGCCAAAGTTCATCACCTTGCCGCCCCCGCCTTGTGCCTGGTTCAACAAGAAGAAGAAAAGGATGAAGATAATCACAAATGGAATAATGGAAGTCAGGAAACTCAGCCAAATGCTGTCCCCTTCCATCTTTTTCACAGTCAGTTTCACATTTGAAGCTTCAAGCTCGTCAAATATACTGTCTGAGAAAGGCGCCTGAGTTTCAAATACGCTTGTACCTGTGTCCCGAATGTTGCTCTTGGTCGTCCCCTCGATATAATAGGAGTACCCTTCAAATTGAACGGTGACCTCATCAATTTGATTTTCCGCAAGCAGCCCTCTGAATTCGTCAAAACGGATCTCTTTGGTTTGATCGTTTTGTGAGCTAATAAAATGAACAATCCCGACGACAACTAAGAAAATTAGCAGATAAAATCCGGTGTTCCGGATGAATCGATTCATCCCTTACCTCCTCTCAACTGCAAAGCATGATTGTTATGATGAAGTCGACTCTTTACAAGAAAGAAGCGACTTGTACATGATTTTTAGGCAACTTTGTATATTGTACCACAGCAGGTATTCCGATCTCAATAAATGCAAAAACACCCTCAGCTGCTGTATACTTCTTCTTTTAGTACGCCGATAAACGGAAGATTGCGGTACTGCTCCGCATAATCCAGGCCATAACCGACGACAAAGGAATCCGGCAATTCAAATCCGCTGTAATCCGGCACCAGTTCCACCGTGCGTCTCACAGGCTTGTCAAAGAGGGTTACAATTTTCACTGAGGTGGCGTTGCGTCGCTTTAAAATATCAATCAGATAGCTGAGTGTCAGTCCGCTGTCAATGATATCTTCCACGATTAGCACATCCCGGTTTTCGACCGTCGCATCCAGATCCTTGATAATCTTGACGACACCCGAGGATTTTGTGGACTGTCCATAGCTGGATACGGCCATAAAATCCGTCTCAAGCGGAACCGAGATTCGTTTGACCAAATCCCCCATAAATATAAAAGCACCCTTCAGCACACAAATCACCAAAGGATTTTTCCCTTCATAGTCCACACTGATTTGCTTTCCAAGTTCCTCAATCTTGCTTTGAATTTCTTCTTCGCTGTACAATATTTCCTTAATATCGTTAAGCAAGTGTAAACCCTCCTAAATGGATTGTATGAATGCTGATGTTCGGATATGTAGAATCCGCTTCGTTGTCGGGCTGATCAGGGCATGCGCAGACCTTGCCACACCAGGCATCCACAAAATACGTCCCTTCGCGTCTGCAAGCAGCGGCAAGCCGTCGCGCAGCAAACGGGGGATTTTTCTGTCGATGAGCATATCTTTTACTTTTTTGCTGCCATTTAATCCGTGAATCTGCATGCGGTCACCAGGCTGTCTGGAGCGTACCTCCATCGGCAAAAGGAGGGCATCGGCATCAAAGCTTGCCGCATATATCGAATCCACTGATTCAAACCCTTCTCTCTCCAGCCAGCGTTCCTCAAACGTCAAATGGATTCCGCCAGGCAGCATCCATTCCGGCTGTGCCCGCCAATCCCATATCACATAAGCGAATGGTTCCGGGCCGTCAACAGCCCCTGTAAAACGCAGCTGTCCGTATTCCTTAACCAGATTGACGCCATTTGCACCCTTGATCACAAAATTGGCACGATCCTGTCTTTCGCATGCTTCTCGAAACTGCTCAATCGTCTCAAAATCCGCTTCCTTTTTTCGCGTATGGGACAAAAGATAACTTAATATTAGTTTAATCAATCTCCTTTGTAAAGAAGGATGGAGCTCCAGCCAATGCGCCTGCAGAATCAGGCAATCCGCCCCTTCTGTCTTTACCGTGTTATGGAAAACCTCCTGCGCCTGCTGCATGAGAAAATGCTCATCCGATCTGGACTGATCGCCCAGTCTAACCAGCGCATCCGAGATTTGCGGATTGATCTTCGACAGTTGCGGCATAACCTCCAGTCTGACCTGGTTTCGTGTATATCGTGTGGACAAGTTGCTCGAATCCTCTGCGTAGGGATAGCCGCCCTGCTCACAAAATGAAATAAGGTCTACCTTGGGTATACGGAGAAGCGGACGGATAAGTTTCACTTTTTTTTCATATCGGACGACAGACATTCCGCCAAGACCTGCAATACCGGTTCCCCGAATGACTCTCATTAAAATGGTTTCTGCCTGATCATCCGCGTGATGACCTAGCGCGACAGATGCCTGCCGCTTTGTTGCCAATTCGGTCAAAAAGGCATAGCGCAAATCTCTCGCCGCTTCCTGCAGTCCCTTGCCGGACTGAGCCATCTCCGCCTTCACATCCAGATGCGTCACATGAAATGGCACTCCGGCCGATCGGGCCAGCTCCCTGACCATCTGCTCTTCCTGCCTGGACTCCTGCTCTCTGAGCTGATGGTTGATGTGCGCAATCTCCAGCTCCAACCGTTTCCCTGCCGGAGAAGCAGACCATTCCCTCAGTATGTGAAAAAGGGCCACAGAGTCGGGTCCTCCCGACACGGCCACGATGATGCGTTCATCCTCATCCATGTATGGTTCCAGTTGGAGTTTTTCCCATTGCCTTGCACTCCACATCATTCGCACACTTCTTCCATCTTCTGTCATCCCTTTTAATTTGCCCACTGGCTTCCCTGCTGTCTTCCCTATCGTTATCCCGACTGTTTCCCCGCTATTTCCCCATTGCTTCCCTACTGTATTCCCCACTGTATTCTACTATTGTTTTCCCTACTGTATTCTTCTATCATCGATTGCTCATGCCGCATAAAAAACAAGCCATAATGCAGATACAAACAGCAATAAAGCGGCGAGGAAAGCCGTATTCAGCCATCTGATGGATGGCCTTGCACTGAATCTTCGTTGACGATGCCGGTGCAGAACCTGTTCCCAGTCTGACAAGACCTTGTCTGGACTGTGGCAATTGCCTGTAAGCATGTCTTTCAGGATACTTTGAAACGGTTTCAGTTCGGGCAGCTCCGTGCATCGCTGCTGCAACCATTTCTCCGTCCGCTGCTGGGGAAGCTCCCGAGACCAGGCTTTCATCTGCTCCTCTGGATCAAAAACATGCACAGCCAGAGCGGCAAAGGAAAACCAGTCGTAAGACGCATCGGCAATGCGAGACCCGCCATTCCAGAATCCCCGATCGTACCATTCCGTAAATTGCTTGACCCCTTTGCCAAATGGCGTGACCCCTCCAAAATCAATGAGCTGGCAGCGGCCATCCTGCTCCACCAAAATATTGTGCGGCTTCAGATCTCCGAAGACATAGCCTTGCCGATGAATGCTGTGCAGTTGCTGCAACACCTGAAATCCAACCACACCAAACCATTCCCAGCCCTTCTCTCTGAGAAATTGAGAGAACGGTTTGCCTGAAAAATAGGGCATCGTATAGAAAGGCCAGGTTGTCTGCCCCACCTGGGCATCATCTACATCATAGAGTGCCAGAAAGAAAGGTTTAGCCTTGTCTTTGGCCTGAGAGAGGGACTGAATGGCGTTGACCTCTGACTGAAGGTCTACCGCATCGAGTGCCACTTTCATCGCTACCTTTTTCCCCTGTGGGTTGGTAGCCAGATAGACTGTTCCGTTGGCACCTTCCCCAAGCTTCTGTCCAATCGTATACGTATGCCCGTTCCACTTGCCCTGTATGCGGGTGCCCGGCTTCCAGGCCACCCGATCCATGTCCGAACTAGACGATATAGTCACGATACATCCCCTCTTCATCGCTTGCCTCATTGCACAATCCTGCCTGCTGGACAGTCTGCTCCCTCTCCTGATCCGCAACCGATGCCATCTGAAAATAAGGGATCGTATGCAAAATAGCCGGACCTGTCGGGGTCGCTCCCCGCATATGCAGTTTCTTGAACAGCTCTGCAGCCCGCCCGAATTGTCGGGTCCAGGGCAGGTCCATCGCGGTTTCATCATGAGAGCGGCCCGGAAAATGCAAGACTGCCAGTTCACTGACTCCTGCTCTGGACTGCAAGCTCAACATGAGATCATATACCGCTTCTTCTACAGCTTGCAGCTTGGGCTTCATGCTCGCACTCGCATCGATCAGCAAGGCCACCCGCATCGGCAGGGAATCGGTTAACTTGTCCATCACCCCTACCGCTTTCGCCCGGCGTGAAGGAGACAGCTGTTCAATATCCGCTGTCTGGAATACTTCCTGCAGCTCCACCGATACGGCTTCTCTCACCGTAGACAGCACCGTCTTGCGGGTCATCATCTGTACCGTCCGGCTCAAATCAACCGCTTTCACCAATCGGCTCATCCCGCCTCCAGCTCGGGCAATTGCCTCCACTTCTTCTTCACCGCGTCTGCCAAACTCCCCATCATCGGTCATGCCAATGACATTGACCCGAATGTCTTTATTTCTCGCTTGTACCGCTGCCGCCACCGGGTCCATGCCGACATTGGAGCATCCGTCTGTAATCAGAATCAGTTGCTTCATCAAATTGAACGCCTCCCTGACAGATTCGCATCCGCAATTGCCTCATGTTCATAAGCGGATCTTTCTATCAACAGTGTTGCCCAATTCATAGATCACTAGACCTCTGAAACATAGATTCAAAACAAACGGCGGGCTTCCATCCACCTCACCGCCTCGTCCACAAACGGAACCATCTCAATCAGCCGGGCATGGGCCATCCCGATCGGCCCCGTCTGGTAATACTGATCCTTCTCTTCAAAAGCACGCCCTATGGTCTGAAAGTCTTCCGTATGCATTTCCAGCTCCGTCCATTCACTCCAAATCGACCCCGCTGCATCCGAAGCAACCGGAGCGGAACGCAGCACCCAGGCCTTGCCGGGATAATTCGCCCTGTATTCAGCCAAGTGAAGGGCTGTATTTACTTCATGATCGACGCCGAGCAGCAGAATACGCGCCTGATGCCGGTAACATCTCCCGAGTGGCGACGATTCACCAAGACCTTGCTCCAATGTATGCGGATGCAGCAGGTCACTCGCCAGTCTGCCATAGGCGCAAAATGAAAAATGAGGATGACTGCTTCGAAGGACACCCGGATAGGAGCGAAACGTTTCCGCAATCTTCCCCATGCCGTAGGTCATGGTTGTACGCGGATCATACGCCGGCATGTGACGCCTCATCTCATTCCACCAATGAGAGGGAACAGGAGGGTAATTCCATTGGGCCGGATCTGACAAGTCGGTAGATTGAGCGGGCATGACCAGCGTCCCCTGCTCTCCCACCGCTTCGATCAACGCTTCAATCACCGTTACTGCGCCTCCAACGACATATCCAAGGCGACTTAGACTGCTGTGCACCATCAATACTTGTCCCCGTTCGACACCCAGTGCCTGGAGTTCCTTCAAAAGCATCTCTCTTGTCAGTGGCGTATGGGTTCTTCTGATTACTTCTTGAAGGCTCATTGATTCGGCTCCTCTCCACTGAGAATCTCCATGCAATCCCCATGCTTATTGTCGGATATTCTCTATGTTAGCAAGCCTTCCTCAAAATGAAAAGTCCTTTGAAGAGGACTTCTTCAAAGGACTGCTTGCTACGGATTACGCTTACATGGATTGAGACGTATGCGGGTAGACAGACTGTTCATTGGAATACGAGCCGACAGGCTGCATATAAGAGGTTGCAGACTGAATAGAAGACGCATGCTGCTGGATCCATTGCTCGGTTTGCTGCTGGGTTTGCATATATTGCTTCACCTGCTTGTCCAATTCCTGACGCAGTACAGGTGAAGACGTATTGTACATTTGCTGCTGATTCATAAATTGATACAGCTCGCCTTGCATATGTAAGCCGTCCTGCAGCAAATCCTGAAACATCTGCCGCACCACCTGACAATTCGATTCCGTTGCAGCGGTGGTATATTCCCGGCAAACTCTTTTCAAATCAGCCAAAATGGTGTACAACGCATCCGAATCGGGCATATAGACATGAGATGATTGAGCGGTCATGAATGTATCATCCTCCTTGCACTCTTTGGGCTGTTGCTTGTTATTGTGTCATGTACGGCGGCTGGACAGGGGCGAGTGACGCATGATGCTGCATCACATTCATCAAATGATGGTAATGCTGCTGGTGACGCTGCATCATATGCTGACACAGTTGCTTAATTTGCGGGTTTTGCGTATGGATGCTCGTCATGGCACACTGCTTGATCAACAGATCCTCGTTGGACATGGAATCGACGATATACTCCAGTTCTTTGGCTGTCAAAGGTTGCATGTCATCCCTCCTTTCCAACGTATAGCATGTGCCAGCGGATGCCGATTTATTCCAGCCTCACCGTGCACGCTCAACTCACGGTGCGAGGACGCTCAATGCGCTTGAACCCAGGCCAGCGGAAGGTCGCCCATTCCGGCTTGTATTTCTCCACCTTGGCCACGATCACGGTCATGTCATCGTGAATACTGCCATGGTGATGACGTACTACCTGCTCCAGCAGGCAATCAGCAATCTCCTGGGGCTCCTCTGCCTTCATCTCCTGAATCACCCTTTTCATCCAGAGCTCCTTATTGACCGCATGACCCGGCGCATCATAGATGCCATCTGTCATCATGATCAAGGTATCCCCGGGCAGCAACTGAATATTGACCAGTTCAACGTCAATCTCCTTGATAATGCCGACCGGCAAATTGTTGGCCTGGATTGGAATCACTTCCTGTCCACGTTTAATAAAGCTTGGCGTAGAACCAATTTTCATAAAGGTTGTATGGGCATTGTACAGATCGATCAGGGCCACATCGATCGTCGCGTACATCTCATCCGAGGAGCGAAGCAGAAGGACGGAATTGACCGATTTGATCGCCAGTTGCTCGTCCATCCCGGACTGGAGCAGCTGCTGCAAAATATTCAGCGCGGTATGACTTTCTGTACTGGCCCGTTCCCCATTTCCCATACCATCGCTGAGTGCGACAGCGAACTTGCCGTTGCCAAGCTCTATGGTACTGAAACTGTCGCCAGACAGCAGTCCTCCCCCCTTGGCCGCACCTGCGACCCCGGTCTCTACTTCATATTCCTTGGCAGAACCGAAGGTAACGGTATAATATCCGCTTTTCCCCTCATTACTTTCCTCCTTTTTGACCGCGATGTTCTCCGACAGAATCTCTGACAAGAGCGGTGCAATGATCTTGCGGCACTCGTCAAAGCCTCTGCGGTACTGATGGATGATTTCGATTTCCACGTTGCCTTCATCCAGACTGATGATATCCACACTTTGGATAGACAAGCCCAGCTCCTCCAGCGCGTGGCGGATTTGCTCTTCCTGCAAAAACAGCTCCTGACCCTCCCGCTGGATTTCCTTGGCCAGATCCTCCATCACCTGAGATACGCCAAACAACTGGTCAGCTACAAGCTGACGGCTATCCTGAATCTGTCTCTTCCAGTGCTGATTATGGCGATGCAGCTCATGCTGCTGCTTCATGAGTTCCAGTACCTGAGGCAGCTTCACACACGATTTCTCCCAGCTGGGTGGAAGTGCTTTTTCTGAACAGGACGGATTCTCCTCAATCATCGTGATCATATCCGTCATGAGCCTGTAGGTCTGATAAAACCGGTCTTCCCAGCATTGCTTTTGCCGCCAGCAGGTCGCGCAGCTTTTCTCGGCGACACCATTCATGAAATGACCCATTTCCTCATCCGTCTTCCCCTGTGCTTGTGCCATCGGGGAAAAGCTGGTGGAGAGCTGGCGAAACACTTCTGAAAATTGCCGGACTCGATCCGCGGTCACATCCCGCACCCGTTTGGCATAATCATGCTGGGACTTGACGTGCTCCTGCGTACCGGGTATGTATCTGGCAATCATATGAACAAGCCCTTTCGGCGTTAGCAGAAAAAGAGCAATGGCACTAAACGACTCCCAGGCAGACTGCATGAATGCGCCTGTGCTGCCCAAGTAAAGGGACAAGATAGACGTTCCGAGCAGCAGTCCAAACGCGACGGCGAGACGCTTGCCCTCTCTGAGGAGGCCAGCAAGCATACCGGAAAAAGCCAGGACGCTCATCTGGTAAATGGCATCCACACTGGCCAGACTGAGAATGAGTCCGGTAATCACCCCGACCGAGGCTCCGATCGGCGCACCCCCGACAAAGGCGAACACGAGAATCAGGTAGCGGGACAGAATATTCTCGGCTGACATATCCCCGACAAACCAGCCGACGGTACCGGTCATCATCGAGGCCAGCAGGATCATCAGACAGATGATCTCTTCGCTGCGCAGCTGATAATTGGATTTCTTCATCGTAAATACAGGCAGGGACTGCATGAAAATCAAGGTCAGAATGAAACTTAGCCCTGCTTCGACTGCGCCCATGGTGAGGATATACCAGGAAAAGGACTGTGCAACAATTCCGGCAAACAAACTCACCGTAAAGGAAGAAACAAAGACAAGCAGCGGAGCTTGAGCCAGATCACCCTGCCTCCCTTTCTCCAGGCCTTTCTGAATGCCATAGAACAGCACCACACTGGCCAGGGAACCCATCATGTCCGGTGAATAGGCGAGCAGTTGACCACTCATCAATGCCGCGAATACCCAATAGCGAATATCGGGCCGCATAAAGTAAATGACAGCAAAATAGGGAAGCAGAAAAGGAGACAGCTCGTCCAAAATCATGGCACGTCCTAACAGAAACGCCGTGCCGATCAGGATCATATCCACCCTCTTCGCAATCATCCCCTGTATGAAACGATGTTGCCTTCCTTTCTCGATTCCGTTTTCCAGCCAGCCTTTCTTCCCTTTCATCCCCATCTTGTCAGGAAGCCACTTCCCGACGCGCTTGAAAATTTGTCGTGTAAGCATTCCGTTTCAGACACCACCTATCCGTATTCGAGTGAGTCTATTATATGGGGAATCTCTCATAAAGTTTGTCAGAATGAGTTGGTAGAATCAAAAAAGTTTACGACAAGATCCTTGAAAAACCGGACAGGTTGCCGAAATAAAAAAACCGCCTCGATTCGAAGCGGAGAAAGGTGTATGCAAGCTGTTTCTTCTATTTTGGTGCCATGTCTGCTCCTGGATGCACGCACAGACAGGGGCAAATATTCAGCAACGCTGTCGAGGAAGCAATGATCAGGGACGAAGTCGACAAAATCTGGTGCCTCACCCGGAGGCAACAAAACTGAAAATGAAAAACGCACCGGGATTTTCATTCCGATGCGCATTAACCTTCATATGTGAAAAGATCACGAGGTTAAGATCGACGTGCGCCTCTTCCCCCTCGTTTACCTTCCGTATTTTTCTTCAACGAGGACATTTTCTCTTCGCTGTCCTTCAAAAACTTGGACACTTTGTCCTCAAAACTTTGGCCTCTCTGGAAGCCCTGACCTCTGGAATAGCCCTGTCCCTTCGGACGATCAAAGTCACGTCTAGGTCGGTCTGTCCGTGGGGGCCTAGTTTCAACAGGCTTATCCACTGCTTTTCGGATCGATAATCCGATTTTCCCGTCCTTATCAACGTTGATCACCTTGACGGTAACCGTATCGTTCACTTTCAGATGATCGTTTACATCTTTCACATAATTATCTGCAATTTCCGAAATGTGGACAAGTCCAGTCACTCCTCCTGGTAGCTCAACGAAAGCCCCAAAATTTGTGATGCCTGTAACCTTGCCTTCAAGTTTGCTGCCCACTTCAATTGACATAAACCTAATTGCTCCTCCTTAAACGTAACCTTTAGTAGTTGGGAGTTCCAAATCTTCAACGAACAAAGACTCGGGCTATGCCGATTATACCCCGAACCGCATATGAGGTCAATACGCAACCGACTATTTGCTTTCAATGAATAGGGTTTCTCCCGGTCTCACCATATGATGCTCCTTGCGAAGAATCTGTTCAATGTATTCCGGATCGTTCAGCTTTTCGATATCCTCGTGAAGTTGCTCATTCTTGGCTTGAAGCTCGGAGAGCTTTTCCTCCAGTTGCGATAGACGAGCCTGGCTGGCGTTAATATTTCCGGTCTGGTGCCAAAAAGTCATGCCTGCCCACACCAAAAATACAGAAAGCACAAACAGGAGCAAGCGAAACCTTCTTTTTGCCCCTTTTCTTCTTGCGGAAGTTTGTACACTTTCACGCCCCATAACGGCCCCTCCTATTATTCTTTGGACTTCATCCAGTTTCGCAAGGCAACGGTTATCTTTGTCACGGCATGGATGCTGAACTGTACCAACCTCCATCGAAGGATGGGCGCACACAACCATCGAACCAATCTCCACAATGGATATCCTAATTGTAGCATAATTTTTACAATGTACATAGTGATCCCGATAACGATTCCGATGATAAACTTCAATAGCCGATAGCAGCCTATCAGCGGTTTGATCACGATCTGCCTGAACAGCATCACCAGAATCTGAATCGTTCTTCTGACCAGGTGAATGAGGAGTAAAGTCATTCGCTGCACGAGCTGACTGCAGCCGTAATGGTACGCAACGGTTCCTGCGGCCAGTGCCAGAAAAATATATACCCTGACTTGTCCATGATTGGTGATGGCGAGCATCTGAAAAACAAACAGGCCCGACAAGACCCAATAGCACAGATCCAGCACCGGGATCAGCCAGCGCTTAAAGCGAAGCTGCGAGGAGGTCACACGATACATATCAAATACCATACCCATGATGACACCACTCATAAACATCATGAGCAAGGTCATCAATTGTGTATGCAGACTCACTTGAACAGCTTACTCAAAAAACCTTTGGAGGCTTTTTGATTGGCGGAGTCCAGATAGGCCATGGTATGCATATAGCCTTCTATCGCCACCAGACCCTGCTCCAGATTCAGATTTTTGATATGCAGATTCTGGCCGGTAATCGCCAGGTATCCGCACTCTGTTTCGAGCAAGAACTCCTCGCTGTCAAAGCTCTCCACATTGAGTACCCCTGAGATTTCCATCAACTTCCGATTGAGCATCTTTACTTCCTGTCTCTTCGTTTTTCCTTGTTCCATCATAGCCTGTACCCCTCCTTACTTCTACGATATGGAGAGGATCGGCAAATTAGAACCAAGAAAAAAGACTTGCCTCGTAAAGGCAAGTCTTTATGTCGTGCTGCAATTCACTGTTAGCCTATGTGTACCTACAGCTGTTTACCATTCTGTCTCATTCTTGCGACTCTCTTCTTTGAGAATCGTATACATGCCGGCAGCCTCATCCTTCTTGGTCGTTTCCATGAGCTTCTCGATTCGCACAGTCATCAAGCGCTGTCCGAATTGAATGGTCAGCTCATCTCCGACCTTGACGGTACTGCTTGCCTTGGCTTCTCGTCCGTTCAGCTCGATCCGGCCCGCTTCGGAAACTTCCTTGGCTACCGTTCTGCGCTTGATCAGACGGGAAACTTTCAAGAACTTGTCCAGACGCATTACTTTACAGCTTCTTTAAGCTTGTTCCCAGCTTTGAATGCAGGTACAGTTGTTTCAGGAATGGTGATTTCTTTTCCTGTTTGAGGGTTGCGACCGGTACGTCCGGAGCGCTTGCGAGTTTCGAATGTACCGAAACCGATTAATTGAACTTTGTCACCGCTTGCAAGTGCGTCAGTTACTTCTCCGAGGAAACCGTTGAGTACTGACTCTACATCTTTTTTGGAAAGTCCGCTTTTCGCAGCAATGTTGTTTACGAGATCTGTTTTGTTCATGTTCAATTGCCTCCTAATTCATGCTTGGCGGTGCACAGTGCCGTGCTGACCGCGATCGTATTGGCTTTCGTTTTCTTATATTCTTCTTTTGCGAGGAAATTCCTTCTATTTAGACAAAGTTTTTTTTAGAAACGGTGTTTTTTTGCCTGCTGCCACAAGGATTCCATCTCAGCAAGCTGGACAGAAGCGGTTGTTTTGCCGGCTTGCTCCAGCTCTTTCTCGATATACTGAAACCGCTGAATGAATTTTTGATTGGTTAGTCCCAGCGCCTCTTCCGGGTCAATCTTCAGCATTCTCGCTGCATTGACAACCGCAAACAGGACATCACCGAGCTCTTTCTTCATCTCTTGCTTATCATTTCCAAGGAGACTGGCTTTAAGCTCCTCAATTTCCTCATTGATTTTGTCGAATACCGGATCAACCTGTGGCCAGTCGAATCCCACTCTCGCTGCCTTTTTCTGAATGGCTACCGCTTTATACAGAGACGGCAGGCCGGAGGGGATGCCGCTTAGGGCAGAGGCTGGGGACATCTGTCCCTTCTGCTCCTTCTCCTGCTTCTTGATGGCCTCCCAATTTTCAAGAGCACGCTCCGCATCTTCAGCCGCGATATCTCCAAATACATGGGGATGACGGCGGATCAGCTTTTCGTTAATGCCAGCGAGCACATCCCAGATCGTAAAGCTGCCTGTCTCTGCTTCCATCTGTGCGTGCATGATCACTTGCAGCATCAGATCTCCGAGCTCTTCCTCCATGCCTTGTACATCTTCTTCGTCTATCGCTTCGATGACTTCATAGGCCTCTTCAATCAGATTCTTGCGGATGCTTTGATGAGTTTGTTCCTGATCCCACGGACAACCTTCCGGTGAACGCAATATGTTCACGATACGGACCAATTGCGAAAAAGTGCGGCGAAGAACCGCTCCGTCATCCGATTTGGGCACATAGACGAGACTTCGATTGCCAAAGCTTTGCCGGTCAAGCTCATACAACGGGACGTTCGCAATGACCTCTTCGTCTTCGATTCCGAGTGAATGTGCCACCACAACCTGCTGATCATCCTGATACAGCTCCATGAGCGTCAGCTTGACATCGGAAGCCGTGAACCGGTCATAAACCTGGGTAATCACGGTGTGCAAATGAGGATTCAGCATGTCGCGATGGATGGTCTGCGCATCGAGCAGTTGGAATCCGTCAATCGGATCGAGCTGCAGCTTGATAAACAGTTCATCCAGAAAGCTTTCTCCACCCAGAATGGTTAACGCGATGCCCTGCTCCTCACACGCCATGCGCAATCGACGCACGACATCCTCCGCTACAGACGGATGACCCGGTACGGCATAGACGACGCTTCCCTTGCCCTGCTGTACCTGCTCCATGACATGCTTGGCTATGGCATCGTAGACTGCTTCAAACTGATCATGCTGCTCATAGAACATATCCAATGGCTGATAGGCAATACCTTCCTCATCCAGGAATCGGACGACGGGATGATCCTGGGTCCGAATCAGAAGATGGTCGGCATTGCGGATAGCCCGGTAGACACCCAGTGTGAGCGCATCGCTTGCTCCCGCTCCCAGCCCGACAATCGTAAGCCCGGGGCCTTGATTTGACATGAATGCCTTCTCCTCCTTTCAGCCGCTATGTAGGTGCGTGCTATGGCTTCACTTTACCCCTGCTTTGTCTAAAACGCAACCCAGGAATATGACGGATCTCTTCTGGTTCCAATCCCTTCATCGTAATCAAGACGATGACAAAGACAACCGCGCCGATCAACACCCCGGTCAGCGAAGTCAGGGTTGCCGTGGCCCGAGCAGGCCAGCCCATTTCCAGCAAAGGCAAGAGCTGCAGCAACCATTGCCATCCCTGGAGAACGAGCGCCATTGCAGCGACGGCGATGAGCGGAATGCCCATATCCATCTTCCATTTGAGGGTGATGGTCTGCATGCGGATCAGACTGCGGATGTTGAGGGCCGCGGCCGTTCCGAAACTCACCACGGCTGCGATGGCAGCTCCCTGAATGCCGTATACAGGCACCAGCAGGAGATTCAGTGCAACTTTCATCAAAGCGGCAATCATCAAATGCAAGGCGGGAATTCGAACGGCATC
The DNA here is from genome assembly GCF_042685085.1 of Marinicrinis sediminis. Lineage (NCBI taxonomy): Bacteria > Bacillati > Bacillota > Bacilli > Caryophanales > Paenibacillaceae > Marinicrinis > Marinicrinis sediminis. The sequence continues at coordinate 31,337 of NZ_JBHUMM010000012.1, forward strand.
CATTCCCTGTAATACACTGGCGGTCATAATATTGGTCACACTGAACATAATGGTAAAGGCCAGAATGCGGATGGTATCCGACCCCATCGTATTCGTATAGAACATGCCGTTAATGGGTGTAGCCAGCAAACACAGACCCACAGAAGAGGCCAAACCAACCAGCCATGTCAGGCGCAACGCGGTCCGGGCCTGGAGCTGAACACCCCGCACAGAACCTTTGGCCCGGCTGGCTGCAATAGCTGGAACGAGCGCTACAGACATGGAACTGAACAGCATCGCGACCATCTGGACCAGCGGCAACCCGCGTGCATAAATGCCATATTCCTTCATGGCCGCTGCCGCTGTGTACCCCTGCGCTGCAATCAGCCTCGGCATGGTGAACGTATCTGCGATGTTCAGAATCGGTACCACAATGGCACCCAGGCAAATGGGGAGTGCATATTGCGTTAGCTTGCGAATCCAGTACTTAGAAATACGTGGACGGCTGCTCACATGCCCTAGACTTGCTGAGACGTGCTCTTCGACCTGCTGCTTGCGCCGCTGTCGGACATATTTCCGATGATAGTAGATCATCACGAGCAGTCCCGCCAATGCGCCGGTTGCAGAACCAAAGGTAGCTCCGGCTGCGACCCAATCATGACCGAAGTCGGCTTGATGAAACCACCACAGCAGGGCCAGCATTGTCCCCACCCTGACAAACTGTTCCCATACTTGGGATGCGGCCGTCGGCACCATATTTTGCTTGCCTTGATAATAGCCTCGCAGTGCCGCCATCACCGGTACGAAGAACAAAGCCAACGATACACTCTGAATCGATCTCACCGTCTGGTCATTGCCAATGAGATAAGCGATCCCGGGTGCTCCAAAAAATAACACGGCAAAAAACAAAAGGCCGGTTCCAGTCAGGACAACAAAGGCACTCAGCAAGATGTGTCCCGTCTCTTCATCCTGTCCTTGCTGTATGGCTTCGGAGACAAATTTGGATACAGCGACTGGGAAGCCTGCTGTGGCCAAAAACAGAATCAACGTATAAAAAGGAAAAACAATCGAATAAATGCCAAACGCTTCGTCTCCGCCAATATTTTGAAGCGGCACCTTCTGCAAGACACCCAGCAGTTTGGACACGATCGCTGCAGCACCCAGAATTGCGGCACCCTTCGCCAGAGTGGAGGTTGCTGAGGAAGTTCCTCCCGCCATGCTCGCATCTCCTTTCTCCACTCTCCGCGTTCTACTTTCTGATGACGACTTCCGGAACTTTTCTTTCTCCATGGTCTCCATTATATCCCAGTATGCGGCATGATGCACCGGTTGGTTGCAATATAAAAGCTTCCGCTCAGTCGCTCTCTGTCCGAGAAACGCCTGCTGCGGAAGCTAGGTGAATGAATCCAGATCACTGTTCCATTTGCTTGGCGAGAAATCCGGCTGCGGTTTCCGCCATTTTGATTTCCATTTGACTCATTTTCACACTGTCATCCTTGCTCAGCATCACAACGGTACCAATCGGATCTCCGCCTGCGATGATCGGTGCAATGACGACTGAAGAATACGTCTCATGGTGATCTTTCGTCACCTCATACTGTCCACTATTCGTTTCCAGCACCGTTTTTCGCTGCTCCATGCTGCTCTCCACGATGTTTCCGACCTGCTTATCCATGAAGTCTTTTTTGGAAGCGCCTGATATGGCGATGATCTGATCGCGGTCAGATATCATCGTGATGTGATTGGTGCTTTCATACAGCGACTCTGCATATTCTTTAGCAAAATCCCCTAGCTCACCAATGGGGGAATATTTCTTCAAAATCACTTCACCGTCGCGATCCACGAAAATTTCGAGCGGATCGCCTTCACGAATGCGAAGGGTACGGCGAATTTCTTTCGGTATCACAACCCTGCCAAGATCATCAATTCTACGCACGATTCCAGTTGCTTTCATACCTCTTGTTGCCTCACTTTCTCTGAAGATTTGTTCACTGGATAAATACGTGTATGGTTGTTTGTTTCTGACCATAGTATTCTTCTGCTCCCATTTTCTTATGCATGAGGGCAGGAATCCAATCGAAAGGAGAAACAGGCATGAGACCAACTTTCAGGCTTTAAGCAGGCAAGTCCATTTCCACGATGTGATCGGGAAGCTCCTGCTCCATAAAGGCCACGAACCGCTGTTCAACCATTTGTCCCTTTACGGTTTCAATGACGTCTTCGTACGTCGGCACTTCGCGCTCCTCCACCTTAATCAAATGATAACCGTAGGTGGTCTCCACCGGATCACTGATCTTGTTGAGGGGCAGCTCCAGTACCGCCTTACGGAATGGCGCCACAAAATTGTTGACGTTGGCATTCTTCATGGTCCCGCCTTGATCCTTTGATCCTGGATCATCCGAATACGAGGCTGCCAATGCGGCAAAATCCTCTCCATTATCCAGCTTCTGCTTGACACTTTCCGCTAATTCCAATGCTTCATCCTGGGTTCTGTCTTCATTGGTTCCAATCAAAATATGGCTCACCGTTACTTCAGATACATACGCGTTCGGATCTGCTGCGATGGTCTCTTCATAATGCGCCTTGAGGTCCGCTTCCGACACGGATGCCGCAATCTGATCAATCGCCATACTTTGCAACAGCATATATTCTTTATACTCGTCTTCGGTCAAGTCAACCTGATCCAGCATTTCATTCCACTGGGACTCCCAATCCGGGTTGGTCGTCTCAAGCTCCTTGGTCATGGATGTGAAGGCATCATTGGCCTCCTGTTTCAGTTTGTCGCGCTCTTCCTCTGACAGTCGGGATTCGAAAATTTTCAATGCGATATACTGCTTGAGCATATCTTCCTCAAACTTCGTATCCATCGATTTTCGCTGCTCATAATACGGATCATTGGCTTCTTTGACGGATTTGAAGGTTTCAAACTCTTCTTCCGTCACCTGTACCGTATCTGTGTCATTTGGCTCCAGCTTGTACACAGCAAGCTGGTCTTGACCACCGCATGCGGTAACTGCCAGCACAATCGCCATTAGCAGTATACCTATCCATACCACTGAACGTTTACTTCGAAACATCTTGCAATTCCTCCTTCGGCTTGATGACCTGCTCATATTGGGATAAAAACTTTAACAGCTGCTCCATCATGTTTTCTGCTGTATAGCCCTTGCCACTAAACTGGATCTTGATTTCTGAGCCTGCTGCAATTTTGATTCGTTTCTCAAACTGCATCGTCAGCTCAAACAGCTTTTGCCCATCGATGTGCGAGTTTTCCGTTTGGGAGATGACCATCTCCACGTCCAATCCCTTTTGGGAAACACTCAGGATATGATAACGTTTCCCGTACGCTTTCAGCTTGGCTACATCGATCAGATTCACGACCGCTTGCGGCGGTTCTCCGAAACGATCGATCATTTCATCCAGCAGATCCAGCGCTTCGTCGATGGTAGAAACGGCGGCCACCTTTTTATAAATCTCAATTTTTTGCATACTGTCGTATATATAGTCAGGCGGCAAATAGGCGTCGATATTGAGGTCAATCTGCGTGTTGATCTCGGGCTTGGGCTGCTCCACTTCTTGCTGGAACTGGGCTTTTCGCTTGTTGATTTCCTCCGTCAGCATCTGTGAATACATATCGAAACCGACAGACGCAATGAATCCATGCTGCTCCGCTCCCAGCAAATTACCCGCTCCACGTATGGACAAATCACGCATGGCTATCTTAAATCCGGAACCAAGCTCTGTGAATTCCTTGATGGATTGCAGTCGCTTCTCCGCGACTTCGGTAAGCACTTTGTCACGCTGATACGTAAAATAAGCATAGGCAATCCGGTTGGAACGCCCCACTCGTCCCCTGAGCTGGTACAACTGGGAAAGACCCAGTTTATCCGCATCGTGAACGATCAGCGTATTGACATTCGGGATATCCACTCCGGTCTCGATAATACTCGTGCTCACGAGCACATCGTATTCCCCGTCGAGAAAATCCAGGATGGTCTTCTCCAGCTCCTGCTCGGACATTTGTCCGTGGCTGACCGCCACTCTCGCTTCCGGTACGAGCATCGAAATTTGCTCGGCCATCTGGTAAATGCCCTGTACGCGGTTGAACAGGTAGTACACTTGACCGGATCTCGCCAGCTCCCGTTCGATGGATTCGCGGATCAGCGCCGGGCTGTACTCCAGCACATAGGTTTGCACCGGAAAACGATTCTCCGGCGGTGTCTCGATAACCGACAGGTCTCGTACGCCCAGCATGGACATATGAAGCGTTCTAGGGATCGGAGTAGCGGTAAGGGTCAGCACGTCTACGTTGGTCTTCAATCTCTTCAGCTTCTCCTTGTGTGTCACCCCGAATCGCTGCTCTTCATCGACAATCAACAGACCGAGATCCTTGAACTGAATATCCTTGGAGAGCAGGCGATGCGTACCGATCACGACATCCACCGTCCCTGCTTTTATGCCCTTTGCTGTCTCATTCTGCTCCTTGCGTGAGCGGAAGCGACTGAGCACCTCGATTTTGAACGGGTAGTCGCTGAAACGTTCCTTGAAAGTCTCATAATGCTGCTGGGCCAGGATCGTAGTCGGGACGAGTACGGCTACCTGCTTGCCTTCAATGGCAGCCTTGAATGCGGCCCGAATGGCCACTTCCGTCTTCCCGTATCCGACATCCCCGCACAGGAGGCGATCCATTGGGTATGTTTTGTGCATGTCTTTCTTGATCTCTTCAATGGCTCGAATTTGATCCACCGTTTCGTCATAAGGGAACAAGTCCTCGAATTCCTTTTGATACGGCGTATCCTTGGAAAACGCAAATCCTTGTGTCGATTGGCGTTCCGCATACAGCTTGATCAGGTCATCGGCAATATCCTTGACGGAGGATCTGGCCTTGCTCTTGACTTTGTTCCATTCATTGCCGCCTAGTTTATACAGCTTCGGTTCTTTTTCTTCTGCGCCTACATATTTCTGAATGAGGTGAATCTGGTCAATCGGAACCGAGAGCTTATCCCCGCCTGCATACACTACATGCAGATAATCCTTGTGTATGCCATTGATCTCCAGGGTGCCGATGCCTACATATTTCCCGATGCCGTGATTGACGTGAACGACATAGTCGCCTTCCTTCAGTTCGAGATAGCTCTTGATGCGCTCGGCATTCTCGATTTTCTTCTCGGTCTTCTTGCGGGTCTTCCGCTGCTTCTGAGAGAAAATTTCGCCTTCGGTAATGACCGAAATGCGCGCACCCGGGAATTCATAACCGGCATGAAGGTTCCCGTTGATAATCGTGGGCAGGGCAATGTCATAATCTTGCAGGATGCGCTTCAGTCGCTCGACTCGTTCCTCCCCGTTGGCCAGCATGATCACTTCCTGACCGCTCTTCTTCCAGCGGTCCATCTCGGTTTTGAGCACGTTCATCTGACCATGGAAGTTCTGCATTCCCCGGCACATAAAATTGACAATGTTCTGCGGCTGGGTTTGCGGTATCTGTCTCAGGAAGAGCGAGGTATACAAGATGGAATGGGCACTGTACTGCAGCAATGACTCATAAGACTTGGACATGACAAACCCGGGGAGACTCTCGCCACTCTCCAGCATCATCGCCAGCGACTCTGATTCATCCTTCTCCATTTGCTTGGCTGTTTCCACCAGTCTCATCGGCTCGTCGACCAGGATGAAGCTGTCCTCATGAATATAATCAAGCAGGGTATGTCGTTCCGGGTACAGCAGCGACACGTATTTATACATGGATTGAAAATAGACCCCTTGACGCAACTGCTCGATCTCTTCGGAAAGGGTCTGTTGCAATTTCGCTTTTGCTTCCCGATCGGACATTTTATTCAGTTGCTGCTCCAACAAATCATAGGCATGATCTGCACTGTTGCTCAGTCTGCGCTCATCGGCAATCAATTCCCTCGCTGGTGCAAGCAACAAGCTGTCCAACGCATCCGTCGAACGCTGCTCATGGGGATCGAATATACGGATGGAATCGACTTCATCTCCGAACCATTCTACCCGCACCCCCTGGTCAGACTGAAGCGGGAAGATGTCCACGATGCCGCCCCGCACACTAATCTCGCCTCTTACCTCAACCCGCTCTGTACGCTCATAGCCCATATAGACAAGCCGTTCAACGAACTTGTGAATATCCATTTCGTCCCCGACGGAAATTTGAAGCTGTGCCTGTTGCATCGCCTCCTTGGACGGAAGCAGTCTTCGGATGCCCGCATACGGTACAACCAGCACACCCTTGAATCCTTGCGACAACGCAGAGAGCACTTCAATACGCTGTGCCATCATCTCCGGACTGCTGATTGCCGCTTCTGTCATCATGATTTCATTGGCCGGATAGAGCCAAACCTGCTCGTTCGGAAGCAGCTCCACCAAGTCTTCCACGATTTTTTGCGCGGAAAACATATTATGCGTCACGACAACCATATTTTTCTGATGTGCTGTATACAATGTAGCGGCCATCACTTGCTTGGATGATCCCGCCAGTCCACTGATCAGCTGTTCCTTCATTCCTTTCTCAAGCCCTGCCTGGATGGAATGAAAATCGGAATCCTTCTGGAAAGATGCAAATAATTGTTCAAACATGCCGTGTGTTCCTCCCCTTCACGCCAAAGAAGCCTTAGCAGAAAGCCAAGGCTTACGTAAGCCGCGCATCCCTGGATGCGGGATGCTTAACTTTGCTTGTTGCGTTTCTTCTTTTTTCAGTATATGTATGAAACGGAAACGATACCAACAGTATGGACGATTCGGCTTCATTTCAAACTTAACCATTGCACTGCCCCATCACCTTCTCAAAAGGTTCTTGCAAGATCATTTTCATGGCCCGTTCCGATTGATCGAGGGCCATTTGCAACGCTTCCTGCTCTGCCTTGGCAAAAGGCGACAGGACGTAATCCACCACGGTCATTTGTGCCGGTCTGGAGATCCCCATCCGTATACGCTTGAACTGCTGCGTACCGGTATGCTGAATGATCGATCGAATGCCGTTATGTCCGCCAGCGCTCCCCTTGTATCGCAGTCTGATCTTTCCAAGCTCGGTATCCAGGTCATCGTAGACGACAATAAAATCATCCAGATCTATTTTATAGTAATCTAGAAAAGCTCGCACGGCTTCCCCCGATAGGTTCATATATGTCATGGGCTTCATCAGCATGACCTTGGTGCCCGCGATCGTTCCTTCTGCGATTTCAGACCGAAATGATTTTTTCGTGGTAAACGTCAACCCATGGGACTGTGCAAATTGATCCAGTGCCATAAATCCCACATTGTGGCGGGTTGGCGCATATTGTTTTCCCGGATTTCCCAATCCTACAAACCACTTCACCACATATCCCCCTTTCGAACATTTCTTTGCTTCTGGCATTCACGTGACCGAATAGCATGCTTCTCATTTGAGCAGGCACCCGTTTGTGAGAACAGCATGTACGAAAATACATGAAGTTTGTGAAAAATTTGTAGTATTTGTTTTGTTTCTGCTGAAACGAAACGGCTTTCTTAATTGTCTTATTAATGAACATGAACAAGTAGGTGATGAGATTGTATTATAATGGCCAAGCTTTAACAGAAGACATTCATTTTGAGGATCATATCGAGCATGCGGTTCCGATCCAAATCTACGAGGAAAATGCCCACTATGATATCGGGTTCGTAGAAAGGTATGATGGTTCACATGTCATCGTCAATCAAACCAGATATCCCCGAAGTCGATTTCATTTTGTTTCCCGGCCTGGTTATTAGATGATAGACGGTAAGGGTTGTTTCTCTCAAACAGAGAAACAACCCTTTTTTTGCTGAACTCAGCTTTTTGATAACCTCATGCTGTTCACTGCATCATGCGATTCGCTGACGACGAACGTTCATTCAGCCTTTTCTTCGCTATCTTCGTTCTCGTTTTCATTACTCGCTTCGATGGCAACTTCTTCCTCGGTGTCAAGTTTCTGTGCAGTCAGAATCGTCACAACAACCTCCGATGGGTCATTCTCAATTTCTACCCCTTGTGGAGTCTCGAGATCCGATATACTGAGATGGTCACCGGCATGTAAATGATCGATCGGTACTTCAATGTTGCCAGGAATCTCGGCTGGCATGCAGCGGACCACGACTTGATGGGTCTGAACCTGCTGCAAACCTCCCTCTTCCTTCACCCCGACGGCCTCTCCAGTGAAGATAAGCGGAACTTCCGCCTGAACCTGTTCATTCATCTGAATCTGATGGAAGTCTGCGTGTAAAATCTGCTTCTGCAAGGCATCACGCTGCATATCCTGGAGAAGGACAGAAACGGCATCGCCCTGTACATCCAGCTCCACAATCTGATTGGGATTGGACTGGTACAAGCGGTTCAATTCCTGCTCTGATACCGTAATGGCTACACTACCAAATTCCTTGCCGTATACGACAGCCGGAATATGCCCGGCATTGCGAAGCTGTCGCAATTCCGATGCCGTTTGCGCGGAATCTCGTTTCTCTGCCTGAAGTTGTACGGACATTTGAAGGCCTCCTCATTTCGTGGTATACGCATTAATGTACCCGAACGAGGATGTTTCAAATCAATTTTCGAACAATTTGCTGATGGAGAGCTCTTCGTGAATACGGACGATGGCTTCGCCAAGCAGTGGCGCCACAGACAGTACCTTTATCTTCTCAGGCAATTCCCGATTCTCGAAGGAGATCGTATTCGTTACAACGACTTCCCGAATATCCGCCTGATCCAGTCGCTCCATAGCTGGACCTGAAAGGACTGGGTGGGTGCAGCACGCATAGACTTCCTTGACCCCTTTGGCCTTCAGGGCATCCGCGGCCAGGCAGATAGTTCCTGCAGTATCTATAATATCATCAATCAAGATGGCGGTTTTGCCTTCTACTTCCCCGATAATGTTCATCACTTCACATACATTCGGTTCTGGTCTTCTCTTATCAATAATGGCAAGCGGCGCGGCCAGATAATCAGCCAGCTTTCTCGCACGTACAACTCCGCCATGATCCGGAGACACGATTACAATCTCCTCCAGCTGCTTGCTCTTGAAATACTGACCCAAGATCGGAACGCCAAGTAAATGATCGACCGGAATGTCGAAGAAGCCCTGAATCTGCGTAGCATGCAAATCCATGGAAATGACGCGATGAGCGCCGGCTTTTTCGATCAGGTTGGCGACGAGCTTCGCCGTAATCGGATCTCTGGAGCGTGCCTTGCGATCCTGTCTGGCATAACCGTAATAAGGAATGACGACGTTGATGCTCTTGGCGGAAGCCCGCTTCAGTGCATCGACCATCACGAGCAGCTCCATCAAATGGTCGTTGACGGGAGCAGATGTGGACTGAATGACGAACACATCGGCGCCACGTACACTCTCTTTGAGATTGATTTGAATTTCACCGTCACTAAAATTTTCTACAGTGGAATCACCCAGTTGTACATCGATTACACTTGCAATTTCTCTTGCTAGTCCAGGGTTGGAATTACAGGTGAATACTTTTAACTTTGAATCTGCGTAAGGCACAGCCGTTCCTCCTGATTGATTAGATTCCGATCACGATGATCCGATGGTCATGTTGGTAGACGAATTCAAGATTTTTGCTTGCGCTGACGCAACTTTTCCGCATAGCCAGGCTTGGTAGTTTGTCTGGCCCTTGCAATCGCCAGCCCGTTTTCGTCAATATTATGTGTAATGGTGGACCCTGCTACTACGTAAGCATTTTTGCCCACGGTGACTGGGGCAATCAGGTTGGAATTACTTCCGATAAACGCCCCGTCTTCAATGCGTGTCACATGTTTATTCATCCCGTCATAATTAGCCGTGATCGTTCCGCAGCCAATATTGACCCCGCTGCCCACTTCCGCGTCTCCTACATAGCTGAGATGAGGAACTTTGGAACCATCCCCGATCACGCTTTTTTTGATCTCGACGAAATCGCCAATTTTTACGTTGTTGCCAATCGTGCTTCCTGGACGAATATACGCAAATGGCCCTACCTGTACTTGATGACCGAGGCTGGATTCGGTAATGACGGACTGCTTGATCACACAGCCATCGCCGACCACACTCTGGTCGATCTCCGTATTGGGTCCCAGCACGCACTGTTCCCCGATCTTGCTTCCTGCTTTGATGATCGTGCCCGGCAGGAGCTGCGTATCCATGCCAATTTCTACTCCGGTCTCAATATATACACTGGACGGGTCCTGAATGGTTACACCGTTACGCATATGGGTTTCACAGATCCGCTGTCTCATCCATTGCTCTGCCTGGGACAGGGCTACGCGATCGTTAACCCCGATGGAATCCCGGATATCATCCAGCACATACGCCTGAATGGTCTCCCCCTGCGACTGCAAGATGGAAATGACATCGGTCAGGTAATATTCCTGCTGCGCATTGTCATTGGTCACTTGCTCAAGCGCCTCAAACAGCTTGCGATTGTCAAAACAATAGGTGCCGGTATTGATCTCCTGAATGGCGGCTTCCTCTTCGCTGCAATCCTTTTGCTCCACGATCTTCTGCACGAGATCATGTTGGTCCCGCACAATGCGTCCATAGCCTTGTGGCTGGTCCAGCACCGCGGACATGATCGTTGCAGCCGCGCCTGATTCCACATGCAAGCGATGCATCGCTTCAAGTGAATCTGCCCGAATGAGCGGTGTATCTCCACATACGACAAAGGTGACGCCTTCTTCCTGCGCCAATAACTCAGACGCCTGCAGTACAGCATGACCGGTTCCAAGCTGTTGTTCCTGCATAACATATTCAACGCGCTCATCCAAATAGCTGCGTACCGCCTCTGCGCCATGTCCAACAACGACCACACTGCGATCTGCCTCAACAGCCTCGAGCATGTCGACTACATGACCCACCATTGGCTTGCCGCATACGGGATGGAGCACTTTATACAATTTCGATTTCATCCGCTTGCCTTGGCCTGCGGCTAAAACGATTCCGATTTTTTTACCCACTGTCTTCACCCTCCCTGCGATATTTGGTTAAGCAGGATATGGCAGCTTTTTATGCCTCTTTTTTATGCCTCTAATGAATATATCTTACTTTGCACAAAAAGAAAAGAGAGCTTGACAGCTCTCCTTCATTTACACTCGAGTTATGCGCCTTCTTCAATGATCTCTTCTTCTTCGGATGCTGCCCGGTCATATTCAGCCAAAACTGCGCTTTGAATTTTTTCACGGGTTTCAGAAGAGATTGGATGGGCTATATCTCTAAATTCTCCATCTGGAGTTCTTTTGCTTGGCATTGCAACGAACATTCCATTGTTCCCATCGATGACACGGATGTCATGGACAACAAATTCGTTGTCAATGGTGATGGATGCGATCGCCTTCATACGCCCATCTGAGTTGACTCGGCGGAGTCTCACATCAGTAATTTGCACTAAGTTCACCACCTTTTCCTATCAAAAAGACTTGGTGTATAATTCCACAATTTAGAGCAAATTCCTTCTAGGATCACGAAAAAAAATACAAAATTTTATAGATTTTAAGTTTACTTAAACAGATTCGACAGAAATCGAGGAAATCAATTCTATTTCTACCCTTACATCTTTCGGTAAACGAGCTACTTCTACCGTGGATCTGGCAGGTCGATGTGTGGAGAAATATTGGCCGTATACGTCATTCAAAGCGGCAAACTCGTTCATGTCTTGGATGAATACGGTCGTTTTAATCACTTGCTCAAATGAGCTTCCTGCTTCATCCAGAATGGCTTTCAGGTTGCGAAATACTTGATGCGCCTGTTCCGTAATCCCGCCTTCCACCAGCTGCCCTGTTGCATCTAGCGGGATTTGACCGGACGTATAGAGCAGTCCTCCGTGGATGACCGCTTGGGAATAAGGGCCGATCGCCGCAGGGGCCTGATCGGTATGCAAGGTTTGGATGGACACATGACTCACTCCTTCTCAAAATAATTGCCTGGTTTCACGATAACCGTTCTGTTCTTGATATCTACCTTGGACAAGACGGCAAGCGACACATAATCCTCAACAAGCGTCTCTTCCTGCTGTTCGTCCCTTGCCTCCACCAGCACACCTACACCGCCAACCTTCGCATTGAACTCCTGCAACAAGTCCATCATGCCGCGTATGGTGCCCCCGGCTTTCATGAAATCATCAATGATCAGCACGCTGGAACCATCAGCCAGTGCACGCCGCCCAAGTGACATGGTCTGGATTCGCTTGCTTGATCCGGACACATAGTTAATGCTCACCGCCGATCCCTCGGTCACCTTGTTGTCTCGTCTTACGATTACGACAGGCAGATTGAGGTAGGAAGCGACGACATAGGCCAGCGGAATGCCTTTTGTCTCTACGGTCATAACACAATCGAATTCACGGCCTGAAAAGGCAGAAGCGAAAATTTTGCCGACTTCATTCAGACTGGACGGCATTCCGAGCAGGTCAGACATATACAGATAGCCGCCAGGCAGGATTCGTTCCGGCTGACTGAGCTGTCTGCATACCGCTTCGATCATTTGCAATGAACGTGTTTCAGATACTTTCGGAATGTACTTGACTCCACCAGCTGCTCCAGCCAGCGTGTTCAGCTCTCCTACATCCTCGTCTTCGAACAGTTCCTTAATGATCGCCAAATCTTCACTGATCGAGGATTTGGCAGACTGATACCGATCCGCAAAATACGTTAACGGAACGAGGGTGTGGGGTCTGGCGATGAGGTATTGGGTCATATCAATTAAACGCGAACTTCTCTTCAATTTTTTCATTGGCATCTATACCCCTAAAAATGATATTTTCCTGCATATTACGGGAATCACGGCGCTCATTTCCGAACTATTAAAGAAAATATATCATTTTTATACGTTTTTTATCAAGGTTTTGTTCCGTTTTATGTTAATATTCTTACCACATACACCTGTTTGCAAAACCCTCTGAGTCCGTTATAGATACGAGTAACTCTCGATTCCTTCTGCACAAGCCCGAAGACAGTCGGTCCGCTTCCAGACATGAGCACTCCTTCTGCGCCCATGCGAAGCATCGCTTGCTTGAGCTGCCTGACCTGAGGATACCTTTCCAGCGTCACTTCCTCCAGCACGTTGCCGAGCGCCTGGCACATCTGATCAAAGTCACGATTTTCAATCGATTGGATCATCTGCCTCGTATCAGGATGGCGGTGAATTTCATCGGCTTTCAAGGCGCCATAGATCTCAGCAGTGGAAACATTAATGGGCGGCTTGGCCAATATGACCCAGCAGGGGGCAGGCGAAGGAAGATAGGTAAGCTTCTCTCCTCTTCCGCTAGCAAGCGCGGTTCCCCCACTCACACAAAACGGAACATCCGAACCCAGTTCTTCACCCAGCTTCCGCAGCTCTTGTTCCGGTATGTTCAGACCCCACAGCCGATTCAGTCCCCGCAAGGTAGCGGCCGCATCACTGCTCCCGCCAGCGAGTCCGGCTGCGACGGGAATTTGTTTATCTAAATGAATGTAGACACCCTTTTTGACATCATAGCGATCCTTGATCAGCCTGGCAGCCTGAAAGGCCAGGTTTTTCTCATCAAGTGGTATGTAGCCAGCCTGACTGGTAATCATGATCGTATCTCTTGGGAGCTCCTCCATTTCAAGTCGATCTGCCAGATCGACCATGGTCATAATCATTTCCACCTCATGATAGCCGTCGTCACGCTTGTGCAATACATCGAGGCTGAGATTGATTTTTGCCGGAGCTTTCTCATAAATTTTCATGAAGCACCCCCATTGCCTTCCATCTTCATACAATTGGATATAACTCTTACTATAACAAATGGCAATAAAAAAAGCTAAGAGCATCGCTCCTAGCTGTTCCATCACACGCTAGCCTCTTAGCCGGTAAGGCGGATAGGTCTGTTGGGGATTGGCGTACGTCTGCATGCCGTTAGACGGATAGCCTGCTCCATTTGGCTGTTCGACCTTCTGCTGCGCAGCTTGCTCGGCCATCTGAATGGCGCGTTTCACCATATTCCCGGCATCCTTGGCTTTGATGCCGCCCCAGCCTTCTTCCTGAACGGTATTGTAAAACCCCAGATCCTTTGCCAGTTCATATTTGAATGATTCGGACATCGTGCCTCGTCTGCGACGTGCCATCACCATCATCTCCCTTTGACAGAAGTATGTGCCCCTGTAGTATGTGCGGGCACATCACCGTCTATACAACAAAAGCAAAAGCAGTGGAAGCATCCCTCCACTGCTTTTGCTTTCCTATCTCGGGAAACCCCTGGGCGTCCCATTTAATGTTGGACGAGCGAAATCCGAACCTGTCCGTCGTCCTTGCAAACTGTTACTTCTACGGATTCCGTCAAGATGTCCGCGTAACTATATGAAACCCGTTTAAACGCATGCTGTTCCTGATCCAGCTTCACGATAAATACGGAAGGGTAGGTTTCTTCCAGCACACCTGATCTTTCAATGGTCTTGCGGCGGCCTCCATTGGCCTTCAGCAGCACTCTGGAACCTACATGTGGCTCAAGACTGCGCTTGATATCAACTAAAGAGTTTTTTGCCATGTTTAAGTACCACCTCTTTCCTCTACATTATATAGATAAAAGGGCGGTATGTCAAACAAGCTAATAATTATATCAGCCAGTCAAAGTTTTTGTCAATGGAAAAAGTGCTTAATCTCTCTGTTTTTTCAATCGCTTTCAATCACTCTGCTGACTCATTCATCAGATTGGGCAGACCGATTCGATAGCTGCCTCTTGATTCGATCCCGCCCATGCCTTTCAGCCCGCTGACGGTATTGCGTATTACATCGAGCATGTTGACACTTTCCTGTATAGAGGTGTAGGCCACCTTGCAGGCAATCTGAACCGGGTCCAGCGCATGAATCAGAATGCGTCCCGGCGAACTGGCAAAATTGGAGCCCGCCTGCAACAGGGCTTCAAAATGAGACTGACACGCACCGGCGATAATGGTCATGGTATCCCGATTCTTCTCGAATTGCCTGGCCACCTTGATGGCTTTCACAAAATGGGTGGAGTTTTTATAGCTGTTCAAGTGATATTTGCTCTCCGCGTGTTCCTTTTTGAGCATGCCGTCATGTCCGGTGATGACGACGATATCCGGTTTCACCATCGGAAGCAGTCGATGAAGCGCTTCAGGCATTTCCCGCTCCGCTACATAATGCCCTTCGACCGGCACCTTCATTTTCCCGTACAGATCCATGCTCTTTCTTAGATAGCTGGCATCTCCGTCCAGATGCAGCACCTTGCCAGGGACTTCAAAATATTCCGAATCAATTCCGGCTTCCTGCATCGTACGCATCTGTTTGTCAATCTGATCCTTCCGAAATCGGTTCATTTGCTCCCGTGCCTCGGCAAAACGAGCATGGAACTGATGTGCGGGATGTTCGTTCGGCTCCTCCACGGCGGTCAAATCGGTTAACGGGGCATCCGCAATCAATCGAAACTCGGTCCCTCTTAAAATGGCTATGTGTCCGTCTATCTGTTCAACCCGAAAAATGACGTCGCCGCCATAGGATTTGCGTATACAGTAATCCCCTATTTTCATCCCGAATCCCTCCTCCGACTATCTTATGGTCAAAGGTCTAGTTCGGTTCCTGTCACAGCGAACGGTCCACGATCGGAATGGGATGGGTCTACGATTGCTTTGAGATTGTTTTAAAATTAGTCCGGGATCGAACAGGACGTACGCAAGGGGTGCCGCACGCTCCTGAATGGGGATCAGCGACTCGTGATAAAGGGCTTCAGTTGTTCCGTCAGTCCAGCAAATTCCTCCATGGTGAGGGTCTCGCCTCTCCGGCTTGGCTCGATGCCGCTGCTCTCCAGGATTGCCAACAGCTGCTCTTTGTTGTCCTTGCCAAAAAAACGCTGTGCCAGATTGTTGGCGATGGTTTTTCTTCGCTGAGCAAATGAGGACTGGACCACTTCAAAATACAGGTCAACATCACTCACTTCAACGGCTGGCGCATTGCGCATCGTTAACTTCATAACGGCTGAATCGACGTTCGGCTGCGGAACAAACACCGTCTTGGGCACCGTGGCGACGAGTTCGGTCTCACAGTAATATTGAATGGCAATGCTGAGGCTGCCATAGTTTTTGCTGCCCGGCTTGGCGGTCATTCTCTCCGCCACTTCCTTCTGCAGCATGACCACGATATGCTCTAATGGCAGTTTCGCTTCCAGCAGCTTCATAATGATAGGGGTCGTAATGTAATAGGGCAGATTCGCCACGACGCTTACCTTGCCCCAGGTTGCGAATTCTTCGCGAAACAATTGATGAAGGTCCGCTTTCAGTACATCCTGATGAAGCACCTTGGCCTGCGGATACGGCGCCAGCGTTTGTCCCAAAATCGGCAGCAATCTCTGATCGATTTCCAGTGCGACTACTTTACCGGCCTTTTGAGCCAATACTTCTGTCAGTGCGCCGATCCCCGGTCCGATTTCCAGCGCAGCCTTTTCCTGCGTCAACTCCGCAGCGGCTACAATATTGCGCAATATGTTCTGATCCATCAGGAAATTTTGTCCCAGACTTTTTTTCATATTCAGTCCGTACTGTCTCAGAATACGCTTGGTATAGGACGGCGAACCGATCGCCTCCAGTTTATCCATGCTGCTCTTCCTCCTCTTTGTGCACTGTACGGAGCGCTTGTTCGAATTCATCGACCGTGATGCCAAACTGGTTGCAACGTTTGAGGAACTGCTTGCCATTGCAGGAGCCGAGCTTCAATAACTCGCCCATTCGGCTGCGGCGTTCGGCCGAACCAGCCCCGCTTGCCAGACCCGCTCTCATGAGATGATGAATCGTCCACACCTCATCTACAGGCGCAATTGCTATGGTATGAACGGATTGGAGGGCGTCCTGAATCGCTTCTGGATCGGCATGCTCGACGCCAACCTTTCCTTTTGATTTGGCTCGCTTTATATCAATAAAGGCATGCTTGCAGCCTGGCACCTGTTCATGGATCAGACTGCGGATACGCTCGCCCGGATGATCGGGATCAGTGAAGATAATCACGCCTCTTCGCTGCTGGGCCAAGCGGATAGTCTCGATGGTGGAGGCATTCAGCGCAGACCCGCCCGTTTCAATGGTATCTGCCTCAACGGCCCGCAAGATGGCGTTCGTATCATCCTTGCCTTCCACGACGATAAATTCCTGTATCCGTATTTTGTCCATTATGTCCTTCCCTTCCCACACCCCCATAACGAACAGGAGTGGGTGAATGTCTTGTACCATCATATCCTTTCTCGACAAAAAAAAGAAGAGGTGCATCCACCTCTCCTGTCCGCTGCACGATATAAAGTCAAACATGAACAAAATGTCCGGTTCTGTGTCAGGATGGTTTTTTGGGACCGATCACATAGACCGTATATCCCTTTTGTCTGCCAAACTGCTTGGCCTCATCGACACTTTCCATATAGACATCGATATGCTTGCCTTTCACCGCACTTCCTGTATCCTCCGCTTTTCGGAGGCCAATTCCGTCAATATACACCCACCAGCCAAGCGGGATGACCTTGGGATCGACAGCGATGGTTCTTCCTTCCGCCACGGTCGTACCCGTATACGTCACACCGTACTGTGGATGAGATTTGTCTTTACCTGTGGAGCCTACACCGGCATCGTATGCGGTGAGCGTCACGTTGTTCAATACTTGCTTGTACGAAAAAGTCGTGCTGTTCATCGTGGCTTCTGCAATTGCAGGAGAAGTGGCAGAGAGTACCGTCACCGGATTCTTCATCCCGATCTGAATAATCTCATCAATGGCTTCTTCCACGACTGAGGTGGCCAGAATAGACTCGGACACCTGCTCGCCATCGGCGAAAATTTTCTCAATCTGGGAAACTTTCTTGCCTGATTTCCCTTCCTGCACAAGTCGCTGCTTGCCTTTGGTCAGGGCATGATCCTCTTCCTTCACCTGGGCAAAAGGAATGGATTCCTCCAGTTCTTCGACTTTCTTCTCAATATCTATGACGGTTACTTTCTGGTCTGGCGTGATGGCTTCCAGCTTGCTTGGGAAAATTTTGTCCTCCCCATCTACCGCAACGCCGAGATCCGCCAGCGCTTCTCCGACAGTAGCCGCCGTCGTGTAACGAGTTTCCTGTTCACCAGCAATCGTTAACTGAATGGGTACAGCATACTTGATTTGAATGTGATCTTCATCCGCGATTTCCTTTTCCAAAGGCACATTCAATTCATCGAACTCACCAATGACCAGTTCTTCCTCTTCCAGCAGCTCTGCTACCGTCTCGGCCTTGGTGCTGATTTCTAGTGGCTGATCATCTACGGAGAGATAGACCGTTTTGGCTGCAGTCAGTTGTGACCATAGCAGCCAGCCGATCACACTGGCCAGCAGCGCGGCTCCGATGATCATATACCACTTTTTATTTCCGCGTGTAAACGGGTATGCGAATGACATTGCGGATGATCGCTTCACGGGTTCGGTTTCGTTTGATTGAAACGACACGTGTTTCGCCCTCCTTCAAAGTCCCGCCTTGTAGGTGTATCCATGATGACTGTTTTGACGCGACTGTATTTTAATTTCTTCATAGTGCCTGTAATGGCGGAAACCTCCTCATGCTCCACATTGTATGAGGCAGGCCCTTCTTACATTCCAATTGTCTCAAGCTCGGCTCTCTGTATGGGTTGCCTTTGCTTGCCCGAACAAAACAAAAAAAGCCAGCGGGTGCGGAGAAGTCCGGTCGCGGCTTTTAGCTATCTTGCTCTTCGTGAATGCGCAGCGGTTCTCTCTTAGACGCTTACGAGGTTAGCTGTCGGATTCGGGCCAAGAGATGCCCTATTGATTCGAGTGGAATCAAATTCACCCCAAGATACCATTCTTCACAATTCGATCGGTCGAATGTGCAGCCATGTTTTCAATCTGGGTCCCCCGTTTTCCAATTAGGAAATAAAGCGATGTGCAATTGGAATTGCATATGAAGTTTCTAAGAAAGAATATTACGCACTTTCTGATAGACTGTAAAGGTTTAATAAAATGCGATTTTATGAAAAAAACTTGAAAACAGGATCAAAATCGAAAAAAAAGCTGGAGGAAGAATTGTTTCTTGCGAAATTGCTTTGATTTTCTCTCGAATAAACACTAATCTTAAAAGATGTCAAATACTTTTTTGGCATTATTTCCAGTTATTCGGATGATTTCATCAAAAGTTTTCCCTGTCAGCTCTGCTGCTGCCTCTGCCACCAACTTCACATAACCGCTTTCATTTCGCTTTCCTCGATAGGGGTGAGGAGTCAAATAAGGGGAATCTGTCTCTACCAGCAAACGGTCCAATGGCACCTTTTTGAGTACTTCTTTGGGCTGCTTGGCATTTTTGAAGGTGACCGGACCGCCAAATGAAATATAGAAATTCATATCGAGGCACTGTTTGGCGATTTCCCAGCTGCCAGAATAGCAGTGCATAATGCCTCCTACTTCTGAGGCGTTCTCTTCTCTTAGAATATCAACCACATCCTGGTGGGCGTCCCGGTTGTGGATAATGATCGGTTTTCCAATCCGCTTCGCCAGGTCAATCTGCTTGCGAAATACGTCCTGCTGAATGGCTCTTGGCGACTTGTCCCAGTGATAGTCCAGACCCGTTTCACCAATGCCCACCACTTTGGGATGTGTCGTGGCAAGCTGTTCGATCCACTTCAAATCTTCTTCCGTCATGTCCACGGCATCAACGGGATGCCAGCCAATTACGGCATAGATAAAGTCATATTTCTCGGCTAGCTCCAGCGTAGAAGTAATCGTCTTGCGATCAAAACCCACATTGATCATCCGTTCTACTCCCTGATCGAGAGCTCGCTGTATCACTTGTTCCTGATCTTCTACAAATGCGTCTGCATCCAAGTGTGTGTGCGTATCGATTAACATATGCGTCTCCTTTTCAATTAGATAAATGACATCCCTTCGGGATAATACAGGTGATGGGTACCCATCTGAACGCCGCTGATCGATCGGATGATATCTGATTTTTTCGAGATTTCGATCAGCTTCCCGCGATCATTCCAAAGATAAATGGGAATTTTACCGTCTGTCTCCCCGGCTCGATACACATCATAGGAGAGATCGGCGGGGAAATCAACTTCCAGATAGTATTGCGGATCATAGCCAGCCTGCACGACCTGCTGGCGCATGTTTCGAATTTTCCTCTCATCCAGTAACTCCATCGTACTATATTTGAACAATCTTCGATGAAGGAAGCGATCACACAGATCTGCCAGGATCTCGTCCCGTTCGTGGGTCCACTGCATCATAGACATCTGCATGAACGATTCATCCAGTAGTAGATACTCTTTCGACTCTATTCGATTTTCAATCAATGCCCCCAGTGGATGAGGAAAGAAGTCAAATGCGTAGCCATTCAGGTATAAATATTTGACACGCTCGAACATCTTTCGCAAGATGATTTCCGAGCTGCGCGTAACCGGGTGGAAATACACCTGCCAATGCATCTGATACCGGGACATGAGATAGGCCTCTACAGCATGCATGCCGCTTTCTTTCACCACCACATGTCCGCGATGCGGCCTGAGCACGCGAATCATGCGCTCCAGATCATAGGTTCCGTAGTTGACTCCCGTATGATACGCATCTCGCAAAATATAATCCATCCGGTCTGCATCGAGTTGACTGGAAATAAGGCTGACGACAATTTCTTTGGGATAGGTTTTACAGATGACTTGCTCCACTTTCTTGGGGAAATCGGCAGACACTTTCGACAACACTTGGTTGACCTCCGTCTGCTCTCTGAGCATTCGGCATGTCCATTCTTCATGATCGGTGTCGAAAGCCGATTCGATCGAATGGGAAAATGGCCCGTGACCGATGTCATGCAGCAAAGCCGCACACAGACAGAGCAGCCTTTCCTCGGTGGGCCAGTCGGAAAAACCATTGCGCTCAAATTGTGAAATGATTTTTCTCGTAATTTCATATACACCCAGGGAATGAGAGAACCGGCTATGCTCTGCCCCGTGAAACGTATAGAAGGAAGTTCCCAACTGACGAATGCGGCGAAGCCGCTGCATTTCCCTCGTATTGATGAGGTCCCAGATCACTTCATCCTGGACATGCACATACCGATGAACCGGATCTTTGAAAACTTTTTCCTCTTCTAACATCTGACTTCCCCTCCAATCTGACACATTTTGAGTATGATTTCGATACAATGGCACCCTTTTATATTTTTTTCGACAATTTTGCGATATTTTTCGACACGTTCTGTCGAATCCGAAAATCTTGACTTCCATTTTCTATTGCTTGTATTTTTCATGATATCCAGCTAATGTGTAATTATGGGGTAGTAATCACCGCTGGTACGTTACTGCATCATTAGTAAAGTTCACGCGCGTCAAATTGTATTGACTGTTATGGGAATGGTTGGTATGATAAGAATCGAAAATTATGTCGAATAATGACGATTCATTTTAAAATATTTAGGAGGTCATTTCGCTATGATGAAATCTACAGGTATTGTTCGTAAGGTTGATGAGTTGGGTCGTGTTGTTATTCCAATCGAGCTTCGCCGTACACTAGGTATCGGGGAAAAAGACGCGTTGGAAATTTATGTGGATGGCGAAAGAATTATGCTGAAAAAGTATGAGCCTGCTTGTATTTTTACAGGAAATGCAGACGAGCTTATTTACTTCAAAGGCAAGATGATCAGCAAGTCTTGCATCCCTGAACTAATTGATTTATATAATTCCATGACAAATGAGAAAGAATAAGTTATAATAGAGTTATTCCAATATGTTAATTCTAACCTTTTCATATCTCCTTTTGCTTGTCCGCTGTTCATTTACGAACAGCGGTCTTTTTTTTATAGTTCATGACACTGATCATACAGATCCCGCTTTGATACACCCCGATCTCCTGCCGCCAGCTTCATCGCTTCTTTTTTAGAATGACCCTGATTCATGTATGTTTTTACATGTTCCACAACTTGCATACCTTCCCACCATCCGACGATTTGCTCGGCTTCTGGAGAAAGATTGCCTTCAACGACCAGACAGAACTCACCAATTGGAGGCTGGTTTGCAAAGTAGTCCATGGCGGATGCCACGGTTCCTCTCAGCCATTCCTCATGACGCTTGGTAAGCTCGCGACCACAACTGATTCTGCGATCTCCCCATACCTCGAACATGGCCGCCAGTGTTTTCTTGATGCGATGAGGGGATTCGTACAGCACCAGCGTCTCTGTATGATTCTTCCATTGGTCCAACGTCTGTGTCAATTGCTTTTTTTCCCGCGGCAGGAAGCCGAGAAAGGTAAACGCCTTTGTGTTCAACCCCGATGCAATCAAGGCAGAGATGGCCGCATTGGCCCCGGGTATGGGAATGACCGACAAGCCTTCTGCAAGCGCAGCCTCCACGATCTCCATGCCGGGGTCTGAAACGGCCGGCGTTCCGGCATCACTGACCAATGCGACGCTTTGCCCCTCTTTCAACAGATCGATAATCCGTTCTCCGCTGGCCATCTTGTTGTGTTCATGGTAACTAAAAAGACGGGTGGAAATCTCAAAATGATTCAGCAGCTTTTTCGTTTGCCTCGTATCCTCTGCGGCTATCCAATCGACGGAATGCAGTGTATTCACAGCCCGGAAGGTCATGTCCTCCAAATTGCCGATCGGGGTAGCCACCAAATACAGTTTGCCATACTCAAGCTCGGCTGGGGCAGGGTTATGAGCTGGCAAGCGATGTGCTTGCGCTGCAGGGTGCGGCAAAAAGCTTTTTTGAATGTTCATTGCTCCCTCTCTCCCTTTCCGTAATAGATCTCCATCAATTCTTCGGCATATTGCTGCTGCTCATTATAAACAATGAGCGGCGGAAGCACTCTGACCTCCGGCTTGCCATCGCGGATTGCCTCGATAAGCACCATATTGGCCTCGGCATCCTTTTTCGGATGAATCCATCGGATGCGCTTTGGCTCCATTTTGTATTTGCGCATCAGAAATAAAATATCCATGATTCTCGAAGGACGGTGGACCATCGCTACTTTTCCGCCACTTTTGGCCATTCGACCACAGGCTGCGATCACATCCTCCAGCGTACAGGAAATCTCATGTCTTGCGATTGCGAAATGACTGTTCTTATTTTGATCCCCGGTCTGGGCGGGCATGTACGGCGGGTTAACGGTCACAAGATCAAAATGGCCGTTATATGTGGTGGTCATTTCTCTTAAATCTCCGTGTATAATTTCAACCTGCTGCTCGAGGTTGTTCATCTGTACGTTTCGCTTTGCGATGTCCACCAGTTTTTCCTGTATTTCTACAGCGGTGACAGAAGCTTTCGTACGAGCTGTAAGCAGTAGCGGGATGACCCCGTTTCCGGTACACAAGTCCATAATGCGACCCCGGTAAGGAACCGAACAGAAGCGGGACAACAAGACGGCATCCATGGAAAAGCTGAACACTTCATCACTCTGGATGATATGTAAATCCTGATTGATCAGGTCGTCTACTCTTTCGTTGGGATGAAGCGGTACTTTTTTTCTCATTCGGGTTTCATTCCTTCTCCTCGTGTTTAATCTTGTAGGGGATGTGTCATACGGGTGGAAAAAAACCGTAGAGCTGATCTCTACGGTTTCAATCAATGTGAAGGGACTATTTATTTAAAAAGGACAGGCAAAATAAGCAATCTCCTTCGGTGCGCAATTGACCATAATGCAAGTTACAAATATGGAAGCCTTCCGCATACAGACGAGCCAAGTTATCGTATCCTTCTCCTACATATCCGGCTTGCTCGTGTGGGGATTGAGGCTGCTCTTCGTTCCCATCTTCCTGTTCAGGCTGGGATTCTTTCAAGAGACGGCGAAGCTGTTGATTTTCGATGCTAAGTCGCTTGTTCTCCTCCACCAACGCAGCTACTTTCTGTTTCATTCCTGAGAATTGTTCCAACAGATGCACCCACTGTTCTTCCATATGTGAAAGTTCCGAATACATGTCTTTCTTGACCACGAACTTCACCTCAGTGTTTGTCTAACGGTTACTCTTGCAAGGCTACATCATCAAATGGCAGTTTCACATTTTTCTTCAGCTCGAAGATTTGAATGGAGGCAGTTCGTTCCTTGGGATGAACCGAAACAACTTTTCCTTCACCCAATGAAGTCACTACCAGGCTGCCAATGGACGGCATCTCTTCTTTTTCTCTGGCTTCTTCATAATTATCATGCTCATACTTCAGGCAGCACATCAATCGACCGCACAATCCTGATATTTTGGTCGGATTAAGGGACAGATTCTGATCTTTGGCCATCTTGATGGACACGGGCTCGAAATCGCCAAGCCAGGTCGAGCAGCATAACGGACGACCGCAAGGTCCAATGCCTCCAAGCATTTTCGCCTCATCACGGACCCCGATCTGTCTGAGCTCAATTCTGGTTCTGAAGATACTCGCCAGATCCTTGACCAATTCTCTAAAATCGACTCTGCCTTCTGCCGTAAAGTAAAATATCACTTTGTTGCGATCAAATGTATATTCAACATCAACCAGTTTCATCTGCAACTTATGCTGACGTATTTTATCCAAACCAATTTGAAAAGCATCTTTCGCTGCGTGTCGGTTCTCCTCAACGACATTTGCATCTTTCAGATCTGCAATGCGAATGACTTTTTTCAAGGGGAGAACCACATCCGACTCATCTACCTGTTTTTTCCCTACAACCACCTTGCCGTATTCAACCCCGCGAGCGGTCTCAACGATGACATGGTGATCTCTCTCAATCTGGAGCTCTGTAGGGTCGAAATAGTAGACTTTGCCGGCCTTCTTAAAGCGTACGCCGACAACACTATACATTCTACTCCCCCTTTATTTTGACACATAACTGCTCAAGTACGAGCTGTGGACTCACATGCGAGCGTAGCTGCCGCTTGGCTTCGACAGTTTCCTCCATCCACCTGACCATTCTTGACGTATCCATATATCGGGCATGCTGACGAATCCAGTCCGATTCATCCTCGAAAATGATTCGGTCTGCTTCCGCTCCAGCCTGCGCTCTTAGCATATCCTTAAACCATAGCAACAGCATGTCCAGCATCAGTGGAATGTGATCTGTCAGTGCGGCTTTGACAATCTTTTGCTGAATCGTCAGGCTTGCACTGGCAAAGGGTGCCGTAACACATTCCTTAGCCAATTGTATCACTACGTTTCTACATTCTGCAAATCCATTTCCTTGGATCAATTCTCTGGCTCCTTGTACACCTGCAGCCAAATGAACGGCCAGCTTGGCATCAAGAGCCCCAAATCCCTCTTGCTTCAGCTGCATGAACAAACTTTGTGGAGAGGGTGGCGAAAACGGTACCGGCTGTGTACGGGATCGAATGGTCGGCAATACAGCCTGTCCATTTTCCGTAATAAGCACAGCAGTCACCATCGAAGCGGGCTCCTCCAGAAACTTCAGCAAGCTGTTTGCAGCTTCTACGGTCATTTTCTCGGCCTGCTCGATGACATAAATCTTTCGCTTGTCACCTGTCTTGAGCGAGAATTCGCGTTGCAGCTTTCGAATCTGGTCGATTTTAATTGCCGTTCCCTCCGGCTCCAGCATGAAAAGACGCGGATGATTCCCGTGGGCTACTTTTCGGCATTCAATGCATGTGCCGCAAGCATCTTCTATTTGATTCAAACAAAAAACGGCCTGGGCCAAACTGACTGCCGCTTGCCGTTTCCCTGTCCCTGAAGGGCCGATAAATAAATATGCATGCGAAAGCTGGTTTTTCCGCAACCCGCTTTGCAAAAGCTGTTTCACCATATCCTGCCCTTGCAGTTCTTGAAAAGACATGTATATTAAACTCCCTTTTCTTCATTAAAACCATAGATTGATCAGCAGGCCTCTGATCTCGCCTACCCGGTTTAGCAGTTCTACCTTGCCATTCTCGGCCTCTAGCAGTTCATCGGCCATTTCCAGCAAATATTGATCGATCTCTTCCAGGATCTTGTATTTCTTGCCCCGTCCTCTGCGATCCCAGCCCCGGGTTTCCTTCAATCCCACTCCCCGGCGTACGGTTTCCTCCAAGAATCGTTTGACGAGCAGCTTGTATTGCCGAAGTTCCCGCACGGTCATCGATTTTAGCAATCTTTCACCTTGCTGTTGTACTTGATCCAGCATTTGCTTCAGTTGCTGCTGCGTCGCTTGCTGGTGCTGCTGTCGCATGGTATCTGAAAACTGATTTTGTTGGGTACTCGGGGTGCCGCCTGCATCATTTTTCTGAATGTTGCGTACAGGCTGAAAACCAGGGTTAATTTTCACAGCAGCTTCCTTCTTTCCATGCAGGTTGGATCATTCGGCATTCCTCAGGCAATTCAGAGGCATTCGCACAGCTTGCAAGCGGGCCTTCCCTCGTTCAAGCAGACCTGGAATGAACGGCTCCGGCCAGAGGTGCTAATAATGCTCAAACCGCTCAACCGGAATGACAAACACAGCTGCGCCGCCCACTTGAACCTCTACCGGGAATGGAATGTACGAATCCGTCGTGCCCCCTACAGGTGACACAGGGGTAACCAGTTGATCTCGAATCTTGCAGTTTTCACGAATAATCCGGAAAACATCTTCGACTTTGTCATTTTCCGTTCCGATCATAAACGTGGTGTTGCCTGCCTTCAAGAATCCACCTGTACTCGCCAGCTTTGTTGCGCGATAGCCTGCCTTGACGAGCGCACTTGCCAATTTCCCGCTGTCTTTGTCTTGTACGACGGCCATGATCATTTTCATCATCGGCACCTCCCTTTATTATAGCTAATCTTCACGGTTTTCGCACACTTCGAGTGGCTTGCCGAAGCCAGCATGTCGAAAGCGCTTGCACAGGGTTTCTCTCTTTATTTCTATCATAAGCAATTATGACCCTTTTGTGAAAGAGAATTTTAGGAAGATTTCAGATTCATTCGTGTTTTTATCACGTGTTGGATAGTCTGAAGGACACCCTCCACATCCTGACTGGCATCCACAACGACGATGCGCTCCGGGAATCGTGTGGCGAGTTTGCGGTATCCTTCCCTGACCTTCTCGTGAAAGTCCAGTTTCTCCATATCCAGGCGATTGATTTCCCGCTCATTATTCTGATAGATACGCTGTAGTCCGATATGAGGGTCTATGTCCAGTAGGAAAGTAAGCTCAGGCATTCGATCTCCGATCGCAAAAGCGTTCAGGTTCCAGATTTCTTCGATCCCGATCCCTCGTGCATAGCCCTGGTAGGCTAGACTGCTGTCAATAAATCGATCACAGAGCACGATGCGGCCTGCTTCCAGTGCAGGGGTCACCTTCTCCACCAGATGCTGTCTGCGTGCAGCGGCATACAGCAGCGCTTCTGTACGTTCCTCCATGCTGGTGTGTGACGGGTCCAAAATGACGCTGCGAATTTTCTCCGCGATCTGTATGCCCCCTGGCTCGCGGGTGGTGACTACTTCATAGCCAGACGCCTTCAACCAGGCTGCTATCGCTTCGATTACCGTTGTTTTTCCGGCTCCTTCTCCTCCTTCGAAGGTCAAAAAGGTGCCAGGCAAACGAGATGACGGTTGATGCTTATCGGTACACAGGTGTGTGAGTGGTGGTTTCATGGATGGTTGATTGGGTAGGTTGTTCATTCAGGTTCATCCTCATATCTTTGTCTGTTTGAGCTAATCTATCGTCCGGTTCACGGTCTGTTCGTATCATCTTTCATCATCCTTCGTCACTGCCGCTTGGTGTCTCTGCCAGCACACGAATGCGGCTGCCCGCTGCATCCAGCCCCTGCACATGACCGCCATGGGAGACCCATCGGACAAGTGCCTCCAGCGAGGCGCGAGTGATGCGCTCTCCCTGCACCCACAAAGGGACCCCGGGAGGATACGGAATCACCATCTCCGCCGCCCTGTATCCTTCTGCCATCTCCAGATCAACCAGTTGGGAAGGGGCGTGCAGATTATTCTGGAAATGGATCAGCCCTGCACTCTCTTCCATGCAGAGTGGTGTGCTATACGTATTCCATACGGATGGTTTCAGTTCCTGTTTACCCAGCCGGTATTTTTCACTGATCGCTTGAAGCGAGTCCCTTAATCGTCCCAAGTGTCCTTGCTTGGTATATAGGCTGTGAACCGCCAATACGCCTGTTTCATCGGCAAGCTCCATCATACAGCCTCTCAGCTCCAGTTGTTCTCGCAGTTGATGACCGTTTAACGACCGGGTTTTGTCGTAGACATACATTTTAAATGGATCATCCGCTCTCAGGATGCCGATGCCCTCAATCCCCTCTATCTGCTCCGACAGACTTTGCAATTGCTGCATGCCCACTTGCAGAAGATCGTACCCGTGCAGAGCAGCATCTCTTCGAGCCACATCGAGTGATGCCATCAAGGGATAGGAGGGACTGGATGATTGCAGCATACCGAGCGCCTGACGGATCAGTGCAGGATCAATCCGGTTTCCTTGCAAATGAAGCATGGCGGACATCGTCATCGCCCCGAGCATTTTGTGGGTGGATTGAATGGCCACGTCGGCACCGGCTTGCATCGCAGATTGGGGCAGACTGGGGTGAAAGGAAAAATGAGCGCCATGTGCTTCATCCACAATGAGTGGCATGCCGTAGTGATGTACCCGATCTGCGATAGCCTTCAGATCGGACTGATACCCGTAATAAGTGGGGGATGTGATCAATACGCCTCGGGCCTGCGGATACCGTTTCAGCATGTGCTCGATGTCCATCACATCAAGCTGCACCGGTATACCCGTCTGCGGATGAAATCGGGCGGGAAGAAAGGCCACACGAGCCTCGACAAGTTTCAGCGCATTCATGACGGATTTATGTGCATGCCGATCCACGATCCAGATATCACCGGGTCTGCTCCAGGCACAGATGACAGATAGATTGCCGACTGTACTTCCGCCGACGAGAAACCACGTATGGCTGGCTCCAAAAGCTGATGCAGCGAGTTGCTGAGCTTGCGCAATACAGCCCGAGGGCTCATGCAAGTCATCCAGACCGGTCAACTCGGTCATGTCCAGCTTCATCACATTGGTGAACCAGGAATCTTCCTGATGACCTCTCTGATTGTCGTTTTTGTGCCCGGGTACATGGAAACTGGCAGTCTGTTTTTCCTGATGGTGAAGAAGTGCCTCCAGGATCGGGGCTCGGTGTTGATTGAGATTCATGTCTTGATTCGCTCCATTATGGCTAGTATACGGGAGAGATGTCCTTCTTGCTCCCAGGTCTTCCGGGTGGTTTCCGTTTGTTTCTTCCATTATATCTTACGGAATGGACCAGTCGCCATCCTCAATGACGTGAATGTGATCCTCTTTCATTCTAGTGAGGCTCGCTGGCCCATGTGAAGAGATTGGTGGGCGCCATTTTGCATCCACGTATTGCTGCTGAACCGTTATCGCTTTGGAGATGAGAGAAGAGACAGGATCTCTGAAAAAGAAAATGCCGCCCATACAGCCATATGGACAGCAAATCTCATGTGCAGGTCATCATGATCAAGCATCTTGCTTCAACCAGATATTTTTCAGTTGTCGAATGAAGAACGGATACTTGACATCCTGGACATCTGTTCCTACTATTTCTTCCTCACAGTCCGCACAAATGAACGATGCATAAATATTAATGCCTTCTGCCTTGGACTGTTCACAAATGATACAGGTTTCCCTGTGCTCTGCTTTCATCGCAATCATCCACCTTTATCCCTTTACTCATAGAGGTGTCCTGTTGGAACCCATATCTCCATTATGGGCGTGATGTCAAAATCTTAAACTCTATCGCTTTCGTTTCAGACCGATCTGCTCTTATTTCTGGTTTGCGGGATATCCTATCTTATGAGGCAATCGATCATAGCGTGTTTGTACGCGCGAAACACGGCCGGATGGAGCCGTCGTCAGTTCCCGAATGATAGCCGGAATCACTTTATGAATGTAGGTCCAGTTGATAAAGGACGCCCCTTCTGTTCTTACTTGATAATCTATGGCGATTTCTTGCAGCAGATAGTTTTGTCTCACAATATTCAGTGTCATGACCTGTGCATAGTTGTAGGCGTGTATAATATCCAGGTCACGGAGCACTTCTCTCTTGAAAGCGCGCATGCCGGTCTGCCCATCTGTCAGTTCCAGCCTTAGCAGCTTCGCTTGCAGCCAGGTGAATACACGATTGCCAATTCGACGATATGCTTTCATGCCTTGTACCGTTTTGAGGAATCTGGATCCCAGTACATAATCCGCTTGTCCATTTACAATCGGCTGGACCAGTTCAGGAATTTGTTCTGCCGGATATTCATTATCTGCATCGATCATGACCGCTGCCTCGGCACCAAGCTGATAGGCTTGCTTCAGTCCAAAGAGCACGGCTGCACCCAAGCCCTGATTGCGCGGGGATGAATACACATAGTCCGCTCCGGCTGCAAACGCAACTTTCACCGTATCATCTCTTGAACCATCATTGACAACCAGAATAGATACGCGAGCGAATCCCGGCAATTCGCGGGGCACTTTGGAGATGACTTTTGCGATGGAACCCGCCTCATTAAAAGCAGGAATGACAACCATACAGGCCCCCGAAACCGCAGAATGGACATCCGTAGCGGGATCAATCTGATTGAGATTCATACTAGATGGTTTATTCATTGCTGCTTTCTCCCTTGTCTGTGACGTGTTGCGGATGCCGAATGGCTTCCCATAGCACGGGTCCACGGCTCTTGTTGGGTAGGGGTACACCCAAAAGCTGGCTGACCGTTGGCGTAATGGAAACCAGACTTTTCAGTTCATCGACCTGGACTCCTTTTTGAATGCCGTGGCCCATCATCATAAATGGAACGAAGCGCTCCCCTTCATCCAGATGTCCATGTCCGCCTATTCCATCGGATTGACCATGATCCGCGCAAATCATCATCACAGAACGATCCGTCCAATACTGGTTTTCTTTCAGCCATTCATAAAATCCTTGCAAATGGGCATCCGCCTCTTCAATCTTCTGTTTGTATTCTTCATACAACGCTCCCCTGCTATGACCGGTCTGATCCGTGGCAATTAGTTGGACCACCATAAAATCAGGATCGTGCTTTTGCATAACCTGCTTGGCCCGATCGATAATATGACCGTCGGCACGATCATTATGCATAACTGCTGTGACCGTGTCCACATCGTCCCCCATTGAATCTACCAGGTGAGCAATGCCCAGCAGTCGTCCGACCTTGCCTTCTTTGCGCAAACTGTCAAACAGGGATTCACATCGAATGCCCTGTTTCCACACCATATTGCTCTGTATGCCATGCTCAAACGGATAGGTGCCCGTAAACATAGAGGTAAAGCAGACCACTGTACGATCGGGATAGATGGTCTCCATTTGGGTGAATTCAGTCCCCTCGGTTTTTACCCAGTCCATAAACGGAGTATGTGCCTCTGCCAACCGATCCTTTCTGCAACCATCCACCACTAATACAAACACTCTGTCTACATCCATGTGCAGCGAAGGATCAGCATTATCTGTATAAGGTAGCGGATCAGGCTTCCAGTTGAATCCGACCCGATGAATGACTGCACTGTACAGGGCCAATAGCAACAGGAACAGCACGTACACGACCCATTGATCCTGCCAGAAGTAGATTGGACTACTGCGATAGGTATGAACAAACGCCGCTATTGTCAGCAGCAGCAGCACTTTAGGCACTTGCTCTTGCGCATTCCCGCTGGTGGAATCACTGTTTTTTAATACTAGCTTCCAAAACCTGCGGTAATTCGTCCAAGTTGTACCGATGCGCAGATGATAATAAATGGTCCCCCAAAATATGACGGTGAAAAAGAAATAGAGGCCGAGTGCCAGTCCATATAAGCCAATCGATGCCGGGGAAAAGATAAAGATACTTGCGAGTAGAGGCAGCCACAAAAAAGTCCGTAAATGTAGCGGAAAATCGTAGTGATAATAAATCAGCAGAATAGGTAATAGGGTAAGAAACGTGATGCCTGCATGGTTCCAAAAATCAATATCATGCCAGTTTGCTAGATGAAACAGTAAAAATACCCCGACAGTAAATACAGGGGTAAATGGCTTACCTTCATTTAATATGTTCCAGCAGCGAGCTGCCACTTTCTCAAATTTTGATGCTTCTTTCATGTTCTTTTCTCTCCCCACATATCTGGCTGCATGGTCACGCATGCAAATAAAAATGGCATGGTGGTTTGCCTTCATGCCTGGTTGCATTATAATGAAACTAATCGTACAAGACGATACGTGTGACGTTAAGGCAGACTGATGATAATCATTCTCGATTATAGCATGGGCATTGAAAAAGTCAATGCGGTGCATTCTGGAATAGAGGAGCACATGAGTATGAACGGGACAACTTCGAAAAAATCACACGCTGGTCATCAGGATCTGATCTATCAATATCAATTACTGAAGCGTTTTTCTTACTCTCCCCTTATGATCTCAAGTTTTCTGCTTCTATTTCTAGTTGGAGAAGCAGCTCTACTCTACTTCTCACCTCTCTCCATCACCGACTGGATGGTGGATCTCTTTACTGGAATTGTACTTGTGCTGTTCTTGCAATCTGGGGTCGCATATGTCGCTTTACAACGTATTTCCAATGATAAGCATAACGCATGGGGGATCCGGACAAACTGCAGTATTTTCTGGGTGGGCTATCTACCTAGGCAAGATATTGCGATCCGCTTGCTCCTGTCCGTTCAGTTTCATCAAATGTTCGTGGTCTTGTTAGGGATTACCTTATTGCTTCCTTGGGTGGCAACCAGCCTTTTGCTGCAATGTCTGTTCGTTCACCTTTGGTTTTCGTTGCCCCGAATTATTATGTTAATACGCTGTTATTATCATCGTAAGGACGGTATTGTGCGTCTGTCCAGCAAGGATTTATCCTACTATGTGTCCTAATATTGTTGTTCTTCTGATCTCGTTTTGCTCGATGCCTGCTGCTACATCGATTCCAAATTATAAATAAGCTGGCCCTAACCACGATCTGTTAGTTGCCAGCTTATTCAATCTTCTGTACGCTTCATTCCGCTATGTTCTTCTGACCATTCATTCTAGCTTATACTAGCTGGTTGACCATCTCTTCAAGCTTGGCAATATCCCCTTCATCATTGCTCTCGCTTTCTCTTCTTCCCATCCACTCTCTTTCATGTAAGGGATACAAATTTCGATCATTTCCTCCATCGTTTGTTCTGGCACTCGAAATTGCCCTTCATCGTAGCAATAGAGACAATACGACTGACTTTTCTCTCCATTTTTCTCGGTCCCCCACTTGGTTTGATCCTCCATGGGCATGGTACAGCTTTGACAAATTGATTGTTCCATTCTTCATCCTCCTCGACAATGATATCTTCATTATAGAAAAGGAAATAAGACAACTATACGTCAAGTTTGAGATGGCTTGCTAAAGGGGGCATATTTTTTAGCCACTTCACAGGCAACTTGATATATATGTTGTCGCAATCTCTCTGGTTGAATGACTTCTACTTGATCACCAAATCGTAAAACAAAGCCTGTTACCCATGGATCATCTGGGAAACGGGTTGTGACAATCATACAACCGCTAGCGTCGGTGTCTATTTCTTCTTCATCAAACCATTCCTCGACTAAAAACCTGGCTGATGCTTGAAATTTCAACGTGACAGTAAGCTTAGCCGGCAATTGAGACCATTGTGTATTCCATGGAATTTGCTCCAGCTTCGTCTCCTTTCTGTCAAAAGCTTGTGAGGTTATATGAAGATTTTTCATTCGAGATAATTTAAAAAATCGAAAATCATGTTTATCTCTACAGTGGGCATAGACATACCACCTGTTATTTTTCAATACAAGGGTATGGGGCTCGACGTGTCGATCCTTTTCTTCATTTTTTGCATTTCTGTATCGGAAGATGACCGTTTGATTATTTTCTATTGCTAGCTTCATCATGCTTTGTTTTTTATTTATGATGGCACTGGAACCCCAGCAACTATGATCGATTAAAAGCTGTTCACTTATGGCCTGCAGCTTTTCTCCATCTTTTAGGGATTGCAGCGCTTGAATTTTTTGCAATACTGGCTGTGTATGGGCATCCGGATAGCTCGTATTCAAACTTCTTAGTGCCGTGATGATCGAAGCCATTTCTTCGATGGTGAGCATATTTCTTTCTAACTTATAGTTCTCTGCGATCCCAATTCCACCTTGGTTTCCCGGAAACGTTATGATCGGGATCCCGGCCATGTTGATGGTCTCAATATCGCGATAGATGGTTCTCTGTGAAACTTCAAACATCTCAGCTAGCTCTTTTGCCTGTACCCGTCTTTTATGTAACAGGATCATTACGATGGAAAGCAGTCGATCTATTTTCATTTTTCCACCACCTACTTTCATATGGCCTCTATTCATCTTATCGTTTCATCTTATCATTGTATCATGGAAATACTGTGCGTGTGGCTCCGACCCTTTCCCACGCCCTCTTCTTGTACTTCGTACAAATGTCGGGCTTTGGGATAGGGTCTCCGCTGGAAGGGGGAGGATTGAGGGGCAGGACCTCCGCTGGAGAGGGGCAGATAACAAAAAAGAGACCGTTCATCATGAACGGTCTCTTTCTTCTTTGGCTTGGTAACGGACATTCCGCACCGCGCATGACTCCTTTGAATCCGTAACAAGGTCGGCATCGGTTCCT
Organism: Marinicrinis sediminis; assembly: GCF_042685085.1. Lineage (NCBI taxonomy): Bacteria > Bacillati > Bacillota > Bacilli > Caryophanales > Paenibacillaceae > Marinicrinis > Marinicrinis sediminis. Next base: position 65,865 of record NZ_JBHUMM010000012.1, read on the forward strand.
TCCTTATGTACCGCTTCTTACTTCTCTGATTGTGCTTCGACCCTTTCCCACACCCTCTTCTTGTGCTTTGCACAAATGTCGGGCTTTGGGATAGGGTCTCCGCTGGAGGAGAGGAAATTACAAAAAAGAGACCATCCTAATGGATCGGTCTCTTCCTTCTTCGGCTTGGCAACGTCCTACTCTCCCAGGACCCTTCGGTCCAAGTACCATCGGCGCTGGAGGGCTTAACGGTCGTGTTCGGTATGGGTACGCGTGGTACCCCTCCGCCATTGTCACCAAACCTA